>JARLHN010000020.1 GCA_031292255.1 Oryzomonas sp. | reverse complement strand
CCGGTATTCGCCTGCGCATTATGCGGGGTGTGGCAGAAGATGCAAACCCGCTGGTAATCGTCTTGATTGTAGGAGCCGATGGTCGCGCCAAGATACGTGATATCATGGAACGAACCATTGACACCTGTTTGCGGTGAGGTACCGGCCATTGCGATACTCGCAAATGAAGCCAGAGCACCTACGACAAGGATGCTAATTAGTTTTTTTACCATTCCTTTGTCTCCTTCTTGAAGTGTGTTCTTACTGCCAAACAAATGTCTTTTGCTGCTTGATCCAAGCTTCTGCAGTACCTGCTCACCACCTTCCGTTCTGATTTCCCTCTCAGGTAACATACGGCCATGCATTATCCGTAAACCTCAAGGATTCAAAATACGGTTCTTATGTGCGCAATAATCATGCCTGCGAGCCGAACATTCCCGCATGATTATTTCGGGATAGTCGGGCAGGTGTAATTAGTTTTCATCTGGCAACTTTTAATTATAAACTATTAATATTTGTTCGGAAGCAATCAATTTTTATCATAACCAAAAAATCAAGTTATTTCGCGGAGGCGTGCATCGGTACGTCGCACAGGCAAGCCAAAGGATTTACGCCGCCATGGCGGAAAAGGGCCGTTTATGAATTAGAATTAATTAATTTGAATTGAAGGGCAAATTGGTGGGCCCCGCAATGGGGCAGAGTGGAGTTTGAGCATCCAAGAGAGGGTTAAATTACGGTGCAGCCATATCACCGCTACCCTTCCAGCGATATGGCCGAGGTCCGAAAAATGCCGGACACCCGTCAGCGGGAATAGGAACGCTTTACACGGAAGTTGTTATTTTTAAAGAGATTCCTGGGGGCTGACATCTAAAAGTTTGGAATTAGATTAAACTTGGCTTGATTTGTATCGACAATGATAACCATGACAACTACAAAATGTCCCGGATGTATGGAGGTGAATGAAAGGTTTGTGATCAAGAATCATACTTCAAATAGATACGCCTAAATACCCATTGCCTAAAGTTCAATAAAGTCTATTCAAATCAGCCCCAAAAACAGCCCGTTTGGTGAAAGTGGTATTTTAGATTAGAGCGGCGACAACCTCGCCGAACTCGCTGGCGGGCAGTACTCAAACCTCAAAGCGTCGGTTCCCGTCTGTGCCCTAATCCAACATCGTTCAAAATCTTTTTGCCGTGTCTACTTTTGGGGGGAGGTGTGTCGCCGAGCGCCGAATGGGACAGAGAATGATAGTCATAGCTACTACGGATCGTTTCGGTTTCTTGAGCGAAAACATCCAGGGCGAGCCGCGTGAACAAGACAGGATGCCCGGAGCCGTTGCCGAAGCGTGAGAGAAGTTCTACTATAGACTCTTATCCTTATAGCGTAATCAACTCATACCGATCATTGCCCATTTTCATCTCTTTCATGTACGACAGCTGGCGCAAGCCTTTCCGGGACTCAATGCGTTCTCTAAGGTCGTGAAGCTCAGCCTCGGGCAGTTTATACACCATGTCGATGGAAGCCCGGTCTACGGCCAGGAGATCGGTGGAAGCCAGAATGCCCAGATTGCGCGCCTTGACCGGCGCTGCCGCGATGCCGGCGCAGTCGCAGTCCACTGACATGTTACGCAACACATTTATATAGACGATCCTCTTGCCGAAATGATCTATAGTGGCTTTTGCCGACTCCACCATATTTTCCTGGAAAGGTTCGCCTTTTAGCCAGAGCTCGTAATGCACATTATCCGGTGCGCCGTGGATCATTTTCTTGCCAATGGGACCGTCCGCGCAGCCTATGGCGATGTTCTTCAGCGAACCGCCAAAGCCGCCACTGGCGTGACCCTTGAAATGGGTCAGCACTACCATCGAGTCGTAATTGAGCATGTGTTTGCCTACCGACATTTCCTTGAAATGCTTCCCGCCCTTAACAGGGATCATCACCGCCCCGTCCTCGTCCATAATGTCCACCGGGCAGAAATCCCAGCCATTGATCTTAATGGTTTCGCGATGATCCGCAGTAGTAGATCTATTACCCTTGTACAGGGTGTTGGTTTCCACCAGATTGCTGTTGCGAATTTGCTGCTGCAAGGCTTTAACCATGTCCCGCGGCAATATGTTGGGACCGTGCTGCTCGCCGGTGTGTAACTTGATCCCGACTTTGCCAGTTATGTCCTGGTTGATTTTGGAATAGATTTGCAGCAGTCCGGCGGCACTGATGTCTGTTGTGAAAAAAACCTGGGATTTTTCCTGCTGTACGGCAAAAGCGTTGCCAATACCTTTAAGATCGCAGACAGCAACAGTACCCAGCACAATGGCACTTTCCTTCAGAAAACTACGGCGTGAAATTTTATTTTCCATGTGTTCTCTCCTTTTGATAAGAGGCCATTTCGAAGTTACGCGCCAGTGTCCCGCCAAACGGAAACATCTTCTCGCAACTAATGCAACTCTACAGCGAGCTTATGGAAGGGAGAGATATTGGATACCGAGGCGATGGCCGCCCCAAGCCAGGCAATTGTTTGCCCGAGATGGTTCATATTCCGCATAGCCTCGTCGTCACCAAGCACCTCCCCTTTATCGCACCCCACACCCATGTTCCAGTACAAGGATCCGGGAACAATCATGGAGGATATGAGGAACATGTTATTAATGGTGTTGAAAACATGGGTCGCGCCACCGCGTCGGACCGCCACGACGGCTGCCCCGATCTTGCCGCTGAACGCTCCTCCGTTGGCCAGGGCAACAAAGCCGGCTCGATCGATCAGAGCCTTTAATTCCGAAGTTACATCGGCGAAATAGGTCGGGGAACCGAGGATTATCGCATCCGCTGCGTACATCTTTCCCAGGTACTCGTTCACAACATCGCCCTCGATAATGCACCGTCCATTGCGATTTTCAACGCACTTCATGCAGGCCAGACACCCCCGTACCGGTTTTCCGCCAATCCGCAAGTATTCCGTGCTCCAACCGGCGGTTTCCAAAGGTTCAAGCGCCTTCTTGAGCATGGTCTCCGTATTGCCGCCCGGCCTGGGGCTTCCGTTTATAGCTATAGCCTTCATGATGGATTCCTTTTAAACGTTTTAGCAAAAGTCATAGCAAATCGAGTTTTTTCAACCAATTTGCCAAATCTTTGTCTACCCTGCCAACAGTCCCGCCTTTAATTGCCAAACCGGATAAGACCTTTGCAGTCGGACAAAGCTTCTTGATATCGCGCTCGCTGCTTCCCAGGGCACTACCCTCATGAGTGCAATAGGGAACTATGGTCTTTCCCGATAAATCGTAAGAATCCAGAAACGTAAAGACCGCCATCGGCATCGTTCCCCACCAATTCGGATAGCCGAGATAAATCACATCATAAGAATCCATGTCAGCAACCATTTCCGTGAGCTCAGGCCGGGCATTTCCGCTCAGTTCATCCTGCGCAACACGGGTCGCTTCCGTATAATCTTCCGGATACGATTTTACGGTTTGTATCTGAAACAGGTCACTTCCTGTCAGTCCCTGTATTTTCTTGGCAATCACTTCTGTGTTGCCGACTGGCAGATTGACAATACTGCCTCCCACGTAGTTATTTCCTTTGCGTGAATAATAAACACTCAGGCTTTTTTGCTGTCTCATTTTCCATCCCTTTCAATCATCTTTATTCCATTCACTTCGGAGCAAGTTCGCCATACCAGTAGGAGGCCGTGACTCCGCCGTCCATAAGGAAGTCGCTGCCGGTAATGAATGTGCCGTCCGGGCCCATCAAAAGAGCGCCAACGGCCCCCACCTCATCCGGGGTGCCGATGCGACCCGCCGGGGACAGTTCGAGCATGCGGCGGTATCCCGGGCCGCGAGGTCCAGCCAGCTCCTCCTTGGCGAGAGGCGTGCAGATAATGCCGGGACTAATTGTATTGACCCGAGCGCCACGCTTGCCCCATCGTACCGCCTCTGCCATCACCCGCAGCGAGTTGCCCCGCTTGGAGACCTGGTAGGCGTGGAGCGGGTCCGTCACTTGGTCCGGCTGGAGCATCGGCAGAGCGAGCAATTCATCGGCGGGCGTGGTTGCCAGTGCCTTGTCCTGCTCAGGTGTCAACGCGGGGAGGCGGTGCCCCGACTGCGAGGCGATCACAACGCCCGCTCCACCCTGCGCAATGACATTGCCGAATTCCTCAAGCACGAGCGCGGTGCCATACAGATCGACTTTCAGAATCGTGCCCGGTGATGCCTGCGTTGGGGAAACACCGGCAGCATGAATGACGCCGGTTACGGTGCCGATTGCGGTGGCTGTCTCGACCAGTGCGTGGACCGACGTGCGCGAGGAAACGTCGACAATAGCGGTGCTCACCTCGAATCCAGCGTCGCTGAGGACCTTCGCGGCCGCATCGGCGTTTTCCTGGTGAAGGTCCGCCAGCAGAACGTGTTTACCTGTGCTGACTCGTCGAGCTATCGCCTGACCAATCAATCCTGCACCGAGAACTACGTTAACATTTGTCATTTCGTTCTCCTTTTTCACCCGACTTCATTTATACAGCGCAGTGCATTCAAGGATCTTGGATATCCCACATAAGGCAATAACTGCGTAACCACACTCAGCAATACCTCTTTGTCGTTGCCAATATTTATATTGCCTTGTATATGCCCTTTTAATTGTGACTCACAGCCACCCAAAGATAAAATCATTGAAAATGTCAATAGTTCTCGAATTTTTATATCCAACCCCGTCCTTGTCAGATGATCGCCAAAACAATTCGCCGACAATAATTTTTGAATATGAAGCTGATTTGCAGGTGATTCCTGATACATCCTGTCAATCATGTCGCCGAATATTTCTTTTTGTAATGCCAATCCTTTCTCCAATCTCGTTTCCGGTGAAGTGGTGGATTGGCCTTCCAGGGGCAGTTTTATTCCCCTGCTTGCCAGTATGTCATTCGTGGCATGAATGAAATCTAAGACTTTGGCAATGCCCACATAGGGCACGGCCTGATAGACAATTTCTTTCACTTCAACCGGCGTGACGCCAACGTTCAGTGCTCCGCCGAGCATAACCTTGTATTCGGTCAACGTCTGCTGGGCAATAAGTGACGCCAAGATCATCATAAGCCTTGTTTTTGTATCAAGGTTTCCATGTGAAAGCACTTCGTCAAAGGCAAAATTGTCGAATATTTCGATAAGTTCAGGATCGGTGATCGCAAGTGTTGATGTGTGGTTCGGGAACAGTACTTCGTGGTTTTTATGTGCTGTTTCACTGATAGCCACTGAAACACCTCCTTATTTCAATTTATTGTAATCTTCGTCCGATACCGGCTCCAGCCAGGTTGCCGGACCTTTTTCGGGATGGACCTCAATGGCAAGGTGGATAAACCAGCTATCCTTGGCAGCGCCATGCCAGTGCTTGACAGCGGCAGGGATATTGACAACATCTCCTGCGTGAAGCTCCTGAGCCGGCTTCCCCCATTCCTGGTAATATCCTCTGCCGCCCGTCACCAGCAGAATCTGTCCACCCGCATGTGAGTGCCAACTGTTGCGGCATCCCGGCTCAAAGGTCACGTTTCCGATGGGAAGGGCCGAGCCGGAAGGCACCAGCATATTGAGCCAGACTGTTCCGTTGAAATTTTTACTTTCAAGCTTTTCTCCAATGGGGAAAATTACGCTCTTGTTCAGATCGTTTGTGTTCATGGTCGCTCCCGTTATTTTTTAGTTCTCTGCCAGTTTTAATTTTACCGTAATAAATTTTGCCTGCTTGCTTCATTCTCCGTTTGTTTTCCGGGTTCAGCGTCCAACCCGTTTTTGCAGATTCTCCGGATAGCGCGCGCCTTGCACCGTGATTTTTGATGCAGCTCTTTCGAGTTCGCGCAGGTCTTCCGTCGTAAGTTGAACTGAAGCGGCTCCGTTGTTCTCATGCAAGCGAGGTAGCTTCGTGGTGCCGGGAATCGGAACAATCCACGGCTTCTGAGCCAGTAGCCAGGCCAGCGCGACCTGGGCGGGAGTTATTTTTTTCTGCTCCGCAAATCGACCGATCAGATCGACCAGGACCTGATTTGCCTTTCGATTCCCCTCGCTAAAACGGGGTACCTGATTGCGGAAATCGGTGCTGTCAAATTTCGTTTCCTCGTTGATCTTTCCCGTGAGAAAGCCTTTGCCCAACGGGCTGAAGGGCACGAATCCGATTCCCAGTTCTTCCAAGGTCGGCAAAACTTCCGCTTCCGGCTCTCTCCACCAGAGCGAGTATTCGCTTTGGAGCGCAGTTACCGGCTGGACGGCGTGCGCACGACGGATGGTTTGCGCCCCGGCTTCGGACAGTCCGAAGTGCTTGACCTTACCTTGCTGGATCAACTCTTTCACTGTCCCGGCCACGTCTTCAATGGGCACGTTCGGGTCAACGCGATGCTGATAGAGCAAGTCAATCGTGTCCGTCTTGAGCCGTTTAAGCGATGCCTCGACGACCTGTTTGATGTGCTCCGGCTGACTGTTCAAATCGCCCGGTTTGCCACTGTCGCAATCGAAGCCGAACTTGGTGGCGATGACCACCTGTTCGCGGAACGGTGCGAGTGCTTCGCCCACGAGTTCCTCGTTCGTGAACGGGCCATAGATCTCGGCGGTGTCGAAGAAAGTGACTCCCTGTTCAACTGCCGAGCGAATCAGCGCAATCATCTCCTGTTTATCTGCAGCCGGGCCGTAGCCGAAACTCATGCTCATGCAGCCAAGCCCGAGGGCCGAGACTTCCAGGCCGCTTTTTCCTAAAGTACGCTTTTTCATAATTTTCTCCTTTGATTCAAAATGCCGCACGCATGATCTGAAGGGCTTCATCCTTGCCAATCGAGGTCAGGATGCCCAAATTTCCATTTTCCACTGCCTTCTCTGCCATAACTTCCAGATCCTCTTCCTTGACGCCAGCCTCACGAAGATTCGCAGGCATCTTGATGGCGGAATAAAATGCCCGTAACTTTTTGACACCATCTTCTGCAGCCTTGGCATCGTCTTCCTCACGTATATCGAGGACATTGCGAGCGAATCGTGCAAAGACCGGCAGGTGTTCAGGAGCGGCGCTCATGGTATGGCGCATCCAGGCGGGGGTCAGAAGAGCCAGGGTGACGCCATGGGTCATGTCGTACTTGCTGGAGAGTTCGTGCCCCATGCCATGAAGAGGGAACGGGAACATCGGCTTGCCAAGCACAAACTGGAAACCGGCCAACGCCATGGAGCTGGCCCACATGATGTTGGCGCGGGCGTCATAATCTTTGGGATTTGCCAGGATTTTTGGGGCATCCTCCAGAACAACCTTCATAACTCCCTCGTTCATGCGGTCCTGAACCTTTGCGTTCGCATCAGGGGTGAAATATTGTTCCATGAGATGGCAGAGGATGTCCGCGACGCCCGCCATGGAATGATGTTCCGGCACCGTATAAGTGTATTCAGGATCCAGGATAGAGAACCTGGGATTAAGGAGCGGGTGCATGACGACTTTTTTCTTATGATCTTCGCCGACGGTGATAACTGCTCCCATATCCAATTCGGAACCGGTCCCTGCCATGGTCAGGATGGTGGCCAAGGGAGCTGCCGCCACGATTGGAGAGACCCCCGACTCATTGACGAAGAGGTCGGAAGCCGGCCCATCATATTTAACCCCGGCAGCAATGGCCTTACAGGCATCCAGGGTAGACCCGCCTCCCACGGCCAGAATGAAATCGCAGCCGTTTTCGCGGTAGAGCTTGATCCCTTCCTCCACGCTTTCGATCCGGGGGTTCGGCTGGATTCCGCTTAACTCCGCAAATGCCAGACCGGCTTTACTGAACTGCTCAAGAATGGTGTCGTAGATCCCGTTCTTCTTGATGCTTCCGCCGCCGTAGGCCAACAGCACCTTGGAACCGCCATGCGCCTTGATGGTCTCGCCGAGAATAGTGATTTAACCCTTGCCGAAGTAGGCTGTGGTTGGAATGCTGAAAATGAAATTGTTCATGTTTAGTCTCCTGTGTGGTGTTTATTTCCCAATGGGCGTTTTTGCATTTATTTACTTCTTCATCAGTGCGTCAACCTTGCTGATGATTGTATCCTACTACCGAAATTTCAAAAGAAGATAGACCGATCCAGTCGAAATTTTGCCTAATCCTGCAAATAGCTGAAAATTGATTGTCACGGTGGGGTGGGTTGGGTAGTATTTAACCAGGAGGCAATTATGAAAAATTTGGTTGCTGATAACAAAATTGAGGATAATGGATTGGAAAGTGCGATTGAAACATTAAACAAGAGCATTGCCCGATGGACCGAACAGGGAGAATTGCACACAACTGCCGTCCCGGGTCTATCCCTCTTTCGACGAGAGGGACCGACGGAACCGATCAGCGGCATGTACGAACCAAGCGTATGCCTGGTCGCTCAAGGAGCCAAGCGTGTGATGCTTGGTGATGACACGTATGTGTATGATGCCCACCACTATCTCATCACGTCAGTGCATCTTCCGACTATCGTGCAGATTATCGAGGCAAGTCCTGACAAGCCCTATCTAGGGCTCAGGTTAAAAATTGATTTGCGTGAGGTATCGCAACTGATGGTGGACAGCAATCTACCTCAACCAAGACCACAACTATCAAACCGAGGCATGGCGACTGGCGAGGTGACACTTCAGTTAATCAACGTTTTTGTACGATTGATCGACCTGCTTGCAGATGAAAAGGACATTCCGATCCTGTCGCCGGTCATCCAGCGGGAAATCATTTATCGCTTGTTGGTAGGAGATCAAGGTGAGCGGTTGCGTCAAATAGCAACGGCAGGGAGTCAGAGTCAACAAATTGCGAAAGCAATCGGTTGGTTGAAGAACAATTACTCCCAGGCTATTAGCATGGATAGCCTTGCCGCGCAGGCTAACATGAGTACTTCAACGTTTCATCATCATTTTCGTTCGTTGACCGCCCTCAGTCCATTGCAGTATCAGAAGCAACTTCGATTGCAGGAGGCTAGACGACTCATGCTGGCAGAACGCATGGATGCCGCAAATGCCGCGTTTCAAGTAGGCTATGAGAGCCCTTCCCAGTTCAGCCGTGAATACAATCGTCTATTCGGGGCACCACCGTTGAGAGACATCACGAACTTGAGGCAATTGAAGGCCAATGACAGGGGGCAGCAAGAGGTTCAGGGACTGGATGGAAATGGCAAGGTGTACTACGCGGCCTGAAGTTAAAGTGAGGCTTTATAGATTTTACACTTATCCGGCTACATAATAATATGGTGCGTTAAGCTCCAAGATAAACAAAAAGGGTTTCAGCATCGTTGCTGTAACCCTTTGTTTTCATGGCGGAGAAGTAGGGATTCGAACCCTAGGTGGAGTCACCCCCACACTTGATTTCGAGTCAAGCGCCTTCGACCACTCGGCCACTTCTCCGTAAATGAGCCCGCACCTTATCTCATTTTTAGCCAAAACTCAAGTCTAAGATGCCGATGGGGGGGTGCGCTTCACGCATGCGCGTTTTAAAATTGACAGATCGCAAAATAGGTATAAACATTGGACAAGGCTCGGGTGTCTATCGGAAGGGGTATTTGTACCACTCGAAGCAAATCCCCCCTTGTCAATGGGGGAATGAGACCAACATTTCCTTGTGTTGTAGGCCCCATTTAAGAAAGATCCTATCTCACCGATAAGATTACTAAGTCCACCTCATGGAGGTTACAATGGAACTGGCTCAACTCTCACCCGCGGCCGTTGTAGGCACCCCGGCCAACCTCAATCCGCTGGCCCAGGCGGACAACACCGTTACGGCAACGGTCGTTGGCACCATGGCCCAGAAGAGCACGCAAAAGACCAAAAGTGATTCCGTTACCATCTCGCGAGAGGCCATGGCAAAGGCTGCAGCGGCCGGGACACAGAACAGAAGCGGCAAAGAGGCCCAGACCAAGGATGCGGCCCCCAGGGCAAACGGACGCTAATGTCACGGGCGGTTAGTCGTGGGTAAGCATTCCGTGATATTTTGGCTGGCGCCAAGGCGCGGTGACGTGGGTGGAGCAGGAGCTGCATCAAGGAGTCCCAACGACGGCAGCGGCCAGAAGTGCCGGAATTAGCGAGTATGAACTAACCGCACGGGACGCGAGTTGCCGTATCGTGTCGTAGCCTGAAAAGCTCTTATCGCCGCTTGTGGCAATGCACGAAGAATATCGTTTCCCTTTTGAAGGGTGGCCGAATCCGGCTCCCTGCCGCGCTTTTATATCTTCGTACGCCTACTGCAGCCGTTCTACCATCTGGCTGTCAACGTCCAGGCGGTAACCGAAATCCTCCCGAAAACATTCCCATCGAGCCGTCAAAGTCCGACACCAAGCCATTGGCAGAAGGCATGATGGATTTTCCGGCGTTGTACTTTCCATCAATCCATGCCCTGAACCCTATCCGCCGCCATTCCCGCGTACCTCCTCACCAATCTTCGTTCGGTAAGATACCGCACACCCAGAGGAATGACAACAGCCATGAAGATGATCCCGCACCCCAGCAATTCGCAGGCCCCGAGGCGTTCGCCCAGGAAAAAAAATCCGGCGATCAGGCTCCAGATCGGGTCGAGGGTATAGATCAGCCCGGCCCGGGTGGCGGTAACGTAACGTTGGTAGGCGTTCTGGAGGGTGAAACAGAACACGGTGGGAAACAGCGCGCAATAGGCCACCGACAGGATGGCGGGACGGGATAGGGCGACATGGGGCATCGGGAGCAAAAGGACGATGCCTCCGGCCAGCAGGGTTACCGTGGCGAACTGCACCAGCGAGACCAGATAGACGTCGTCGTCCTTCAGCACCTTGGATACGGTTATGATCTGACAGGCGATCATCAGGGCGCAGAAGGTGGAGATCAGGTCGCCCCGGTTGAAACCCTCGTTGGCGCCGGTGGCCAAAAGCCAGATACCGACTGAGGCCATGACGATGCCCGCCAGGTTGTTGCGGCCGATTCTATCGCCCCAAACGATCTTGACCAGCAATGGAATAAATAGAACAAACAGGTTGTTGAGGATACCGGCCCGCGAGATGCTGGTTCCCTGGACGCCGAAGACAAAGCTGATGTTGGTCAGGCCCAGGGTGACGCCGACCGTCGCACCGCGCCGCACTGTCCCTCGATTGAGATTCCTGAGACGTGGGCCGGAGACGAGCAACATGATCAAGGTTGCCAGGCTGAAGCGCATCAGGACGAAGAGCTGTGGCGGGATCTCGCGAAGGCCGATCTTGGTGAAAAGAAAGCTGCCCCCCCAGAAGAAGGTGGTAAGGATCAGGACAAAATAGACCTGCCCCATGGCAGGTTTATGGGGAGAGGTCACGTACGGGCACCCCGTTCAGTCCCCGGGTCCCGGGTGGCCAGATAGCCGGCAATGATCGGCAGATCGGCCTCGGCCCAGTCCAGGGCAAACATCTGCTCCGGCTCCATCCAGGCCACGGCCCGGTGTTCGTAGAGGGTCATGACACCGCCGGCCGGCGCGCAGACAAACGGATACAGGGTGACGGTGAAGGTTTCGTAGGAATGGGTCGTGACCGGGAGGGCCCGGACGAGGCTGATGCCGATGGCGAGCTCCTCGCGGACCTCGCGGACAAGGCATGTCTCGGGCGTTTCGCCCGATTCCAGTTTTCCGCCGGGAAATTCCCATTTGAGCGGCATTCTCATGGTTTCGCTACGCTGGGCGGCAAGGATCATCCCGTCATGCTCGATGATGGCGCAGGCTACGTGGATATGGGGTTTCATCACCGTTCCGCCAGTGCCAGCTTGATTCCCAACGACGTGAAAACCCCTGCGGTCAGGAAATCGAGGTATGTGCCGATTCTGGGCCTGGTGAGGATCAGGTTGCCGACGCTGCCGGAAAAGTAGCCGATCAGGCAGAAGATGACTATCGCCTGCAGCATGAATATGAATCCCAGGAGCAGCATCTGCAGGGCGAAATGGCCCGCCTTGGGAGATACGAACTGGGGCAGGAAGGCCAGAAAGAACATGGCCACCTTGGGGTTGAGCACGTTCATGATGAAACCCCGCCTGAACAGAGCGGCGACGGGCCGTTCGTCGGCCTTGGCCAACCGTATGGCGGAACGTTCCTTGAGTGTCTTCCAGGCCAGGTAGAGCAGATAGGCGGCGCCGGCGTATTTGATGATATTGAAGGCGACCAGCGATGAATAGAAAAGGGCGGAAATCCCGAAAGCGGCCGCCGTGGTATGGACGCTGACGCCGCTGCACATGCCGAGCGCCGTGACGATGGCGGCTTTTCTGCCGCGGGCGATCCCCTGGGTTAGCACAAAGATGTTGTCGGGGCCGGGCACCAGGCTAAGCACAATGGATGCGCCGAGAAAGTAGAGCAAGGTTGTTGCCGTCATGGGATATCCTTTCCTGAAGAGGCCTGCAGGGGCGTCACGGTTGAAGCCGTATCGCCGTTTTTTTGCTGATTCCGATTACATCGAATGCCGGAATAACGTCATCCGCCAATATGCACCGCCAGCCAGATCGTTGTTTCGTTCGTGGAGGTCCAGGCCACCCGGTGGCGCCGGCGGGCAGGGATCAAGAGGTAATCGCCCGCCATCAGGCTGCGCGGTTCAGGTTCTCCTTCGAAAAACAGCCCGGCGCTACCGGCCAGCAATAGCACCCATTCATCCTGGTCCTGGTCGTACCATTCCCCCTCCGGCGTGGCCTGGCCATGGGACAGGATCCGTTCAATGCGGACGGTCCCCTTGCGGGCCAGGGTCTCGAACAACTCTGTGGGCAGGTAAGGAGGGATGTGGCCGAATATATTACCGGATTCCGTCATTGTTCACCTTGCATTGGCCGATGCATCGGAAAATACACGAATCGTTCAACCGGAGTCTGTCCGCTTCCATCCGGAAACTCCGGATGAGAAACTATCTTATTTCATCATATGACGCAAGGCTTGAGGCGCGCCGACCGGGACCGGGCGATTGGGCGCCGCCGGGACGAGCCTGGGTTTTTACCTGTGATGATGCGTGACAAATAGGATATTATCGACTAAAATTACAGCTTAAGCCTGATGCCGGGATTTCCCGGCAATGACCTTCGCAGTACCGTCCGGAGGATGGACCATGGCCTTGAACAGAAAAGCAGCGGGATTGGCATTGTCCGAGGATATGAGCCAGTTCGAGAATATCATTGCAGACGGCAGCCCTCTGTACCCCAAGTTCAAGTTGTTGCTGGAGAGCTATACGAAGCTGGCCCGCCGCTCGGAAAACCTGGCTCATGAGAATGGAATCCTGAAAACGCGGCTTGTGGAACTTGACCGCTCGCTCGACCTGGCAACCAGGATAGATCCCATGACCGGCCTGACAAACCGTCGCCACATCAAGGAAATGATCGAGCAGGAGTACAGTCGCGCGCAGCGTCACAACCGCACCTTTTCCATTATCCTGGCCGATATCGACTGCTTCAAGAAGATCAACGACACCTACGGCTATAATGCCGGCGACGACGTTTTGGTGGAGATCTCGCGCGTTTTCAGGGGGTGCGTCCGCAATGAGGATATCTGTGCCCGTTGGGGTGGCGAGGAGTTTCTCATTCTCCTTCCCGAAACCACGATCGATGGCGCTCTTGCGGTGGCCCAGAAGATCCACGAATCGGTCGCGATGACCGAATTCAAGGCCTTCAAGCCGGGCATCCGTACCACTATCAGCATTGGGCTCAGCGAGCATAAACCGGGCCCGGGCGTGTACGAGTGCGTCAGCAGGGCCGACCATGCATTGCAGCAGGCCAAGAGAGCCGGGAAAAACCGTTATATTGCCCTGCCGTAGTCTTCCCGCTGCTTGCCGCGCCCCGATTGGGCGGGGCAAGCGCCGCTCCTGCCCTTGATATGGTTGTTTACCTAGTTCCGTAATAATTGCCGAAGCAATATCATCAGCATTCGGATACGGCATGGGAGGTGTGTCATGCGCGAGGCTTTATTCTACGAAAAACTGCCGCACGATACCGTCAGATGCAATCTATGTCGCCACCGCTGCCGGATTGCACCGGGGATGCGCGGCATCTGCCGCGTCAGGGAAAATCGGGCCGGCCGGCTCATGTCGCTGGTGTATGGCCGGGTTGTGGCCGAACATGTCGATCCCGTGGAAAAAAAGCCGCTCTTCCACGTGTTGCCCGGCACTACGAGTTACTCCATAGCCACGGTTGGGTGTAACTTCCGCTGCCGCTACTGTCAGAATCATACCATTGCCCAGTACGATCCGGGGCCTGCCGCGAATATCCCCGGACAGTCCGCAACACCCGAACAAATCATCGAACAGGCTCTCGGGAATGGGTGCCGCTCCATCTCGTACACCTACACCGAGCCGACCATTTTCTGCGAATTTGCGCTCGATTGCGCCCGGCTGGCTTCCGCGGCCGGCCTGAAAAATATATTCGTCACCAACGGCTATATCACCACCCAGGCCCTGGATGCCGTTGCCCCCTTTCTGGACGCTGCGAATATCGACCTGAAAGGTTTTACGGACGACTTTTACCGGCGTGTTGCCGGGGCAAGGCTGGAGGAGGTCCTGGCTTGCATTCGCGATTACCGACGGCGCGAGATCTGGATTGAGATCACGACCCTGGTGATCCCCGGCGAGAACGATTCTGATGAACAATTGAACGGAATCGCCCAGTTTATTGCCGACGAACTTGGCCGAGACGTGCCGTGGCACATCTCGCGTTTCTTCCCCCAGTACCGGATGATGGACCGGGAGGCCACTCCCCGCGCAAGCCTGGCACGGGCGGTCGAGGCGGGCCGTCGGGCCGGATTGCGTTTCCTCTACGTGGGGAACCTGGACGGAGGCCGCGAAAATACCGAGTGTCCGGCGTGCAGTGCCACGGTTATCAGGCGCGCAGGGTTTCAAATGGTCGATAACAGGCTCGTTGGGGGTGTTTGCCCCGAGTGTGGCGCGGAACTTGCCGGAATATTCACCTGAACCCGGCGATGTCCGTCGTGGTTTTTTTGCGGCACGTCAAAATTCCCCTCATCCGCCCCACCGGGGCACCTTCTCCCCGAGGGAGAAGGGTATAAATGTTACCCTCTCCCTCCCGGAGAGGGTGGCCGAAGGCCGGGTGAGGGGATAATGCGGGTGTATCCAGCCTTGACTTTTACGTCGGTCATGCCGTACATTCAAGCGTTGCGGAGCGTGCCGGCGACACCCATTCCACGTGCCTTGGAGAATTCGGAATTTGAAAGCCATCGTCATCATTCCCACCTACAACGAGCGGGACAACATCACCCGCCTTTCCGGAGAAATCCTGGCGCAGCACCCCGACCTGCAGATATTGTTTGTCGACGACAGCTCGCCCGACGGCACCGGAAAGCTCGCTGATGAACTGGCCGCTGCAAACGAACGCATCAAGGTGCTCCATCGCTCCGGCAAGCTCGGTCTGGGTTCGGCCTACCGGGAGGGTTTCAAGCTGGCCCTTGCCGCTGGAGCCGATTACCTGATCGAGATGGATGCGGATTTTTCCCATTCCCCGACAGTGCTTCCGCTCTTCCTGGAAGCCATTCAGGACGCCGATCTGGTCATAGGATCGCGCTACTTGAACGGCATCAGCGTCGTCAACTGGCCCCTTCGCCGCCTGATGCTCAGCTACTTCGCCAGTGTCTATAGCCGTATTGTGACCGGCCTGCGGGTCAATGACTGCACGAGCGGCTTCAAATGCTTTCGCCGGTCCGCGATCGAGGCCATTGACCTGGACAGTATCAAATCGGACGGCTACTCGTTTCAGATCGAAATGAACTATCACTGCATGGAAAAGGGTTTCAGGATTGTTGAAGTGCCGATCATCTTTATCGACCGTCACGCCGGCACCTCAAAGATGTCCGGCAAGATCGTCAGGGAAGCGGTCACCATGGTATGGAAGCTTCGCCTGGGGACGCTCTTCAGGCGCCTGATCGGGAAAGGATAATATCGTCATGAACGAGGTGTGGGCCATTGTTACCATCATCGGGTTTGCCGGATGGCTGTCGGCGTCCCTGTTTTTTCTTTTTAGATCGTTTCCCGAGCGGGGACGTTTCGAAAAGCGGCCAGCCATGGTATGGGGGTGTGTCCTGGCTGTGTTCTATGCCGTATGGATCGCCGGATTGCTGAATGCCTGATACCGATTCCAAATCAAGGCGCTATCTGCGTTGGCTCGTCTTCGGCTCCTCAACGTACTGCCTGTACGCCTTCGCCGCCTCAATCCTTACCGCCTTGATTTCATCCTTGATTTGGCACTGGTATGCAGCGGCACAGCCATGAGAGTGTTGGGCATCGATCCCGGTTCGCGCATCACCGGTTACGGCATCGTTGAACAAGAGGGCAATCGGCTCGTTCACGTCGACAACGGCGCAATCTTCACCGACAGCGCCGCTGACTTTCCCGGCCGCCTGAAAAGGATCTTCGACGGTCTTTGCTCCGTCATCGCCGAATATCGGCCCGATGAGGTGGCGGTGGAGAACATCTTCTTTTCCACCAACGTGCAAAGTGCCCTCAAGCTTGGCCAGGCACGGGGCGCAGCGATCGTGGCGGCGGTGCATGCCGATCTGCCGGTGGCCGAATATACGGCGCTGCAGGTCAAACAGGCCGTGGTGGGGCAGGGCAGGGCCGAAAAGGGGCAGGTGCAGAAGATGCTCAAGGCGCTCCTCGGGTTGCCGGAGATCGCCCAGGCCGACGCCTCCGATGCCTTGGCGGTGGCGGTCTGCCATATCAACTCCTACGCCCTGAAGCAGAGGACCGGGGGAACCAAACCGTTGTCGCGGAAACCGAGTTCCTGGAGGGACCTGAAGATATGATCGCACTGTTGACGGGAGTCATTGCCTACAAATCGCCCGATCACATCATTCTGGACGTGCATGGCGTCGGATACCGGGTGTTGATCCCATTTTCCACCTATTACGAACTGCCCGAAGAAGGGGGCGCCGCCTCGCTCCATATCCATACCAGCGTGCGGGAGGACGCCATCCAACTGTACGGTTTTCGCACCCGCCTGGAGAAATCCTTTTTTCAACTGCTAATTTCGGTCTCGGGCATCGGCCCCAAGATGGCCCGCGACATACTCTCCAATATCCAGCCTGCTCCGCTTGCCCAGGCCCTTGCCCAGGGAGATGTCCACAAACTCTCGACGATTCCGGGCATCGGCAAGAAGACCGCCGAACGTCTGGTCCTGGAATTGAAGGACAAGGCCGGCAAACTGGATCTTTCCTCTCTTCCGGCCTTTGAGGCGCGGGAAATCCCGACGGAGGATGTCATGGATGATGTCGTCTCGGCGTTGCTCAATCTGGGATACAAGGAACCGCAGGTACGAAAGGCCCTGGCGGGACTTGACGCCGCGGGCGGCGCAACGGTGGAGGAGTTGCTCAAGCAGGCCTTGAAGATACTGATGAAGTAATACCTGAATAGCACCTCACGCTGCTGTATGGATACTATGTGGTCTCACGACAGTTCCTCCCCCCAGCGGGGGGAGGCTAGGAGGGGGGATCAGTTGAATTTGCAGCCTATTTCCCCCTCCCTGACCCTCCCCCGCTGGGGGAGGGAACTGAACAAACAAATTTGGCTGGGGATTGGTTCCAATTGGGAGTAGTTTTTTTACCGGTTTTGTTCTTGTTTTGATTAGGTATCAGTAATCATCGGACGATCCGCCGCCGTCGAAACCGCCACCGCCGCCGGAAAAACCGTCGTCGCCGCCGGATGAACCGCCGCCTCCGCCATAAAAGCCGCCGCCCCCCCAGCCGCCCCCGTAAAAACCGCCTCTGCCGCCACCCCCGAACATGCCGGAAAACAGGAGGCTGAGCAGAAATCCCCCCACCAGGCCGGCTCCGGCCAGGATCAAGAGCATCGTGATCCCCATGCCGGGAAAGGCCAAAAACGCGGCCAGCGGCAGGCCGATCGCCCCGGCCAGGCCGCTCAGGTAGCGGGAAAACGCACCGAGCAGGACAACAACAACAGCGATCAGTAAGAGGAGTACGGGAAACGAGGAAGATGTCTTTTGGGATGCCGTTTTGCCCGCCCCCTGGGGTAATGCCTTGAATTCCCCCTTGGTGGCTGAGATGATGGCATCGATTCCGGCGGTTACACCCTGGTCGAAGTTTCCGGTTTTGAGATACGGGCGCATGACGTCCCGGATGATATGACTCGTGGTTATGTCCGGCAGCACCCCCTGGAGCCCCATGCCGACCTCGATGCGCACCTTGTGTTCGGCCTGGGCCAGGATCAGAAGTACGCCGTTGTCCTTGCCCTTTTGTCCGAGCTTCCATTGCTCGGCCACATGGATGGAGAATTGGTCGATATCGTCCCCCTGGAGCGAGGGAACTGTAAGCACGGCTATCTGGGTGGATTGGTCGCGTTCGAAGGCAGCCAGTTTTTGTTCCAGTTGTTGCGCGGTTCCCGGCGACAGCATGTGGGCATAGTCGTTGATCCGCCCGCTGAGCTGCGGTACGTCGAGGGCCGGCAACGGCAGCGGCAGCAGGACCAGAATGGCCAGTAAGAGCCTGAATCCGTGACGCCTCCATGCCTTCGTTTGTCCGGAAGGCCTCAGCCTTTGCCTTTCAGAAGATAGCGGCACCCCGGCGAAGGACCGACTGAGTGAATGACTCGCTGCGGCACGGGCGGCGTGCAGGCTCCGGCTCTTTCGGCCACTGCGGCATTCCGCCGTCACGGATTCAGGCAGTAAGATTCGTCGTACCCTCATGAACATGCCCCCGTTGTCATCGATGTCCCGCGCGGACTGACCGGCACGGAACACCAGTTGGCTCAGAACTTGATCTTGGGCGCCGTTTTTGCCCCTTCTTCGGCCTTGAACGGCTCTTTCCGGTTCAGGTGCAGCAGCAATGAGTTGGTCACGGAGTTGGGGAAGGTGCGGATGCTGGTGTTGAACTCCAGCACCGACCTGTTGTAGCGTTCCCGTGCCACGTTGATGCGGTTCTCGGTCCCCTCAAGCTGCTTCTGAAGATCCATGAAGTTTTGGTTGGCCTTCAGGTCCGGGTATTTTTCCACCACGACCATCAGGTGGGAGAGGGCGCCGGAGAGTTCGCCCTGGGCTTGTTGGAACTTGTTCAGGCTGTCGGGGTTGTTGAGGACATCCTTGCTGACCTGCATGGAGCCGACCTTGGCGCGGGCCTCGGTGACCGCCTTGAGCGTATCGGCCTCGTGCTTGGCATACCCTTTGACCACCTCCACCAGGTTGGGAACCAGGTCGGCCCGGCGCTGGTAGGATGATTCCACGTTTCCCCAGGCCTCGGCGACCGCCTCCTCGTTGGCCTGCATGGTGTTGTAGCCACAGCCCGACAACAGTGTCAGCAGCAGCAGGATGGGCAGCTTGGCGATGATTTTTTTCATGGTCGTTCCTCCATTTGCGCCTGGTGATATAATGTGGGTCGCCGTTACGCGGCGTTGTCTCGATAGTGGAACTTCAGGCCGGTGAGCAGGATATTGCACACCAGCGGTATGATATTGGTCAGAATCAACGGCAGGTTGTGAATAAGCATACCGTAAACTATCCAGAGAGCAATACCGGTGGAAAGCAAGAGCGGCTGCCAGACCGAGATGTCCCGTGCATGGCGGGTGCGCAGGGTCTTTGCGAGCTGGGGGATGGCCGCCATGCCGGTTAGCGCGCCGGCAACCAATCCGACGAGTGTTGGGCTCACGGCCGCTTCCTACCGTCAAAATCGCTGTTGGCCCAGTCGATCTGCGATAGTGCGCCCCGCAGGATGGCAACTTCGCGGCTGTCGAGTTCGGCCCGGAAAAATATCCGGCGCATTGTACGCATGATGTGCTCCGGGTTTTGCTCGTTGAGAAAGCCGATCTTCAGCAGACAGGAACGCAACTGGTCGAAATACGACTCCATATCCCCGGAGGTCGCAAGCGGCGTGTTCCGGCCGCCGCCGGGAGGGGTGCCCGCCTTGCCCAGCTCGTAACAGAACACCAGGACCGCCTGGGCCAGGTTGAGGGAACCGTATTCATCCGCCGATGGGATGGTCGCATGCCAACGGCAGAGAGCCAACTCCTCGGTAGTCAGCCCGCTGTCCTCCCGTCCGAAGACGATTGCCGCCCGGCAATCCGGGCCGGCCTCTCCCCTGAGGTTGGCGGCGACCTCAGTCGGCGAGAGGATCTCCTGGCGGTACTTGCCGTGGCGCCGGGTGGTTCCAATGGTCAGAGTGCAGTCGGCCAAGGCCGAGGCCAGGTCGGGGAACAGCTCCGCCTGCTCCAGCAGGTTTCTGGCTGCTACGGCAAACTTGAGCGATTCGGGATGAAAACGGTCACACCCGTTGACCAGGCGAAGACGGGAGAGCCCCATGTTCTTCATGGCGCGGCATGTCATGCCGATGTTGCCGGGTGACTGCGGTTCCACCAGCACGATTGAGATGTTGTCCAGGATGGCTTTCATAAGGTATTCTTCCTTGCTCTCCGCCGGGCACGCATGCCGGCAAGTCTCTGCCGGGCCGGCTCTTTGAATTTGAAGGCGTGGTAGGCGTGGAAACACCAGGTGATCATGATGAATCCCGCCAGCGCCAGCATCAGGTACTGCTCGTATTTGCCGACGTCATCCAGCACCAGCGAGGCGCTTTTGCCGAACAGGTAGCCGGCCAGCGAGAACACGACCGCCCAGGAAAAGGCGCTCAGCAGGTTGATCCAGAGGAATGTCCGGGGCGTCAGACCCGTAATGCCGAGAATGATGGGAAGCACGATGCGGAACCCGTAGGTGTAGCGGGAAATGAATGCCACGAACGATCCGTACTTTTCGATCAGATGAAGCGCTTCGCGGAATTTGCGGGCAATGGGGTGAAAACGCCGCAGCAGGCTCCTGCCCTTGAGACGGCCGAGGTAGAAGTAACACTGATCGCCGAGGAAGGAGCCGGCCCATGAGGTGAGGATGACGCCAACCACATTCAGATAACCCTGGAAAGCCAGAAATCCCGCCATGATCAGGATCGCCTCTCCTTCGAGAAAGGTGCCGGCGAACAGGACCCAATAACCGTGGAATTGAAGATAATCTTTGAGTAATTGCTGGAAGTGCACCACCTGCTACACCGCCAGGCGTCCTGCGATTTCCGATTTCATCAGGTCGATCATTTCGTCGATGCGGGCATTGCTGTCGATATTTCTGGCCTCTTTTTCAAGCTGTGTGATGAATACCGCGGTTTTTCCGTCATCGAAGAGAATCCGTTTGCCGCCTGCCTCTTGAAGCCCCTTTTCAACTGCGATCCGCCCCTCCTTGGAAAGATATGCCGCGGCGATTTCCTTGAGGTCTTCCACCAGCCCCTGCAACTTCACATCATCCGGACCGTCTGTGGCGATCTTTTGTGCAGCGGCCGCTGCTTCAGGGCGTGGGGTCGTCTGCCGGGCCTGTGCCGCTTCCCATAGTTTTTCGAGGTTGACCATGTGCAGCAGATTGTTGCGCATCAACTCTTCCATCGGCTTGGTGGAGCATACATCGACGAGAGCCCCCGGCAGCGCGGCAATCTTGCGGGATTCTTCGGGAGACGTTTCGATGGTTTGGGCGTCGTCGTGGTAATAGCCGATCTTTTTGCCGTCCTTGTAGAAAATCATCGCAGAGCGTTTTTGCGTGTAAAAACGGACTACACCGTTCAGTCCCTGGTTTCTGAGCTGGGCCAGCGTCCCTTTGATGTCGATCCGGCGAACCTCACTGCCGTGAAACAGCTTGGCGCCGAGGAGCAGCGCATGGGCGCACACGGCCACGTCGGCCGTCATGCGATAGATGTTGATTTCTCCGCCGGAAGAGAGGATTCTGTCAAATAATAGAGAAAAGGCTTCGAAACCGGTCCTCTCCCGCTCTTTTTCACAGGCGCCGACGCAGATCAGTATCCCCTGGACAAAGATGCAATCCGCCACAAAATCGGCATCGGTGTAACTGAGATAGCCGGAAAAGCTTCCCTTGGCCAGCTTGTTCAGAACATCGGTAAGCACGATCTTCTGGGCGGGAATCTTTTCATACAGAGGGTTTGCTTTCGGCAAAACATGCATGTTCTGTCCCCGGAACAGATCTCTGGTTTCCGTCCGGAAACTCCGGATGAAAACTATCTAAAATTCTGATGAATACAGTAGTGACCGGGGCTTAAGCCCACTTTTCACCCGCTAGGAATTCAGCGTACTGTATTTACCCGATCATGTCAAAATGTAATTCCGGGATGAAGCGGCGAAGAAAAGCGAACGAAATGGGTATTGTCACGGCTTTGCTGGTTGTTGAAAAATCATTGCGGAGAGCCTTCCGCGGCATTGCGCGGTACTCGCCACAGAGGCATAACCGATTGTTAAGCCTCGGCTGCTCCGTTTTCGACACCTGTCATCCGACCTTCCCCATGACGTTTCTCAACAACTTTAATATGCTTGACATGTCATGGCCGTTTGATTAACTATTTATGATGGTTACAAAAGATTTCCGCCTCATTTCGGTGGTATGGGTCGAAAGGAATTTTAAACGGTGAGTTCCAATAAGGACAAACTGATAGAAGAGGCTCAAAAGTTCATTCAACGCGGCCAGTTGGATAAGGCCGTCAAGATCTACGTGCAGGTACTGTCCCTTGAGCCTTCCGCCATCAACCTGCGCCAGAAACTGGCAGAACTTTTCGTCAAGGCGGGGCAGCCCGATAGTGCGCGAACCGAGTATGAGACCATCGGCAAGCATTACGCCTCGGGTGGTTTCTACCAGAAGGCGATCGCTGTGTTTAAGCAGGTGCAGAAGCTTTTCCCCGGCGACGTCGCCACTACCCTGACCCTTGCCGGCCTGAACGAAAAACACGGCCTGGTCGGCAATGCCCTTGCCGAATACAAGCTGGCGTATGACTATTACGAGCGGGAATCCAATGCGGCTGAATCGCTCAAGATACTCGAAAAGATGCAGAATGTTGACCCGCAGAACGCCAACATCAAATTCAAGCTGGCCGAGGCATATTTCCACGCCGACAGAAAACAAGAGTCATACGCCCTGTTCGGACAACTTGCACTGCTCTTGCAGGCGCGGGGGGAATCCGGATCTTTTGCCAATCTGAATACGCGCGTTCAGCAGCTCTTTCCGGAAAAGACGGAATTCGTCGTCGAGGTGCTTGCCAACCAGCTGGAAGAAGGGAATATCGCCAAGGCGGTCAGCGGTCTTCAGGTGCTGCTGCGAAACAATCCCAAAGATAAAAAGGTATGGGAACTGATCATCCGGGCATATCGCCGTCTTGAGCAACCCCAGCAGCTTTTGGGAGTTTATCAACATTTTATGCGATATTTTCCCGACGAGGTCTCGGCCAAGACCGGTTTGATAGCGTGCCATGCCGACCTGAAAGACATCAAGGGGGCGCTGGCCCTGCTTGACCGGTTCGAGCATGATGTCATCTCTTCCGGTGCGTATGCCGAACTGGTGGCCATCTATCGGAGCCTTGCCGACTTTGATCCCATAAACTCCCGTATTCTTGAAGGATACCGAAAGGTCTGCGTGGCGGCGGGCATGCTTGACGAGGCAGGCCAGCTGGAGGCCAAGATCCAGGCGTTGAACAAATTCTCGTCAAAGAATGTGCTCCTTCCAGAATCGACCGAATCGCCTGCCGGGACGGAGGACTTCGTAGATGAAGGCGAAGATGCCTCTGAGGCTTCAGCATTGCCGGATGACCTTGCGGGCATGGATGCCGGCGTCTATATGCCGGAGAAGACCGAACCGGCTGCGGAGATTGCCGCTGCCGTCGATGTTGGCGTGCAAGGCGGCGTCGACGCACTGCCGGATGAGGATGAAATCGAGATAGAGCTGGACATCGATGATTTTCCGTTTGAGAGTCCTGCTGCCGGAATGGATGGGGGTGGCGCTCCTGACGGGGGGTGGCCTGAGGCTTTCGGCGATGTCACGGACTCAATCTCCAGTACTCCGCGCAGCGTCAGGTTCGGCAGCAGTCTGGACGGTTCCGATTCCCAGTCCCATTATGATTTGGGGGTCGCTTTTAAAGAGATGGGGCTGTATGACGAGGCCATCAACGAGTTTCAGCAAGCCGCCGGCGACCCTGCCCGCAGGGTGGAGTGCCTTGCATTGCAAGCGGTCTGCCTGCGCGAGCGGGGGGACCTGGACGCCGCCGAAGGGGTTTTGAACGCCCTGATGAAGCCGGGGTTGAGCCTTGAGGATGCCTGCATAGTAAAGTATGAACTGGCGTTGGTTTTGGAGGCACAGGGACATGACGAGAAGGCTTCCGCGCTGATGGCGGAGATCGATGCCGTGAATGCCGACTTCCGCGACGTCCACGCACGCCTCAAGAATGCCGGCGACTCCCTTGATTTTTCCGATGAGGAGTTGCGGGACTTTGAGCTGAAGTGATTTTAGTCTCGATCAGCCTTTGAAACGGAAAAGATAGGAGGGCGCCTTTATTCTGAGCGGCGCCAGGAACATATCCCGGTCAAAGCTGGCCGGGAGGGGTGGCAGGGGCGACACCGCCTTGATGACATCCTGGAGGATCTGATCGGCTTCCTGCGATCCCGTCCCCTGATACATCCTCTGAGAGATGATGGAACCATCGGGCCGCAAGTACAATTCGATGATTCCATCCTGGCGGATCGGCTCTTTCAGCCCAACTGCCCTTTTCCACCATTCACGGTTAATCCTCTCCACCAATTCAAAATAATATCCACGGATATCCTCCCTAAGCGAGTTGCCTTCTCCCAGGCTGCTGACATAGCCGTAGGTCATGCCGAGCCCCAGCGGAGTTGTCATCAGTTCCTTCATCTCCTCGGGAGCCTTTCCCTTGGGGGATGGCTGCGCGGCAGGAGGGGCTTGGAGAGGTTTTTCGCCGGGTGAAACGTTGGATGGGGGCTCTGTCTCGGGTGGTGTTGGGGCAAGCAAGGTCTCCGCCGGCTTGGGCCGACTGATTGCCGGAGAGAGCGCAACGTTCTCGACCAGTATGCCGCTTGTGGCAGGGGTGTTCCTGATGGTGCTTCCGGCCGCGATTATAAAGGCAACCGCCAGCAGGTGCAGCATGAGCGAGATTGCCAATGCGCATCCCATCCAGCGTTTGCGGTGAACATAAGACGCTCCCAGCGGGTTGGTGTCGAGTATTTGTGAGAGAGTCATTAATTGTGAAGTCTTTTGACGCGAAAGCGTGCCTGGAAGGTGGCGGCCGTTATCCCGTCCTCGTCCACGATGGCCACCGTGCCGGTTATGTCCCTTTCCGTCCTGTCGGTCACTTCGGCAATTCCCCGTATCGTTCCCCACCGCACCGGACTCTTGAATTGCATGGACAATTCGATGGTTGCGAAGTGAGTCCCCTCGGGAAGGAGGGTCTTGATGGCAATGGCGAGCGCTGTGTCGGCCAGCGAGGTCATGGCGCCGCCGTGCATGAGTCCCGCGCCCTGGCAATGGGCCACGCTAAACGGCATGGAAAGCACCGCCCTGCCATCGGCAGCCTCGTCTATGCTCATCCCGAGGTAGGTTTCAAATGGGGCTAGGGCAATCCAGTCCGGCATGCGAAAGGGAAGGGGGGCATCTTTGACAACAGGCATAGAGTAATCGGATTCGTTCATGGGATACGCGGCTTTCCATGTTTGAAAAGGGTATCCGCTTGGCGGATACCCTTTTTAAATGGCGGGGTTGACGGGGCTCGAACCCGCGACTTCCAGCGTGACAGGCTGGCACTCTAACCGACTGAGCTACAACCCCAATAAGGCGCCTGATGGAACTAATGGATGGGTCGGAAACAGGAATACGTTATATATCAAACCGATTTTATTTTGTCAATGAAAAGTGGGTTGCCATTTTTATGCCGACCTTCTTTTTGTTGTATCCCGGAAAAAGCGGTTGTCCACGAAAGGCATGAACTGCCGTTCGGAAGCATTGACTCAGGGCGTTTGACGATGTATCAAAATGATGTATTCAGATGTGCTCCTGTCTTTTTTTTCCGTGTAAATCAAGAAGGTTAATGAAACGTTCGTGAAATGGTACTATTTTTATCATCCGGAAAAGAGTGTTAATTTTTTAACAGGCTGAAATTGCGTTTGAAATAAACGAAAATGTCGTGTAGAAACACGATCAGGTTTTATTGATAAACGGGTCGATAAATGTTCTCGGTAGCCGAACTTGAAAAACCCGGAATTATGCAAAAAGGAGAGCAGTTTTATGAATGTTTCGGTCATCACCAAGTCAAATGTTAAATCGGAAGCACTGGATATTATGGCAAAGGAATTACCTGCCATTATTTCAGGATTGTTGGAAGTGCCGGGTGGTTATATGGCTTTGCTCAAACCGGAGCAAGTTTCTTTGGAATTTTCACAAGCGAGCACTCGTGATGTCGGTTCCGATATCAGGATCAAGATATTATCCAGCAGCAACGAGCCGCGATTGT
The DNA here is from genome assembly GCA_031292255.1 of Oryzomonas sp. Taxonomy (GTDB): domain Bacteria; phylum Desulfobacterota; class Desulfuromonadia; order Geobacterales; family Pseudopelobacteraceae; genus Oryzomonas. The sequence goes on along the minus strand of JARLHN010000020.1, from coordinate 49,379 downwards.
CGTCAAAACACACCTTGGCAAGAGAGATTCTTGAAAAAATTGTTTCATTATTCTCAGCGTTTGCTGAGAAATACTCGGTTGATATTCGTCTGTACTTACTGGAGATTGGTGTCGCAGAGTACTCGGTTGAGTAGTTTCACCTGTTTGCCGCCTGGAGCCTCGGATGGCTACCACCCCCGGACCTTTAGGCCCCAGAGGGTCCTCCTAAACTAGGAGGGGAGGTTGAAGATAGCCCCGTCAACGGATCTAATAACGTTGAAGCCTATCCACGGACAGAGGCCCATTTTCCAAATGACCAAACCATCCAAGAGGGTTATAATTTGAATGTAAGGGACGGTCTATGCGGAGAAAGGGGGCGAAGAATATGATAATCCTGATGTTAATGCTTATTATCGGAACGGTCTTGCTCCTCGAAGCAGTATGGGGCGGGCACCCAAGGCATGTTGATTCCTGTCATTTCGACTTAATGGCTGGAGACGAAGGAGATGATTAACCTGATTCAAATTAGTTGCCATCCGGCAGCTCCGGATGAGAAACTATTGGAGTGCATTACCGTAAGGCCGCCTCATTCCGGGGCGGCCTTTGTCGTTTGTGCGCCCGGCAATGGGCATCGCGTTGGTCACCTGTCCGCCGACTCACGATTCGGAGCCGCATAAAGTGCTTGTTGATATTTATGCAAAAACCAGCGGTCCAACACGATATTACGGCAAAACCATCTGCTGGAGAGAAGCCTGGCCCCGAGAAACCGCATGGGTCCGGACAATAAGGGCGAGGCGGGGATTTCCCTGCCATTGACGCCAAAGCGGCCGGAGAGTCGTTCATTATACATCCTGAGTCTGTTGCGTCCATAGTCGCCGTTGGCCGTCAGAATGGCATCGCTTGCCAGCAGGGCCGACTCGATCGCCGCCAGGATACCTTCGCCGCTCTGCGGCTGGGCAAGCCCGGCCGCGTCACCGATCAGCAGCACCCCGTCGCCAACGCGGGCGCGCCCCCCCTGGCGCTGGTATAACCGATAGGCATGCCCTTGGATGCCGGCGACGCTTCCGGGTGCCAGATACCCGCGCCCCTCGAGAAACGTGCAGAAATCCTTCATATGGCTGCCCAAATGGTTCGTATCCATCCGGCCCAAGCCGACATTGAGAAACTTCCCTTTCCTGAACAGCCACCCGTATCCCTTCATGTCCCTGCAGAAAAACAGGGCCGGCGTATCGGCAGGGATGCGGCAGAGACGCTCCTGGTCCGGGGTCATGGCAAGCTCCGTTACCTGTGCCGCAATGACCGGCTCATGGCCGATCCGTGCCCCCAGAAAGCGCGCTACCGGGCAATAATGGCCACCCGCTCCAACCAGGAGCCGGGCTCTGATACGCCCGTTTACGAGCCAGCCCCCGTTTTTTCGGTCAAAAACCGTTACCGGTTCACCCGGCACCAGGCGCGCTACGCTACGTTGCACCAGGTAGTGGTCGAACTCGCTCCGCAGGATACCGTAGCTCACGGTGCGACCATAACGGGTAATCAAGTCAGGTCCATGGATCAAACCGGTACGGAAGTTGGCGATTGGCTGGAGCACCCGACCCTGGCCGTATTCCTCCGGGTCGATGGCCAGGGTCTCCAACACCGACGGCGTTATCCAGCCGGCACACGGCTTGGCCCGCGGGAAGACCTGCCTGTCCAGCAACAGCACGTCGAGCCCGGCTTGCGCAAGCCTTCCGGCGCAGGTCGATCCTGCCGGTCCTGCGCCGACAATGAGCACATCGCACGACTCCATCAGGGGACACCCGTGTCGGCGATCATATGGGAACGGGTCAGGTGAATCCGGTTGTTGCCGGGGCGGGAGAAAACCACCTGGAACAGTTGTAGCTCGCCGATGCTGAAATTAGCGACGCAACCGGACAGGTAGAGACGCCAGGCCCTGATGAATCGCTCATCGAACATCTCCCGTATTTGGTCCCGGTTTTGTTCGAAACGATCGAGCCAGTTTTCGCACGTTTTGGCATAGTGCAGCCGCAGGTTTTCCACGTCCAGAATGGTGAATTCGAAGGGTTCGAAGAGTGCCATCATTTCCCGCAGGGTAGGGGGATAGCTGCCGGGGAAGATCCGCTTCAGAAACCAGGGGCTCAAGGGCGCCGCCACATTTTGCCCGATGGTGTGGATCAGTCCGAGGCCCTGTTCCGTCAGGGATCGTTCAATCACCCCGCCCAGTTCCTGATAATGGTCAGGTCCCACATGCTCCAGCATCCCAACGGAAACGAATGCGTCATATGTTCCGGCAATGGCCCGATAATCGTCCTCCACATACTCGACCCGTCCCTCCAGCCCTTCGAGCTTGGCGCGCTCCCTGCTATAGGCGATCTGCTCATGGGAGATGTTGTACGCTTTGACGATGGCCCCGTAGTGTCTGGCCATGTGGCGTGCCAATGCGCCCCAGCCGCAGCCCGCCTCCACCACGGTCTGCCCTGGCCGGAGGCACAGCTTGCGGCAGACCAGGTCCATCTTGGCGATTTGTGCGGCTTCCAGCGAGGCGTTCGGGTCTGGAAAGTAGGCGCAGGTATAGAGCATTTCATCGTCCAGCCAAAGCCGGTAAAAATCGTTGCCGATATCGTAGTGGTGATGGATGTTTTGCCGTGAGCCCTCAAGCGAGTTCAGGTGGGGTTGATGGCGGCGATATGCGGCCGGTTCCGAGGTCCGTCGGAATCGGGGAGTTTGGCCCATGGCCCGGTAAACGGTTTCCATGAACTGCGCCAACCCGCCTTCGATCTCGATCCGACCGGTGCAGTAATCATCACCGAAGTGGAGCTGGGGATTGGACAAGAGCCGCAACAAGGCGCCACGGTCGCGGATTATCATGCCGACAGCCGGTGTGGAGCCGGGTGGCGCAATTTTCGTGTCATCCCACAACGTCACCAGTAATGGCGGGTCACCTATGGTTTGCAGGAATCTGCGCGCCAACCAGGTGTCGGTTCCGTACACCCTGCGACCGATGGCCTCCTTGCGGCTGTTGCACGAAAACGGTGCTACGCATGTGCTTGGCTTGGGAACTTTCATGGCAGGTCCCCTTGGTGGAATCGAGTTGTAATAATATAATTGTGTATGGTCGCGGCAATAAGTCAAGCGGTGCGCCTCAATACGCTTCAGTTTTTGATTTCTTTATTTCAGAAGAATGTCGGGGGATGGGTTGAGGTTGGCCCCCACTGTGCTATTGTTTACGACAAGAACCGCAAAATCATCGAATACCGGGTGGTGGTCAAGGCGGTCTTCCACGTAAAGGGGTAGCGATATGGACAGGAAAGAGGATTATCTGGAGAGGCTGGAAGCGCAGCTCAAGGAGTGGAAGGTGAAGATCGATAGGCTCGAAGCCGGGACATCGCTGGTCTCCGCGGAGGTAAAGGCCGAACTGATGAAGGAAATCGAGGATCTGCGCCGGAAAAAGATGGTCGTAAAGGAAAGGTTGAATGAGTTGGAAAAGACGGGTGGCGAGCTTTGGGACACTCTGAAGGAAGGGGTGGAAAAGGCCGCGGCAGAGTTGAAACACGCTCTGCACAAGGCTGCCTCCCGCTTCAAGTAGGGCGTCAACCGGTATGTGCCGGTGCAAGCTCAGGCCGGGAGCGCCGCTGGTTCCAACGCACTTCTATATCTTCAGCACATGCACTGCGCAGGAAATGCAGGGGTCATAGGCACGCACCAGCCGTTCAAGGGCATCGGTCAACGCTTCATCATCCGCCCCCTCCATGTGTGTGGCCAGGGCGAGCAGGTCCCGTTCCATGGCGGCTTGATTGATAACGGTGGGAGTTATAATGTCGGCGCCCCGGCAGATCCCCCTGCCATCGAAGCTGTAGCTATGGATGAGCAACCCGCGGGGCGCCTCTACCGCGGTGCTTCCCCGACCTTTTTTGGGCACGATCCTGGCCGGTTCTTCCCGGGTAAAGTCCGCCTTGAGCAGGATTTCGATAATATCCAGAGAGCGCTCCACCGTAAGGATCAACTCGACTGCCTGGGCCAGGTTGTTGGCGCGGATATCGGCGTCCGTCAGCAGCATCCTGGATTCTTCAAAGGCCGCGGCCGCCATCGGCGTCAACGGCATACCCAGGTTCAGTCTCGCAAGGGCTCCGACTGTGGCGGGTTGGTTTTTGACGAGGATTGTCTTGGCATTGCCGGTTCCGGACATTCGTTCGCAAAGCAGGTTCATGTACGAGTCCGCGGGAATTGTTTCGCCATTCCCCATGGTCAGGTTGTCTCCGAGAAATGGCGACGCCCCCTCCGGGCGCACGCTCAAATAACGGGGTGTTGCCAGTTTATCCCCATTCGGGAGAAAGGGGCGGAACAACTCGTATGCCTGGTGCGTTTCGGGCAGGACACGCTGCAGGGCCTCCTTCAGCTTCAGCAAGCCTTCCCTGGCTACCGGTTTCCCCATGCCGCCGGGAATGAGGGTGACCGGGTGAATGGTTCTGCCGCCAACGGTTTCCTGGATCAAGTTCCCGGCCGACTTGATTCGCAACCACCTCTGCAACTCTTGCGGGGCCTTGTCGGCCAGACCGGCAAGGCCGGCAACATTAAAACAGTCGGGGAGAACCAGGCAGAAGAGATGGAGGGCGTGGCTTTGAATATGTCCGCCATAGAGGATGAGTTCCCGGTAGAGCCTGACCTGCTCGGACACCTGAATATCCATGGCTCTTTCTATGGCGTGGAGGGAACAGATACGGTGGACTGTGGAGCAGAGCGAGCAGACGCGGCAGATGATCTCCGGTACCTCTGCGTAGCTCTTCCCCTTGAGAAGGGCCTCGAAGAAACGGGGCGACTCGTAGAGTGACAGGGAGACCGTCTCAACCTTCGTTCCCGCGAAGTGAACCTCGATGCGTCCGTGTCCTTCCACGCGGGTAAGGGGGCTTATCTCAAGAACGCTGCTCATAATCCCACTCCGGGTAAAAACGTTGCATGCGGCTGACAATCTCGTCCATGGGAAACCCCTTCTTCAGAAGCAGTTCCGTCTCCGCTGCGACATTGGCCTCGGTCACCGGCCCGCGGCACCCCTCGCACCCGATTCCCACAGCCGGGCATCTGGCATTGCACCCAGCCTGAATGAGCGGCCCGAGGCACATTTCGTTACGTTCGATGAGGAGACAGAGATTTTCCCGGCTGCGGCACTCGGAGCAGACCGGGTAGTGGGGGAACACGGGGAAGGTTCCCCGGAGCAATGCGGCAAGGGTCGCCAGGAGTTCTCCCGTTTCCGGTGGGCAACCGGTAATGGCAAAGTCGATTTTGACAAAGCGATGCAACGGCTGCGGGTTAAATGTTTTCAGCCCGTCAGCGGCAGAGCCGTAAACCGTTTCGGCGAGATCCTTTCTCGATTCCTGGTTCTTCATGGCTGCAATCCCGCCCCAAAGGGCACACGTGCCCAAGGCCACGAGGCTGTGGCTGCTGTTGCGCAATTTCATGAGTATTTCGAGGTCGGACGGAGTGGAAACGGCACCCTCAACAATAGCCACATCGATTGGACCCGTAATGAGTCGTTCGGTAAGCCCCAAAGGGAAATAATCTATAATGAAGCGCTGAGCGATCTCCGGCAACTCTTCCTCGCAGTTCAAGAGGGTCAACTGGCAACCGGAACAGGCGGTCAATCCGGCTATGGCGATGATAGGCTTCTTCATATGGCCCCGCTGATCCCTTTGAGTTGGCTGTAGCGGAAAACCGGGCCGTCGCTGCAGCAGAAAAGATCACCCACGGCACAATGGCAACAAAGCCCGACCCCGCATTTCATTCTTCGTTCCAGTGAAAGGTAAATGTGTGCAGCAGGAATGCCAAGATCCTGCAACTCTTCCAAGAGACATTTGTAGAGTGCGGGTGGACCGCAAACGGCAGCAACGGTATCTGTCGTACTGAAATTAACCCCCCTGAGAAGAGTCGGCAGAAGACCGGTGTTGCAGGTCAAGCCGCCAGGGGATTCCTCCTTGGTAAAATCCACGGTCACAAAGAGGTGCATGTCCTTGCGGCCGCTCAATTCCGCAAGTTCCTCCTTGAAAAGGATGGCTGACGGTTCCCTGGCGCCGTACATGAAGGTGATCTCGCCGAACTCTCCCCTTTGCATGAGAAGTGCATAGAGCAGTGACCGGAGAGGAGCTATGCCCAGGCCGCCTGCTATCAGCAGGATGTTGCGACCGGCCCATTCGCTGAAGGGAAACCCATTGCCGAACGGGCCGCGAATCCCTACCCGATTGGGTGGGAGGAGTTGATACAGCATATCGGTTACGTGTCCGACCCGTCTGATGCATAGCTCGAAGCTGTTCTGGTGCCGCGGCGGACCGGCCAGGGAGATGGGGACTTCACCGCCCGAAGGTACCGAGAGCTGGACGAATTGCCCGGGGTTGAAGTCGAACCCGTCTTCCTCACTGCTCTCCAGGGCCAGCCTGTACAGGGTTGTATCGGCGGACAACGCTTTCCGTCCAATGATGGTCGCCGGGAGCGGGACAATGGTCATATCACGGCTGTTTCTCATCTTGACGTTCCTTGAATAGCTCCAGCAGGTCAATTCCAACCGGACAGACTGCGCGGCAGCGGCCACAGCCGACACAGGATGCGATGCCGCGAGTCGGACCGAAGCCGAGATATTTGTGCCGATAACGGTACTGAAAACGTTCCTGGCGGCTCTTGCGAAAATTAAAGCCGCCTGCCACTTCGCCATGGTCCTTGAAGAGGCAGTTGTCCCATTCACGCAGCCGCACGGTTGATTCTCCGTCCAGAGCCCCGTATTCCCGAATGTCGAAACAGTAACAGGTTGGACAACAGAGGGAGCAGGCGCCGCAGGAGAGGCAGCGTTCTGCAAATTCGTCCCACAGCGCACTTTCTCCATGGGTCTCGCTTCGAACGGAAGCCAGTTGGATTGCTGCCGCCATGTCGCAGGTCCGTGAAACGGCCGGCAGAGATTTTCCCTCCGCCAGGATCGGAGTCAGCCTGTCCAGGATCGCCGTGCCTTTGGGGGTATTGTCCTTAAGGTTGAACCCTCCGGGGGACTGGTGCATGAACAGGTCGCAGCCATGGGTTTCAGTCGCTGAAAGGTCACCGCAAAAGCAGTTTTCGTCAGGTTCGCAAGAGAGGCCGATCAAAGTCAATGCGGTCCGTCTGGCACGGTACAGGGGGTCGATTCTGTCTCCCAAGAAAACCTTGTCCAGGTAGGCGATCCCCTGCAAGTCGCAGGGGTGGAGGCCGACCAGGATGGTTTCGGGAACGGCGGCGGCCAGCTGGTGATACCACTCATCCGGGGCAAAAAAAAGAACGGCATCGCGGGGGGGAAGGAGGTACTTTTTCGGGGGAACGAGGGTGCGGCTATATTCGAGAAGCAGGTCATTCCCGGAGCCAAGTGGTCTGAATGCCAATACCCCGTCATCTGTCAGGATCGGGCCGTGTAATTTACCGAAGGTGGCGAGGATTTCCAGAAAAAACGAGATAGAATCGCGTTTGAGAAGATTCCTTGCCATGGCCTCCTCCGAATAGAGACGATTTAATAGTACCACGAGAGACGGAGAAAGCAACTCGACGCAAGCGACAATAACCTAAGCCCGCAGGAGATCCTGAAATGCATCGACTCTCGTTCTGCCTGAGATCTGACTTACGTATTGAATTATATTGTTTTAATCTCTCCGGGTCCAATTCCCCGAAGCTTGCTTCGATGCGAAAGCAACAATTCCTTGTTTGATACCCCGTAGCTTGCTGCGGGGTGATTCATTGGAAAGGGAAATCCAAGAGCCCAAAGTATGGCTCACCATAGTGCAGTGAAAACGGCAGTGCAGTCGTAACCATTGTCGACAATGCCGGCGGCATCCCCGAGGAGATCATGGGCAGGATCTTTGACCCCTACTTTACCACCAAGGGGCCGCAGACAGGAACAGGTGTCGGCCTGTTCATGTCGAAAACCATCATAGAAAAGAATATGGGTGGGATGCTCGCCGTACGGAATACCGCTAATGGAGCGGAATTCTGGATAAAGGTGTGAAATGAAATCATGCGGCGTCTGGCAACATGAATGTTGAGGCTTAAAACATTCAAAAAACATTGACAAACCAAATTTTCCCCGATAAATTACCTATAAAATTTGTAGAAGTAATAGTTTTTGCGAGATTTCCGTTTATCAAATGCGGGTTTTGCCCATCAGGTGAGACACCGGGGGGAACACGCGAATAAAAAGGCTGACCGGAACACCGGAGGTCAAGGGATATTCCTTTGGCCTCTTTTTATTTGTATGTGCTCAAAAACAAATAGGAAATCCAAGGTTGACTGGAAAAACCAGAGACCGGCCGCGTTACTCGCGCCGGTCTTTTTTTACGGGGGAATATGTGGGGCAACAGCCGACCATTATCCGCAGGAAGCACGTTGATATCAAAACTGACGCGCTCCTGGCCATCCGTTCCTTTGCCCTGAAAGGCCCGGTGGACGTGGCGCCTGCGCCTTCGAGGAGCGGCGCTCGACTCCACCCCGGCCCCGTTGCGAACATCTGCCGCTGATACCTCAGGCCGCGGCGTTGCTGCTGACCGATGTCGGCGTCATTCTGGCTGCTTCTGTGCCGAAGGAGACGGCGCTCTTACTTCGCACCAAGTGAATCATGGTTTTTGCCGTACAAGCGGAGGTCAATCGGGCGCTGGAGGCCTACAGCCGGCGAGGCAGGTTGATTGACACACTTGTTGTCCACGTGCGGAGCCGCTTTCGTCACCCCGCCCACCACCCCAACCCAGCAGAAAAGAGGTAACCAGATCATGACGGCAGCCATCGAAACCATGACTTCCAAGGAACGTACCATAGCTGCCCTGAGCGGCAAACCATATGACCGCATCCCGGTTAACCTGCTGATCAGCGACCATGCCGCCCGGGTGATCGGGGTAAGTGTCGGCGAGTACAACAACTCGGCCCGGTTGTTGGCCAAAGGACAGATCGCCGCATGGCGAAGATACGGTTCGGATCTGGTCAATACCGGGCCAGGGCTGTCGGGTATTCCCGAAGCCATCGGCAGCAAGGTGGCCTTTCCCGACAATACGCCGTATATCGCGGAATTTATCGTCAAGGAAGAAGCGGACCTGGACCGTTTGAAGATTCCCGACCCGGAGAAGGATGGCCGCTTGCCGCTCTTTCTGGAAGCCGGCGCCATCGTCGTACGGGAGGTCGGCGACCAGGTGCCGGTTTCCATGACCACGTCCGGTCCCTTTACCACTGCCGCCAATATCCGTGGTACCGATATTTTTCTGCGCGACCTGCACAAAAACCCCGGGTTTGCCCATCGCCTGTTGCGATTCGCCACCGAAAGCATCGTCCGCTTTGCCGAAAGGGCTATTCAGGTCGGCGTGCGCCCCGGATTGGCCGACCCAACCTCCTCCGGCACCCTGATCAGTCCGCGCCAGTTCCGGGAGTTCGCCCTGCCGTACCTCACGGAGACCGTGCAGCGGATCACCGCCTTGGCCGGCGGTCCTCCCTCGCTGCACATCTGCGGCAATACCTCAAAGATTTGGGAGGATATGGTCGCTACCGGCGCCGGGATCCTCTCCCTGGACGACATGGTCGACATCGGCGAGGCCAAGGCCAGGGTGGGGGACAAGGTGGCGCTTCTGGGCAATGTCCGTCCCACAACGGTCATGTATCTGGGAACGCCGGACAATGTGCGGGATAATGCCAAGGAATGCCTGGCCAAGGCCTGGGACAGCCCCAAAGGGTACATTCTCGGCCTGGGGTGTGGACTGCCCATAGACACGCCCCCTGCGAATCTCCACGCCCTGGTCCGGGCGGCCCGCGATTATGGCCGCTGGCCCCTGGACCCGGCACGCTTCCAGTAATACAGCCTCAAAATCGAGATGTTATCTTTGTCGGATCGTTTTCGGCTCCTCACAAGAAGCGTGAAAAATATATTGCCACATTGGGAAAAAACATTCCTGCGGACTCTGTCTGTTCGCCTGTCCGGTCGGCGCCGGGGGTATTGGTATTGGAAGCATACTTGCCATCGGGCAGTGTATTGTTTTTGGACAGGAATGGTGGTAAAATCTGCCGATAATGACGGAGCCGATAAATTTCCATTGCGTGGGTGAAATCAAGGCTCGCTGGTGGATAGAGAAGCGGGATGCTCATGACCTTCCGGTTATCGGAAAGCCGGGCTCCGCATGACAATTTGCACACTTCTCTTGACTTTGTCAGTACGTCGGTATATTAATCTATATAATTTATAGTTATATGGCGTTGATAAATCGCTGACTGGATAAACTGGAGGCCGAGGAGACTGTTCCCCGGTCTTTTTTCTTGCAGCAGGCTCGTGCAGGCGTTTACCGGGCAAAGCCGGCAGGCTGCTCTCGATCCGATCCCGGCGGCTTGCCGATGCGCCGGCGGACGTAATATCACCACGAGGAAACCAGGCACATGAAAAAGAGTATTGCCGCACTGTTCCCGGAGGATCGGGCCATCCCCGACGCCTTCCGTATCCCCGAGGCGATCCGTCAGGACTACTTCCTGATCGACGGCGAGTTGCGCCGTTGGAGTGGTCCGCTCCAGGAAATTCATTCCCCGATCCGTGTCGGGGGCCGGAAGTCGAGTTCCGGGATACTGCTCGGGGTTGCCCCGCTGCTGGACGAAGCAGCCGCTCTGGAAGGCCTCGACGTTGCAGAGCGGGCCTACGACAACGGCCGCGGGGCTTGGCCGACCATGGCGGTCGGGGAACGGATACTTTGCGTCCAAAACTTTGCCGCCGTTGTGCGCAAAAAGAAGGACCAAATCGTCCGCTTGCTGATGTGGGAGATCGGCAAGTCGGTCAAGGAGGCCACGGCCGAGTTCAACCGGGCCCTGGCCTATATTCGCGACACACTGGACGCCCTCAAGGAACTGGACCGGCAGTCATCCCGCTTCACCATCCAGCAGGGGATCATCGGCCAGATCCGCCGCGCCCCGCTGGGGGTGGTGCTCTGCATGGGGCCGTACAACTTCCCGCTCTACGAGACCTTCACCACCCTGATCCCGGCGCTTGTCATGGGAAACACCATTCTGCTCAAACCGCCCCGTTTCGGAATACTGGTCTTCCAACCGCTCCTGGAGGCGTTCCGTGACGCCTTTCCGCCGGGGGTGGTCACCACGGTCTACGGCGAGGGGGAGACGGTTATCCCGCCGCTTTTGGCCTCGGGTAAGGTGGATGTGCTCGGCTTCATCGGCACCCACCGGGTGGCCGACGCCCTGCGCGCCATCCATCCCCGGCCTCATCGCCTGCGTTGCGTGCTCGGACTGGATGCCAAGAACCCGGCCGTTATCCTGCCGGACGCCGACCTGGGCCAGACGGTGCAGGAGTGCATCCGGGGCAGCCTGACCTACAACGGCCAACGCTGTACCGCGCTGAAGATCATCTTCGTCCACCGCAGCATTGCCGATAAATTTATCTCCGCCATGGCCGAAGGAATCAAGACGTTGATATGCGGCATGCCCTGGGACGAGGGGGTGACCATCACGCCGCTGCCCGAGCCGGAAAAGCCGGCCTTTCTGCAAGAGCTGGTAAAGGATGCCCTCCGGTACGGCGCCAGGGTGGCGAATCCGGATGGCGGCGCCGCCAGCGACTCGCTGGTCTACCCGGCGCTGCTCTACCCGGTTTCCCCCGCCATGCGCGTCTACCACGAGGAACAGTTCGGGCCGGTCATTCCGGTGGTGCCGTTCGACGATATCAATGAAGCGATCGACTATGTGGTCGCTTCGCCCTATGGCCAGCAAGCCAGCATCTTCGGCAAGGACAGCGACCAACTGGCCCGGTTGGTGGATGCACTGGTCAACCAGGTCTGCCGGATCAACATCAACAGCCAGTGCCAGCGCAGTCCGGACAGCTTCCCCTTCAACGGCCGCAAGAATTCCGCCGAGGGGACCCAGTCGGTGGCCGATGCCCTGCGGATCTTCTCAATCCGCATCGTGGTGGCCACCAGGGAGACCGAACTCAACCGGGAGATCATTAACGGCATAGTCAGGGACCGCAAGTCCCATTTCCTGACCACGGACTTTATTCTCTGATCAACATACGCAGTATTTCACCCTGGATCATGAAGCCTTTTGGACACAACACTCAATCATAACCGTCTGCCGCCGTGCGCTGGAGAAAACCATGACTCAACCAATTGCTGTTGAAAAGCTTTTGCCGCAGGTTCAAGAGAAGTATGACCGTTTGCGCTCGATCCTGGCCGAACTCGGCGGCTGTGTCGTCGCCTTTTCCGGCGGTGTGGACTCGACCTTTCTGTTTGCCGTGGCTGCCGATGTCCTGGGGGATCGCGTAGTGGCGGTCACCGCCACGTCCCACACCTATCCGGAGCGTGAGCTGCGGGAGGCGCGGGAACTGGCCGGACAAATCGGCGGAAGGCATCGGGAGATCGTATCGGAAGAGCTGGATATACCGGAATTTCGGAACAATCCGCCGAACCGCTGCTATTACTGCAAGAGGGAACTCTTCGGCAAGCTGCGGGCCATTGCCGGCGAAGAAGGGTTTGCGCACGTGGTTGACGGCGCCAATATCGACGACCGGAACGACCATCGGCCCGGCAGGATTGCCGCTCGCGAGGTGGGGGTACGCAGTCCGCTGGAGGAAGCGGGCTTCGGAAAAGACGATATCCGGCAGGCTTCGAGGATGCTGCGGCTTCCCACCTGGCAAAAACAGGCCTTTGCCTGTCTCTCCAGCCGGTTTCCCCATGGGATTGAAATTACCGCTGAAAAACTGGCGGTCGTAGAGAAATGCGAAAACCTGCTGCACGATGAAGGCTTCAAAACCTTCAGGGTACGGGCGCACGGAGACTTGGCGCGCATTGAGGTCGGCAGGGAGGAAATCGGGCGGATTCTGGATGAAAATTTCCGGGACAGGATTCATGAAGCCTTTCAACAGGCCGGATTCCGCTATGTCTCCCTGGATCTGGCCGGATACCGCACCGGCAGCATGAATCCGGCCTGATGGAGTTGAACCCAGATATTCCATTAGGCGGAGCAAAGCTCCTGCACGACCCGCCCGGTTTTCCTCCCAATAGCTCTGTTCGTGAACCGGACGACAAGCTACAACGGAATATGCCTCGGCAGCATCTCGTGCCCTAATGGAAAATTCGGGTTAAAGGGAACTCTATGAAAATTTCCGATGGAATCGAGACACTGGAGTTGCGCTCGCTGAACCTGACCGGCTCTTGGAGCGTTATCAACCCCGTATTGATCAGGGACAATGATACGTTTCTCCTGGTGGACGCCGGTTATCCGGGGCAACTGCCCCAGATCCGCGACGCGGTCGAGCAGGCAGGCGTACCGTTTTCCGACGTGAACAAGGTCATCATCACCCACCACGACCTGGACCACATCGGCAGCCTGGCCGATATCCGCCGGGAGACGGTTGGCTGCATCGAGGTCCTGGCCCATGCAGGGGAGGTGCCCTATATCCAAGGGGAATTGCCGCCGGTCAAGCAGACCCCGGAGCGACTGGCCCAGCGCGAGGCCCAGTTCAATGCCCTTCCCGAGGAGTTGAAACCGCGCCTGAAAGCGTTTTTGTCCCCACCGGTGCCCGTCGCGGTCGACCGGACCCTGGCCGATGGCGAAGAGTTGCCCCATGCCGGCGGAATCGTGGCCATTCACACGCCCGGCCATTCACCGGGGCATCTCTGCCTGTACCACAAGCGGAGCAGGTCGCTGATCTCCGGAGATGCCCTGAACGTCAGCGACGGCCTTCTGGCGGGACCGAACCCGGTCTATACGCCTGACTTGGCAACCGCCCTGGCGTCTCTAAAAAAACTTGCCGCCTATGACATCGAAACCGTCATCTGCTATCACGGCGGCGTTTACCGCGGCAACGCCAACCGACGCATCGCCGAGTTGGCAGACGGAAGATAGGCCGTGACAGGCGGCTTCATGCAAAACCGGCAACCTTCGTGCACTGGCGTTCTACGAACGGCACGGGTATGAGCGGGGTGCCGGAACCGTCTGTTTTCCCCGGCGCGAATTGCCGTTTTGCTGCTACGGGAAGTGGATTGACGCAAGAATAGTTGGATAGACGCGGGATATCGGGATCTGTCCGAGCAGTCTCCTTTCTTCGGTTAACAACGGTACGGTAAGCAAAACTCGACAGGGAAAGGAACAATATGATCAATAAGGATCGGCTCTATTCCAGGTTCATGGAGCTTTGCAGCATAGACTCGGAACCGACCAGGGAGCGCCTGTTGGCGGATAAGTTGAAGGAACTCCTGTTGGGACTGGGTTTTACTGTTACGGAAGATGATACGGGAGAAAAGATCGGCGGCAACGCGGGGAATCTCATCGCCCGCCTGGCGGGTACCGGGCCGGGTGTGCCGCTTCTTTTTTCCTGCCACATGGATCGGGTCGTTCCGGGCGTCGGGGTTAAGCCGCGCATCGAGGGGGAATTCATTGTCAGCGACGGTTCAACCGTACTTGGCGCCGACGATGCAGCCGGGCTGGCAGCCCTTCTGGAGGTGTTCACAACGCTCAGGGAGCGGCAGGTATCCCACCCTCCGATCGAGTTGGTTTTGACGGTTGCCGAAGAAATGGCCCTGATCGGCTCCATTCATTTCGACACTACGCAGATTACCGCCAGATCCGGGTTTGTGCTGGATGCGGGCGGTGCGGTCGGTGAGATCGTTGTCCAAGCCCCGGAGCAGGTAAAGTTCAAGGCGGTTTTCCTTGGCCGAAGCGCCCATGCGGGATGTGCCCCGGAGCAAGGCGTGTCGGCCATCCAGATGGCCGGTGTAGCCATCAGCAGGATGCAACTGCTGCGGATCGATGCGGAAACGACCGCCAATATCGGCAGTATATCGGCCGTTGGACCGACCAATATCGTGCCGGAACGTTGTGCATTGGAAGGAGAGGTCCGCTCGTTGGACCCGGCAAAATTACGGGTTCAGATAGAGGCCTTGACCGAAGCCATGCAGTCGGCGGCAGCGGAGCATGGTGGCACGGTGGAAATAGTTGTGGTGCCGAGCTATCCGGCGTACAAACAGGAGGAAGATGCTGAACCGGTGCAGAAGGCCGTCCGGGCAGCCCGGCGGATAGGCGTGCCGGTTCGCCTCAAGCCCACAGGCGGCGGATCGGATGCCAACATCTTCAATAGCAGGGGGGTTCCATCCGTGGTGCTGAGCTGCGGTTACGAAAAGGTCCATACAACGGCGGAACGAATACCGCTTGCGCAACTGGTTCTGCTGACGGAGTGGGTGCTGGCAATTGTCGATGATGACCTTGCCCGTTCGTGACCACAGCCGATTACGTGGGAAGACCGGAGGTTACGGATGAGCTCCCTACACTCCTATGCCGGGATCTTCGCGTCGGCCGGATGGTCCTCTGGTGCTATTTTATCGGGGCTACCGTTTTATTCCGGCTTCACAGGGGGAATTGACGCATGAAGATATCTCCCGGGGCACCGCTTGTTACCAAACCATACCTAAAGGAGCGTCTTACCCGATGAACGATGTAGTTTTCGATTTCGATACCCCTGTTGACCGTAGTGGTACCAACAGTGAAAAATGGGACAAATACCGGGGGCGGGACGTCATCCCGCTGTGGGTGGCGGACATGGACTTTCGCTCTCCGCCGGCGGTGATCACGGCGTTGCACGAGCGTATCGAGCACGGAGTCTTCGGCTACACCCATCCGCCGCAGGGGTTGGTGGAGGCGGTGTTGGGGCACCTGGAACGTGATTTCGGCTGGCAGGTCCATCCGGAGTGGCTGGTCTGGCTGCCCGGCCTGGTGTGCGGTCTGAACGTGCTCAGCAGGGCTGTGGGAGCAGCGGGCGACGAGGTGATAACCTTCACCCCGATCTACCCCCCCTTTCTGTCGGCTCCGACCCTCTCGCAGCGCACCACGGTCAAAGTGCCCCTGCAATTGCACAACGGCCGTTGGGTGGCGGACCTGGAAGCTCTGGAACGGGCCATCACACCGCGCACCAAACTGCTCTTGCTCTGCAGTCCGCACAATCCGGTGGGGCGGGCCTGGACCCGTGATGAGTTGCAGCAGTTCGCCGCCGTGGCCGAGCGCCACGACCTGGTGATCGGATCGGACGATATCCACGCCGGCCTGATCCTGGACGAGGGGACACGTCACCTGCCGATTGCCACCCTTTCAACGGAAACGGCCCGTCGGACGATTACGCTTCTGGCGCCCAGCAAGACCTACAATATCCCAGGCCTGGGGTGTTCCTTTGCGGTTATCGGCGACCCCGCCCTTCGCCGCGACTTCATCAAGGCGGCCGGCAGGATCGTGCCGCACGTCAACCTGCTCGGGTACACCGCCGCCGAAGCGGCCTACCGACACGGCGAAGAATGGCGGCAAGCCCTGCTCTCGTACCTTCGTGGCAACCGCGACCTGATAACGAAAACCGTGGCGCGCATGCCCGGCCTGACGACCTACCACGTGGAGGCCACCTACCTGGCCTGGATCGACACCCGTGCCGCCGGTATCGACAATCCGGGCCGCTTCTTCGAGGCGGCCGGTGTTGGGTTGTCCGATGGCGCCGATTTCGATGCGCCGGGATTTGCGCGGCTCAACTTCGGATGCTCACGGACACTGTTGAAGGAGGCGTTGCGGCGGATGGAGGAGGCTTTGACAACGCGTAGCCGCTAATACCGATTCCAAATCAAGGCGCTATCTTGACGAGGCCTCCGGCCTCCCCCTTGCGGGGCGCCTTCGCGGTCCAATTTGTTCCGCAAATTGTCACGGGCTCGTCTTTTTGCTCCTCAACGTACTACCTGTACGCCTTCGTCGCCTCAATCCTCGCCGCCTTGATTTGAGGTAATGATGCTGAACTCGGTGAATGTGCCGCGATAATTATCATTCGTGACAAGTACCTCATCGACCCGGCCGAGCTTGGGTCCGAAGGCGCACCAGGCCAACAGGGCATCAACGGCGCTTTCATCCCCTTCCAGGCAGGCCTCCACATCTCCGTTTGCCAGGTTACGCACCCAGCCGTTGACGCCGAGGTTGTCCGCGATCCGCTTGGTATGCGTACGATAGGAAACCCTCTGGATAAATCCCTTGACCCGAATGTTTTTGCATACCGGCATAGTGTTCTCCCTATAAGGCACAGCCGCCGCCGACCAGGCCTGCCGCGTCGGCACGGCACTGCCGGCAGCCCCTGAACTGGTTGATTATTTGCTCGTTGGCCGCTCGCACCGTTTCAAGGTCCTCCGGCGACGGCGGAGCGACATGCGACAACTCCGACTGGGGAATGATCGGCATGATATTCATGACAAACGCCCCATACTCGCGGACCTTGTCGGCTATGAGCGGTATCTGTGTATCGTTGATGCCGGGCGTCAGTACCGTGTTGACCTTGACCACCAGGCCGTGTTCGGCGGCCAGCCGCACCCCTTCGAACTGGTTCCCGATCAGGAGGGCGGCCCCTTCCTCTCCCCGGTAATGGGTGCCGTGGTGGATCACGTGGGGATAGATCCGCGCCCCGACGGACGGATCAACCGCATTGATGGTCACAGTAAGGCTATGCAGGTTGAGCGCCGTCAGATCCTTGATCCGTTCGGGGAGCAATAGGCCATTGGTGCTCATGCAGAACAGTAACTCCGGAAATTCGCTCTTCACCAGCCGGAAGGTTTCAAAGGTTTCCTCGTTGGCTAACGGGTCGCCGGGGCCGGCGATGCCGATCACCTTGATGACCTTTCCAAGCTCATCATCGGCCATGATGCTGCGAACATGCTCCAGGGCCTCCTGGGGCGAGAGCAGGCGGCTGGTGACACCGGGGCGTGATTCGTTGGCGCAGTCGTGCTTGCGGTCGCAGTAGCCGCATTTGATGTTGCAACGCGGCGCGACCGCCAGATGGATGCGGCCGTTTTGGTGCCGGTTCCCGCCGAAGCAGGGGTGGCCATGGGTAACGCGGTCCTTGGTGCATGAGGCAATGGTCATGGTGCGATCTCCCGTATTAAAACGGAAAAGGCCGAGGGAATGGTTCCCCCGGCCTCCAGTTGTCTAGTCGGCGCGGTATGAGGTATTCTGTTGAGTTGTACTGCTTCTCCCTTTGAAGGGGAGGGTATGCTTGCTAAATGCCGCTGCCGTCGATGGATTCATAGATACGTGACATGCGGCATCTCCTATTTCTTCACAACGATCTTGTGGATATTGTCCTTGATGTGCGTTGTTTCCAACACCTGGAATCCCTGCTCAGTACATGCTCTCGGCACGTTCTCCAGCGGTTCCCCGGCGGTGAGCAGTATTTCCAGGATATCCCCTTCCTCCAACTGCTCCAGCTTCAGCTTTGCTTTCACGAAGGTCATCGGGCAGTGGTCTTTGGTTATGTCGAGTGTGATAGTGCTCATGGTATCCCCTCAGTTTTGCGTAATTCTCCTGACGGCGTCCGCCAGCCGGTCAATCTCGTCAAAGGTATTGTAGAAGGCGAAAGAGGGACGAACCGACGATTCGACGCCGAACCGGCGCAACGACGGCTGGGCGCAGTGGTGTCCCGCCCGCACGGCTATCCCTTCCTGGTCGAGGAGTTGGCCTACCTCTTCGGTCTTGCGGTCCTTAATGACAAAGGAGATGACCGCCACCTTTTCGCGGGGGTTGCCGAGTAAACGGACCCCATTGATTTTGGAGAGCTGTTCCGTCGCATAGACCAACAGTTCATGCTCGTATTTGCCGGTATTGACCAACCCCAGCCGGTTGACATAATCCAGGGCGGCTCCAAGACCGACGGCATCGGCAATGTTGGGGGTGCCTGCCTCAAACTTGGCCGGTGCCTCGTTATAGGTGGTCTCCTCGAAGGTGACGTTCTTGATCATGTTGCCGCCTCCCTGCCATGGTGGAAGAATTTCATGGAGTTGTTCGTTGATGTAGACTGCGCCGATACCGGTCGGTGCGAATATCTTGTGGCCGGAAAACACGAAGAAGTCGCAGCCGATTTCCTGCATGTTCACCGGCATGTGGGACACCGACTGCGCGCCGTCAATCAGCACCCGGGCGTTGTAGCGTTTGGCGGCATGGGTCATCTCCGCCACCGGCAGGATCGTGCCGAGGCTGTTGGATGCCTGGGTGAGGGCCACCAGCTTGGTGCGCGGCCCAAGCAACGCCTCGTAGGCATCCAGCATGACTTCGCCGCGGTCGTTTACCGGAATCACCCGGATGACGGCCCCCTTCTCCTTGGCGATCATCTGCCAGGGTACGATATTGGCGTGGTGCTCCAGGGTGGAAAGGACGATTTCGTCACCCGGTTGCAGGAATTTGCGTCCGTAGGTCTGTGCAACCAGGTTGATCCCTTCGGTGGTTCCCCGGACAAAGACGATATCCTTGCTGGATGAGGCGCCGAGAAAGGTCTGCACCTTCTGCCGGGCCTGCTCGAAGGCATCAGTGGCCCGCGCGGCCAAGGTGTGCGCCCCGCGGTGGATGTTCGAGTTATCGTTCTCATAGAACCGGGAGACGGCATCGATGACGCTCTGCGGTTTCTGGGTGGTGGCGCCGTTATCCATCCAGGCCAGTTGTTTGCCGTGAATCTTCTGGTTCAATGCCGGAAAATCCTTGCGGATGGCCGGGATGTCCAGCGGCCGGGCGCCCCCGTCCGTTGCGGTTTTGGGGGCGAAGAGCCGCTGCAGGATGTCCGGGTCGTGCCCGGCCCGGCAGGTGCCGTCCTCATTGCGGATATGACCGGAGCGGATCTTCCGCACAAACGCGCTCAGGCCGTCGGTCGAATCGGTAGTGCCGCCGGGAACCGTGAAGCTCTCGGATGTTGCCGGTGTTTCACGCAGAGTCCCGGGCCAGGACGGCGATATTCCGGAGAGACCGGGAATACCGACGGTATCGGCAGGGATAGCCTTGGGGCTGGGGACGCTGTAGCCGTGAGGTCCCAGCCCGGCGGCGCCGGGGAGGGTGAAGCTTTCGGCGCTGTTGCCGGCGCCGCCCGTGGAGCCGGGCCCGGAAGGAGTCAGGCCGGACAGCCCCGGCAGTCCGTAGCCGTCGGGAGAGGTGGCCGACAGTGACGGTATGCCGGTAATGTTTGGTGTGGCAGCGGCCAAGCCGGGGATGCTTGAACCTCCCGGTCTTGTTGGCAGGGCGAAGTTTCCGGTAGTCACCTGTGCCGGCGCTCCCGGCAGGCTTCCGATATCGGGAATCCCCTGGGGCAGATCGGCTTCCGTTTTCGGAACCAGATTCGCTCCCGGTATCTCGTTGTAGAGCCTTGTCGCGATGGACGCAATCAACTCGGGTGTTATATCATTCATGCGTTTGCCCCTTATTTCTCAGCTTTGTCCGGTTTGGTATTTGCAGTTAGCTCCCCCTCCCGCAAGGGGAGGGGGGATTTTATGGCATGTTTCAGTCAAAGCAATTTCCTGACCGGACATTACTGCTTATTTCTGCCAGAGCCTTACTTGACTTTCGGTTTCCGATGCTCGTAGTCGTGGTAATACCCGACCTCGACGTTTTCCAGGATCGCCAGTGCATCATCGGTCAGAACGGCAAGGGAGAAGTAGAGAGAGAGCAGGTACGAAGCAACCCCCAGGTTGTCGGTTTTCATCAGCCGCGCCGAGAGGCTCGGCAGGATTTCGCCGGGGATGCCGACCTGGTGAAGTCCGACTACGCCCTGATCCGCTTCGCCGACCCGCACCAGGATGATGCTGGTGGTGCCGAGCCATTGGTTCGAATGGAAGCGGCTCTTGATCTCCAGTTTGTCGCACGGGATGAGCGGCACGCCACGCCAGGTAATGACCTCGGTGCCGAAAAGGTTGGCTGTTGGTGGCGGTACGCCGCGCCAGGTACATTCGCGGCCAAAAGCGGCAATTGCCTTGGGGTGGGCCAGGAAGAAGGCCGGTTTCTTCCAGACCAGCGCCAGCAGTTCATCCAGATCGTCAGGGGTCGGTGTGCCGTAGCGGGTACTGATCCGCATTGACGGGTCCGCCGAATGGAGCAGGCCGAATTTGGTGCTGTTGATCAGTTCCCACTCCTGCCGCTCCTTGATCCCCTCGATGGTGAGCCGCATCTGCTCTTCGAGCTGATCGTACGGGCCGTTGTAGAGGTCCGACACGCGGGTGTGGACCCGGACCACCGTCTGTACGGACGACAGGGAGTATTCCCGGGGATGGGCGGAGTAATCGACAAAGGTCTCGGGGATCTCGATGTTTTCGGCAAAGCCGGATACCAGGTCTATGTTCCGCTCGCCGTACTTGTTGACCGTGGTTAAGAGTTCCAGGTGCTCGTCCGTGACCTTCTTGAACTCTTCGCTCAGGCTGGGGGTCTTCTTGAGGATACCCTCCAACTCCTTTCGCGACAGGGTCAATAGGACACAAGGCGTGATGGTGCGGGCAGTCACGTCGGAGGTGCGGTTGGTGACCAGTTCGATCTCGCCGAAATATTCCCCTTCGGTAAGGAGAGCGATCCGCAGGTCGCTGCCGTGTGCCCCCTTGCTCAGCACCTCCACCTGCCCCTGGGCGATGATGAAGAACTTGTTCTCTTCGGCACCTTCTACTACCAGCTTGTTGCCGAGAGAGACCTGCTCGGTCCTGAAGCCGGCGGCCATTCGTGAGATCAGGGCGTCGGGGAGCCTTGAGAAGACCGGCACGCTTCTCAGGGATTCCGGCGAAAAGCTTGCCTTCCCTTCGGTCAGGTCGATCTCGACCCGCTCGGCCTTGGATAGCTCCACCTTGGTCCGGTTGACCCGGTAGGTGCCGCCGTTCACCTGCACCCAAGGCAGCATGTTGAGCAGCCAGCGCGGGGTGATGGACATCATCTTCGGGTTGGTCTTGGACGTGGTAGCCAAATTCCTGGCAACCGCGGTCGTTACACTTCGCTGCAACAGACTATTCTCAGACATCGTTGCCTCCATTTTCCGGCGACCTGGCAATCAGGCGCCACCAGCAGGGTTAATTCGTTTTCATCCGGAAACGCCGGGTGAAAAACTATTGGTTTCCGATTCGGAAAGGAGGGCTTTTTTGTCCAGGCAAGGAAATCAAGGGATTGCGCGGAGGCGTACATCGGTACGCCGCACAAGCAAGCCCGAAGATTGACGCCGCATGGGCGAAAAAGAACCCTATCCGGACGGAAACTAATTATATTCCGAGACCATGATTGAAACCGCCCTGTTCGCGATGCGCATAGTCGTGGTAGTAACCGACCTCCACGTTCTCCAAAACGCCCAAGGCATCGTCGGTAAGCACTGCGCACGATGAGTAGAGTGAGAGCAGATACGAAGAAACCCCGAGGGTATCGGTGCCCATGAATCGGGCGGAGAGGCTTGGTAAAATTTCGCCCGGTATGCCGGTCTGGTGGAGCCCGACAACCCCCTGATCGGCCTCGCCGATCCGCATCAGCAGGATGCTGGTGGTGCCGAGCCAACGGTGGGAGCTATAGCGGCTCTTGATCTCCAGTTTGTCGCAGGGGATGAACGGCACGCCGCGCCAGGTAATCACCGGAGTGCCGAAGACGTTCAGCGTTGGTGGCGGGGTACCGCGCCAGGTGCATTCGCGACCAAAGGCGGCAATCGCCTTGGGGTGGGCCAGGAAGAAGGCCGGCTTTTTCCAGACCAGCGCCAGCAGTTCGTCGATGTCGTCCGGTGTCGGCCCTCCGTAGCGGGTACTGATCCTAAACGATGGAGCAACCGAGTGCAGCAGCCCGAATTTCTTGTTGTTGACCAGTTCCCACTCCTGCCGCTCCTTGATACCCTCGATGGTGAGCCGCATCTGCTCCTCAAGCTGATCATAGGGGCCATTGAAAAGGTCTGACACGCGGGTGTGCACCCGGACCACGGTCTGTACGGCGGAAAGGGAGTATTCCCGGGGAGAGGCGGAATAGTCGACAAAGGTTTCCGGGATCTCGACATTCTCGGCAAAGCCGGAGACCAGGTCGATGTTCCGCTCGCCATACTTGTTGACCGTAGTGAGCAGTTCCAGATGCTCATCCACTGCTTTACTGAACTCGCCCAGCAGGCTGGGGACCTCCGCCAGGATCGAATCCAGCTCTTTTCGCGACAGGGTCAGCAGGGTGCAGGGGGTAATGGTCCGGACGGTGACGTCGGAGGTGCGGTTGGTGAGGAGTTCGATCTCGCCGAAATACTCACCCTCCGTCAAGAGGGCGATCCGCAGGTCGCTGCCGTGCGCACCCTTGCTCAGTACCTCCACCTGCCCCTGGGCGATGACGAAGAACTTGTTCTCCTCGGCTCCCTCGATGATCAGGTTATTGCCGAGAGCGACCTCTTCCGTCCTGAATCTTGGCGCCATCCTGGTGACAACCGTATCGGGGAGGCGTGAAAAAAGCGGGACGCTGCGGAGGGCCTCAGGGGTGAACGTGGGTGCTCCTCCTTCGAGGTCCACCTCGATCCGCTCTGCCCGGGACAGCTCCACTTTGGTCCGGTTGACCCGGTAGGTGCCGCCGTTCACCTGCACCCACGGCAGAAGACTCAACAGCAGACGCGGGGTGATGGACATCATCTTCGGGTTGGTCTTGGTGGTGCTTGCCAGGTTTCTGGCTACCGCCGTGGTCACGCTTCGCTGCAAGAGACTGTCGGACATGGTCGCTTCCTTTTCTGGGTGGTTTATTCGTCAGATCAATCAACAGTTTTGTTCAATGGAAAAAGAGTACCATCAAAACTATGGCTGTCAATCATAAAAAATATAAAAAACAAGTAGTTATGTTTACTAAATCTACTAGTTTGGTAGACTATAATTTTTGTTAGAGCCAGATACTACACCGATTAGCAGTGTTTAGTCGCACACCTTGCTTGAGGGATTAGATACAGTAATCGTGTTCGACCTCTTGGTCCATCAGCAGGGCGGGCTCGAATGATTTAGGCCTTCCAACTGTTTTTGCCGGAATTCCTGCAACGGTGGTGTGGGCAGGAACCTCATCCAGCACAATGCTGCCGGCCGCTATCTTTGAGCCGTCGCCGATTCTGATATTCCCGAGGATCTTTGCCCCGGCGCCGATCAGAACTCCATGGCCGACTTTCGGGTGCCGGTCGCCCGATTCCTTCCCCGTGCCTCCGAGTGTAACTTCGTGAAGCATGGAAACATTGTCTCCGACAACAGCGGTTTCTCCTATGACAACGCCGGTGCCGTGATCAATGAGTATCCCTTTGCCGATACGCGCGGCCGGGTGAATATCCACGTCGAATGCTTCAGATATCCGGCTTTGCAGATAGAGCGCCAGAGGTTTTCTATCCTGGTTCCAGAGCCAGTGGGCTGCACGATAGGACTGTAGCGCCTGGAAACCCTTGAAATATAAAAACGGCAAGGCCATGCTGCGTGCAGCCGGGTCGCGCTCCACCACCGCTTCAAGATCTTTTCGTATGGCATCCCGAATATCGGCAGAGTCTTGCAAAGCCTCAAAGATAACGTCGCGCAGTGACGTTGTCGTCAGGTAGGGAGATGCCAGCTTGTTGGCCAGAAAATAAGAGATCGCCGCTTCGAGTGAGCGGTGCTTAAGAACCATGTCATGGAGAAATCCTGCAAGCATGGACTCATTCCTCGCCATCTCTTCAACCTCATGACGAAGCCGTGCCCATACAGGGTCCAAGGCATCATTCTTCAGTGTGTTCATATCGCCCTCCCTTTCACCTACGCTAAATGAATAGAGTCTGGCCGCCTTTCGACATCTCCAGAAAGCTTGCAACTCCCAGGACGCCCCTCACTTCCGGGATAAAGTCGTCTTTCGTCAACCCAAGCACATGCATGGCCATCTCGCAGGCGTAGAAGTTGACTCCCAGGGCCTTTGAGGCATCAAACAACTCCTCCAGGGTGGCCACGTTCTTTCCCTTCATCATCCCGGTCATGAGCACGGGGCTGAGACCGCCAAAATTGAGACGACTGAGCGGCAGTGCCCTTCTTCCGCCCAGCAGGAAGTTGAAGAACCGAGCCAGAAATCCGGTGCCGATAAAACTTCTGCCGGTTTTTTTCTTGATGCTGTTCAGGCCCCAGAAGGTGAAGAAGATGTTCACCTCGTAACCTACTGCCGCCGCTCCGGAGGCCAGGGTGAAAACCGCAATTACCTTGTCGAAATCACCGCTCATACTGATGATCGAAAGCTTGTTCTTTTCCGCCATATCCGGACTCCTTGCACGAGGCGACTTTACTTTTTGGTAATTAGTTTTCATCCGTAAACTCCGGATGGAAACTAATTGTACCCTGATTCTTACCTTCCCGCCACGACAGCGCTGAGGATATCCTCGGCCAGGCGCAGCCCGCCGCGGAAACCGGTGTATCCCCGGTCGAGCACGGCGCGGTTGGCCACCGGAAAGCTGACCGAGAGGTGCACAGCGCCAATGGCCTGAGCCAGTTCCCGTTCCAAAGAGCTGCCGATGACAAAGGCCGGGCTGAAGGCGTTATGGTACTTTGGGCCACCGGATGGCGGCCATTTTTTTTGAAGATGCTCGATGGCCCGGCTACCGTCGGTTTCAAACACCAGCGTGGTTTTGTAGCGGGATTCCAGAACATTGAGCTGGCTGGTCAGCCGGTCCTTTTCGTCGTTCTTCAGGAGGTCGGTGCAGACGGTCAGCTCGGGCAACCACCCCAAGTCGTCGGCCAGGAACTTGGTCAATGCCGTGGCGTAGTTGGCGTCGCCCACCACTACGGCGTAGCGTTGCAGGTCGAGGTCGTTGAAGCAATCGGTCAATGGCTCTATGAAGCGGAAGTAGGCCTGTTTCTCGCGGTTGAGGACCGTGTTGATCTTCTGGCTGGATATCTTCAGGGCCTTGCCGACACTCCGCAGAAAGGCCTCCGAGGCGCTGGCGCCCACCGGCAACGACAGGCTCAGAAATGGTGTGCCGTGAATCTCTTCGAACAGTTTGGCGGCCTCGACACCGTAGACGTGTGACACGACGATGTTCAATGCGGCTGACCCGGCCCTGCGGATATTCTCTATCGTATCTTCCGGTGTAAAGAAAGAGTTGACGGTCACTCCCAGGGCCTCCAACAGGCGGCGCACCCCTTCCAGGTTGCCGCGCCAGAAGGGGTCGGCCGATGGCACGACGCCCCACAGGTTGACGCTGTTTTTGACCTCTGCCGTGCCGCGCTCCACGAACCCCCGGAAAAGCGCCTGCAAAGCCAGATCGTATCCCCAGTAGGAGTTTCCCTTGAATCCCCCGGTCTCGGCGCCGATGATCGGGACACCCTGATTGCGGAAGTCGGAAACCACCGTCTTGATGTCGTCGCCGATCACCTCGGTGACGCAGCCGGTCAATACGGCGTAGATCTGGCCGTCCATGACCTTGAGGGTGGATTCGACCTGTTCCCGCAGGCGCTCATCGCCGCCGAAGACCACCTCGCGCTCCTGGACGTTGGAACTGGGGATGGAAAGGGTACCGCAATAACCCCCGACCTGGAGCCCCGAGCCTCCGTTTTGGGCCCAGGCAAAGTTGCCGGCGCAGCCTGAGGCGGAGTGGAGGATGGGGATACCTCCGGGAAGGGCCGATATGGTTGCTGCCGCACCACCAAGGGCGCACACGTAACGGGGGCGTTCGATAAAATTGTCACTCATGCAGCCACACCTCCACGTTGATCGATATGGGAAAAGGGGTCCGACGTGTACCAGGCATCGCTGTAGGGGAGCCTTAAGTTTTCGGCCAGCTTGCCGGTTATAGATCGGGTTTTTGAGCTGGCGGTACAGGCGGCGGGCGATCTCGTAGACCCCTTTGTAGCCGATATAGGCCAAGCCGGTGTTGTAGATGACATGGGTGGGAATGCCCAGCTTGGCGGCGGTGCCGTTGCCGTTGGCATGTCCCAGAAACAGGTCCGGCTTGAGCCTTTTCAGCAGGTTGGCCTCCTCGAAGGGCTGTACGTTGGCGATATCGATCACGTAATCATCCTTGCTGGAGTCGGCCAGTTTCCGGTATTCCACCTCGGCAAATTCGTCGTGGTGGAAGGAGCGGATACCCGAGACGATGAACCCCAGCTCTTCAAGCAGACGGGCCGTGGCCAGGGCGCGGAACTCGCCGGCGCTGATGAAGACTTTTTTGCCTTCGAACAGCGGACGAAAAACCTGCAGCGCCTCCTTCAGTTCCCGCTCCTCATGTTCGATGATCCGTTGTGCCTTCTCCTTCTCGCCGAAACGCGCCGCCACATCTCGCAGCCAGAGGCCAGTGTTTTCGATGCCGATCGGCATGTGGCGGATCAGGGAGGGAACGCCGAAGCGCTCCTCCAGATACCCGAGAAAATAGTCGTCATGGGTCGGGCAGGTACTGACGGAGAGTGCGGCCTGGGTGGCCTTGACCATGTTTTCTGGGTGGGCGAAGACCGGGAAGACGTTGACCTCCAGCCCGAGTGTGGTCAGGAGACGTTCGAGTTCCACCTCATCGACACGGCCCATGGACGACACGTTCATCAGATTGACGGTGCGGGGCAGCCGCTCCAGCCCCTTGAAGGGCGCCAAGCCGTCCCCGGTCGAGGCCTGTTCTCCCTCACGCAGCAGGGTGCGGCCGATGCCGTGATAGACCGCGTCGTAGGCGGTGGCCCAGATTTTGGTCTTGAAACCTTCGCAATGTACCGGCAGCAGCTTGGCGGTGACCTGGGGCTGGACCCGCTGCACCACGCCGTCGATGTCGTCGCCGATGATGCCGGGCACGCAACCGGCCACCACGGTGATGCTGAACGGCCGGTAGCGCCGGTCGGCCTCGATGATGGCCTGTTCCAGCTTCTCTTCGCCACCGCTGATGACATCGGTCTCGTCCATGGCCGTGGAGAGCCAGACGCCGTCCTTGGCGTGCCCCCAGCGCACGTTGCCACCGAAGCGTACATTGGCGTTCTGGGAGTGGGTGCAGCCGCCGCAGCCGATGGCGCTGTGCAGCAGCACCACGTTGTCAGGCATGGAGTTGAGCATGGCCAGGGCCGGCAGGATCAGGCAGATGGACCCTTGGGTGAAGGAGCGTTCGCCGTCGTCTTGCAGGCAGGATTTCTTGCCCTTGGCGCCGGCCATTTCGCAGATCGTGCCGCCGTGGGCAATGCAGGCCTTGAGCCGGTCTTCGCGCTTGGGCGGGGATTTCAGGTCGATGTAGCTCATAAATTTGTCTCCTTGGGAGCTGGCATATAATTAATTTCTCCACCGCAACAGGTGGCGCTCAAGCCGTTCCGTGCCCCAGGTGATGGTCATTACCACGATGCTGATGAAGATGATGCCGACGATCACCCGCTGGTAGTCGGCGTAATCCGCAAAATTCTTGACGTACCAGCCTATGCCGGAATTGGCGCCGATAAGTTCCGCGGCTGCCAACAAAATAAAGGCCAGGACCAATGCCAGGGTAGCCCCGGTACAGATGGAGGGCATGGCACCGGGAAGGATGACGCGGGCCAGCAGGGTACGCTCCTTCAGGTTGAGCACCCGCGCGGAATCCAATAGCCCCTTGGGGATGTTGAAGACGCCGTGGACGGTGTTGATAAAGATCGGCCAGAAGGCTCCGATGAAGATCACAAAGATCGAAGCGGCCCGGAAGGTCGGCAACAGGGCGATGGCATAGGGGATGTAGACGATGGGGGGGATCGGCCCCAGCACCTTGGTAAACGGGTTGATCGCGTGAAACAGGCGTGCCCGCCAGCCGACCAAGAGCCCCAATGGCAGGGCGATTGCCAATGCCAGCAGATAGCCGCTCACCAGCAGGATCAGCGAATTGACCAAACCCTTCAGCATGGTGGGCAGCTCGGTCACAAACAGCGCCAGTACCGCTTCGGGCTGCGGGAAAAGCATCGTGTCCAGCAGCACGAAGCGAGTAGTGGCCAGATACCATGCCAGAAGGGCGGCAAAGATGATGGCGCTCACATCGACGGCTCCCTGGCGGGCTTCATTGTTTTTAGACGTGGCTTGCCGGATCTGGACGACGGCCTTGATGACAACGGCGACAAGCAGGATATGCCAGGGAATCTGCCGCCCTGTCGATGGCCAGAAAAGGGCCGTCAACAGGGCTATGAACAACAGGTTCGATATATTTGCGATCTTTTTCATGATATGAACCTAATGAGCCATGATATGCAGATTTGGGTCGCCGCTCTTGAATTCCTTCTCAAGGTTTTTCCAGAGTTTTTCCTTTGGTTCACGCTGTTCCAATGTTGACAGGGCACTGGCGTACAGCTTGGTATTGATGTGATTGTCGATCGCCTCGTTGGAGGTAATGTACTCTGCCTTCTTCATGAAGTCCCAGAACTGGAGCACCGATTTCCGGTGCGGATCTGGGCTGACCAGCAGGTGTCCGCCGTAGATATCCTTTATCAGGTCGGCCTTGTTGATCTGCACGTATTTTGCGGCCGCATCCACCGTACCGCTCCTGTCCGTGTGGTAATATTGGTAGGCCTTGAGCAGTGCGGTCAAAAAGTGCTCGAAGTCCGCTTGGCGTCCCTTGAGCGTAGCGGTCAGGGCTACCTGGCGGCAGCAGGTGTGTCCCTTGATTATGTCTCCGGAATACTTCACGACTTTAAGGCCCTGTTTTTCAGCGAGTGTCGTATAAGGGATCCAGACCAGACCCGCGTCAACACCCCCCTTCTTGACGGCTTCAAGCACGGCGGCGGGAGAATCGAATTCCTTGAAGGTCAGGTCCTTCTTCAAGTCCAGACCGGCATTTTGCAGTGCGGCGCGAAAGACCACATCACCGGTGGCAAGCCGTACCGTGCCGATGGTGGCTCCCTTGTAACTTTTCAAGTTCTTGAACCGTTCCGCCTTCTCGGGCCGGGTGATCAGGCCATGTCCTTCGCCCATCTGGCCGCCGAAAATGGTGAAGTCGGCTCCCTTGGCAATGAATGCCAGCGGGGCCGAGGTGCCGAATGATCCGGCATCAAGCTTTCCGGTCTTTATGGCGGTCAGGCCCTCGCCGGAATTGGTGAAGCGTGCCAACTCCACATCCAGACCCTCCTGTTGGAAGAACCCTTTTTCTTTTGCCACGAAATACAGCAGGTGTCCGGAGGTGGGTAGATAGCCGACCTTCAGTTTCTTCAGGTCGGCGGCGAAACCGTTCCCTGCACCTATAACCATCATTACCAGCGCCAACAGTCCAATCAGCATGCGATTCATCGTACATCTCCTTTCATAATGTGTAATACGCGTCATATTCCCTCTCCATCGGAACGCACCGTCTGTCCACCATCCAGCTCGGAGAGTATGTTCTCGTGGAGCACCGTCACCAGCCTGTCCCGCAGGGCGGCAAACGCCTCCGTCTTGTAGAGTTCCTGGCGTACGCGCGGACGGGGCAGGTCAACCTCGAAGATGCCCTTGACGGTGCCGGGATTGAGCCCCAATACAATGATGCGATTGGCCAGCAGGATGGCCTCCTCCACGTCGTGGGTGACGAAGAATACCGTCTTGCGCTCCCCCTCCCGTTGTTGCCAGAGTTGGAGAAGCAGGTCCTGGAGGCGGGCTCGGGTGATGGCGTCCAGCGCACCGAATGGTTCATCCATCAAGAGTACCGGGGCGTTAATGGCAAAGGCCCGCGCAATTGCCGCACGTTGGCGCATTCCTCCGGAAAGCAGGCCGGGCAGTTTGCCATAGGCACCCGCCAGGCCGACCATCTCCAGGTAGTCGGCCGCCGCCTGGCGGTATTCCTCTTTATTCTTCCCGGGAAAAGCCTGCTCCAGGGTCAGGACGATATTCTGGCCGGCAGTCATCCAGGGAAACAGCGAATAGTCCTGAAAGACCACGCCCCGGTCCAGGCCGGGACCTGTGATCCGCTTACCGTCCAGGGTGATGTCACCCGACGAGGGAAAGGAAAGACCTGCCAAAAGCCGCAAAAGGGTACTCTTGCCGCACCCGGAGGGACCCAGCAGGCAAACGAAATCTCCCGCCTCGGCCGTGAAGGTGATGCCCTGCAACACCCGGTGGTCACTGTAGGAATAATCGACGTTCGACAACGTTACTTCGTACATGGTGATATCCTCGCGGAATTAAATGCTTGCCCCGTTGCTGCGGATTTCCCCGGTTTCAACGGCCAGGATCTGGTCGGACCATTCGGCCGCCCATTTTCTCAATGCCTCCGCGCTCAACGGTTCCGGTACCCTGGATTCGGTATGGTTGGCGATCCTGTGGGCAAGTTTTTTGTAGACCTGGGCCTGTTCGGAATCGGGAAAGGCTTCGATGGTGGTCTTGCCCTGCAACTCGGACTGGGTGACGGTGATCGAGCGGGGCACGTACTCTATTACCTGGGTGTTGGTGCGTGCCACGAAATCGTCGATGATGTGCTTGGCGTATGGCGCATTGACAGAGTTGGCGATCACGCCGCCCAGGAGCGCACCGCCGTTGTTCGAGTACTTCTTGATGCCGGTGAAAAGGTTGTTGGCGGCGTATATGGCCATGAAGTCCGACGACGACACCGTGAAGACATGTTCGGCGATTCCTTCCCGGATCGGCACGGCAAAGCCGCCGCAGACCACGTCTCCCAGAACGTCGTAGATGACGTAATCCAGGTCCAGTGTTTCAAAGACCCGTTGCTGCTTGAGAAGTTCAATGGCGGTGATGATGCCGCGTCCGGCGCAGCCGACCCCCGGTGCCGGTCCGCCGGCCTCCACGCAAAAGACCCCGTTGAAGCCTGAGAAAACGACCTCTTCGGCCTTGGCGTTTTTCTTTTCCCGCAACGTATCGAGGATGGTGGGGATGTAGTTGCCCCCTCGCAGGGTAACGGTAGAGTCGTTCTTGGGATCGCAACCGATCTGCATGACCCGGTAACCGGCAACCGACAGAGCGGCGGTGATATTGGAGGTGGTGGTGGACTTGCCGATGCCGCCCTTGCCGTAGATCGCTATCTGCTTTGCTTTCTTTGTCATGTGTTCTCCCGGTTATTTGATGTAGGTAAAGCGCTTCGACGACCGCAAGGTTTCGAGGGCCGCATCTATGGAGCCGCTCATGGTGAAAGCCAGAATCCGGTGGCCGATGAGGGTGTCGATGGCGCCGGGGCCAACCTGGGCGGCAACAACCCCTCGGCAGTCTGAAATGAGCTGTGCCGCCTTGTCCAAGACATCATCGTCATGCTGCTGCCCGCCGCAGGCCGGGGTATTTTCCCGCAGTTCCAGGAATTCATGTCCCAGATCGTGCAACCGGTAGATGCGGAAGGCGTGCGCTCTGCCGAAATGCTCGTTTATGGTCGCTCCGTCGCTGCTTGCCACGGCAATCTTTACGTCCATGTGTCAGCTCCACGAGGCGGTGTAAAATAAAAAAAGAGGTCAAGGTATGGGCGTAATCGCCCTCCCTTGACCTCCAGTGTGTCTGGTCGGTCGTTGCTGATGAAATTCATGAAAAAAGCGGGATAGTTTTTTTGACTTGTGTGGTGGTGCTCAAGTGGCATTCAAACTAGCATTTCAACGTGATTGTGTCAATAAGAATAATAGTATGTCTATCAATTTTATATTCCAGTGTTTGGCATGTAAAAACAGATTGAAAATACATGTTGTTTTAGCCTTTTTTTGTTGAGTGATCGACGTGGACATTATGTCGGGCGGTTTTGAATATCTCGGCCACATCATTTAGCACATCAATGAAATGGAACAGCCGCTTTGTTGAGATGGAAACGGTAAAAGATGCCGGGGCGGTATCTGATAAGGCTTGGACGTCAAACGCCCCTGCTACCGCATGCAGGGGCGTTTGACGTCGATTTTTGCCAAGAGTGCACCGGGTCAGGCGCGCTTTAGCCTACTGACAATTATTGTTTTTAGAATGAGTACTGGGCACTAAGGACTGGACCGCCACCAAAGCCGGCGTGTGTTGTGGAATGACGATCACCTGCATCAGCATAGGCTGCAATGAGGGTCAGATTACTGGTTGCAAACCATCCTACATGAATGTTCCAGTAATCATCGTTCTTAAAGGTGTCGAAGTGTGGGCCCTGTTTATACTCGAAGCCAACGGCAAGATTATCCAGAGGCAGCACGTCGATATTGCCAAAGAATGTTTCTGAATAGTTTTCATTGAACCCTAGAATACCATTAACTTGAGCGCGTGATGCCAATAGACCGGCCGAGACAAGGACAGGCCTTGGAAGTTGGGTAATCATCTTGGTCGCGACCAGGTAAGCATCAAAACCATTTTTATCAACCTTTGGTGATGTTCCGAGCTTGTCAACACTGAAATCGGTGATTTTGTAAATAGCTCCGATGGAAACAGCCGGTACAAAGCTAGTACCAAAGCTGTTTTCATCCAGTAGAAGCAATTTTGCACCAATATTGCTTTTATGGACATTCTGGCTGAGGCTGGAAAGATTGGTATTAAAAGCATTGAGTTTTGAACCAAGATTGACGGATTCATAGCCATAGGAAAGCTCAAGGCGTTTGAAAAATGTATCGGCGATCCCGATGGAAAGCCAGTCAATATCGGAATCGTTAAGATTAGTATACCAAGCCCCGAACCGTGGCTTACCAATATCGACCGGGCCCAACCTCAGCTCTTCTTCACCCTTCTTGGGGGCAGTTACGGCCGGATAGGCCACGGGGTTAAAGGCAACCCCGCCGACACCTTCAAGGTTAACAAACGGAACGTCGGCCTGTGCCGAACTTGTGAATAAAGCTGCAGACAACGTCAGAACCGCCACAACAGATATTGCTTTCATCATGACCATCTCCTTTCAGCATTTTGTATCTGGGAGTGAATCCCGAGAGAAAACATCAAAAAATTTAATCCTGGCGGTTGCTGATCATGATTGCGCCAATGCTTGGTCCAGATCGGCAATAATATCCGCAACATTCTCAATGCCCACCGAGAGGCGGATGAAATCAGGGGTGACGCCGGTGGAAAGCTGCTCCTCGGGGTTCAATTGCTGATGGGTGGTTGATGCCGGGTGGATCACCAGGGACTTTGCGTCGCCGATATTGGCCAACAGCGAGTGCAGTTTGAGGTGATCGATGAATTTCTTTCCTTCTGCCACGCCGCCACCCTTGATGCCGAAGCCGACCAGGGCGCCGAACAGGCCGCGGGCGTGGTACTTTTTGGCCACCTCGTATGATGGGTGGTCCGGCAGTCCGGGGTAGTTGACCCAGCCGACCTTGGGATGATTCTTGAGGAACGTGGCCACGGCCAGGGCATTGGTGCTGTGGCGCTCCATGCGCAGGTGCAGGGTTTCCAAACCCTGGAGGAACAGGAACGAATTGAAGGGCGACACGGCCGGCCCGATGTCCCGCATCAGTTGTACGCGTACCTTGATGATGTAGGCGATGTTGCCCAGGGCCTCCCAGAAATTGATGCCGTGGTAGGAGGGGTCCGGCTGTGCGATCTGCGGGAATTTGCCGTTGCCCCAGTTGAAGGTGCCGCCGTCCACGATCACGCCGCCGATGGAGGTGCCGTGGCCGCCGATGAACTTGGTGGCCGAGTGAACCACGATGTCGGCGCCATGCTTGAACGGTTGCACCAGATAGGGCGAAGGAGTGGTATTGTCGATGATCAGTGGGATGCCGTTCTCATGGGCGATGGCCGCCACCTTCTCGATGTCCAGGGTGTCCAGCTTGGGATTGCCCACGGTTTCGCCGTAGAGCAGCCTGGTCTTGGGGGTAATGGCCTTGCGGAAGTTCTCCGGGTCGGACGGATCGACAAACTTGACCGTGATCCCCAGTTGGGGAAACGTGTAATGGAACAGGTTGTAGGTGCCGCCGTACAGACTGGTGGCGGAAACGATCTCATCTCCGGCATGCGCCAGGGTCAGGATGGCCAAGGTGATGGCCGACGCGCCGGAAGCGGTGGCAAGCGCGGCCACGCCACCTTCCAGAGCCGCAACCCGTTGTTCGAAGACATCCGAGGTGGGGTTCATCAGGCGGGTATAGATGTTGCCGAACTCCTGCAGCCCGAACAGCCGGGCGGCATGGTCGGCGTCGTTGAAGACATAGGACGAGGTCTGGTAGATGGGGACCGCACGGCTATTGGTGGTGGGGTCCGGTTTCTGCCCGGCGTGCAGTGCCAGGGTTTCCGCTTGATAGCTGTTTGTTTCGCTCATTTTTGTTTCCTCCGTTGGCTGGGGTGAACGCCGAAGCGTTTTATTGGTGGTCAAACAGATCATGCTGATCGGTTTCGTACTCTTGGCGCGTCCCCTTGTGAATAGAAAAAGGCCGG
The DNA here is from genome assembly GCA_031292255.1 of Oryzomonas sp. Taxonomy (GTDB): domain Bacteria; phylum Desulfobacterota; class Desulfuromonadia; order Geobacterales; family Pseudopelobacteraceae; genus Oryzomonas. The sequence goes on along the minus strand of JARLHN010000020.1, from coordinate 14,444 downwards.
GAATGCCCATTGTTATGGACATAAACCCGGCCTCCAGTTTTTCTGGTCAGCGCAGAATAGTTTGATGCAGACTGTACTGCTTTGCTATAGATATAGTGCTTATGCGGTATATTCTATAGTATAACTATAAATATGGTAGATTAATACTACGGAATTTTTCACCGTGTCAAGAAAATAATCTGTTGGGTCCAATTATCTCAGTGAAACTCATTCCGGGAGATTGTGAGCCGATATTGCCGTTCGACATACATAATGACCAGCGGTCTTCAGACGAAAAATTATTTCAGATTTCCCTTGTGTGCGTTGTTCGACGCAGGTATCCATAGCTTACCAAATCTTACGCGAGGTCCCATGTGGAAACGACAGTGATTTTCTTTATGACTGAACCCGGAGGTCGATAATGCCGATAGCCGTATTCGATGCCATCAGGGGAAATATCAGCTCTTTTCTGGGTGGTGCGGCTGTAAACCTGCTCCCCGGCGATTGCAGGACGCCGGTCGATGAGAATACCTTCAGCGAGGTCGTTTCCATCGAAGATAGGATCTACTGTTTCATGGCCCGGCGGGAGATACTTCCCTTTACCCGTAGCGAAGTTGCTTTCTGCCGGGAGTTGTTGACCGCTTTCTCGGGTCTGTACAGCGGTTTCCGGCAAGAGGGATACGCGGCCCAGTTTCGCACGGCACTGCTTGCCTCGATCATGGATATCGCTGTGGCTCGCTCGTTGCGGAGCGACCACCGCAAGGGGTTCTGGCCGATTCAGCAACTGATTCAGCTATTGAAGAACCTTTCCTACCAACAATACGAGGGAAAACCGGCCACGACCGGCTTCATCGTACACCGCACGACATTTCCCCTGTTGAGCAAACAAGTGCTGGAGCGGCACCACACCCTGATCCCCCTGCATCCCTACGAGGACATTTCTCCTACTTTTTTCGACAACCCCCTGCCGTACAGATTCGTCGACGGCACCAACCTTTTCTTTGTCGCCAATATCCAGATGCAGGTAACCGGCGTCCTGCGCACTTCGCCGACCGTGCTGCACAACGACATTGAACGGCTGACCCAGCGGGAAATCTTTTCCATCGTCCGGCGCGCGGGCCGTGGTGCATTTGCCGTGACAGTAAATGAGGCCTCGGAGATTGAGGTTTTGATCAGCACTGCCAAGCTGCTGGTGCGGCGCAAGGGTGCCTGGGCCATCTTTGATCCGGACATTTTCCGGTCGTTTCTGGCCGGCAGCATTGACGCGGATGCCATCGACGAGCTGCTCTGGACGGTCTATGCCCTCTCAAAGGAACGGCACGGCACGGTAATTCTGATCTACAACCAGGGGGCGCGCAACCTTGCACTGCTGAAGAAGGGTTCGGTGAGTGGTGACGATCCGATCGGACGGCTTCTGATCAGTCGAGTTAAAAAGAGGACCATCAGCGATCTGAAGAAGGCCGGGATTTTGTTGCGTATCCTCTCGGCCGACGGTATGACGGTATTCAACAAGGGAGGCAGACTGATGGAGACCGGTTTCATCTTCGATACCTCCCACGCCCGGGAGGTAGTCACCGGAGGAGGGCGGACAACGGCCGCCAGCGCCGCGTCCTTCTTCGGCAAGGTTATCAAGGTTTCCCAGGACGGCCCCATAGAACTGTATCAGGATGGGCAGAGGGTCTATCGCTTCGGGTAATTCCAATTCCAAATCAAAGCGGCATCTTCGTTGGCACGTCTTCGGCTCCTCAACGTACTATCTGTACGCCTTCGTCGCCTCAATCCTCTCCGCCTTGATGTCATCTTTGATTTGAAACCGGAATAAGCCACGGGCCGGCCGTCTTGCACCACAACCGCCTCAGAATCCCATCGCCTCCATGAAAACCCGCTCAAAGGCCGGATTGCCCGCCAGGTCCACCACACGCACCTGATCGACGAGCGTCTTCAGGCCGCTGCGCAGGCGATGATCAACCAGCAGCATCTCACCGCCGCTACGGGCGGTATTGCCGAGGAACATAACCTTTCCGGCCGCTTCCGGCGGCAAAAGCCCTAATGTGGTGAGGCTTTGCTCCCGCAGGTGATACCCGAAGGAGCCGGCTATATAGACCCGGTCGAGATGTTTGGGTTCAAGCCCCTCTTCCCGCAGCAGCAGTTCGATTCCGGCCCGGATGGCGCCCTTGGCAAGCTGCACCTGGCGCACATCCTTCTGGGTAAGGCTAACGGTGTCGTTGATACTGAAGGCCGCCTTGCTCCCTTCGCCGACGAGACGCGCCGCCAGGGGCGCGGCAAGGCCGGTTGGGGTGCCGAAGCGACCGTTATTGCCGATGATGCCGTGCTCGACCAATTCAGACACCAGGTCCATCAGACCACTGCCGCAGATGCCGCTTGGTACGCCGGCGCCGATGACGGCAATATCCAGCTCTCCCGTTGTCCCGATTGCTACCCGCTCCACGGCGCCCACGGCGGCGCGCATGCCGCAGGAGATATTCATCCCTTCGAAGGCCGGTCCGGCGGCCGTGGCCGAGGCGGTCAAGCGGCCGTTGACCGCCAGAACCAGTTCGCCGTTGGTGCCGATATCGATGAACAGGGTCACGCCCGGGAGCTCGGCCAATCCGGCAGCCAGGATACCGGCGCTGATGTCGGCGCCCACGTATGCCGAAATGACGGGGGGGAGGTACACTAGGCCCGAAGGCGCGATGGCGAGGCCGAGTGCGGATGCCGCCACATGACTGTTGCCGGTCAGGGTCGGGGTGAAGGGGTTTTTGCCCAGGGGGGCCGGATTGACGCCGGCCGCCAGGTGGAGCATGCAGGTGTTGCCGCTGAAGACCACCTCGTAGATCTCTTCAACGTCAATGCCGGCCTTGGTGGAGACCTCCCGCGCCAGACGATTGAGTTCCGTGATCAGGTCGCGCTGAAGCAGTGACAAACCGTCATGATCGGCGGCGAACCTGATGCGGGACAACACGTCCTGGGCATGCAGGCTTTGAGGGTTGAGGGCGGAAGCCGAGGTCAGTTCCCGGCCGTTGGCCAGGTCAACCAGGGCAGCCACCAGGGTGGTGGTGCCGACATCCACCACCAGGCCGTAGTTCTTGCCCGTAGTATCGCCCGGCTCAGCGGCCAGCAGCCTGTCTCCGGCCCAAATAGCCGTTTGACGGGCGGTTGCGTCGTAGCGCCGTACAATGAACGGATCCGGCTCGGCCTGAACGCCGCTGCCGGCGCTGATCACCCGCAGCCCTTCCTCGGCCCGGTGGAGTACTAAAACCGTTATATCGCCGTATACCTCGCTGTGGCAGGCCAGCACCACGCCCTCGCCGCTGTCGTCGGCCGGTGCATCCACATGGACGACAATCTGGGGAAGGTCATCCAGCGGAATCTGCACCGTGCATTTGCCGCAGTGGCCGGCTCCGTTGCAGGGGGCTTCGATCAGCACGCCGGCTCGCCGCGAGGCTTCCAGGATGGTGGTGCCCTGATCGACCGAGACAGACCTGCCGGCAGGCACGAAATGAACGGTAGCCATGTGCCGTTAACCCTCCTTTACGGTGTCTGTCATGGCGCGGATGACCTCCAGCGATGTGGCCGTGCTCAGGCCGCAGGCCGGGGCGATGATGTCGATCCCATCCCGTATCAGGGTTTCGGTGTGGCGGGCCACCTTGTCGCTGTCCCCCAACTCCAGCATGAAGGTGCTGACGTTGCCCATTACCTTCAGGCCGGGGAACTCCTCCTTGAGCAGCTTGAGATTGACCAGGGCGTCGGTGCTGACCGCATCGCAGCGCAGGCGGGGCAGGAACTGCTTGACCGATTGCAGCCGCCCGCAGATGTGGACGATGACCGGCGCGCCAAAGCCGTGGATGCCGTCGATGACCTTGTTGAGGTAACGCACGGCGTACTCCTCGAACATCCTGGGTCCCAGTATTTCGCCGGTGGCGGTCGGATCGCCGATGGAGACCATGGTCACGCCGTTTTCCACCATCTCGCAGGCAAAGGCGATCAAAAGATCACTGACGTATTCCAGCACCCGATGGGAATTGGCGGCATCCTTGCGCAACTCTTTCAGGAAGGTGACCGGATCGATGATGGAAGCGGCGGTGCTGATCGGGCCGGTCAGGTTGCCGATCACCGGCTGGTCCGGATTTTTGCGGGCAATGTGGTGCCCGGCCTGGACAACCTCGGCGATGCGGCCGCTCCCGAGCATGGTAGTGATGTCGCGGAACTCGACTTGGGCGGAGGAGGGGAACCGCTCCCGTTCGATCTTGGGTTCGCAGGCCAGGGTGCCGTAATTGATGTCACTGCCCAAGACCTCGGCCTCCACGGTCATGCAGAAGGGGATGCCGATATTCTCGAAACCGGTATGGTCGTGGATATCCCCGGCCAGGGCCGCCATCAGTTCTCCCTGGTGGTGGGCCGCCGGAAGGGTATTGCCGGTCAGGTTCATCACCTGGACGATGGCGGCGTTCATCATGCCGCCGGTGCAGATCACCGGCGGGCGGTCCACTGCTTTGTTGTCCAAAACCCGCAGCAGGCGTTCTTTTGGGCTTAACGAGCTCATGTCGTGTCTCCGAAGCGAAAATTATTATTCCAATTCCAAATCCAAGCGGCATCTTGACGAGGCCTCCGGCCTCCCCCTACGGGGCGCTTTCGCGGTCCAATTTACTTTGCAAATTGTCGTTGGCTCGTCTTCGGCTCCTCAACGTACCACCTGTACGCCTTCGTCGCCTCGATCCTTGCCGCCTTGATGTCATCTTTGATTTGAAACCGGAATTAGATCAAGTTTTCCGGCGCCACCGGCCAGCCGATCTCGGTTGCGGCATCCATCATGGCCTGAATGTTGGCAAAGGGGGTCTCGGTGGGCAGACTGCACCCGGAGGCGATGATATACCCCTTGGGAGAATCCCAGGCCTGGGCGACGCTGTCGAAGACCGCCCGGCGCACATCGGCCGGCGTACCCTGCAGCATGACCTCGGACGGCTTGACGTTGCCCATGATGCGGAGCCGATGCCCCACGGATTCCCTTGCCCCGCTCAGGCTGGCGTCGTTGTCGATGCTGATGCAGTCCGCCCCGGCATCGGCCATGGCTTCCCAGACCTTCTCCGTCTTGCCGCAGATGTGCAGCGTCACGCTCTTTCCGTGCTGATGGATGAACTCGATCAGCGTCTTGAGATAGGGGAGGGAAAACTCCTTGAAAAGCCGCGGGCTGATGACCGTGCTGGAGGACATGGGATCGGTCAGGCTGGGGGTACAGCCGGCGTCGATGATCGCCCCGGCGTAACGGATAGCCGACTCCAACGCCACCCGGCAGAGCAGGTGCACCGTTTCGGGATTCTTGATGGAAAGCCGCACCAGGTTTTCGGCGCCAATCAGAAATGATGCCGTGGTGAAGGGACAGGTCAAGGCCCCGGTAACCGGCACCTCTTTGCCCAGGGCCTTCACTACCCGTTGCATGGCCTCCAGGTGGTGGGGCAGGTTGCCGTCCTTGAGGGGATCGGCCGGGCGCAGGCGTTCGATGTCGTCAATCGAGGAGATGGCAGGGTTCTCAAGATACGCTGTTTCATCCTCGGGATAATGAACCCCGGCCCCCATGGCCTCCGCCAGGGTGTAGAGGTCGGTAAAGACCCGGATCACGTCGTAATTGAACCTGCGGTAGGCCGCGATCTGGGCGTCGGCGATCAAGCGCCCGTTGCCGCGGAGCTGGGAGACCTTGACCCCGATCACCCGAGCCGCCGTATTGCCGATGATCGGCACACAGGGGAGCCGGTCGATAGCCTCGCCCTTGTTGTAGGCGGCGAAGCGCTCCAATGGCGACATTGCGGCTGTTGATGCGTTTTTTTGAATTGTCATGGCAGCATTGTATCCTTACGCAACAAGCTCACGTGCGACCTTGACCGCCTCGGCGGCATTGACGGCATAACCGTCGGCGCCGATACGTTTGGCAAAGCCGGGTGAAATCGGGCCGCCACCGACCATGACCTTGATGCCGTCACGGATATCAGCCTCGTCGAGCAGCCTGACCACGGTTCCCATGCCGTCCATGGTTGTCGTCATCAAGGTGGACAGGGCAATGATATCGGCCTGTTCTTCACGGGCCGTATCCACGAAACGCTGGGGCGGGACATCCCGCCCCAGGTCGATGACCTTGAATCCTCCGGTCTCGAACATGATGCGCACCATGTTCTTGCCGATATCATGGGTATCTCCCTCGATGACGCCGATCACCACCGTGCCCCTGCTTTCGCCGACTTGTTTCAGGTGCGGCTTGAGTACGTCCAGGCCGGCATACATGGCATCCGAGCACATCAATAATTCAGGGATGAAATACTCTTCGTCCTCGAATAGTTGTCCGGCCCGGGCCATGCCGTCGGAGAGGCCGCCCTGGATGGCATCATAGGGATCGACATGTTCGACGAGCGCTTCGTGGGCAGCTTTGACCGTCCTCTCCTCATCCATGTCGAGTACAGCATCCGACAGTTCCTGTAGATGTTCTTGTTTGGTCTTCCGCGCCATTATTGTTCTCCTTGCAGTTTGAAATATGTCCCGCTCAAATCGCAGCGCCATCGGTAACCAGGCCGTTTTCAAGGGCATGGATCCGGTCGCCCCACCCCCTGGCCCAGGCTCTCAGCTCTTCGGGGCGCATCGGGACAGGGACGCCCGCTTGATCGTCGTCAACGATCTGGTTCGCCAGCCTGCGGTAGAAGTAGGACTGGTTGGAGAGGGGCGATGCCTCGATGACGGTCTTGCCGTACAATTCGCACTGCCTGACAATCAGGGAACGGGGGATGCGCCCCATGGTCTGCGTGCGGGTCTGTGCGGCAAAGTCGGCGATAAATGATTCCTCGAACGAACTGTTGATGCTGTTGGGGATCAGTCCGCCCACCGGGACCGGCACGTTCGACTCGCCGTAACGCTCCAGCATCCTGAAGATCGCATTTGCCGCGTGCAGCGACATGAAATCGGCCGTGGTCACCACAAACACCCGGCTGACCCCGAGTTGCTGGATCGGGGTGTAAAAGCTGGAACAGGGACTGTCGCCGGAGATGTCGTAAAGCACGAAGTCCGGGGCGACTGCTTCGAACAGGTCGATTCTTTTCAGGTGCCCAAGGGCGCGGGTTATCTCGTCCGATCCGCAGCTGCCTGAATCGAACGGGTCGCCCAACTCGACACAGGTGATGCCCTTGAATCCCTCATGGACAACAGAATTCACCGAGATGTCGCCCTGTTCCCGCAGCAGGTCGAATACTGTCGGAATGGGGGTACCGTTGTTCAGAAGACTGCACGAATCGCCCTTTGGATCGCAACCCACCAGAAGGACGCTGAAGCCGGCCTCTGCCAGGGCGGCGCTGAGGTTGGAGGAAAGCGTGGATTTGCCCACGCCACCCTTGCCGTATAATGCGATGTGCTTTGTCATGGTGAACCTCGTGATCACGTATGGTTGTTAGTGTTGCATGCCCCGGAGGTTGACGGTCAGGGTTCGCCATGCAAAGGCCCAGCCGACCTTGAGACCGGTCAGGATGTTCGGAAGGGCGGCCGGGATGAGAATCTTAACCACAAAGGGTAGTCCTCGCAAGCTCCAAAACGTAAAAAGGCCGAGGGATACATCCCCCGGCCTCCAGTGTGTCTGGTCGGCAGCTCATGGTTTCCGCTACGTCAATTGTCCTGAGAGACGGCCGGTGTTTTTTTCGGGGTGTCTCCGGAAAGAACAACAAAAACCGGTTTGTGGGACAGGGTTCTTGGCCTCCGGTTTTCCGGTTGACCTCATTTTTGACGGATATGCATGTTGAAAACGAAGATCATATTTAATCTATATTTATAGTGTATTATTACCCCACGGCATAAAACTGTCAATAAAATAATTTGATCATTTCGGGACAGTTCATCGTGTGATGTGAGCCGGTTTGAAGGTAATGGTGTAATCCGGCAAGATTTCATGAGATAGGTAGTCAAGGAATTACGTGCCAAGTGGTTGTGATCCATCATTCACGCTTGAGATGCGGCACGGCCTTGGGAAATGAATAACAAACCGGCATTGACGCCGAATGTTTCCAATGTCATCATGCCTTCGGCCGACCCAATGACTCCGGTGGAAAAATCGTACAAGAGTCTTTGGGGCAAGGCGGAGTCAGACGACAAACATATTTTTATCATTTCCACCGTGGTACAATATTTTCAAGGTTGTTGGGATTATGATTGGGAGGTGTCTGTGAGCAAACGCGTCGTTGTGGCCATGAGCGGAGGTGTAGATTCTTCAGTCAGTGCTGCTCTGTTGAAGGAGCAGGGTTACGATGTAGTCGGTGTATCGCTTCAACTCTATGATCCTGTTGCAAGGGACGCCGCCAGCAGGGCCAAAACCTGTTGTTCTCTGGACGACGTGATGGATGCCTGTCGAGTAGCCCAAAAGATCGACATACCTTTTGAGGTGATAGATTTCCGCGCCGAGTTCAAGCAAATGGTGATCGATAACTTCATTGCTGAATATGCTGCCGGGCGTACCCCGAATCCCTGTATCAAATGCAATGACCTGATCAAATTCGATCTATTGCTCAACAAAGCGCAGACCATGGGAGCAGACCTGCTGGCAACCGGACATTATGTGCGCATTACGCAACATGATGAAGGATTTTATCAGCTTAGAGCCGGGGTGGACCAAACCAAGGACCAGTCGTATTTTCTCTTTACCCTGACCCAGGAGCAACTGTCAAAAATCATCTTCCCTGTTGGCGAGCTGGAAAAACGCCGGGTCAGGGAACTGGCTGATTCTTTTGGATTACCTGTGGCGCAGAAGCACGAAAGCCAGGAAATATGCTTCATTCCCGACAATGATTATGCAGGCTTTCTTGAACGCAACGGATTGTCCCAGTCACATGGAGACATTGTAGCCGTGGATGGAACTGTATTAGGCCACCACGCAGGTATCCATCGCTATACCGTTGGACAGAGGAAAGGACTGGGTATTGCCTGGAAAAAACCTTTATATGTTGTAAGTATTGACAGAAAACAGGACAGGATTGTAGTTGCGGAAGAATCGGAACTGACACGGTCACATCTTACTGCCACCAGATCGAGCTGGGTTCAAGTGCCGACCAGGTCGAAATTTAGAGCTTCATGTCGTATCCGTTACCGGCACACGCCAGCGCCATGCTTGGTCTCCTTGACTTCGGAAGAATGCTTTGAAGTGAGTTTCGACCAACCTCAATTTTCAGTAACTCCGGGTCAGGCAGCGGTCCTCTATGATGGTGATAGAGTGCTTGGCGGAGGTTGGATCGATTAACAGGTTGTTGTAAAGCGTCATTACTTTTGTGCCTGCCATCATCAGCGCCAGGCCCTGAATTATATGCAGCTGAACTTCCAAATAACGTTCCTTTTCCAAACTCACAAAATCTGTCTCCTAGCCTCTTAATTTTTAAAACTTTTTATGGACAGAACCGATTTTTTGTCATATTTTTGTCACATTTTTTGATCTGAACAATGAGCTGATTGTAGAATAGTGTTTCCTTGCAGCGTAAAAACAGGTGGTTGCAGCGATGTGATTTGTCGGCACAAAAAATGCTTAGAATCATTCAATAAAATAAATCTCACTAAATATCTCTCTGTAAATAGCAAACCAGGGGTAACTTCAGGACGCAAAACCATGGGTCCTCAAGAAAAGAGGATAGCCGGGCTGCCAAATAGAGGGCGCATAAGTCTAAAAAACGCCCTTCTTGCTTCAAAAATGGGCGTTTTTTGCGTTACAAATACATCAAAAACCGTAATCCGGTCAAAACCATCTCCCTACTCAAGGTGGGGTTTGTATGTCAAAAGGTCATCAGGCAACAAAAAACAGCTTGAAGCCATTAGTACGAAAGGAAACTCCCCGGCTTTGCCGGGAGACGCAAACTATTTGACAGTTACGGGAGTACATTTTTAAATCCAAAAACTTTCCAATTAACAATTACCAGTTATAATGTTTGAAAAGAGTGTTGCGCGCATCGGAGCGACCTGTGCTCATAGACTACGCCAGAAACTCAACTAACGACCAGAGTCTCGACCTGCAAAATGATGCCTTGCATAAAGCCGGTTGCGATAAAATCCATTCCGCCCAAATTGGTGGTGCCACACCCGAACGTCCGGGTTTCACCATTGTCTTCGATGTATTACGCCCTGGTGCCACGCCGGTTATCCGGCGCCTTGACCGGCTTGGGCGTTCCCTCAAACATCTCATCCAAATAGTCGAGCAACTGAACAAGCGGAAAGTTGGCCTAAAGAGCCGGCAAGAGAATATGGACACTACAACAACCGGCGTGCGCTTGGCATTTCATCTCTTTGGAGCGCTTGCCGGGTTCGAACCCAACCACATCCGGGAGTGCACCCAGGCGGAATGTGTCAATGTCGCTCGTGCCTGTAAGATGCGGGATTTGACCGTGGGGCTGGGAGTTTGTATGCGGGAGATGAAGGCGCTGTTCCGCAATCAGCTGGAACCATATTGCTCCAAGAAGTTGCAGGAGAAAATGCCGGCGGCGGGGTTACCGATGTAATTCCATATTATTACCGGAGTTGTCTACATGCGAATTGACTTGAAGATCGCTATTGCCTTTGCCTTGGGACTATTGATCATAGTCGTTGTGGGGGTCAGCTCCTTTGTCGGTATTCAGCAGACTACCGAGTCAAGACGTATGGTGGCGCATAGTTATGAGGTGCTCGAAAAGCTGGAACATGTCCTGTCTCAACTCAAGGACGCGGAAACCGGCCAACGTGGCTTTCTCCTGACCGGCGAGGAGCGTTATTTGGAGCCTTATAACGCCGCTGTCGTCGCAATCGGGAAGACGACGGACTCTCTTGTTTCATTGATAAAGGACAACCCTGCCCAGCAACAAAGCCTCCACCAGTTTACGTCGCTTGCCCGTGCAAAGTTAAACGAGTTGCAGCAGACAATCAAGCTCCGCAAAGAAGACGGCATGGGAGCCGCTTTGTCGGTTGTTAAAACAAATCAGGGCCAGCACATAATGGACGAAGCCCGCACGGTTATCGACCAGATGGAAGCTCGCGAGTGGATATTGCTGGACAATCGGAACCGGATTGTCAACAAGGCCGAGCTGCAGCACTCCAGGTTGTTGGGGATCGGCATGTTCCTGTCAGTTTTGGTGTTGTCTTTGGCTGCCATCGTCATGACCCGCACAGTCCGGCTTGGAAAACATGATGCACAAATCGGGGACATTGAGAAAAAATGGTCCGGCGTCGTAATCAGTTACTCATTTGCAGTGGCTATGGTTGCCCTTTCCATGATGCTGCGACAGTGGGTGGTGAGCTCTTTTGGCCCACTTCCCCCGTTCATCATGTTCGCTCCGGCAATCATTTTGGTGGCAGCCATTGCCGGATGCGGGCCGGGAATCCTGGCCACCCTCTTAGCGTTACTGGCCGCCGATTATTGGTATTTCCCCCCAATCGGCTCATTCGCCATCAAAAACCCAAACGATGCGATAGCCTTGGGTATCTTCGGCAGCGCGGGCATGTTTCTGTGTCTTTTTGCGGAACGCGTGAAGCGAGCCCGTTTGGCCGAGGCAGTCAGCGTCTCGCGACAACAAGATATGGCACTCCTGAACATGGGGAATCTTCTGATCCTTGACCTGAACCGCAGGGTCGTACACTGGAGCGAGGGAGGTGGCCGCTTGTACGGCTACGACGCAGCAGAGGCACGAGGGCATTTGATTGATGAGCTGTTGCAGACGCGTTCATCGCCGCCAATGGAGCAGATTACCGGCGAGCTGATGAAACAGGGCTATTGGGAAGGAGAACTATCGCGGCGGGACAAGAGTGGAACCGAACTCTTTCTGGCAATTCTGCTGGCGCTTCGCTGTGACGAACAGGGCAAGCCCCTGGCCATTCTTGAGGTCAGCACCGACATTACCGCACGCATGAAAGCCGAGGTGTTGCTACGGGAAAGCGAAGAACGTTTCAAGTCAGTGCTGGATAGTTCCCGGGATGTGATCTATCGCCTGAATTTACAAACAGGTCGTTACGAGTACATCAGCCAGTCTGCCAAGCAGCTGTTAGGGTTTTCAGCAGAGGAATTAATGGCGCAGAACATTGAGACAGTGTTGGCGATGGTGCACCCCGACGACCTGCTTGCCATACATGCTGTGTTCGCATGCCAAGGGGATAATGACGAAGCGGAGCTTGAATACCGTCAGATCACCAAAAATGGTGACTATGTTTGGGTATCCAATCATTTTTCCCTTATCAGAGACGACGCCGGACGGCCACTATATCGCTGCGGCAATATTTGCGACATCGGAGAGCATAAGCGAGCCATGGAGGCATTACGCGCAAGCGAGGAACGGCTAAAGATATTCATCGATCATGCACCGGCTGCCCTGGCCATGTTCGATCGCAACATGTGTTACTTGAATGTCAGTCATCGGTGGCTTATGGACTATGGCTTGGATAACCGCAACTTGCTCGGGTTGTCCCACTATGATGTTTATCCATGGATACACGACGAATGGAAAGAGGCCCATCGACGCGGGCTGGCAGGCGAGGTGCTCAAGGCGGAAGCAGATCGCTTTGAGCGGCCAGACGGCTCGGTGCAATGGGTTCGATGGGAAATCAGGCCGTGGTACGAATCAGATGGGCTTGTAGGAGGGATCATGATCTTCGCTGAAGATATTACCGCCCGCATACAAGCCGAGGAAGAGAGGGCGCGCCTGTTGGCTGAGGTTGAGAACCGGGCGGCCTTGTCGGATGCCACATTTTCTTCAATGGCCATCGGGCTCATCGTCTATGACGCGGATGGTAAAGCCATCCAGATAAACAATATTGTAAAAGAACTGTTACCGCCTGAACTCTTCTTCGACATGCCAATAGGTGAACGGTTACAAATTGTGCGTTGGGAGAAAGCGAACGGACAACCATATTCCCTGGAAGAACTGCCGGTGACGCGCGCCCTGCGCGGCGAGATGGTGCACAATGAAATTTTAGCTTCGTCCTTTCCCGACCACAAGCTGTGGATTTCGGTCCGTGCGTCGCCCATACGCACCACGAACGGCAAACTGCTGGGCGCCGTAACGTCATTCATTGACATCACGGAGAATAAGCGGGCGGAAGAAATACTATGCGAGAGCGAAGAGCGTTTTCGCACTTTAGCCAATGCCATTCCGCAGCTGTGCTGGATGGCGAATGCCGATGGCTGGGTAGTCTGGTACAATCAGCGCTGGTACGAATACACCGGCACCACTTCTGAACAGATGGAGGGATGGGGATGGCAGGCGGTCCATGATCCCGAGGTGCTGCCTCATGTACTTGAACGTTGGAAGGCTTCGATCTCATCCGGAGAGCCATTCGACATGATGTTCCCACTTCGTGGCGGTGACGGCAAGTTTCGCCCCTTCCTGACACGGATGATGCCGGTATGTGACCAAGAGGGGGACATTGTCGGTTGGTGTGGCACAAGTACCGACATAACCGAACGTAAGCAGGCTGAGGAAATGCTGGAAAAATTTAATGCAGAGCTTGAAAAGCGGGTTGAAGAACGGACTGCGGAACTTCGCGTGAAAGAAGAAATGTTATTGATCCAGAGCCGCCAAGCAGCCATGGGGGAAATGATCGGCAATATTGCCCACCAGTGGCGTCAGCCTCTAAACTCTCTTGGGCTTACTATTCAGTCACAGTTGTTGCATTACGATCTCGGAGAATTTACAAGGGAATTTTTGCACGATTGTGTCAACAGTTCTATGGAACTCATACAGCACATGTCCTGCACCATTGACGATTTTCGGAACTATTTTAGACCAGACAAGAAAAAGGTCGATTTCAAACCGAGTGAGGTTGTGGCAAAGACATTGCCGCTGATTGAGGATAGTTTCAAGAATCAAAATATTCATATCGAAACCATTGCAAAGGATGAACCCGTAATCAACGGTTGTCAAAACGAATTCATGCAGGTAATCCTCAACATCTTGAGCAATGCCAGGGACGTCTTAATGGAAAGGAAAATTAAAGATCCCTGTGTGACGATCACCATAGGAACTGAAAACGGCAAAGCTATTATAGCCATTACCGACAATGCCGGCGGCATTCCTGAGGAGATCAAGGAAAAGATATTCGATCCATATTTTACCACCAAGGGGCCGCAGGCAGGCACAGGAGTTGGACTGTTCATGTCAAAAACCATCATCGAAAAGAACATGAATGGGAGCCTTACTGCACAGAACACTGACATCGGGGCGCAATTCAGGATAGAGGTGTGAGACGGCATCCCTATCCGATCATTTCCCCGCGATTTCCATACTGCTTGTTGAAGACGAGAAGCCTACCTTAGATTGCCTCGCAAACATATTTGCCAGGAAGTATCCTGAAGTCACACTCTATTCCACCGATGACGTCAAAATGGACTGACGCATTTTCATTTTGTTTCACCCCGGCAAGGCAGTAGGAGACCACACAACAAAAAAAGGACTTAAACCGAATCGGTTAAGTCCTTGATTTGATTGGTGGGCGAAACAGGG
>JARLHN010000019.1 GCA_031292255.1 Oryzomonas sp. | reverse complement strand
GTTCGTCTCCCTTCCGACCAATCCCCTGACAAGGCCGATCATCATCAACACTGCCGGTACCGCCTGCCCGATGATAACCATGGCGCCGAAGCCGAGGAAGATCCAACCCATTAACCCTGTATGTTCCATTGTTCCCGTGGTGGCCGCAAAAGCGGCAACAGGTGCGAAACCTGCGATTGTTCCGATGATGGTAGCGAGCGTTCTCATGGCATCCTCCTTTGATTGGTGGTGGCGATCTTGTCCTTTTGTAAATATGAATTTGCATCGACGGTGCCAATGCGGAAATATATATTGCCAGGTAATGCTAACCATTTGGTACAACGGCGTATTTTTTTGTACTGGCAAGAAAAGAGCCGTAGATCCAGGCGGAAATGGGGGTGAGGTGTATATGATACCTATACGGCAGGCGGTGCGCCTTGCTCCGCCAAACGGCTTGAAATGGGGCTTTGAGGGAATATGGCGCTCGTTGGGGATGTATAAATCTTTCATTATTCACCATTCCCCGCCCCGTGCTTAAAATATTGTTGCCGTCACTGCCGAGAACTTGATACCTTTGACAAGAGGAGTATGCCATGACCGATATCATCATCCGCGCATTGAGCGCCTCAGGCGGAATACGCGTACTGACCTGCAGCGTCAGCAGTCTTGCCCGCGAAATATGCTCGCTGCAACAGGCGTCAGCCACGGTAAGCGTGGCCCTGGGCCGCGGGCTGGCAGGTGGCGCACTGCTGGGGACCACGCTCAAGCCAGGCCAGAGAACGGCGCTCAAGTTCGAGGGAAACGGCCCCATGCGCAAGATGATCATCGAGGCGGAATGGGACGGAGCGGTGCGGGGATGCGTCGGCAATCCCACGGCCGAGGCTGAACCGTGTAACGGAAAATGGAATGTTCCGGGGGTGTTGGGGCATGCCGGCTTTCTCACGGTATCAAGGGACCTCGGGCTGGGGGGGGAGCCGTACCACGGCATGGTACAACTGCGCACCAGTGAAATCGGCGATGATCTGGCCTATTACCTGACCGACTCCGAACAGATCCCTTCGGCTGTCGGCCTCAGCGCCTCACTGGATGAAGGAGGCGGCATCTCGCTGTGCGGCGGTTTCCTGGTGCAGGCGCTGCCGAAGGCGGATCCGGCCGAGATCGACGGTATGATGGCCAGGATTGCGGAAATGCCGCCGCTTTCTGCGCTTTTGCAGGAAGGGGGCGCAGAAGCGATCATGGGCAAACTTTTCGACGACATGACCTACAACCTGCTGGAGACGCGTGATGCATTTTTTCGCTGCGGCTGCGGCAGGGACAAGGTAGAGCGCGCACTGCTGACGCTGGGGCCGGATGAAATCAACGACATGCGCGAGAAAGAGCGCGGAGCCGACGTAACCTGCGAGTTCTGCCGGCGGCGATACCGCTTCGACGAGACCGAGTTGGAGGCGCTTTCAGCCCGATCCCGCGCATCGGCCGGGGTCTGATGCATGCGGACCATCAAGCTGACGATCGAATACGACGGCACCCGTTATTCCGGCTGGCAGGTACAGCCCAACGGTCTGGCCGTACAGCAGGTCATCGAGGAGGCCCTGGAACGCCTGCTCGGGGAGCGGGTACGGCTGCGATCGTCGGGGCGGACCGACGCCGGCGTGCATGCCCGCGGCATGGCGGCGGCCTTTGTGACGCAGCGGGACATGCCGTTGCGCGCATTTGTCGAGGGGACCAACCGGTTTCTGCCGGACGATATCGCCGTCATCGACGCCAGCGAAGTCCGGCCCGGTTTCAAACCAATCGGAGATGCCCTGGCCAAACACTACCGTTACACCATCCGCGTCTCCCAGGTGCGTTCGCCGTTGCACCGTTTTCATGCCTGGCACGTCAAGGAAAAGCTCGACTTGGACGCCATGGAGGAGGCCCTGGCCGTATTCGCGGGGCGGCACGATTTCGCTGCGTTCCGGGCCTCCAATTGCGTAGCGAGAACCACGGTGCGACGGATCGATTCCGTTGCCCTGAGCCGGGAGGACGGTTTCATCTTCATTGACGTCGTTGGGGAGGGGTTCCTGAAAAACATGATCAGGATCATGGTGGGGACCGTTGTTGATGTGGGAAAAGGGCGTTTTACACCGGACCATATCGCCTGGCTGCTGCAGAACCGGGACAGAAAAAAGGCCGGCGTAACGGCGCCGGCCTGTGGACTCTGCCTGATGAAGGTCTTTTACCCGCAGGACACTGTTATTCAGCCAGCAGTTTTTTAACCAATGACTCCATGGAATCGGCGATTTCGTCGGAAAACCCTCTGAACACCCCGGCAATCCTGCCTTTCTTATCGATGACGATCATGACCGGAACCGAGCGGATGCCAAAGGCGTCGGTAACCGTTTCTCCCGCCAGGGCGACGGGATAGTTGATGTGCTGTTCCGCGGCAAATGATTTAACGGCCCGTTCCCCGTCTTCATCGGCGCTCATGCCCAGTATTTGCAGTCCCTGTTTTCCGTATTTCTGGTTCAACCTTACCAGGTGGGGTATGGACTTCCGGCAGGGCTGGCACCAGGTCGCAAAGAAATCGACCACCAGCACGCGGCCTTGATAGTTGTCCATGGATACCGACTGCCCTGACGTGGTGACCACCTTGAACGCGGGAGCCGGCTGCCCCTGGCGGGGCAACGCCAGAAGCTGGGTCGGCAGAAGCGCCATGAGTCCTGCCAGGGCAAGACCCGTGACAAACCGACGGGCAGGTCCGATGCGTTTCATGGCAACCTACAGCGCCTTGGCGATCAGGGCGTCCAGTTGCGACTTGGGGACCGCCCCTACGATCTGGTCGATGACGGCTCCGCCCTTGAACAGGATGATGGTGGGAATGCCGCGCACGCCGTATTTGGCGGGCGTAGCCTGATTCTCATCCACATTGACCTTGCCGACCTTGACCTTGCCGGCATATTCGTCGGCAACGGCATCCACGAGTGGAGAGATGGCCTTGCAGGGAGCACACCATGTTGCCCAGAAATCAACAAGCACCGGGATATCGGACTGGATCACCTCGTGATCGAAATTGGCATCGGTGAATGCAACTATCTTTTCACTGGACATAACAAGCATCTCCTTTAGCTGAGTTTATATTTAAAAAATCATATACCAGCCGGAGAAAAAATCAAGGATAAACTCAGCGGTTATGACTTCGGCCGTTGGCCTCACCTTTCGGGCGCCTTCGCGGTCCAATTTTGCAAACAAAATTGTCCCATTTGTTGAATTACCGGGCGAAAGGTTGTATGTTGTCAATTCTCCGATCAAAAGAGACAGGCCCCCGGAAGAGAGCCCATGCCGCACCTTGCCTTGAACATAGATATGCGGAAACGGACCGCACTGATCGTTGGGGGCGGCACGGTTGCAGCCCGCAAGTTGCAGGCGCTGCGCGAGGCTGGGGCCCGCATCCGGGTTGTCGCCCCCGAGGTGATACCCGGGATACGCGAGCAGGAAGCGTCCGGCGCCGTGACGGTTCGGATCGGGTGTTATGAAGCCGCTGACCTGGACGGTGTTGCACTGGTCGTGGCCGCGACGGACGACACCGCCGTGAACCGAAGGGTCGCGGCAGAGGCCGGGCAAAAAGGCCTCCTTGTCGCCGTTGCCGATCAACCGGAGGCGGGAGACTGCCATTTCCCCGCGATCCTGCGGCGGGGGGGGCTGGAGATCGCCGTTTCGACGGGTGGGCGCTGTCCGGCTCTCGCAGCCGAGGTGCGCGACGCCATCGCCGGCATGATCGGGCATGATTACGCCGGTCTTGTGGAAGAGCTGGCGGCCGAGCGAGAAAAGCTATTGACGGAAGGGAACGGCACCACATACAATAAGAAGCTTTTACGCGCGAAGGCGAGACGCCTGATCGCCGAGCTTTCAGAACGCAAGGACATTTCATGAGCCAGATTTTCTTCTATTGCACCCTTGTGCTGTACGGCTGTGCTACAGCGCTCTACCTGGGCTATCTGCTGCATACGACACAGGGGATGGCGACCTGGGCAAGCCGGCTGGTCACTACCGGTTTCGTGACCCATTCTCTCTCCACCATCCATCGCTTCAATTCGGCCGGCTACCTGCCGATCACCAACATGCACGAGTCCCTCTCCTTCTTCAGCCTGGTCATTGTTGGGACATTCCTCCTGTTCGTGCGCAAGTACAAGATCGCCATCCTGGGCTCGTTCACCATCCCGCTGGCGCTTCTCATGATTATCGCATCCAGTTCGTTCCCGTCGGCCATTCATGAGCTTAACCCGGCCCTCAAGAGCGGCTGGCTATGGGTACATACCACCATGGCCTTCGTCAGCTATGCGACCTTCACCATCGCTTTCGGAGCTGCCGTGATCTATCTGATCCAGCAGCATTTTCTCAAGAAAAAGAAATTCGGCGCCCTGTTCCAGAAGCTCCCTTCCCTCGATACCCTGGACGACATCAACTATCGCTGCCTGACCATCGGTTTCCCGCTCCTGACGGTTGCCATCATCTCGGGCGCCATCTGGGCCGAAAAGGCCTGGGGCACGTACTGGAGCTGGGACCCAAAGGAGACGTGGTCGCTGATCACCTGGTTCATCTATGCCGCGCTTCTGCACGGCCGCATGACCACCGGTTGGCGCGGAAAACGTGCCGCGCTGCTCTCCGTCGCAGGATTTCTGATCATGCTGTTTACCTTTATCGGGGTTAACTTGTGGCTGCCCGGCCTCCACAGTTATAAATAGTTTTCATCCGGAGTCCACGGATGAGAACCTATTGGTTTCCGGATGGAAGCTGAACAGGATATCGTGGCTCATCGTTTTTGCAGGTATTACATGCTGTAAGGAATGCTCGCTGAATGAATATTATCGTCGTTGGCCTCTCCCATAAGACCGCAACCGTTGAAATACGGGAAAAAGTGGCCTTTTCGCCCAATCAGATCGAGAAACCGCTCCGCGAACTGGTATCCCTTGACGAGATCGTCGAAGGGGTGATCGTCTCCACCTGCAACCGGGTCGAGATCTATGCCACGACCCGCGACATCGCGGGCGGCATCGCCCGGATCAAGCGTTTCATGGCCGAGTACCATCACATCCCGTTTGGAATCCTTGAATCCCATCTCTACAGCTACCACTCCGAAACCGCTATCCGCCACGTCTTCCGGGTTGCGTCAAGCCTGGACTCCATGGTCGTGGGAGAGCCTCAGATCCTGGGCCAGATCAAGACATCCTACGGTTATGCCGCGGAATACAAATCCTCCGGCATCATCCTGAACCGTTTTCTGCACAAGGCATTTTCCGTTGCCAAACGGGTGCGCACCGAGACCAAAATCGCCTCATCGGCCGTTTCCGTGGCCTTCGCGGCCGTGGAACTGGCCAAAAAGATCCTCGGGAACCTGTCTGACAAGACCGTGATGCTGATCGGCGCCGGCGAGATGTGCGAACTGGCCGCCAAGCATTTCCTGAACAGCGGCGTCCGCGGCGTGATGGTGACCAACCGCACCTTCGAGCGGGCCGAGCGCCTGGCCGAAGAATTCGACGGCGAGGCGGTGCGCTTCGAGGAACTCTTCCAGCATCTCCATCGGGCCGACATCGTACTCTCCTCCACCGGCGCCCCCCATGTCATCATCGGTCCCAAGGACGTGGAGGACGTGATCAAACGGCGCAGATTCAAGCCCATGTTCTTCATCGACATCGCCGTGCCGAGGGACATCGACCCCAAGGTGGACGACTTGGAGAACGCCTATCTCTTTACGGTCGATAACCTGCAGGAGATCGTCCAGGCCAACCTGGCACAGCGCAACCTGGAGGCCGAGAAGGCCGAAGAGATCATCAGCCAGGAGATCGGCCAGTTTTTCAAATGGCTCTCATCCCTGGAGGTTACGCCCACCATCGTTGCCCTGCGCAACCACTTCGACGAGATCCGCAAGGCGGAACTGGAAAAGACCCTGGCCAATTGGAAGGATCTGCCAAACGACGGCGAAAAACGCCTGGAAGCCCTGACCATGGCCATGATGAACAAGCTGCTCCACACCCCAACAACGGTGCTGAAGAAGGCCGGCCAGGGGGGACGCGTCGATCTGTACGTGGATGGATTGCGGCAGCTTTTCGAGCTGGAAGCCGCTCCCGAAGAGACAGAAGAGCTGGAACTTGAAGCGTGAGGCTACCGCCGCTGGTCGAAGGCCGCTTGGTCAGGCGTTACAAACGCTTTCTGGCGGATGTTGAATTGGAAGGTGGTGGTGTCGTCACCGTCCACTGCCCCAATTCCGGCAGCATGAAGGGATGTGCGACCCCCGGCAGCCGGGTGTACCTCTCCCGCAGCGGGAACAAGGGACGCAAACTGGCTTTCACCTGGGAACTTGTCGAGGCCGACGGCTACTGGGCCGGCATCAACACCGCCCTGCCCAACCGGCTGACCCAGGAGGCGATCGAGAACGGTACGGCTGCGGAGTTGCAGGGATACGGGTCGATCCGCCGCGAAGTGCCCTATGGCGAGCACAGCCGTATCGACCTGCTGCTTGAAGGAGCGCAGGGGCGCTGTTTTGTGGAGGTCAAGAACGTCACCCTGGTGGAAGGGGGCCAAGCCCTGTTTCCGGACGCCGTCACCACCCGCGGCCAGAAACACCTCCGGGAATTAATGCGGGTCGTCAGGGAAGGGGACCGGGGTGTGATCTTCTTCACCGTTCAGCGTGGAGACGGCGCCGGCGTCTCCCCGGCCGACGCCATTGACCCGGAATATGGACGGCTGCTCAGGCTGGCCTTGGACAATGGTGTGGAGGCTCTGGCTTACCGTGCCTTGGTGACGCCTTGTGAGATCAGGCTGACGGAGCGGTTGCCGGTTATCGTGTAAAGCCGCTTTAGCCTTTCTCCGTGAACCTCCGTGTCTCCGTGTCCCTGTAGCAGATGTAGCATTTGATAAGTATTCAGCAATGCCCGGTTAGGCAAATTGCGTTGACTGAAACAGGCTCTAGTATCCCCCCTCCCCTTGCGGGTGGGGTTAGGGGGAGGGGGGGGAATTGCCACATGCGACTCAGTTGGCAGCTTCACCTGCCCCCCAGCTCCTTTAGGCCCCTGAGGGTCCTCCCGTCAAGGTAGGGGGAGCTAACCGCAAAGACCAAACCGGACAACGTTGAAAAACATTGAATGTTTGAATTTTCCCGAGAAATGGAGATAGATTATGCCCCCCAAACTGTTACGCATAGGCACCCGCGCCAGTCAGCTGGCTCTCTGGCAGGCCAACTGGGTCAAGTCCGAATTGGAGAAGCGATACCCCGGCATGGAGGTAACCCTGACCAAGATCAAGACCATCGGCGACAAGATCCTTGACGTGCCTCTGGCCCAGGTCGGCGGCAAAGGGCTGTTCGTCAAGGAGATCGAAGAGGCCATGCTGCGCGGGGAGATCGACATCGCCGTGCACAGCATGAAGGATGTTCCCACCGACTTTCCGGAAGGCCTGGGGCTGCACTGCATCACCGAACGGGAAGACCCGCGCGACGCCGTCATCTCCCGCAACGTCGGGTTCAGCGATCTGCCCCGGGGAGCCCGTATCGGCACCAGCGCCCTGCGCCGCCAGGCCCAGCTTTTGAAGGTGCGTCCCGATCTGCAGATGGTCATTATCCGCGGCAACGTGGAAACCCGCATCCGCAAGCTGGAAGACGACAAACTGGATGCCGTCATCCTGGCCGCAGCCGGCCTGAAACGGCTCGGCTTCACCGAAAAAGTCGCCGAGTACCTGGACACGGACCTCTCCATCCCGGCCATCGGCCAGGGTGCGTTGGGGATCGAGTGCCGCCTGGACGATGCCGTGGTCACGGAGACCATCGGTTTCTTCAACCACCCCGACACCAGCCATGCGGTGCGCGCAGAGCGCGCCCTGCTGAAACGCTGCGAGGGAGGGTGCCAAGTGCCCATTGCAGCCCACGGAACGGTCATTGATGGCACATTGCGCCTGGTGGGCTTCATTGCCGCGGTTGACGGCCAGCGCTCCGTGCGGGGCGAGATCAGCGGACCGGTCGGAGAATGCGAAAAACTGGGCATCCAACTGGCAGACCGGCTTCTTGCCGAGGGGGGCAAGACTATCCTCGAAGAGGTCTACGAGAGGGAGATTGCCACCCCCTCGCATCCATGAGCGACAAGCCGCGTCATACCGGCATGATTTACCTGGTCGGAGCCGGACCCGGCGATCCCGGGCTGATCACGCTCAAGGGGATGGAGTGCCTGCAACGGGCCCAGGTGGTGATCTACGATTACCTGGCCAATGAACAGCTCCTGGCCCATGCGCCGGATGATGCGGAGTTGATCTACGCCGGCAAGATCGGGGGCCGCCACAACCAGGACCAGGAAGAGATCAACCGCCTGCTGGTGGAAAAGGGGCTCGAAGGGAAGGTCGTGGTCCGCCTCAAGGGGGGCGACCCCTTCGTGTTCGGGCGGGGGGGCGAGGAATGCGAGGCGCTGAGCCAGGCAGGGATACCCTTCCAGGTCGTGCCGGGGGTCACTGCCGCCGTGGGTGCGGCGGCCTACAGCGGCATCCCCCTGACCCACCGGGATTTCACCGCCTCGGTGGCCTTTGTCACCGGCCATGAGGGAAAGAACAAGGACGGTTCGGCCATTGACTGGGATCGCCTCTCCCTGGGCAACGGCACGGTGGTCTTTTATATGGGCGTCACCACCTTGCGCCGGAACATGGAATGCTTGCTGCGGCACGGCAGGAGCCCCCGGACGCCCGTGGCCCTGGTGCGCTGGGGAACGGTTCCGTCTCAGCAGGTTTTGACCGGGACCCTGGCCGACATCGCCGACCGGGCCGAGGCCGCCGACTTCAAACCGCCGGCCGTGACCATTGTCGGCGAGGTGGTTGGTCTGAGAGACAAACTGGCGTGGTTCGACAATCGTCCACTTTTCGGCCGCAAGATACTGGTGACGCGTGCCGCCGATCAGGCCGGCGAATTCGCCGCCCTGCTGGCCGGCCATGGAGCGATAGCCATCGAATGTCCCACCATCAGGCTGGTGGACCCGGAATCCTGGGAACCGCTGGATGCCGCCATCCGGGGCATTGGTGGTTATGACTGGCTGGTGTTGACCTCTGCCAATGCGGTGCGCAGGTTCTTTCAGCGCCTTGCCATGCTGGGGCTGGATGCCAGGGCATTGGGAACCTGCCGGGTCTGCGCGGTGGGGCCAAAGACGGCCGAGGCGATACGCGCCTGCGGCATCCACCCCGACCTCGTGCCCTCGGATTATAAGGCGGAAGGGGTGGTGGCGGAATTCGCCAAGTTGGACATGAGCGGCGTCAGGGTCCTGTTTCCCCGTGCCGATAAAGCCCGCGAGGTCATTCCCTGCGAGCTGAAGCGCCTGGGCGCCCAGGTTGACAGCCCGGTGGCATACCGTAATGTGATGCCGGACAGGCTGCCGCCCGAAGCTTTCTTCGCCCTCGAAAAACGCACCATCGATTGCATCACGTTTACCTCCTCATCCACGGTTCACAACCTGGCCCGCATGCTGGGCAGCGACCTCTTGGCAGACATGCTGAAGGGAGTGGCGGTGGCCAGTATCGGGGCAATCACCTCAAAGGCCTGCCGCGAACTGGGGCTCAAGGTTGACATCGAGCCGCCCTGTTCCACCCTGGAATGCCTCTCCGAAGAGATAGAACGCCACTTCCGCTCTCCCAAAAACTCACCGCGACAAGACCGGAATCTTTGATGAAATACTGACTTCCATTATTTTCACAATCTATTTTGTAACAATTTTCGCACCCGAACCGTCTACTTTTCGAACAATGTGAATCATCGCTTCAAAATTAAAGGAGAAACAGTATGAGACACATGGCCAGATTGGCAGCAGTCATCGGAACGATCGCTCTCTTCAGCACGGGTGTTTTCGCCATGGGACCGGAGGGGGCTGAACATTCCGACCACCATGGTTGCGGGTGCGAACAGAAACATGCCGGACATGATGGGATGAGGCATGATTTCAAAAAATTCCCGTGGATTCTCAAGAAGAAACTGGGATTGACCGGGAAACAGGCGGGCGAGATCTCCGACATCATGGAAGCCGAGCATGCGAAGGCAAAACCGCTTTTCGAGGCGATCCATAAGGAGCGCAAGGCCTTGATGGTTGTTTCGCTGCAGGGTAGCCAGACTGCCATAAAGGATCAGTCGGAAAAACTTGCCAATGCCATAGCAGCGTTGGCGATCCACCGTGCAGGGGTTCATAAGCGCATCGCAGCCGTCATGACAAAAGAGCAGGCTGACAAGTTTGACAAGATGGCTGAAGAATTCGGCAAGCATGATGGCCCCGCCTGCCATCATGAGCAAGAGCACCATGAGATGTCCGAACATCACCAACATGGCGAAGAATCGGGCAAGTGATCGATCCGAAGGGGTAGGTTAGCAGGTTGCTTGAAAGGTAAAAGGAAAGGGCCGGGATGTTTTGTCTCGGCCCTTTCCTTTTGTAACTTCAACGTATATTTATCCGTTATTCAGGTAGAGTGTAAAATCAATCTGTCCCGCATTTTGCCGCAGACAACAATCAATGATACTTAGAAAACAATGTCCTTAGACTTATTAATTACATGCTCTAACTCGACAATATTATCTTCATTCATTCTTAGCATTGCTGCTTCGGGAAGTTCTAAAAGATTCTGGACCGGTTCCATACTGAGGCTCAGGCCGCATTTGCGTGTGGCAATATTGACGAAGCGCACAATGGCAAGAGCTACGTCGTCAGGGCTGATTTCCGGGTCATGGTGCCTGGATGATGCATTGCGGTAGACCGCCGGCATATTCCAGTGCTCCATTAAGCGTGTACCCTGCTCGACATGCAACTCGGTGAATATCTCAAGAAGCAGGTCCCGTTCCAATGCCGCTTGAGCCATCCCCGCATTGACCAGTCTTTCCAAGGATTTGAGCAGATGCAATTTCCCAACGTCATGCACCAGACCTGCCAAGTATGCTTGTTCTGCAATGTTCCGGTGTCCTTTATTCACTGCAACCCACTGGCAGCCAACCGCACATGCATGGGAGTGAAACCACAATTCCTGCATGATATCATTGACAAACCCATTTTTCGAGACGTGCAGTGCCGCTTGTGATACGGCCATGGCGAGATTAGATACGTGATGTGCTCCGAGGCGGATAAGTGCGTCTTTGATCGTCTCAACCTTCACGCGACCGATGTGAGTCGTAGAGTTTGCCAGCTTCAAGATATGCCCTGCAAGGACCTGATCCTCGTTGACGGTATTCTCAAGGTCGATTACTTTGTAATTTATGTCGGACAGCAGATTGATCAACCTGAGAGCGATCGGATGAAAAACAGGCAAATCAATAGGTTGTATTGAAATTATGCGACGAATAGTCAAAGGTACTGCCATGAATTTATTGTTTCCTTAAACCTGGAAAATTCAATTTCTTTAGCAATTCACTATAGAATAACACATGCCTGATTTACAAGAATTATTAGTCGATGCAGTTCAAATACGGGATGAAAAACATAGGGTTACCTAATGGTAAAGGGAGACATTGCTTTTCCCCGGAACGATAAAAGGCCGATTATCGCCAAGGCGATGATCGGCCTTTATCTTTTCAACCTGTACATGCAGGGGTTGCTCCTTATTCGAAAGCATCTCCAAAATATTCATGGCCGCATAAGATAATCTCGTTATCGTCGCAGAAATAGGGCGGTTCAAAAACGAACTCGTCATTTTTCCTCTCGTAGTTAACCATGCTGACAAATTTATTATGAGATGACTGGAATGCCACGCATAAGGACGTCTTACGCTTTCTGCCCCTACCTGCACTCACAAGTATCGGTACCACAACCATGGCACACGGCGGTTTTTTCTCTTTCAGTTCCGATACGAACATGGCTATAGCTTCAGACTTGCTTTTTGCATTAGTAAATTGCAATTTGCAGCCGACATATTCTCCAGCCGTAGTCATCAACACTGCCGTTGCCGGTAGTGAACCCTCGGTAATAAGCTGATTTATCGCATAGTTCAATGCATCTAAAAAGAATTTATTTGTTTCCTCTGTAGTCATTTTCCTTCCCTGTAATGTCGTATCGTTGATTTTATCTCAGTGGAAATGATGAGACATGCTCTTAATACCTCAGAGAAGCAATCGCATTTTGAAGAAGCTCCAGATGTCCCTGATCATGTTTTTCCATTTGCAAAAATAACTTTGAGATATCGCTATCGGAATATTTCAGTATGCAATCAATATGAAACTCGGCTAACGATTTCTCGATCTTCAAAGCAAGTTCAAACGCAACGGCAAGTGGGGGGCGGTTGGTCTCAACATCTTGATGGATCAATTCCAAAGCATTTATAATGTCTTTCATGTTTTTGTTGCATGGAACCTTATCGGTCTTACCCGGCTTAATGGTTCGTATCGCCATCCTGAAAAGGTTGGCGTGATGGTCTTCCTCGGATGCAACCTTGTTCCAGAGTGAGCTAATGTCATGAGAGGCAGAAAATATTTTTCCGAAATGGCGGTAAATGTCGGCACACTTTTCCTCAATGGCGCAACATTCCTCAAGTAAGTGGATTTCAGTCAATGGAAGTTGTGTTGATGTTTTCTCCATCATAATCACCCCTTATAAATCGCTACCCATAATCGTGTCATCAGTCACACTCCAATGAAATCAATTATCTATTCGTAACACAGCTAACTGGTTGAGTTCAAGACATTCTTGAGAGCGGTAGTGTCCCTATGTGGAGCACAATATGGATATGGCTTGTCATACAGCAAAAGACATGGGCGCGATAACCGAATTTAACGGTCATTCCCGTATGAAGCAGGTAATAGCGGCAACTGTCAGCATCGCAGGATGACCTGCATTGCTGCGAAGGATGGCACGTAAACCGCGCCAGGAAAGTGCATGCGTGGTTTACGTGCCATGGGGAGAGTATCGTCGATAATATTTAAATGTTAAACCAGCCCCAGGCTGTCTCCACAGAGAGGGCTTAACCAGTTCACAGCCATTATTCCCGACGCTGCGGCAGGAATAACATGAGTCCTCCCTACCGCACCTTCTTACTTAACAATAACGAATTCGTCTCGTCTGTTTTTGCTCCAGGCATCTTCGTTATGCCCTGGATCCGCGGGCTTTTCCTTCCCATAACTGAGTATGGAGATATTCTCGGCCGGAATCCCCATAGTGGCCAGATAATTCATTGCCGCCCTTGCACGCTTTTCACCTAAGGCAAGATTGTATTCATCGGAGCCGCGCTCATCGCAATGCCCTTCTATGCGCAGTTTAATGCCTGATGTTTTCTTCAACAGTGTTGAATTTTTACTTAGCATGTCACGGGCATTTGTTGAAAGCGAATAAGAATCAAAATCAAAATAAATCTTCAGTAGTGCGGCCTGTAATTGGGCTTCATTGTGTATAATGTGGCTATTACCGTTCTCCGACGGTACGTCAGCAGCGGTCTTGGCCGGTTCTTTCACATCCCCTTTTGTACCCGGCGATTCGTCAGATTTATTGGCAACGACAGGTGCCTTGTTTGAATTAACAGACGGAACCAACTCATCTTTTTTTACTATGTCATGATTTGCGCATCCGGCCGCAAAAAGGACACTGACGCTTAATAATTTAAAATGGTTCAGCATGTTTTTCATAGCGGCAATTCTCCTTGAACTTTTTAATATTTAATGAATAGCAACTTAAAGTTAAGCAGGTTCTTTGGTCGCAATAAGAGAGCATGCGCAATATCCATTAAACATGATGGATATATGACGTCGGCCATGTTCAACCACTCGAATTCACTGGTAAAAGCCCAAGCAAACGATGCGTGATGGACGTTATTGCCCTTTTGCGCAATTCAATGACTGCGTTGCAAACAACCGGATACTATCGGTAGGAAACGACAAATGTCAGGCGAGATACACAGGGGGCGCTCTAGGGGGAGTTATGCATGCCAGGGCTACATCGTATGGTTTTCTGAACTGACAGGAAACAGGGGGAATCGATAGGGAAGTATTTCGTAAAACAAGATGCGAGTAAACCTCGGAATCGCGACAATCCTCCTTAATCTTTTTTTCGACCGTTTTGTGCCTTGTTTCGGCCAAATTACAATGATGAAGGTGTGGCCTTAGTTCGTAGACATTTCCGGCATTCGGAACCCGCGCTCCCCCAAAAACCATGAGGAGGGGAATCACCAGGACGACGTACAACATCAATTTTTTTCTCAGAAAAACCTTCATAAATTTGCATATACATTAGACAACAACTAAAATCAAGCTATATCATGACAGGGCTACTTCGATATGGAAATCATTTGAAAGAGCCGTGATATATTTCGGAATGGCGGCTCGGGCCACATGGTACATGGCGCTTTGCCACAGGTTTGGTATGATAGGTACAGCATCCTCGGAGAGAAATGTTTGAAGGGGAAACGCCATGACGGCTGACAGCTTCGCGCCGGAAAACCTCCGGCGCTCCAGGGAGCATTCCGACGATATCTTGGAGTGGTTACAGGGCAAGGGAAAGACCATCATCGTCATCCATGACAATCCTGATCCCGATTGCCTGGCCTCGGCCATGGCGCTCCGCCATCTTCTCGCCATGAAACTGAGCAGGGATGCGGTCATCACCTTTTCCGGCATGATCGGACGCAGTGAAAACATCGCCATGGCGAAGGAATTGGGAATTACGCTCACCCCCCTCGAAATGGTCGATCTGAATGAGATCAGCGCAATCTGCATGCTCGACACCCAACCGGGCACGGGCAACAATTCCCTTTCTCCGGCTTGCCGGGTGGATATCGTCATCGACCATCACCCCATGCGTGAAGCGACCGCAAGGTGCCGCTGGGTGGATATCCGTGATGATTACGGCGTGACCGCAACGATTCTTTATGAATATCTGATGGCGCAGAATATCACCATCGGTACGAAACTGGCCACGGCCCTGTTCTACGCGATCAAATCTGATACTCAGGACCTGGGCCGGGAGGCGAACCGGCCCGACCGGGAGGCGTATCTTCGCCTCTTCCCCGTGGCGAACAAGCGGATTTTGTATGAAATAACCCATCCCAAACTGCCTCTGGAACACTTCCTGACAATCCACAGCGGGATTGAGAACACGATGATGTACGGGGAGCTGCTGGTTGTGAACCTGATGTCGATATGCATTCCCGAGGTGGTGGCCGAGATGGCCGACTACCTTATCAGGCTGGAGGGTGTTGAGACCGTGCTGAGCATGGGGCATTACAACGATGAGGTGATACTCTCCCTGCGCACGACAAGCAATCTCCTCAATGCTGGTGAGATCATCAGGCGGCTGGTGGTGGGCAGGGGAACGGCCGGCGGACACGTCATGATGGGGGGAGGCAAGCTGGACAATGTTCCCTTCGCCATGCTGAAAGAGGTGGAGGCGTTCCTGACGAAAGCGCTGTTAGTCGAACTGTCCATCGGTGATGTGATTCCGACCAGGCTGATCGAGTCTCGATAGGCGATTTGCATGCACGTGTTCTAAAAACCCATGCTACACTCCCCCGTGAATGGTATACCGTCATTAAAACCGGGACAGAGGAAATGACCGCACCGATCCATAACCTCCACCAGTTTGTCTCTCTTTTGGAAACGCGGGGCGAACTCAGTCGCATCCAGGTCGAGGCCGACCCCATTTTGGAGATCTCCGCAATTACCGACCGGGTCTGCAAGCAACCAGACGGCGGCCGGGCACTCCTCTTCGAGCAGCCCACGGGAAGCAGCTTCCCCGTGGCGACCAACCTGTTCGGCTCCCACCGTCGGGTTTGCCTTGCATTGGGCGTGGACAACCTCGACCGGCTGACGGAACGCATGGCGGCGCTGCTCGCCCTGGTGCCGGAGTTGGATGTCTCCCGTCTCGACCGCCAAATCGGCGCCCTGCCGGAGTTCACCCGCTTCATGCCCGTTACCGGGCACGACACCGAGCTTGTGGCGATGGAGACACCCGATCCGGGCAGGTTCCCGTTTCTCCAGAGCTGGCCGCGGGACGGTGCCGGGGAGGGACACCCGCGCTACATCACCCTGCCACAGGTGTTCACGGCTGCCCCGGATGGAGGCAGCCCCAATTGCGGCATGTATCGCTGCCAGGTGCGCGGACCGTGTGAACTGGCGGTACGCTGGAGTCCGTGCAGCGGCGCGGGGCGGCATTTCGAGGCATTCCGCCGCCGAGGCGAACCAATGCCGGTGGCGATCTGCCTGGGCGGTGCCCCGGCGGCTCTCTTCAGCGCAGCGATGCCGTTGCCGGGCAACCTGGACGAGATGACCTTCGCCGGATTTTTACGGGACGCCCCGCTTGTCCTGGCTGCTTGCCGGAGCGTCCCGTTGCGGGTGCCTGTCGGATGCGAGGTGGTTATGGAGGGGTATGCCGATCCGCTTGCAACGGTCATGGAGGGGCCTTTCGGCAACCACACCGGCTTCTATGCGCCCGCTGCGCCCGCCGCCCTGGTGCGGGTGACCGCCATCCGTCATCGGGCGGATGCCATTATCCCGGCTACGCTGGTGGGGCCGCCCCCCATGGAGGATTGCCGGATGGCCGGTGCCTGGGAGCGGCTGCTGCTGGCATTTTTGAAGCGGCTGGCGCCCCCGGTCGCTGAAATCAGCTTTCCCCTGGAATGGGTCTTCCACCAGAGTGCCATCATTTCCCTTGAAAACCCGAACCCGAGCATGGTAAGGGAGATTGCAGAGACGCTCTGGCATACGCCCTGGTTCGACGTGGCCCGCCTGCTGGTCTTTGTCGATGCGGAAACCGGGCCGGTGGACCTTTCGCGGGCAGCTTGGCGCGGGATAAATCTGGCGGATGCCGGCCTCGGCCTGATCCGCGACGAAAGCGGCACAAGGGTGGCGCTGGATGCAACCGGCAGCCGCCTGTCCCGGCAGCCGGTTGCCATGGACGGCGCAATTGCGGAGCAGGTGGCGCGGCGCTGGCGGGAATACGGGTTTTAGAAATGTGAATCTGCCACAGAGACTCAGAGAACTGCACAGAGAAAGACAAAGACAGAATCAATTAGGGTTTGGATTTTCTCCGTGTCTCTGTGGCAAACTGATTTTTAGGTAAGATTGATTTTAGGAAGGTCATTCGGAATGATAGCTATGGCAACGGAAACAAGACTCATACGTAAGATCACTGTATTCCTGGAGATGATCAAGTTCTCCCACACCATCTTTGCGCTCCCCTTTGCCCTGACCGGGGCACTCCTGGCGGCGAACGGCCTCCCCAGCGGACGCCAACTCCTCTGGATCATCCTGGCCATGGTCGGCGCCCGCACGGCAGCCATGGGGCTGAACCGCCTTATCGACGCCGAGATCGACGCCCGCAATCCCCGCACCGCCAACCGCGCCATTCCGGCCGGCCTGATCGGCAAAGGCGCAACCCTGGTCTTCATTGCCTCAGCGACACTGCTGATGCTCTTTGCCGCCATGATGCTCAACCCGCTCTGCCTGAGGCTGTCTCCGGTCGCCATCTTTTTCCTGGTGCTTTACTCCTTTTGCAAGCGCTTTACCTCCCTGGCTCACGTGGTGCTGGGGATCTGCCTTGCTGCGGCCCCCATGGGTGCCTGGATCGCCATTCGCGGCAGTATTGACACCCCCGCCCTGATCTTGGGGGGCGTTGTGCTTTTCTGGGTTGCCGGTTTTGATATCCTCTACGCCCTCCAGGATCTTGAATTCGATCGCGCCGCCGGACTCCATTCCATCCCTGTGGCGCTGGGGGTCAAAGGATCGCTCCGGGCGGCGCGCCTGTTCCACGTGGTGATGATGGGATTGCTCCTGGGTCTGTTCGTCACCATGCACCTGGGGGTGCCGTTCCTGGTCGGCATCCTGGTGGCCGGCGCCATGCTGCTTTATGAACACCTGCTGCTCAAGGGCGGTAAACTGGATAAGCTGGATGCGGCTTTTTTCAACATGAACGGCTATATCAGCATCGTCATTCTGGCATTCACGGCAGCAGACCTGCTGGTGAGGTGGCCATGACCACGCAAAAAAGGGTATTCGTCGCCCTGTCCGGGGCTTCGGGGTCGATCTACGGCATCCGTTTGATGGAAGAGCTTGTCAAACGGGGCTTTCTGCTCACCGTGGCGGCCAGCGAAAGCGGGCAACTGGTCTGCCGTGAGGAAACCGGCCTGGACCTGAGCGGCGATACGCTGGCCGTCACCGCACGACTCTGCGCCCACCTCGGCGTGAAGTTGGGCGTGGAGGTGGTTGCTGCCGACAACCTGTTAGCCTGCGCCGCGAGCGGTTCCGCCGCGCCGGCGGCCATGGTGGTTGCCCCGTGCAGCATGGGCACCCTGGCGCGCATCGCCGGCGGGACCTCAGGCAACCTGATCGAGCGGGCGGCGGACGTGATGCTCAAGGAGCGGCGTCCCTTGCTGCTGGTTCCACGCGAGACGCCGCTCTCGGAGATCCACCTGGAAAACATGCTCAAGCTTTCCCGCGCCGGCGTCCGCATCATCCCGGCCATGCCTGCCTTCTACCACCAGCCGGAGACCATCGACGACCTGGTGAACTTCGTTGTCGGCAAGGTCCTCGACCAACTGGACATTTCCAACGACCTCTTCAAGCGCTGGGGCGATCGCTGACGCCCCGCACCATGCCCGGCCAGGACCTGCCTACCCCTATCGCCGCCTACCTGCGCCGGCGTGCCGTTGCCGCCCCCTGGCGGATCACCGGACAACCGGCCGGGGCATTCCGCGGCGCCGTGGTCATCCCATCCCTTGCCGAAAGCAACAACCTTCCGCAAACTTTGCGCTCCCTTGCAACCAATCCGACGGGGTTCCTCTCCCGTTTCCTGCTCCTGGTGGTGGTCAACCAGCGTGGCGACGCCTCACCCGGTGAACGGGCCGATAATGGGGCCACCCTCGATCTGTTGCCGTCCTGGAAGCGGGAATACGGGCTGGAGCACCTGCACTGGGTGGACGCCGCCTCAACAGGCAACGAACTGCCGCCGAAACAGGGGGTGGGGCTGGCACGCAAGATCGGCCTGGACCTGGCCCTGGAGCACCTGGATTTTGCCGCGGCCGATCCGCTGTTGGTCTGCCTCGACGCCGATACCGTTGTCCAACCCGACTATCTGTCGGCCATCACCGGGCATTTCAACGAAACCGTTGCCGGGGGGGCGAGCATCCCCTATCGTCATCGCCCGGCCTGCGATACGGCCGGACAGATGGCCATCGACCGCTACGAGCTGTTCCTGCGGGCCTATGTGCTGGGGTTGGAGCAGGCCGGTTCCCCCTATGCCTTCCACACCGTGGGTAGTGCCATGGCCTGCCGGGCATCGGCCTACGCCGCCAGCGGGGGGATGAACCGCCGCCTGGCCGGCGAGGACTTCTACTTTCTCCAGCAGGTGCACAAGGTGGCAGGTGTCGCGCCCCTGGCCGGCACCATCGTCCATCCTTCGCCCCGGCAATCCCATCGGGTCCCCTTCGGCACCGGCCGCGCGGTGGGGGATATGCTCGCGCAAGGGAGCGAAAGACTGCTCTTTTACCAGCCAATGCTGTTCGAGATCCTGGGGGAATGGTTACAATGCGCGGCAAGGTCCGGCGGCGCGGACGGCGCCGACTTGATGAATCGTGCGGGCGGAATTTCGTCCCATCTGCGGGGGTTTCTGGAGCAAGCCGGTTTCAGCGCGGCCTGGGACAACCTGCTGCGGCACAACCCCGATGAAAACAGGTTGATGGTCTCTTTTCACGGCTGGTTCGACGCCTTCCGCACCATGCGTTTGCTGCACCACTTAAGCGACAGCGCCTGGCCGCGTGTCCCGCCGGAGCAGGCCGTAAAGCCTCTGCTGGAGCGGGCCGCATGCAATGGCGCCGCCGATGTGGGTGGCTTGCTGGAGCGGTTAAGGGGGCTTCAGGGGGTATGAACGTGTATTTGGGACTCAAAAGTAAAACAAAAGGGCGTATCGCCATTGACGGTACGCCCCTTTCGGTTCGTGGAGCAAGACGCGTGTCAGTTCTTTTGCTGCACCGCCTCGGCAACGGCCTTGCCCAGGGCCCGGCACTGTTCCAAGACCTCCTCCTTGGGGGTGAAGGGCGCGCGAACCGACTCGCCCACCAGTTTGAAACCCATCCCCTTCAGCCGCTCTTCGGCCATCCTGCAGGCCTCGCCGCTCCAGCCATAGCTGCCGAACACCGCTGCCAGACCGGTCTTGAGCTTGACGGTGCTGAGGTAGGCCAACACGTCCCACATCGGCTTGGGGATGTCGCGGTTGATGGTGGGGATACCGAAGATAAGGGCTTCGGCCTCTTCCATCAGGTTGCGCACCTCATCGGCGCTCAGATGGCTGATGTGATAGCTTATGACCTCGATCCCGTCGGTCCTGGCCCCGTCTGACACGGCTTTTGCCATTTTTTCCGTGTTGCCGTGGGGAGACAGGTAGAGAATGAAGATCTTTTTCACCAGGGTCGTCGGCTTGCTCCAGCTCTCGAATTGCTCGATCGCCTTCCAGGGGTCCTGCCTGATGATCGGGCCGTGGCTCGGACAGATCATGTCGATCACATCGTGGCGGATCTTTTCCACCGCAGACAGCACCTTGTCCTTAAACGGACGGATGATGCTGTCGAAGTAGAATTGGCGTGCCGTGGTGATATCCTCCAGTTCGTCGTTGAAGATGTGTCCCGGCCGGCAATAATGGGCGCCGAAGGCGTCGCAGGTGAAGAGGATGTTGTCCTCCTCCAGGCGGGTGAACATGGTGTCGGGCCAGTGCAGGAAGGGGGCCATGATAAAGCGCAACCGGCGCCCCCCCAGGTCGATGGTGTCGCCGTCCTTGACCACCTGCGAGGTGAACGGCTTGTGCATCAGGTTGGTGAGAAAGGTCTTGGCGGCAGTGGTCGATACAACCGTGGCCTGGGGGCAGTGCT
Organism: Oryzomonas sp.; assembly: GCA_031292255.1. Taxonomy (GTDB): domain Bacteria; phylum Desulfobacterota; class Desulfuromonadia; order Geobacterales; family Pseudopelobacteraceae; genus Oryzomonas. The sequence goes on along the minus strand of JARLHN010000019.1, from coordinate 42,187 downwards.
CCAGCAGGTAGGAGAGTGACCCGGAGTGGTCGGGCTCGGCATGGTTGACGATGATGTAGTCGATGGTCTTCGGATCGACCAGGGATTTGACCTTGTCCATGAACTCATCGGCCCGCTTGGCCTTGACCGTGTCGATGATGGCGGTCTTCTCGCTCCCCTTGAGGAGGTATGAGTTGTAGGTGGTGCCGTGTTCGGTGGGAAACAGGTCGTCAAAGGTGCGCAGTCCCGGGTCTTCCGACCCGATCCAGTAGAGTCCCGGTTTGATTTCAACAGTTCCAAGCATGGTGGCAGTTCTCCTTTTCGTCGTTTATTCAGTGAACCACGACGTCGCTGTCGCATAACCGCATTCTTGACTACTTTTGTCCGTTACTATAGCAAACCATTCTCCCTCGGACAAGATATATTAGATTCCATCCGGTGTTTCCGGATGGAAACTATATTAAAAGATGGGGGTTGTGTCCGAGGCCCTGTTCTGCTACAAATTCAGTCATGAACGAGATTGTTCGGACGAGAATCGATGCCTTGCGGCCGCTTCTGAAGGACCCGGCCCCGGACGTTCGCAGTGCCGCCGCCGGGTCGATCGAACGGCTGGAATCCACCGGCAACATCGACGAGCTATTGCACGCCCTGAAAACCGGGAACATGGGCTCGCGGGTTGCCACCATCTTTGCCTTGGGCGAGATCGGCGGAGACAGGGTGGTTGCCCCACTGGTCTACTGCGCCGGCCGGCCCGAGGCAGACATCCGCTCCGCAGCCGTGGAGGCGCTCGGCCGCCTGGCCGTTCCGTCGACGCTGCCGGTGCTGCTGGATCGGCTCGATGACCAGAATGCGGCCATCAGGGCGCGGGCAATTACGGCTGTGGCCGGATTTTCCCCCTCACCGCTCTTGTACGAACGACTGCGCCCGTTTCTGGATGCGGCGGATGGCGCCTTGGAGGCGGAGGCGGCCCTGGCCCTGGCCCGGCTCAAAGATCTTGCGTCGGAGGAGCGCATCACGGCGCTCCTGGCCTCGCCCCATGCCTCCACCCGTCAGGCCGCCGCCACGGCATTGAGCCTGCTGCCGCTGGAATTCACCTTTTTCCCGCAACAACCGGGACAAAATAACAACCCGCCCTAAGAAAACTCAGGTTGTTCAAAAATAGTCAGATCGTCGCACCCGCAGTATAATCGCCTCAGGCGATTATCGGTGACGGAGCGCCAGCGGAGTTCATCCCGAAGGGACAGAACCGGAACGGTTCTGCTAAATGCCGTGAGGAGGCGCGAGCTTCGCTACGCCGCACGAAGGGGCGTCCGAGGATGAAGGCCTGATGGCCGTTTTTCAACAACCTCCTAATTGATCAGGCTGCCCACATCGATATTCTTCAACAGCGGGTCCACCTCCGCCACGATCCTGGCATAACTTGAACCGTCAGGCTCCACCAGTCTCTTTTCACGAAGCGGCTGGAGACGCGAGCCGTCCCGTTCGAGCACGATCCTGACCACAGGAGCCTCTTCATCCAACGGATTGGGGCGGTGGACGAGCGCCACCTCGTTGTTGTCCAGGCGCACCAGCGTACCTACCGGATATTTGCCCATCAGCTCCGTGAAGCGGACCACAAGGTCGTCGCTCAGGATGGTTCCCGCCAGTTTCTGCATCACCGCCAGCGCGGCCCGTGGGGTGAGGGAGCGCTGGTAGGCCCGCAGGGTGGTGCTGGCATCGTAGGTGTCGGCGATGGCAATGATATCTATCATCCGGTCGTAGTCCAGACTGCGGGCCCATTCGGGATAACCGTTGCGATTGTAGTGCAGATGATGCCCCAATACGGCCTGGGCGATCCGAGGATTGAGCCCTCCCATCTCCTGGATGATCCTGGCGCCCAGTTCCGGATGGCGTTTCATCTCATGGAACTCCGCGCTGGACAACTTGCCCGGTTTGTTGAGAAGCTCCTTCGGTATCAAGGTCTTGCCGATGTCGTGCAATTGCCCGGCAATGCCGACTTCCTTGATGTTTTCGGCGTCCAAGCCGAGCGCGGCTCCCAGGGAGATGGCCAGGACCCCCACGTTGACACAGTGATTGAAGGTGTAATTGTCGTAGTCCTTGATCATGGACAGCCCCAGGAGGGTGGAAGGCTCCCGCAAGGTGATGCCCACCAGCCGGTCCACCGCGCCGATCACCCCGGCGCTGCTGGGGATCCGGCCATGCTCGATATCGCGGCAAATACCGCGGATCGCTCCCAGGGCCTGGCCGTAGGCAACCAGTGCATGGCCGTCACTATCCTCATCACCACTGTCATCCGGCTTCTTCGGCAAGGGCGCATCCTTTCGGCGCTCCACCAGGATGTGGCGTATCTCCTTCTGCCGCACCCGGGCGCGGAGTTCGTCGAATCCGGCGGATTTACCGGAGAGAAGACGCACGAACTCCTGCAGTTCGTCAAAGGTAAGCCCGCCGCTCATGACGATCCGGTCGATCTCTTTTTCCGTCAGCCGGCTGGTCAGATCTGCAATAGCGGTCGTGGGAGTGATGAAGAGGTGCTTCCCGAAGAACATGGTACCGTCGATGATGCCCCAGGCGATATCCGCACCCCGGACCAGGGCGGAGCCGAAGAGTCGGTCCAGCTCAAGCAGGGGCTGGCGGATGGCGGGATGGGATTCGGGGTAGAGGGCCATTCCCTTGACCGCCCCCGAAAAGAGGGTGATTATTCGTAAGGCAAGCTGCTTGTCCACTTCCTCCATGGCTCAGTCCTTTGTCCGTTCGATGGCACCAAGCGCTTCGGTGCAGGCACGGGCCAGCTCATCCGAGCCGCGGGCCTTCTTTCTCAGGGCCGTCAGGGCTCGGTCATCGCCAAGCCCGGCGAGACAAGCGGCAATCGCAATCTTGAACAAAGCCCAACGGTTGCGCGAGATCAGGTGTTTGCTATCAAGGAGCTGTATCAGGCAGGGGGTCGCCCGTCGGTCGCCGATCATGGCAATTGCCGTCAGGGCATCGCATTTCAGGACGAGGTTCTGGAGGTACCTGTCGTCATCGCAGACAATCTGTAGCAGCACGTCCAGACCCTTGCCGCTCTTCATGCCGCCGAGCGAGGCGATCGCCTGGGGCCACAAGGCCGAATCAGTGCCGAGCAGCACGGCGATAATGGCCTCCTCCGCCTGCTGTCCGCCGATCTTCGCCAGGCTGCGAATGGCCTCCTTGGCAACCCTGCTATCGGAATGCCACAGGCATCTCTCCAAGTCGGGAACCGCTTCCCTGCTGCCGATCTCACCCAGGATGGCGGTCAGATTTCTGACGATATACCAGCGGCTGTCGCCCAGTATCGACAGGATCGGGGCAACAGCCGATCCGCCCAGGCGTACCAGCAGCTGGGTCAGCTTTTTACGTACGGCAGGGTTTTCGGTTGCAGCCATCTTGTCAACGGCTCGTCTGATGGCTGCCTGGCCGCCGGCAGCCAAAACGGCCAGGGCGCCTTGGGAAGAAACCCCGTCTGCGGCGCCCAGACTCTCCATGACGAATGCGAGGAATTCATCCCGCCCCGCAAGCTTCTCAAGGCCGAGACGCGCCGCAGCCGCGATCCTTTTCCCACGCCCCGGGTCTGCGGCATGCCGTGCGAACAGCTCCGCCAATGGGAGCACGAGCGCCGGCTCATGGCGGGTGACGAGGGTATCGCAACAGGCAACCCCCTGGAGGGCGAGCATCGGGTAGACGTCTTCGTCAACAGTGGTTCCCAGGCGGTTCAAAAGAGCGTGCAGCGCCTGTTCCGGGCCGGCATCTTCGGGAGGGGGGACGGATTCCCGTGTGGCCGGGATGTCCGGACCGCCCTCTTCGATCTCGTCCAGTCCCGCTGGAACCACTCCACGTGATTCGATCTCGTAGCGTTTGCCCAGAATGACCGTGAGGTCGAATTCATTGGCCCAGATGGTGCGGATACCGTGTTCCCGCATGACTTTTTCCAGGCCGCCGGCCTGCTGGATGTCGTCGGGGGCCAGGGAGATGATCCCGATGAAATCCAGCAGATCTTCCTGGAACAGGTCGCCGAGAAAGGTGATCGTTTGCGCGCGCCGGGCAAAAAGCTCGAAGGAGAGGGAAGCTGCAACGCACATGCTGTCCGGGAGGGCCTCCCCGTTCGGCAGGCTGAACCCGGTACGTCCGCACCGCAGGGAAAGGTCGTTGCCGTCCAGCGCCCGCAGCAGGGAGAGGTGTGCCTGGATGATGCTCATTTTGCGGCTGGGGTGCCCTGTGGGATAGAATTGCCACGCACGCAACGCCCGGCTTACGTTGCCCAGGGCCTCCAGGAGAGCTGGGGGCGATGTGGTGGTGACTTGCATGTGCGGTTCCTTGTGGAATACCGAGTTAATATGCAATACTATAAGGATTATAGCGGAATTTTGTCAAACTTGAATCCGCGACGCTTTCATATCTATCTATCATGCATCGAGGGATGATCCGTGAAACACAAAACCGTTTTTACCTGCCAGAAGTGCGGCTGCCAGTCACCGAAATGGATGGGGAAATGCCCCGATTGCGGCGCCTGGAACAGCATGGCCGAAGAGGCGGCCGCCAAACCCGCGCATGGTCTGCCGCCGGGCGGGGCCTCCCGTCCGGTGCCGATTTGCGATGTGCCGGCCCAGTCGGAGACGCGCATTAGCTGTGGCATTGCCGAGCTTGACCGGGTGCTGGGGGGCGGCATCGTCCCCGGTTCCCTGGTGTTGATCGGGGGCGATCCCGGCATCGGCAAATCAACCCTGCTGCTTCAAGCCATGCACAGCCTGGCGGCCAACGGCGGCCCGGTGCTGTATGTGTCCGGCGAGGAGTCCGCCTCCCAGACCCGCCTGCGGGGAGAACGGCTGGGGGTTTCTCACAAGGGGCTCCTGGTCCTGGCCGAAAACTCGCTGGAGGCCATCATTGCCCATGCCACGGCCATCAAGCCGCAGGCGCTGGTGGTGGACTCCATTCAGACGGTCTGGACATCCTCCCTGGAATCCGCCCCCGGCAGTGTCAGTCAGGTCAGAGAGTCGGCCGGCAAGTTGATGCTGCTGGCCAAGGGGCACGACATCCCGGTTTTCCTTGTGGGGCATGTCACCAAGGACGGTGCCATTGCCGGGCCGCGGGTGCTTGAACACATGGTCGATACGGTGCTGTACTTCGAGGGGGATGGCAGCCATCCCTTCCGCATCCTGCGGGCGGTTAAAAACCGCTTCGGCTCCACCAACGAGATCGGCGTGTTCGAGATGAAACAGGAGGGGCTGTGCTGCGTGGACAATCCGTCGGAGCTCTTTCTTGCCGAACGGCCTCTGGGGGTCCCCGGCTCCGTGGTCACGACCTCGCTGGAGGGGAGCCGGCCATTGTTGGTGGAACTCCAGGCCCTGGTGACCCAGTCATCCTATGGCGTCCCCCGACGCACCACCATCGGGGTGGATCATAACCGCCTGGCGCTGTTGGTGGCGGTGTTGGAAAAGAAGGTCGGGCTGCATCTGGGCGGGCAGGATATCTTTCTTAACGCCGCCGGTGGCGTGCGTCTCAACGAACCGGCAGCCGACCTGGCCATGATCATGGCAGTGGCTTCCAGTCACCTTGACAAGGTGATCGCCCCCCAGACCGTTGTCCTTGGCGAAGTGGGACTTGCCGGAGAGGTGCGGGCCGTAACCCAGCCGGAGCAGCGCATAGCCGAGGCGGAGAAACTCGGATTCGGTACCGCCATCCTGCCTGCCGGCAACCTGCGCAGGCTCAAGAAAGGTAAGATCAAGCTGGTGGGGGTCTCTTCGGTCGAGGAGGCCATGAGCCATGTTCTGGAATAGCGGCCGGACCGGCCCCCGGCCATTTTTTTCTGGACTTGCACTACTGCAACCTATAAAATCTATACATTTATGAATCCAGGAGCAGGCAATGGAAGCGGAAAAAATTGAGTTTTTCAGGAATGTTCTGGTCGAAGAGATGAAATCACTGCTTGGCGAGGCAGACAAGACGGTTACGGAAATGACCTCCGATGCAGCCAACTTTCCTGATCCCACCGACCGCGCCACCCAGGAATCGGACCGCAATTTCGAACTGCGCATCCGTGACCGCGAACGCAGGCTGATCAACAAGATCAAGGATGCCCTGGAACGCATCGATAACGGCGAATTCGGCGTCTGCGAAGAGTGCGGCGAGGAGATCAGCGAAGCACGCCTCAAGGTACGACCGGTGACGACACTCTGCATCAACTGTAAAATGGAAGAAGAAGAGAAAGAACGTCGCAAATAGGCATACGATCAATTCCCGCATACCCTGCGGCAGGTGTCGACATGGAAGCCCGCACCCCTCCCAAACAGGCCGCAAAACAACTGGATGAACTGACGATCCTCTACCAGTTCAGTAATACCATGTTGTCCACCATCCGCCTCAACAAGCTGACCCATCTCATTCTCACCGCCCTCACCTCCGGGAGAACCATGCTCTTCGAGCAGGCCATGCTGTTTTTGCGCAACGAAAAAACAGGAATGCTGCTGGGCATGTTCGGCGTTACGCAGGATACCGCCGAAGGACTGAAGGTAGTGGGGGGAGAAACCGCCCTCAGCAGCCGCTGGGATATCGATGATGATGTCATTGCCAACCAGCGGGCGTCGGACTTTTCGAAACACGTCCGCGCGACCCGCATCGAGGCCAGCATGGATTGCGCCATTATCCGGCGCGTCATCCACGAGCTCCGCCTCTACGCCCCTGGCGAGGAGGGCTGCCAGGTCTGCGAGGCCTGCGATTTTACCCACCGTCTAGGCGTCACCGCCTTTGCCGTTGCCCCCCTTGTTGCCCGGGACAGGGCACTGGGGATCATTGTCGTGGATAACCCCGTATCCAACAAGGCGATCGACCACGACGACCTGAATTTTCTTCAGCTTATCGCCAATCAGGCCGGCATGGCGGTCGAAAACTCCATGCTCTACAACCGGGTCGAAGAGGCCCACACCAGCCTGCGCGAAGCCCGCGAACGCCTCGTCCACGGCGAGCGTCTGGCCGCCATCGGCGCGATGGCGGCAAACCTGGCCCATGAACTCAAGAACCCGATCGTCACCATCGGCGGCTTTGCCGGACGCCTGGTCAAGGGACTCCCCAGAGATTCCCGCGAACATCAGTACGCCGACACCATCGTGAAGGAGATCGGCCGGCTGGAGCGGATGCTCGCCGATATCCTGGCCTTCTCGCGCAAGCCGACCATCTGCTACAACATCTGCGACGTGGGCGAGATCCTGGTCGATTGTTTTGCCAGCTGCGCCACGACCCTTGAGGACCACGGCATCATGCTCGCCAAAACGTTCGAAGGAGGCCCCTGGATGACCCTGGGCGATGCGCACCAGCTCAAGCAGGTTTTCCTGAACCTCGTGTTGAACGCCTGCGAAGCGATGCCTGACGGGGGCGCACTCAGCGTTTCACTCGAAAAAGTATCCCTTGACAAAAAATGTATATTGGTTAGCATACAGGACTCGGGCGGCGGCATACCGGCCGACATGCTGCCGAAGATCTTCAACCCCTTTTTCACAACGAAACCGCAAGGCACCGGCTTGGGGCTTGCCATCGTCAATCGCATCCTGCAGAATCATGGCGGCAGTATCGAAGCGAGGAGCGAGGGCAACGGGGCAATGTTCACCGTAACGTTGCAACAGGCGGAACACACTAGAATCACATAATCTGGGGCTGTAGCTCAGTTGGGAGAGCGATGCGTTCGCAACGCATAGGCCGTCGGTTCGATCCCGATCAGCTCCACCAGATAAAACAAAGGGGTTATGGCAGATGCTGTAACCCCTTTTTTCTTTGAGGCACATGCAAGGAAAGTGGACAAAGGATACCAATAACGATGACTAAACAAAAGGCCAAGCTCAACCGATATCTACTATTGGATAAGATTATAGCGATTATCGGCATTGTACTGGTAAGCTTAATGTATTCTTTTGGTTTGTCAAAACAACATAAAATTACTGAAAATCTCCTTCAGCACCCATTTGCAGTCAGTAACGCCGCGTTGGATTTCAGAATTGATGTGCTGGAGCTCCGTAAGTACATGCTTGAGACAATGCTATACCGCAAACGAGTTGATAAAGTAGAGTTGTCAAAAATTAATATCTTAGAAGAACAAATGTACAGCCATCTGGAAATAGTACGCAAAGATTTTTTAGGCGATCAGACAAGGGTGAAAAATATCATCGATGAAATGGACATCTGGAAGAAGATCCGGGTGCCGATCACGGCCAATCTTGTTGCCGGTAATTTCGATGCTGCTGAAAGTCTTGCCATGTATCAGGCATCGCCTCATATCGATCAGATCCTGGCAGATATCGACTATGTAATCACTTTTGCCCGCGGACGAGCAAATCTTTTCGTGGAAGAGGGTCGGACCCAGGTGTCTCAAGACAGGCTTATGTTAGTTTTACTCATGGTCTTGGCTCTGTTTTCTTACTTACTGCTATCAAATAAGCTGCGGAAGTTGGTGAACCATATTTACGACATGGTAGAACACGCTGCAACATTCGATGAGCTGACCGGTGCCTATAACCGCAAATCTTTCATACATCTTGGCAATACGGAGATCGAGCGTACACGGCGTTATAACCTGTCGCTTTCATTACTGATGATGGATCTTGATCATTTCAAACATGTCAATGATTCTTATGGCCATGATGCCGGCGATTCCGTTCTGCGGCAATTCAGCGAGATATGTCACCAGCACCTGCGAGGAGCGGACATTTATGGCCGAATTGGTGGGGAGGAATTTGCCATCCTGCTGCCGCACTCCGACCTTACAACCGCCAAGGAAGCGGCAGAGCGAATTCGTCAAGAGGTTGCGAACTACGATTTTAACATCGCTGCAGGTAAATGCCTAAATGTGACTGTCTCTGTCGGGGTGGCAGATTTGGATGATGAAACGGCAGACATATGCCCCCTGCTGAAGCAGGCCGATACGGCCCTCTACCTCTCCAAAAGTGGGGGCAGGAACCGGGTTACGTCAATTGACAGGAGCCAAGCAAGGGAAGCGTGCTCTACTCTACCTGCCGGGATGACCCCAGAAGCATGGTAAGGGCCTCCAACAAGAGTCAATTTTATTAACTCTCAGAAATCTGCAAACGCGAAAGTTGAGTCAAAGATTTATTTGAGTCCATTGACTTTTCACACAAATCATCCTATCGTTGAGAATATCAAATGTTTGAGTGTGCCAACAGGAATGAGGGTATGAATGCCAAGAAACCCAAAATGGACGCACGACAAACTAATACTTGCCCTTGATTTATATTTTAAAGTCAATCCCCTTCATGCCAGCGAAAATCATCCCGATATCAGCTCCCTTTGCAATTCCTTGAATACGCCTCACATGCACGCCAACGCGGAAGACAATATCCGTAACCCGAATGGCTCCAATATGAAGCCATGCCATTTTTTAGATTTGAACCCGCCTGTTACGGAACAGTTTTTCGGAAGGTTCAAACTTGAAAAGGATATATCGCAAGAGTTTCAATGACTTGAGCTGACAAGTTGGCAACTGTACTGGTGTTTACATTAAATTTGATTATATAGTTTGGTTATCTAATCATTTACATGGGTTTACATCAAACCAAGCTATTGTTACCTTCTCTGTTTTATAATTTATTTTATGGCTGCCCGTACACCTCTGCCTCACAATGTCCCCCTTACGGACGTTCACAATCTGCACACTAAAGAGGCTCCAAATGAAACAGTCATTGGTTTTAGTCGCTACCGTAATCATATCGCTCATTATAATGGCATGCTCACAAAAGCAAGAGGCCAAGATTGTAGATATTGATAAAAAAGTGGGTATCGAGGCAAATGATGCTCCCAAGGAGAAAACCTTAAAGGTTGCTATTGGCGGGATGATTACCCCAAAAGAAGGAATGATATATTATCGCGACTTCATTTCATACATAGAGAGAAAATTGGGCATTCCGATCGAGATTATTGACAAAAAAAGCTATGCCGAGATCAACAGTTTGCTGAAATCAGGCGAGCTAAGCTTTGCCTTCGTGTGCAGCGGACCTTATGTTGACGGACATGCTAAATTTGGGCTTCAATTGCTTGCGGCACCTGAGGTGAACGGCAAGAAAACATATAATTCACTCATAATAGCCAACAGCAAAAGTTCGCTAAAAAGCTTCAAGGAACTTCGTGGTAAAACTTTTGCCTTTACCGATCCGTTGTCAAATTCCGGGACACTTATTCCGGTCTACATGCTTGCAAAGATGAACGAAACGCCTAAGTCATTCTTCAAGGAGCTCATCTATACTCAAAAACATGACCTGTCAATCAAGATGGCGTCTGAAAATCTTGTTGATGGAGCGGCTGTGGACAGCCTTATCTGGGCGTATATGAACCGAATGTCACCGGAAATTACGTCAAAAACCAGGATCATTGAAAAATCGCCTCCCTATGCTATTCCTCCCGTTGTTGTAAGCAAATCTGTCGATCCTGAAACAGCTAAGAAATTGTCAGAGATTTTCCTACATGCTCATCAGGACCCACAGGGGAAGGAAATTTTGAAAGGAATGATGATTGACAGGTTTGTTGCCGCCAACGATCACGATTACGATTCTATTAGAGAGATGCTTGCCTGGACGAAAAAACATTTAGGAAAGTGATGAGATGAATTCTCTCCGATTAAGATCCAAATTTTTGTTGGTGATTGTTGGAATGGCCGCTTTTATGGGGATCGTGTTAACCGTTTTCGTACAGAGCGTTGTCAGTAATAAACTTTCACATGAATTCAGAAAACTTGGAATTGCGTTTGCCGAACAGATGGCATCGGCGAATGCCAATGCAATCCTGACGGGTGATTTTCGTTCTATCAAATTAAATATTGTGGATATGAAGCGGGAGCACAGTGATAGCCTTGAATATATTTTTATCATTGACCGGAACAAAAAGCTCATTGCTCATACTTTTGCAAACTCATTCCCAATTGATCTAATCACCGCTAATAACTTGGCAAATGGAAGTACTTTAAGTATTCAACCGATTATTGCAGGTGGTAAACGTATTGATGACATCGCCATTCCGTCATTGGGAAATGGATTTGGCGAAGTGCATATAGGCATGAAAAGCGAGGTAATCCGGAGTGATGTACATAATATCACATACCGGATAACTGCAGTCATCCTCTGCGTACTGTTCGTTTGTTTTCTAGTAGCAATTATCTTCTCGCTACGAATATCAAATTCTATATCAGCATTGGCTCAAGCCGCACATAAGATGGAAGGTGGTGACTTGACTTTTTGTCTTGAAGCAAAAGATCGTGATGAAATTGGAACATTATACAAGGCCTTTGCTGATATGTGCAAGGGGATTAGAGAACGTGAAGAAAGACTCCACGAACAGGCTGCAAAACTTGAAGACGAGGTTGCAGAACGGCAACAAGCTCAGGAGTCGCTTGAAGAGCAGACGGCACAACTCGAAGAGGAGGTTGCAGAACGGCAACAAACTCAAGAGTCGCTTGAAGAGCAGACGGCACAACTTGAACAGGAAATTGCAGATCGGGAGCAGACGGAAGGGCAATTGAGAACCCTCTCGCAGCGACTCCAACTGGCAACTTCGTCAGCTCAGCTTGGTGTGTGGGATTTGAATATCCGAGAGAATACGATGGTCTGGGACGACCGGATGTTCGAGATGTACGGCATTACACGCGAGGCCTTTCCAAGCTGTGTTGATGCGTGGATGAACGGCCTGCATCCTGATGACAGGGAGAGGGCTATAGCTGAGTTCCAGGCAGTGCTTAGTGGGGATCAAGAATATAATACCGTATTTAGAGTTCTTCACCCGGACGGCACGGTAAAGTATATCAAGGCGCATGGCTTGGTCAAAATGGGATCGGACGGCACCTCTGAACGTATGATCGGAATAGACGCCGACATCACAGATACAATTAAGGCCGAGGAAGATAAAGACAAACTTGAAGCCCAACTACAGCAGGCGCAGAAGATGGAATCAGTGGGCCGCCTGGCGGGAGGCATTGCGCACGACTTCAATAATTTGCTGACCGTCATACTTGGTCGTTCCGAATTGGCCCTGAGAAAGGTGGAAGCAACCGATCCGCTGGCAGACTGCCTTATCGAAATCCAAAAAGCTGCTGAACGGTCTGCAGGTCTGACACGACAGTTACTTGCCTTTGCTCGCAAGCAGACCATCATGCCCAAAATATTAGACCTGAACGACGCCGTATCGGGAATGCTGAAGATAATGCAACGGCTCATAGGCGAGAATATTCAGCTAGCCTGGTTGCCCGCAAAAAATCTGTGGAAAGTTTATTTTGACCCGTCACAAGTCGACCAGATTCTGGCAAATCTGTGCGTCAACGCCCGTGACGCAATTGCCGATGTCGGCAAAATCTCCATTGAGACGGGAAATATCACTTTTGACGAGACATTTTGCACCAACAATATCGGATACGTACCTGGAGAGTACGTGCTGTTTGCAGTAAGCGATAATGGGTGCGGCATGGATAAGGAAACGGTAGCGCACATCTTCGAACCGTTCTATACAACCAAAGATGCTGGCCAAGGAACCGGCCTCGGTTTGTCAACTGTCTACGGAGTAGTTAAGCAAAACAACGGCTTCATCAACTGCTACAGCGAACCGGGGCTGGGGACTACTTTCAATATTTACCTGCCGCGCTATATGGGACAGCCGGAAAAACATCTTCATCGTGATAGAGATATAGTTCCCAAAAGCCGAGGTGAGACCCTGCTTTTGGTAGATGATAATCCGAGCATTGTCGACACAGCTACCAAGATGCTCGAGGCGTTGAACTATACCGTGCTGACAGCGGTCACACCAGATGAGGCACTCCAGGTGGCCAAGGAACACACGGGTGGGATTCACCTGCTTGTGACAGACTTGATAATGCCGAAGATGAACGGGCGGGATCTGGCCAGAAAAATACTTTCTACCTGCCCCGATATGAAACTCTTATTCATGTCGGGGTATACCGCTGATATTATTACCCAAGAGTCTGTGTTGGAGGAGGGGGTATATTTCATCCAAAAACCATTCTCGCTATCATCCATAGCAGACAAAGTACGCGAAGCGCTGAACAGTTAGTCGTCCATAAATATTATTACTATCCGACGCTGCCTGCTGCTTCACCAACGCGTTCAAATCTACCCCGAGCAACAGCTTGGACAACCTCTTCAGCAGCCCCGCAAAACTACTTCCTCGCCTGCACAATCCCCTCGGCAGCCCTGATCCCGCTGGCCCAGGCGCCGGTTATGCCGCGGGAGGTGCCGGCGCCGTCCCCGATCATGTAGAGATGGGGGCTGACCCGAAAATGAGTATCTATGAACGAGGGCTTGTTGGCGTACATCTTGATCTCGGGATAGTACATGATCGTGCTGGGATGCAGGACACCGGGGACGATGGTGTCGAGCTTCTTCAGTGCCGCCCAGATGTGGCGCATGATCTTGGCCGGGACCGCCAGCCCCAGGTCGCCGGCGGTCACGGGGCAGGTGGGGCGGAATGAGTAGAGATCGTCGTTGAAGGTCTCGGCCGTGGAGCGCTTCCCCATCCTGAAATCCCCCACCCGCTGCATGATCGGCCGGCCGCCGCCGATCTCGTGGGCCAGCCGGCCTAGAAACAGGGCCATCTGGTGGCCGCTTCGGACCGGGTCCTTCAGCCCTATGGTCTTGAGGAGCGCAAAATTGGCCAGGTCGTTGCTGCTCTTCTTCTCCGACAGGGCATGGCCGTTGACGAGACTGAAATCCTCGTAATGCTCCAGCACCACCCTGGCATGTCCCGAATTGGTGCAGAAGGTCCGCACCCGTTCGGGAAAATAGAACTTGGGGTCGTAATAGTCCCTGACGATGGGATAATTGTCCAGCCGGGTTTCGACGCGGATGCCCACATCCACGATGTTGTCGATATAAGGGATGCCGAGTTGTTCCATGATACGCCGCAGGAAGTCGAACCCCCTTCTGCCCGGCGCCACGATCACCGTGTCCGCCCGGAGGCTTTCCGTCCCGCCTATGGTTATCTCTGCCCCGCCAGCCCCCTCCCGCACGTCGGTCACCTCACGCTCAAGCAGGATGCGGACCCCGCGGCCCGCAAGTTCATCCATCAGGCGTTGGATCAGAAATTTGCTTTGGTCGGTGCCCACATGGGCCTGGCGAACGTCGTAGAGGACCGCTCCAACCCGTTCGGCGCGCCTGCGGTAGGTTTCCAGGTTCTTCTGCATCTTTAAGGTCGGTTTGAGCCTCTCCTCCACGAGCGGCAGCAGCCGTTCGGCCTCCTCCCTGGTCCAGTATTCTTCGGCAAAGCCGATGGGATAGGAATAGTTCTGCTTGCAATCGTTCAAGAGGCCGCCGGAGCAGATCGCCGCCTTGTCGATCATCAGAATGGAGAGAGAGGGGAGTTTGCCGGTGAGATGGAATGCGGCCCCGAGGGCCGCCGGTCCGGTGCCGATGATGATGACGTCATACTGGTCGGATGCCATGGGTGAACCTCCGGAAAGCCCTGCCAGTGCCCCGTGCGGTTAGTCGTGGAAAGTAGTTCCTTTGCAATTTTGGCTGCTGCCGAGGCGCGGCGACGCAGGCGCAGCAGGGTCTACATCAAGGAGCCGCAACGACGGCAAAAGCCTTAAGTGCCGGAATTACGAGTACGAACCAACCGCACAGGGCACGAGGGAAGATCAATCGCCGAAACGGTTGCGGAAGTACTCCTCGCCGCGGCGCCGACGGACGGCCAGGTGGTAGAGTTTATCGTACTTGAGCGCCGCCGCCTCCCAGGTGAAACGCTTTTTCATGCCGTTCTTCCTGAGAGCCGCCAACCCCTTGGGGTTGTTGAAGAAGGTCCAGGCTGCCCATCCGATGGTGTCGAACAGGGCGGCGGCGGTATGGTGGTGGAACTTGAAACCGTCGCCGGTCAGGGCCTGCTCGTCGAAGTTCTCCACGCTGTCCTCCAGACCGCCGGTGGCGCGCACAATGGGCGGCGTGCCGTAGGCCAGCGAATACATCTGGTTCAGGCCGCACGGCTCGAATGACGAGGGCATGACGAAAAAGTCTGCGCCTGCCTCCACCTTGTGGGCCAGCTCTTCGTTGTAGCCGATGTGACAGGCGAATTTGTCGGGATGGGCCGCGGCGACGTCACCGAAGAAGAAGTGCGCCCAGGGTTCGCCGTTGCCGACCATCACGAACTGCACGTCCATCCCGAGGATCCGGGGGATGGCCTCGGCAATCAGGTCGGTCCCCTTCTGTTTGACCATGCGGGATACCACGCCGAACAGCGGCACATCGTCCCTCTGCGGAAGCCCCAGCCGTTGTTGCAGGTCCCGCTTGCAGGCGGCCTTGCCCTTTTTCACCGTCCGGGCCGTGTAGGATGCGACGATGCAGTGGTCGGTGGCCGGGTCCCACTCCTCGTAATCCACGCCGTTCAAGATGCCGTACAGATCGGACGCCCGGTCCCGCACCACGCCTTCCAGCCCCCAACCGTATTCCGCCGTCCGGATCTCCCGGGCATACCCCTCGCTGACCGTGGAGAGCAGGGTGGCGTGGTAGATCCCCCCCTTGAGCAGGTTGACTTGGTCGTCCTTTTCCAGTTCCAGGTAATTGAAGTGTTTCCAGCCGGTGCCGAGCACCTCCATCAGGCCGGGATAGAAGTTGCCCTGGTGCTGCATGTTGTGGATGGAGAGAAGCGAGGCGGCGTTGCCCACATAGTGGTCGTGCAGGTAGGATGTGTTGAGCAGGAGCGGGATGATGCCGGTGTGCCAGTCGTGGGCATGGATCACGTCCGGCTGCCACTCCAGCATTTTGCAGAGTTCCAGGGATGCCTTGGAGAGAAAGACGAAGCGGTTGTCGTTGTCCGGGTACCCCTTACCGTCCTGCTGGTAGACCCCGGCTCGGCCATAGAACTGCTCATGCTCCAGGAAATAGATCGGGACATCGCTCCCCGGCAGCCTCCCTTCGTAGACCCCGCAGTACATGCGGCCAATGATGCCCATGGGCACCACCAGGGTACCCGGCAGGAGCTTTAGGCCGTACTTTTCCCGGTTGACGGCATAATAGCGCGGAATGACCACGCGGACATCGTGCCCCAGGCGGGCCAGGTATTTGGGCAGGGCGCCGACTACATCCCCCAGCCCCCCCTCCTTGGCGAATGGTGCGGCCTCGGAGGCGGAGAAGAGGATGGAGAGCTTGTGGGGTAAAGGCTTCACGGGGACTCCGGAGAATATCAAGCTGGCAAGCTGCCACAGGGTCACAGGGGCCACGGAGCCACGGAGAAAAACCGGTGTCCAAACCATATTCCCGGTTCACTTAGTGTCCCCGTACCGCTGTGACCGCGATGGGCTTCTTTTACTTGGGCACGTTTTCCCAGTCCTCAAGAAATTTCTTGATGCCGGCGTCGGTCAGGGGGTGTTTGGCAAGCTGCATGATGACCGAATAGGGGATCGTGGCGATGTCGGCGCCGATCAGGGCGGAGTTGAGGACGTGGATCGGGTTGCGTACGCTGGCCACGATGATCTCGGCGGTAATGCCGTAGTTGTCGAAGATGGTGCGGATCTCTTCGATGATCCCCATGCCGTCCTGGGAGATGTCGTCCAGCCGGCCGACAAAGGGAGAGACATAGCTGGCGCCTGCCTTGGCGGCCAAGAGCGCCTGCATGGGGGTGAAGATCAGGGTCACATTGATCTTGACCCCTTTTTCCGACAGGGCCTTTGTGGCCTTGAGCCCTTCCGGCGTCATGGGCACCTTGACCACGATGTTCTTGTGGATCTTGACCAGTTCCTTGGCTTCCTTGATCATGCCGGGGGCGTCAAGCGAGATGACCTCGGCCGAGATGGGGCCGTCCACGATGGAGACGATCTCCTTGATGACATCCTTGAACTTACGTCCCGATTTAGCGATCAGCGAAGGGTTGGTGGTGACGCCGTCCACCAGCCCCAGGTCGTGGGCCGCGCGGATCTCGTTGACGTCCGCGGTGTCGATGAAAAACTTCATGTGTTCCTCCGTTTATGATGGTTTATGGTCAAGCTGTTCGCGGAACTTTTCCAGGCAGTCCATGGAGCAGAAATAGTGGCGCTCGCCCTCGAGCCGGCCCACCACGGCGTCTTCCTCGGAAACATAGACGCCGCAAACCGGATCGCGATACGTCGTAGCGGCTTCCCGTTGTTCCGATGTCTTGACTTCCGGTTTTTTCCCGGTTGCAAGCGACATGACGACGCGGTAGCCAATATAGATCAGAAGTCCCCAGATCAATAACCTGATCACGTTACTTTCCCCCGTTTATACTTTTACCACACTCTCATCGGATCGCAGCGTTTTCAGCAACTCCGCAACGGTTTGCCCCAGGACCGGATGCGCCAGGCCGGGAGCCAGATCACAGAGCGGTTGCAACACGAAACGCCGCTCTGCCATGCGCGGGTGCGGAACGATCAGCCCCTCCTCCTCGACGATCATTGAGCCGTAGAGCAACAGGTCGAGATCAATGGACCGCGGCCCCCATCGAACGGTCCGTATTCGGCCAAAGACCTCCAATTCAATGTGCAGCAGCCGTTCCAGCAGTTCGCGTGGGGGAAGTTCGGTAGCAAGCCTGAGTACACCATTGTAGAAAGAAGGCTGGTCAATGACCCCGACCGGGGACGTTTCGTAGAACGCAGACACACCCGTCACCCGGCAGCCGTGCATCTTGCCGATCTCAGCCACCGCCCGCAACAGGTTTAACTCCCGGTCTCCCCTGTTTGAGCCAAGGGCAATATAGGCGTCTGTTTCCACAGTACGATTAAAGCATAACCAGCCGGCGGCGTCAACCGTGCCGATGAGGCACCGGGCATGGCAGCGGGCTTCAGCGTGCAGGCCCCCCTGAATTCATTGTGAGCAACTCCACCGCCTCCTCGTCGTACTCCTCCGGCTTGGTCGTGTCATCCAGGCGTTTTATGCCGAAAGCGTCGCACATCGGGGTCAGGGCGATCGAAACCAGCAGGTTGAGCGCCAGGGCAAACACACCGGCACAGGCGGAGATCGACATGTATCGTATAGATCGAGGATTTGAAGCCGGAAGCGGCCACCATGGCCGTACCTGCAACCATGCCGGCGATCCAGCCCGCCAGCAGCAGGGCACGGTGGAAGCGGCAGGTGGGACGCCGCCTGTTTTCGATCAGAGTATCCGCTTGCCGAACAACGATGAGGCCAGTTCGACCGCTATGGCGGCGGTCTGGTTGCGCTGGTCGAGGATCGGGTTGATCTCCACCATATCCAGGGAGCGCACCCGGTCCGAGTCGGCAAGGATCTCCATCAGCAACTGGGCCTCGCGGTAGCTGAGGCCGCCCGGCGAGGGTGTGCCGACGCCGGGGCCGACCAGGGGGTCGAGGCAGTCCATATCGAGGCTGACATGCAACCGCTCCCGGTGTTCAAGGCGCTCCAGGGCTTCGCGGGTAACGGCGCCCATCCCCCGTTCGTCGATGTCGCGCATGGTATAGACCGCAATGCCACTCTCCCCCAGGCGCGTCCGCTCCCCCGAGTCAAGGTCGCGGATGCCGATCACGACCACGTCGCCCGGCCCCAGCTTTGGGCCGGTGCGCCCAACATCGACCAGTTCGGGATACCCCTCGCCCAGCAGCACGGCCAGGGTCATGCCGTGGATATTTCCGGTCAGGGTCGTGGCGGGGGTGTTGAAATCAGCATGCGCATCGATCCAAATCAGCCCCGCAGGCGTGTTATGGGTGACACCGCCGATGGAACCGATGGCGAGCGAATGGTCTCCGCCGATGAACAGAGGGACAGCCCCCTCTTCCACAGCCCTGCGCCCTGCTTCATAGACGGCCTGGCATGTCCGGCGGATTGCGGGGAGGTAGTGATGGTGCCGCTCCTCGGACAGGGTTTCCCGAATCGGGACGGCGATATTGCCGGTGTCGCGGATATGATGCCCCAGCACCGCCAGGCCGGAGGCCAGCCCGGCATAGCGCAGGGCGCCCGGCCCCATGTCAACCCCGCGATGGGTCTGGCCCAGGTCGATCGGGACCCCGATGATCTGAATGGTCGTGCTCATTGCGTCTTCTCCCCTATCGTTGTCAACCCTCATCACTTCAGGTTGTGCCACAGGTTGACCATGAAATCCTGGGCATTGGTCAGGATGGCTACCGCCTGCACCGACCCGCGGTTGGCCAGCTTGTCGGTGCTGAACTCCGTCATGTCAACCACGTAGAAGAATACCGGTCGCACCGCTCCCTCTGGTGTGACGTGATAACCGGGGGTCATGTTGCCGAAGGCGATGGTATGGAGCTGGGTCGCCAGGGCGATCACCGTGGTTGCCCGGCGAGCGTGGACGCGCATGGCATCCTGGGCACGACAGGCATCTGAGATGACGCCGGGCAGCGGTCCGTCATCACGGATGGAGCCGGCCAGCACATAGGGGACCCCCTGCCGCTCGCACGCGGGGATGATGCCGTCGGACAGCCCCAACTCCCGGATGGCCCGGGGGATCGAACCGCGCAGGCGCACCTCGTTGATGATGTCCAGGTGATTGTAGTGGCCGTGAGGCTGCAATGCCTGGGTATAGATGTCCTGCCCGAGGCCGGTGCGGAAACGGGCCGCCTCCAGGTCGTGGGTGGCGAGGGCGTTGCCCGCCAGCAGGGCATGGCAGTAGCCGTGCTCCACCACAAACTGCATCGCGTCGCGGCTGTCCTTGTCAAAGGCGATCGCCGGGCCGAGCACCCACACGATGTAACCCTGCTCGCGATCATGCCGCAGCACCGCGTAGAGTTCGTCGTAGGAGCGGGAAAAGGGTGTCTCCCTGGTGCCGCGGGAACGGAAGACGAACTTGCCGGCAGCGGCCGTTGGGCATGGAAAGCCGGAGGAATGCACGTAGATCCCCTCTTCGCCGTCATCGCTCCTGCCGATCACCACCGGGTCGCCCAGCTTCACCTGCCTGGGCTCGATGACTTCCACCTCCCTGCCCCGCAGAACCATAACGGCGTCCATACGGCTTTCCCGTGCGAGCAGCCAATCACCGCCCCCCAGATGGAGGTACTCGGGCAGGTTGGAGGTGGCGTGGAAACCCCTGGGAAGCACCCCGTCGGCTGGAGCGGGTTCGACGCGAACCGCCGGCGCAGAGGCCAAATCGGGCCGGCTGAAATCCGGCGGAATATAGACAGGTAAGACCGACATGACGGCTCCTCCCTTCGGCGTCTCTATCCGTGGTGAGGTGTCCCGGATAATGACTGTCACTTTATGACCTTACGATAAGTAAACAACCGGGGGCAGAGGTTGTCAAGGTACGATGAAGCCGCCGGCCGGTCCCATCCCTCCGAAGTCTGTACGTAAATCTTTACGCACCACTATCACGGGAAAGGTTTATAATTTAGTCAGTAGCAGACACGGGGCCACCTCTGGGGATGCAGAGGGTTCGTGGGAGGCCCGGCATGAGGAGAGGAAGTGGTCTCTATGAAACGGCTGGTCTTGGGAATGATGATCGCGGTCTTCGCAGGCGCAATCACGCTATTGCCGGCAGCGAGCCGCGGGGACCCGAACCAGGCGGCAGGCGCGAGCAGCCCGCCACCCATAGGGGGAGTGCTGGTGCGTGAAGGTGATTTTGCCGTCCAACTGGAGGCCGCGTTAGGCATAGGAACGGCTGGAAACGAGACTGAAGCGGAGAGCCGCCTGGCAGAAACCGGCATCAGCCCAAGAAACGGCTGGATCGCCGATTATCCCGTTACGCCGGACATCTCGGGAGAGGTATATAATGCGGTGCGTGCGGCCGCGGATGTGGGGAAGATCAGGCTGAGCGAGGAGAGCGCTTTAGAGCGGTTCAACAACGTCATGGCGCAGGCAGGACTGTCGGCCACGGCTTCTTCCGCGGGCGGAGGCAGTGGCGCATACGCGGGCAGCGCGAGCGCCCCCGGCGAGGCGGCCATCGACGACTATTACTACACTGAAGGTCCGCCGGTGGTTACCTATTATTCCCCGCCTCCCGACTACTCCTACCTGTACGCATGGGTGCCGTACCCATTCTGGTGTTACGACTTCTGGTTCCCCGGCTACTTTATCCTGAATGACTTCCACCGGCCCGTGTTCATGGGTGGCCGGGGCGTATTCGTCTCGAACCACTTCCACGGCATCGGGGGGCATCGCTATGCGCGTATTGATCCGGTGGCGAGATTTCAGGGCAGACCGGCGATGACAACCAGCGGAACAGGGAGGAGCTGGCTGCCGCCTGCCGGGGTATCAAGAGGCAGCAGGAGGGGTGGCGTGGCGGTCAGCGCCTCGCGACTGGCGCCCGGCAGGTTCAGCGTCCCGGCTTTCCGCGGGGGTGGAATGCACGGTGCGCCCTATGGGGGCAGGGGGAGAGGGGCGTTCAATGCACCTTCGGCAGCGGCTCCCCACACGGCTGCCAGTGAGCAGAGAAGCGTCTATCGAAGCGGCTGGGGCGGCGGCAGAGCAATGGCGCACAGCGGCATATCGGGTGGATCTTACAGGGGGGGCGGGATGATGAGTACGGGATTCCATGGAGGCGGATCTTCCGGCGGCAGAGGCCATCGTTGATGAACCGAGAAAAAGCTTTGGCTACAGAGACGCAGGGATAAGCATTTCGAAGGGTTATACAATATTTTGGTCTAATTTCCATCCACCATTCAAGGAGTTGAGAATATTTGAATAAACCCTGTGTTGCCGTCCGTGTCTCTGCGTCTTGTGGCAGAACTGCCGTTTTGAGGATGAACCGTAACGTAGCCGGAGGGTTCGCGACTACTGGTTAAAGGTCGCCAGGATATAGACCGCTATGGCGTGGGCATCCTCATCCGGAAGCGTGGCAGCGTCGAACTTCAGCATGCCGGGGCCGGGGTTTCTCATGATCCTGACGATATCTGCGGGAGTGTTGATGTTGTTGCGTTGCAGGTCCGCTTTGGAGAATGTCTTTTCCGGATTGACCTCATTGCCGCCATCGGCATGGCAGGCAATGCAGTTATGCAGAAATGCCGTTTTGCCCTTTTCAAGGGCTACCTCCGAGCAATGGGCGGATAATGACGGCAGCAAGGGCGCTCCCATCATCGTGAGCGCCATAACAAACGTTCCCATGTATTTTTTCATCTGACGATCCCTCGTATCGTGTGCAACCCCGGCGGACAAGGCCCTGCAACGTCAGGGGCGAAGCGCAGCCCCTGACGTTCGACGTGCTTTACCGCCGGAACAATCCCTAATCAGGCAACCGCGATATTCAGGCTTGACTCCCAGGTGCCGTGCAGATTGCAATGCTGAGATGCAACCAGGGTGACCTTGCCGGCCGGGGCCGCATCCTTGGGGATGACCACATCGAACGTGACCTTGGGCTTCAGGAACCCCCTGGGCTGAAGTTCTATCCGACCGGCCGGTTCATTGCCGATGGCAAGCGCGATGTACTCGATCCAGTGGGTGGGCCCCATGGGATGCAGGCTTTCTCCGACCGAGACCTCAACGGTAAACGGCTCACCTGCCTTTATCGAGGCAGGCGCCGAAATAACCGGGGCATGGGTTTTTTCCAGAGGAGTCTTCTTGGCCGGGTCCTTTGCCCGGTTGATCCCCTCAAAGAGCGACGGGTCCACCTTGGCCGGAAAATAACGCTCCGCCGCCGCCAGGGTGGAACCGATGCCGGTCGCAATCGAACCGATGGCCGTTGCCTTTAGAAAGGTACGTCTGTCCATAAGGTATTCTCCTTTCGAGTTGTGCTGACTACCGTCCATGCCCATAAAGTGGCGGCACTATTTCGGAGCACCGGTGAGCGCCGGCGCTTGTGTCCCGTGCGGTTAGTCGTGGGCAGTAATTCCTTTGCTGTTTTGGCTGGTGCGAAGGCACGGCGACGTAGGTGCAGCAGTGTCTACATCAAGGTGACGCAACGACGGCAGCAGTCAAAAAAGCCGGAATTACGAACACGAACTAACCGCACGTGACACTAAATGATACCAAAAGTTATCCGTTGCGCAACGGGGCGACCTGGCGGGGAGAACATTATTTTGACACCGCCGCTCATTTCTCTTTCACGTTCCATCTCCCCGTCAAGCGCCAGGCAGTGGAGATGACCTGGTAGCCGGATGTCAAGTTTGCCTGATTTGTAAAAAATCTCTCTCCGGGCTTGCGATAAGTGAGGCATTTAGTGTATGTTTCTGAAAGATTACCCTGATGAGAGGCAAATATGACCAAAGCAGACATCGTGGAGAATGTATCCAGAACGTGCGGATTCGCCAAAAAAGAGTCCTACGACCTGGTTGAATCGGTTTTCAGTATCGTCAAGGCGACCCTGGAAACCGGCCAGGAAGTAAAGATTTCGGGCTTCGGCAAGTTCGAGGTCAAACAGAAGAATGCCCGCCGCGGCCGGAACCCGCAGACCGGAGAATCGATCATTCTCGATCCCAGGCGGGTGCTCACCTTCAAGCCGAGCAACCTGCTGAGGGCAGCCATCAACGGCGATACGGAGCCGGAGTCGGCGTGAAGCGGGTTCAACTCGGCTCTACCGGCATCGGCATCTTTCCGCTCATCTACGGCACCCTCCCCCTTGGCCCTCTCCAGGCCGGCATCGCTCCCCGGGAGGGGGGCAGGCTCATCCGCCACGCCCTTGAGCAGGGAATTACCATGCTCGATACGGCGGCTCTGTACGGGACCTATCCCCATGTCCGGGAAGGGCTGAAGGGGTGGCGGGGTGAAGTAACCATCGCGACAAAGACCCATGCCGCCGACGCGGCAGGTGCCCGTGAGCATGTGGAACAGGCCCTGCGGGAACTGGGCCGGGAACAGCTCGATATCGTGCATATCCACGGCACGCGGGTCGCCGACCCGTTTACGGAACGGGCAGCGGTGCTGGAAGCGCTCCTCACGATGAAACAGGAAGGTAAGGTCGCCCATGTGGGGTTCTCCTCACATTACATCGAGGCCTTCCGCAAAACCGCTTCCCACCCCGAAATCGAGGTAGTCCATCCGCTGATCAACAAAAACGGCATGGGCATCCTGGACGGCACTGCCGCGGAGATGGCCGTGGCCATCGCCGCCTGCGCCTGTTCCGGCCAGGGGGTCTATGCAATGAAAGCCCTGGCGGGCGGCAACCTTATATCCGAGGCGCGCCAGAGTCTGGCCTTCGTGGCCGGGCTCACGGGCATCCACGGGGTTGCCGTCGGCATGCTTTCCGAACGGGAGATCGACGCCAATATCGCCTTCTTCGAGCACGAGGTGATGGATGACGCGGTCTGGAAAGAGCTGGAAAGCCGGCGGCGCCGGCTGATGATCATGGATCGGTTCTGCAAGGGATGCGGCAAATGCATCGAGATCTGCGGCAGTAGGGCGCTGTCGCTGGTGGACGGGAAAGCGGTCGTGGACGAGGCGGCCTGCGTGCTGTGCGGCTACTGCGGTTCCGGATGCCCGGAGTTTTTCATCCGCGTGGTTTAAGCCAAAAACGCTCCCATCAAACAATAACGGCCCGGCCAGTCGCTTAACTGGTCGGGCCGTTTTCGGATCTTGGGCCAACCCCAACATTCGTGCGACCAAGTGCAAAGCAGCGTTCAAACTATCTTACCACTCACTGTCTCATTAATTTTTCAACTCACCCAACAATGGCTTTTGGTCAGTAGTGACGAAGACTCTCTTAATGGGGTCGAGCAGGGAACAGGTTTACACTGCCTACACCCACGTAACGTGCATTTGGCAACTGAACCCATGGGCTACGCGCAAGGAGCCATCCGATCAACACCATGAAATGTTTCGTCGTATTCTCCGTGGTTCCTAGTGAATAAAGCTGAACATGGTCTTCGGCTCACGTTCCGGAGCCGCAATTGTTCCTTTGCCATGCTCAACAAGTTTCATCAGCCAGGCCATGTTCTTACCCAAGACCCGCATGATCTGCACCCCCTCAAGATCCTGAGCCACCTCCCCCGGAGTCCGGCCATGAATCACATTCCAATAATTCGAGGTTGGGATAAGCATCTCGGCATAGTTCAAGAAATTGTTCAGTTGGTCAAAAGTAGGCATCCCGCCGGAACGCCGCACAGCGACGACCGAAGCTCCCACCTTATGGCGCAGCAAACTGTCGTTGACGCCGGTAACAAAGAATGCCCGGTCCAGAAAGGATTTCATGGTTCCAGCTATGGCCGCGTAATGCACCGGCGAACTGATAATAATGCCGTCAGCCTGCTTCATCTTTTGAATCCAGCCGTTGACCTCATCACCCGACTGCACGCACTGCTCATTCTTGTTCTTCACACACTGGTAGCAGGCTACACACCCCCTGATCGCCTTGTTGCCGACATGGACAATCTCGGTATCGATCCCCTCGGCTTCAAGCTCCGCCGTGACCATCTTCAAAGCATTCCAAGTGTTGCCTTCCTTGTTGGGACTGCCATTGAACGCGACTACGTGCATAACCCCTCCTTTGCCTTAATTGCTTTTGAGAATCCAGTTGTATTTTTTTAAGCTTTTGAGCTATTATTTTCCATAGGTAATAATTAGTCAATAACGTACTTATATGGTACGTAGTAACTAAAAAGGTACATAGCAATCTGTCTGGCAAAAAGGATGCACGATGGAAAACAACCAGGCAACGGACAATTGTATGGTCTACCGGGAAAAGGAATACAGGTGCGGCATCGACGTCACCCTGGCGGTGGTGGGCGGAAAGTGGAAGTCGTCGATCCTCTGGCATCTGGCGCCGGGCACGCTTCGTTTTTCCGATTTGCAGCGGATTTTTCCCGACACGACCCGCAAGATGCTGACTCAGCAATTGCGGGAGTTGGAGGCCGACGGCCTCGTACACCGGGAGGTCTATCCCCAGGTGCCGCCAAAAGTCGAGTATTCGTTGACCGATAAGGGACGGAGTATCTACCCGATATTGGAAAAAATGTGCGATTGGGGGCAACAATATGCGGCGGGATAAAATGCGCGGACCACCATCGTCCCCACAAGTAATTTGAATGCCAGCCGACTCCCCCAAAAGGGACATTGCGGGCCATACATGTTTTTATAGCCGCTTAATCTCCAGAACATCAAAGAAAATCCCCGTCCAGGCAAGGTGCCCAAACGATGGGTGCGGGCATTTAGCAAACTGATTGAATCTGGCTGGGAGCCATGGCCGGCAAGAGCGCCCAGACCGGGGGTGGCGCCAAGGCCTTCGCTTTCGTCAACACATATGACACCAAGCCCAAACGCGACCTTACGGCTGCATCCCCAGGGATGGCGAATGGACCAGCGAATGGCCGTGACTACAGGGTGATATCTTCGATCGTCCCATCCTGCCTTTTAACGATATCCTTGATCTTCCGCCAGTCCACCTTATCGGACAGTTTTCTTTTTTCAATCAAATTGCGTGCTTCGGTAGCCAGGTTGATCTTCTTGTCATACACATCCCGGTGGACTTCGAGAAAAACTCGGCCGGCTTCACCAACGGTAACCTTTACCGGCTTGTAGATGATCTCACCCGGCGTGTTGACCGCTATCTGCTTAAAGAACGATTCCATGTTCGCCGGGAACACCCGGATGCATCCATGACTTGAGTAGCTATTGATCGACCCTGGTTTGGTGGTACTGTGGATCATGATGCCGGGGATCGATGTCCGGATCGCGAATTTGCCGAGGGGGCATTCCGGACCCGGGGGGATACTGGTGATGACCTCTTTGCCCTGCGACTCCATTTGAGCCTGGATGGAAGGAGGGACGGTCCACGTCGGGTTCCTGATCTTCTCGATGATCTTGAATCGTCCGGTTGGGGTCTGCCAGTTGAAGTCGTCGGATTTTGTCGGGGTGCCGAGGGCTACGGGCAAGGTCCGAACCAGCGCCCCGTTTTGAAAATAATAGAGTGTCCGGTCCGGAATGTTGATCACAATCCCTTTTTGAATCATCTTGGGGATAATCCTGCGGTTGTCGTATTTCAGCAGCTGCCCGACCTTCACCGCGGTCTTCTTGCCAAGATGGTTGATCGTGATGAGGTGCTGGCGGCTTACTCCCAGCTTGGAGGCGATCAGGCGAAGGGTATCACCCTTTTCCGCGGTATAGACACTCATGGCGCCGGCCAGTCCCCGGATGGCAAATGATGATGATGCGGCAGGGGCGGAAATGGAGGCAACATCAGGTTTATCCGGGATAGCGGCTGTTGGCGTTGGCGGTACAATGGCTTTCTGCAGCAGTACCTGGGTTTTTTGGATTACAAGTGTATAAAAGATCCCCGCTTCTTCGTCCATTTGCTCGCTCTGGTAATCATCGGCGATATTCATGGTCGCCTTGATACTCTCCAGTTCGCTCAAATTCGACGATGGTATCTGAACCTCATGGAGGCTGGCCAACGCTTGCTGGGCTTGGGCGCGGACATCGAGCTCAACCGCAAAAGAAAATCCACCATGGGTGATAAGGGCGACGAGAGATACGCCGGCCAGAATGCCTTTGACGAGACTGCTTGCCTTATTGCTCCGAGCTCTGGCCTCTATGTTTTGACGCACGCTGAGCCCCTTTCGGTGTACATGATGGGTTTTGGACTCATTTTGTGTGGTACTGATCTTGAGCAGATGATCAATTGATTCGTTGCGTTTCAAAGGGCTCTTGTTAATAGGACGGTATGATTGGGTCATTCGGTCAAAGTCGTCCATTCGCGATTTTAATCGGAATTACCCATCTTGTTTTCCCAAAGCCTGAATCCGTGACGCTGGGCGAGAAAGCCGTGAAAGTATCGCGGATTCAGGCCGACGGCCTCAGTAATGTCCGGTTAGGAAATTGCATTCAACTTAAAACATGTTCTAAAGCCCCTCTCCCCTTGCGGGAGGGGGGCTAACTGCAAATACCGAACCGGACAACGCTTACTATTTTTGGTTAATTCCCGAAAGCTGCCACTGGTTGTTGCCCACCGGCCGGGTAAACGTCCAGAACTCCTCGAACTTTATCGGATCGGTCTTGCTTCCCTCGACTACCTGGCCGCTCGAGTCGTCGGTCGTGTAGTCCAGCAGATTGGCGTAGATCAGGGCCGTGATATAGTCCCGGCCCGATTCCTGCCACGCCTCGCTGACCTCCACCTTGCGCACGGCTATATTCTCCAGCCGGTTCACCCTGTGTTCACGCAGCATCCGGTCGATGTCCTCCTGGAAGATTCGCCGCATCTCCGTGGTCAACAACGAGTTCACACCGCCAAGGTCCCTATTCATCCAGGCGCCCTGGATCTTGAAAAAGATATCCATGACCGCGTCCGGGAAGCGTTGTTCGTCAAAGCCCGGGTCCATCTGCCTGATCTGTGAGAGGCCCACCGCAAGGTCGCCGGCCGTATCAGCGTAGGCGGGCGTTATGGACCGCGGCGCCTGCGGCTCATTGTACCCCCCCGTGGCGGAGGGGTTCTGGTAGGGGGCGGATTCATTGAGCCTTCCCTTCATCATCCGGTAGACCAGATAAATAATGCCGCCGATCAGGATGATCTCGAACAGCCCGATCCCGCCGCCAAAGCCTCCTCCCATCCCGCCGCCGAAACCGAGACTGCGAAACAGCATCCCGCCCAGCATGCCGCCGACAAGGCCTCCGGCCATGTTGCGCAGGAAACCGCCGCCGCTGGGCAGGGGGTTCTGGTAAGGCGACGGCGAGAATGGCTGGGGCGCAGCCTGCTGATTCCGGCCGGGCAGCGAATAGGGTGATATCGGCTGGGAATAGCTGCGCGACCCACGGCTACCGAGCGATCCGCGGCTGCCGAGCGATCCGCCGCCGCCGGCGCGGGCCTCCGCGTTGACGGCGGCGAGTGTCGTGCCCGCAAGCAGGGCCACCAGACTGAAAATCACCACCAATAGAGATTTATTTTTCATCATGACTCCTTTTTAATCAAGCTTTTCTTTAACCCGGATTTTCCATCAGGGCACGAGATGCTGCCGAGGCACATTCCTTTGTAGCTTGTCGTCCGGTTGCGAGACAATAGCAGGGCTATTGGTGAGGAAACCGGGCGGCATGATGCCGGAATATGCCCGGCAGGGCTCGTGCAGGAGCTTAATTCCGCCCAATGGAATATCCAGGTTTGTACAGAGGGTAATCACTGCTGCTCCGGATGTCAATGCAGGGCGACGTGCGTTCCGGTATACGAAAACAGCAAGCCATCCCGCATTAACCGATACGGTTGAGTTGTTTGCGCAACCCGGCATGGTTTGGCACGTAACGCGCGACGAACCTCCAGAAATCAGGGCCATGGTGCCGAAGCTTCACGTGGCAGAGTTCATGGATGATCACATAGTCGAGGCACGCCGGTAATGCCTTGATGAGGTTAAGATTAAGCGTTATGCGGCCGGTTCGGTACGAGTAGCTTCCCCAACGGCTCTTCATGAGGCGGATCACTATGGGGGGGAGGGGGAAACCTTCAGCCTCCATCCTCCGGTGGCACTCGATTTCACGTTCCCGGAATATGCTCAGCGCCTGATCGCGATACCAGGTGTCGATAAGCCGGCGGATATTCAGCGCATCCAATTCGTCCGGAGCGGCAACCACCAGCGAATCACCTCTAAGCACAACCGATTCGGCCGCGCCCCGTACCACGGTCAACGCATACCCACGGCCCTGGAACAAAAAGGTCGCGCCACTGCCGTAGCTCTGGGAAAGATTGGGGGGCCTGCTGTCGAATTCCCGCCACACCTTGGCAATCCATGCCGCACGCCGGGAAACGAAATCCCTGATATCCCCAAGGGAAGCGTGCAAGGGAGCCCTGACGACCACCGATTTGTCCGGCCTGACCGTCATGCCCAGGGTCCTGCGCCGGGAACGGCAATACTGGAACGGGATCGCCATGCCGTTACATTCGACTGCATCACGATGCGGTTGAGCCTGTTGGCGCCGGTTCGGCTCATTGGAGAAGGTCACGATTTTCCCTGCCTGATCCAGCCGATCAGGCCACCCGCGGCATAGAGGAACCCCATGGGCACGACCCAGGCGACGCAGAGCCGGCCCGATAGCTTCAGGCGCTTCGATGTCAGGGTCTCGATGGCCTGACGATAGTCTCTTTCTATCTTGCCAAAGCCGTCATCCCCCACCCTGCCGATGTTGTAGGTTTTGCGGATACGGGCGATCCATGGGGCATACCCCTGGGTACGGGCGGTCTCGAAGACCTTCTCGGGGGAATCCCCTACAAAGGCGAGGCCGTCGTATCTCCGCACCTCTTCCGTGACGGCAAACACCATTGCCTTATCCACCTGTCTGCGCTCCGGCATGAGGAGCCAACCTGTCGCCACAAGCATGAGCAGGTACGTGCCCCCCGTCACCAGCCAAAGACGCTGCCAGCTTTTCAGGCCATGCCCGCTTTGCGCCCGGCTCCAGATGTCGGAACCGTTTTTGTGGAGAACAACGTTCATGGCCGCTTTCCAGGCATTAGGAGGTTAACAATAACTGATTGAACAAAACCGCAGGCGTAGCAGGGCTACGTCGAGGATTTTGTGATTGAGCTGCGGTCAAGGATGTCCGGAAGATGAGATGCAAGGAGTTCATGTTAGTGTTGCCAGCTCCTAAGTGATGGTCCTTGAGGGTGGCCCTCTGAACAGATGGTACGCCAGAGCCGCCCAGCGGTCAAGCGGATGGAGGCATCAAGCATTATTGTTCTATTATGTTTATATAGCGGCAGCCTATTTGCGGTGACAACCACCCCATATGAGGCAGTCCGGAAGGTAGCTCCGTCGATAGGCATGACTTCAGTATCGCACATAATACGCTGATATTCTTATGTTTTAAAATGTTACTGCGATTGGCACCACTTATGCTTATTGTTCTGACAGATTTATAATTTACTCGGAGGTAGTACAAATGAAAAAAGTTCTCTCCACCATCGTTGCCGCTCTCGTAGCCCTGTCCTTCTCGGCTGTTGTTTTCGCTGCTGATGCCGCCGCTCCGGCTGCCGACGCCGCTGCTCCGGCTGTTGAAAAGAAAGAAGTGAAAAAACCGGCAAAGAAAGCCAAAAAAGCGAAGAAAGCCAAGAAAGCCGAGAAAAAAGAAGCCGCTCCTGCTGCTGAACCTGCTGCTCCGGCTGCCAAGTAGTCCCTGCTCCTCCTGTAGGATCGGAAAAAAGGCCGCATACACCTCGTATGCGGCCTTTTATTTTAGGATTACTTTTGCGACTTGAACCATAACGAGACAACAATAAGAAACCATAAAATAGCATGGAGTTCTGTGCCGCAGCTATCTTCTCCGCAGCACGCGTTTATCTCCGACTCTCATCGTGATTTTGATTGAATCGAAATATTCGAGAAGCGGAATCATGAATTTGCGTGAGAGCCCCGTAAGCTCCCTGAATTCCGGCGGCGTTATCTCTCCCTTGGAGCGGAGATGTTCGACCAGGGTCTGGGATATTACCCGTATAGGTTCGAGAGCATAGAATACGTCACTTTTGATCTTGACGGCACGTCCTTCCCTGACAAGCAGGTTCAGGTGCTCAAGCACCAATTTTTCTGGCAGCAGGAGTGTATCGCAAAGTTCTTTCAACATGGGAGGTTCAGACCCTCTGTTGGTCAACATTTCCTCCAGTTTTTTCTGGATGCCGGCATCGTTGTCAACGGCAGCTCCCTTTCTACCCGGAAGCTTTACCTGTTCCCGCTCCGCAACAACCCTATGTTCGCTTTCAAGATGCAAAAGACAAGGTGTAAAAAAACGTGGGTCACTTCGAGTCGGTAGCCGTGTTTTCAACTCCTCTCTGCCGATGCCGTCTTTGAGAGGATTGTTTGACAGATATGTTTCAAGTTCCTTGAAAAGTGTCTCACAGAGGTCGCTGAAACTTTTACGGCTTAAAAACAAACGTGGGTCACGCACCATTTGGATCACGTTGCCCGAAGAAAGGGGAAGAGATAGCGCCATATCCAGCCGTTTTGCAGATAATCCGGTGCGTCTGGTCAAGTCGTGGAATGAAATTCCCGAGAGAAGCGACGCAGAAACAAGACGCTCTGCCATTTCCGCTTCATCACCAAGAGACATCGACTCAAGTAACGCGAGCGCCTCGGCTGACCTCCTCCG
Organism: Oryzomonas sp.; assembly: GCA_031292255.1. Lineage (GTDB taxonomy): Bacteria > Desulfobacterota > Desulfuromonadia > Geobacterales > Pseudopelobacteraceae > Oryzomonas. The sequence goes on along the minus strand of JARLHN010000019.1, from coordinate 10,310 downwards.
TCTTCTGGGTGGAGACGGGTCCAGTATAATCCCGCCACCAACCGTAGTAGATGGAGAAGAGGTGCGCAGTACGAATGGGTCTCCGTTCAGCAGCAAAACCGGGTGATCGAGACGCAACTGCACAAATGCGCTGTCCCCCGGATCGAGGCTTTCTCTATTGAAAAGCATGACCTGAGCAGCAACTTCGTACGTTGCCGAGTGCAGGCTCAGTATGGAACGATGCTTGAGCGGCCGTGGCGCGGTCTTCAGGTAGGTAATTTCAACATCCGTAACTTTAGTCGCCCTGTAGATCCCACGAGGGGCCACAACATCCCCGCGTTTCACCTGGTTGTTGTCAACACCCTGAAGGTTGAGGGCGAGGCGTTGGCCGGCTGAACCGACATCGGCTTTGCTGCCATGGGCCTGAATACCCCTGATTTTAGTGTATATCCCCGAAGGAAATAGCTCTACTTCATCTCCAACTCTTATCTGGCCGGACAAAAGAGTACCGGTGACAACCGTGCCGAACCCGGCAACCGTAAAAGCCCGGTCTACCGGAAGCCGAAAGGGGCCATCGCTTCTCTTCTGATCAAGGCCGATGGACATCATCCTCAGTTCTTCCTTTAACAGCTCTATTCCGGTGCCGGTGCGGGCTGATACCGGAACTATCGGCGCCCCCTCCAGGAAGCTCCCTGCGACGAAGTCGCGCACCTCCTCGGTAACAAGTCCGCGCCAGTCCGAATCAACCATGTCGCACTTCGTAAGTGCGACAAGCCCCTGCTTCACCCCGAGCAGGCGACAGATTTCCAGATGCTCGCGCGTCTGGGGCATGACACCCTCATCAGCCGCGATCACCAGCATCACTATGTCCATTCCGCCAACGCCGGCCACCATGGCGCGAACAAAGCGTTCATGCCCCGGGACATCGACGATGCCTAAATGAATATCCCCAGGTAGGAGCATATTGGCGAACCCGAGTTCTATGGTTATTCCACGGGCCTTCTCTTCAGGAAGCCGATCTGTGTCAACACCAGTCAACACCCTGACGAGGGATGTCTTTCCATGGTCGATATGTCCGGCTGTGCCGAGAATGAGATTCTTCGCCATAATCGCTCCAAAAAGGATTCAAAGGATAAATAAAAGAATTGGAAACAGAAAAATAACCCGCCATTTCTAACGGGTTTTATTACTTCGACGGCCATGGCCGGTTGCGTATGGCGGAAGCACATGGGAATCGAACCCACCAGGGAGATTTCTCATCCCCCCCACCGGTTTTGAAGACCGGGCAGCCCACCAGCGACTGATGTGCTTCCATTGATATCAATAACCCAAAGTACAATAGATATTTCTAAGCAAACAGATGGATCAATCAATCTATTTTGACTCTTTTTTCCACATACACGATATGATTAAATCTATAAATGTGTTTACTTTAAAGAACACTGTAAATTGTCCCAATCACAACCCACTCAACTGTTCTCTCAGCTGGTCAATGTTATATGGTTTATTTATTATAACTGATATATCGTTACATGATGTTCTGGATGCAACCTCTAATTCCCCAAAACCGCTAGTAATTATAATCGGTAAGTCTGGATTGAGTTTTTTCAGTTCACGAATCAAGGTATAACCATCCATAAGCGGCATGCCAATGTCTGTTACAACCATGGTTATGTCAGCGGCGTTCTCTTTATACAACTCCAGTGCTTCTTTGCCGTTTGAGGATTCAATTATCTCAAATCCAAGTTGTTGAAACATCTCTCTCGCAATTGATCTGACCTGTTCTTCGTCTTCTACCAGCAATATTGTGCCACTACCCTGCCAAGTTGATATAGAAACGCCCTGTTTTAATGACCTTGTTAGAACGACATTAGTCATTTGAACTGGCAAGTATACCTTGATTGTTGTTCCCTCGCCAAGATGACTATTGAGTTGTAATGCTCCTTTATGTGATGAAATGATACCGAGTACCGCAGACATCCCAAGACCTCGACCCGTAAATTTGGTGGTGTAGAATGGCTCGAAGATTCGCGATTTTGTTTCCTCATTCATCCCATAGCCATTGTCAGCAACTTCCAGACAGACATAACTACCAGGCGGGATTGGATTGCCTTGATGATCTTTACTTGATTGATCTGCTATTATTGCTTTTATAAGCGATACACGGATTTCTCCCTGAATGTCTCCAATTGCCTCCGATGCATTCACTATTAGATTCATGATGATTTGACTGATTTGGCCGGCATCGCCACTTATTAAGGGAATACGGGAAGGAAGAGCGGATGTGATCACTACATTAGGAGGCATGGTCGATTGAAGCATCTTGACCATCTCATCAACCAGCATCCACATATTGATTTGGGTTTCAAAAACTTGTACTTTGCCGGCGTATGCTAACATCTGTCGGCACAATTCCGCCGCACGGGTGGCAGCTTTTTCTGTTTTGGAAATGCAGTCATCGGCACTTTCAGGTCTCATCTTTGCCAAATGGCAATTTCCAATAATGATTGTGAGGAGATTGTTGAAATCATGGGCTATACCACCAGCAAGTACACCGAGGCTCTCTAGTTTTTGAGCCTGCTGAAATTGCTGTTCAAGTGCGAGCTTCTCTTGTTCCGCCAAAACGCGCTCTGTAATGTCTCGCTGTATATGAACGGCCTGAACAATCTTACCTTGATCATCTTTGATCGGAGAGGTAACGATTTCAACATATCGTGTTTCACCTGAAGGAGTCTTGTGAACATGCTGCGATCCTGCATGGTCATTATGGGATATGGTTTCAATAAGAGGGCAGCAATCATAAGGTGGAGTACAAGGTGATGAACTTTGATGCGTTACCTCATAGCATGTTCTGCCGATGATTTGTTCCTTGGAAAGATTGACATCTTTGAGAAAGGCCAAGTTAGCATTTATAATTCGGAACGAATTAACATCGATAATTGAAATGGGATCAACAATGCTGTCCAGCACAACACGGTTAAAATCATATGAGCTTTTAAGTTCTTTTGTTCGGTCCTCGACTTTAGATTCAAGTGAATCGTTGATTAATTTGATGTTTTCCTCTGTTTTTTGTAGGGCACTAATAGTGCTTTGAGAAAGTTTGATAATGATAAATACGAAGACAGCACCGCCAAGAAATACCACGCTAGTCACTAGATCAGGCTGTAAAGGCAATTTAAAGATAAGGATGGCATCAAAAAGCAGGTATCCAAAGAGAAAAAAGATCAGCAGGTAGAGGATAACTAACCACTTGCTTCGGTGATCATCGTGTACATTCCGCCAAATGCCTCTAGCATGTAGAAGCCCCTTGAAGAGGAATGCTGTGCCGATAAGTACCAAAACTATAGAAAGATATATCATCTTCAACCCTGAATATGATTGTTTAATCTCTGAGGGTTAAATTCCCCGCCCCTTGGGGCGATTCGAGAATCAACTCAGGTTACAGATACCCCGCCGCTTGCGGCGGGGTAATTCATTAAGTTTATTGATATTACACTAATTGCAGTCTGCTTTCAAATACGTTGCTGAATTGATTCAAAGCTGACTTCACTTTTTGATGCATGGCCGAAGATGTCTTTAAAGACGCCAACGCGATCAGCAAAAAAGGCGTGGCGCCACCAACGTTGACCATTTGTTTTAATCTCTATCATTACCTCCATATTTCTAGCATGTTATTATTACTTCGACGGCTGTGGCCGGTTGCGTATGGCGGAAGCACATGGGAATCGAACCCACCAGGGAGATTTCTCATCCCCCTCACCGGTTTTGAAGACCGGGCAGCCCACCAGCGACTGATGTGCTTCCATTGATATCAATAACCTAAAGTACAATAGATATTTCTAAGCAAACAGATGGATCAATCAATCTATTTTGACCATTTTTGCCGCATACACTGTATGATCTTTAATACTTCTTCGGAATCCGGATTAAGATCACTCGGTACGTCTTTTCCATCATGCTCGTTATAAAATATGTATCTCCTGCAGGATGCATAATTAGCAAAGCAGAGTTTCTGCTTTATGTAATTCTCTGTTTCAGGCATATTTTTCATGTTGTCATCAAAAAACCGGCAATAAGCCAATAATTCGCATGCCATTTTAACCCCTTACAACAGTACTTCGACCTTGGCATTCTTGCGGAGTTCGCCAACAAAAACATCTATGGCTAAATTGGTTTTTTGAGCCTTTATGTATTCTTCAATTTTGTTTTTTGCAGCGGAAAACGTTATCGTTTCCGCTTTTTTCCGCTCTACCACCTTGATTATGTGATAGCCAAACTGGCTTTCCACAACCGGGCTCAACTCTCCCGGTTTAAGTGCAAATGCGGCCTGTTCGAATGGCGGGACCATTTTCCCCTTGCCGAAAAAACCGAGGTCCCCACCCTGTCTGCTGCTGGGGCAGGTGGAATTCTCCTTGGCCAGTGTGGCGAAAGCAGCTCCTTTCACCAGCTCGGCGCGCAGTTTCTCCGCTTTGTCGCGAGCCGCCTTTTGGGCTTCCGGCCCAGCCTTGGCGTCAACGCCGATCAGTATGTGACTCGCCCGTACCTGTTCTTCCTGGCGGAACTTGTCCGGATTCTGATCGTAAAACTTTTTAACCTCCTCGTCGCGGACGGAAATACCAGGGGCGATCTCCGTCTTGACAACATAGGCGATGGAAATGTCGCGGCGGACGGAATCGGCAAACGTTTTCTCGTCCAGGCCGATGCTCCCGAGTTGCTTGACATACTTCTCGCTGTCCGGGAACCCGTTTTTCACCTGGGCGATCTTTGCCTCCACCTGCTTGTCCAGATCCTTGATCTCGAGTTTCCGGCTCTCCTGGAAAAGCAGTTCCGAAGTGATCTCTTGGTTAAGAACCTGCTTTTCGAACTCTTTATGCATTGTCGGTGGGATTTGCAGGCCCGGTTTGTTGGCAATGAGTATCTTTTCGGCCCGCTTGAGTTCGACAGCGGTTATTTCTTTGTCATTCACCCTGGCGACGGTCTTATTGGCATCGGCGCCGGAGAATTCAGGGGCAGGCACTGCCGAGGTTCCTTTTGACGAGGAAAGCGAGCAGGCAGAAATGAACATCAGCATGCTACCGATAAGGATGAGTGATTTGGACAACGTGTTTTTTGAATACATACTCGGTTTTCCTCCACAGAAGCTGTTTTTTGTCTTGGTTGCGTGATTTTCGGGGAGACCCTGCACGGGCCGCGCCCACGGCAAGGCGGTAACGGCGGACCTTTGGCCGTCAGGGGCTCGGCAGTTGTTTGGCATCAAGCTCACTCAGGGCCTTTTTCGCTTCCCGGTATCCCTGCTCCGCCGCCATGCGAAACCACTTTTCCGCCTCGTTCCGGTCTTGCTTGCCTCCCAGCCCGTACAGAAGCATCATGCCCAGATCGTATTGGGCATTGGCAAAGCCGCTTTCCGCCGATGAACGGAACAGTTCGCGCGCCTTATCGTAGTCGGTCGCAACCCCTTCCCCTTTCACGTACATGAATGCCAGGTTCCACTGGCCGATCGGATATCCCTGGTCGGCCGACTTCTGATACCACTTGACCGCCTCCTGCTTGTCCATCGTTATGCCCACGCCCGAGGCGTAGAAAACGCCCAATTTCGACTGGGCATCCGCATCCCCGTTTTCCGCCAGTTTCCTGACCTGGGCGATATTCTCCATGCCGTCAAATCCCCATGCGGGGATGCCGGCGGCAAAGAGAAAAACCATCTGGGTAAGGATTACAAGATTTCTTTTCATCATCCCGGAATTGCTCGCTTTCATCTGTTGTGCCCTTTATACACCCGGTAAAGCCCCTATCTTTGACGATGCCCGGAGGCAGAGGCCTCCGGGCCTATTTCATATCATGTCATTTTCCAATCTTGCTTACCAGCCTTATTCATCGTTGCTTTATTCTCTTTTGTTACGGGATCCCGGCTCTCCTTTGAGAGCCGGGATCCGCTGGTTACAGCGCGCTGATTACAGATCAGGGCGCCACTTTGTTCGCTACCGCATTGACGGCGGCTGGATCGGTAATGTAGTTGATCCACGCAGCCCTGTTGGCATAGCTGGCACCCGTGACGTCTTGGTAAACGTACGGCAGCGTTATGCCGGCCTGGCCCGTATCGACCGGATAAAGAACCTGGGATTGGTCGAGCGGGGTAACCTGCTTGTATGCACCATTCGCATCGGGAGTGCATGATTTGGTTGTTGAATTCCAGTCGCAGAGCTGCTCGAACGAGAGCTCATAGGAGTAACCAAGCTTGGTGGTCACTTCGGCGCCCGTCGCAATATCGTCCTTGGCCCCGACTACGGTGAACTGCGTGGCCGGGGACTGCATGAATTGATTGCCTGCGGTTGCCTTTATTGCCGTGCCGAGCATGTCGACCGACCCGGCAAAGACGTTTATCATATTCGACGTCGTGGAGTGGCAATCGGTGCAGCTTTTGCCCACCACGTAGGTTGATGTCGCCCTTGCGCCATGCGTCATGGCAAAAGGAGCTCCAATGAATGTCATCTGTGTACCGCTCCAGCTCTTGCCGTCAACAGCCCCTGAAATCTGGGTCCGATAGGTCTTGTACGCAGAGATCTCTTCCGGGGTCGAGAACTCGACGTTCCCGCCGTAGACGCCTACAAACTGCCAGGCGCCGGTAAAGGCTCCGTTGCTGTCATAGGCGGTCTGATAGGTACTGCCGCCGAAACCGACCGGGATCGGTGCAAAACCGGATGGGCCGAAGTTCATGCCGGCTTTCAGGTCGCGGGAGATCCATGGGTCGTAGACGGTCGACGTGGAACCGGGATAATCACCGTCAGTACTTGCATAATTGCCGACATGGGCGATCTCCGGGCTGCCGTTCACGCCGTCGCCGTTGGCGTCGACAGTTGGGTCAACGTTGTTCCAGAGGCTTGCGGTGATGAAGTTGACCGGATAGATTTTACGGTTCCAATTACTGTTGACGGTGCCGTCATCGTTGGTCTTCCAGTAGTTGCCGTACTTTTGCCAGATGTAGGCCGGTTTCCACTCTTGAAGGTTGGTGTTTGCCGGAATCGTACCAGGCATTGGGTTGGAGAACATTCCGAGCATGCCGCGGCTTGCATCGAAACCGATCATGTTCGGGAAGCGGGCGCCGGAGGAGGAGTCGAGCATGCGGACTGCCATCTGTTTCCGGTACAGGTGACAGACAGTGCAATCCACGACATCGAGGTGATTGCCCCTGGCCAGCGTTTGACTGCCATTAGGATTGGCATCACCCGCTGCGGTAAAGACAGCAGCCGATGTGGCAATGACCTTGTTGGTGACATTCCTCAGCAAGCCGTACTGCTGATGCTTGGCGGTCGGATTGGGAGCGCCGTAGGTGTTGATGGCGACGCCATCGCTGTTTTGACCGGTGAGGTGGCAGTTCTCGCATTTCTTGACGGTGTTCTGGCTGTTGACTTTCGTCCTGAGGGCCGCATTGCCCTCGGTGCCGCTCAACCAGTCGAAGCCTCTACCCGGATCGCAAAGGCTCTTGCCGTTGAAGACGGTCTTGGAGTTGCTTGCGCTCGTGGGCGCTGCAAATACGTCCACCTTTGTCGTGTTGGTATTCATGTGGCAGCCGGAGCATTCGAGGCTGTAATGAACATCGGCATCCGCGGCCCAGAGATCGCCACGTTTGAACCATTCGGCCCTTGGGAACGGAAGAATTCCTTTTTTGAGGGCGTTTTGGTCCTGCATGCCGCCGGAGCCGGGGATGGTGGCCTGGAAGTAGATCGGGCCGGAGCCTGCAGGGTTGCCACCGCCCAGGAAGTACTGCTTGTAGCCGGCGGGCATGGCGGAAGAGAAATTTGATAAAGCGGCAGCGTTGAATGGGGTCATCCCCAGGGCGGACGGCCATCCTGACGGTATCGTAGTGGTGAAGGAGGTCGTGCTGCCGATGCCGGTCTGGGTCATGTACAGGGTAGGGGAGGTGCTGCCTTGCACTGTCCAATCCCATGTGTAGCCGAAGGGAGCGTTAAAGTCGAAAGCCGGCATGGCGAGACCGGTGAACGATTGCGTGAAGCTCCCGGTGTAGGCCATCGGAGCGCCCGAGAGGAAGTCGTTCATCATGTCCGGAAGGTCTTTGAGCCCGGACGGCATATGACAGTTACGGCAGTTCTGGCTTGAAGGCTGTGCCGTCATTTTGGTAAAGAACGCCGGGGTCAGGGATACGTTGCCGCTACTATCCTTTTGCAACATCCCTGTTGTGAAGTCATAAGCCTGGGTAAACATGTTCATGAAGCCGGCGCCAAAAGATGGACCCGCGTTAAGGCCGCCGCTCATGCTCATTACGGACGACATCAGATTGCTGTACCCCTCGAAATGGCAGGCGAGGCAGTCAAATTCCTTGACGTTGGGCATCATTACTTGACCGGCAAACACCGGCATCGGGCTACCGTCAGGCAATTGCATGGTCGCGGTCTGCCCCCAACCGCCAGGGGTGATAACAGGCGCACCATTCTGGTAGAGCGGATAGGACCACGGTGATACGATGACCTTATGCTTTGGCAGTCCGGTGGTGGTGGAATACAACTCAAATACTGTCGCGTTGAAAGGTGTCATGCCATCTGTAGTCGGACTCATCTGGCTGTAGCGTTTGCCGTTTCTGTCTTTCTCGACAAAACCGCCGCCCGGATGGCAAAAACCGCATTCCGTGGCTTCATCCCACATTGAAAGGTCTACCTTGGTGTACGTAACTGTGGCAGGTTGAAGCAGGACGGAGCTGGCTGCCGTGGCGGTGGTATCGCCATTTAAAAACTTGGTAAGATTGCTTGAGTAATCAAGAGCTGTAATAGGACCGGTAGGGTTGTTGTAATTCTGGTTCGTTAAGTTCGCCACCTGGCGAAGAGAGGGAGGTCACCACTTGCCAACCATGGCTGTCGACTGCACCCATGGTTTGTCAAGCCCTGGCATTAACTTACCTTTATTGAGGTCCATGTACTCAGCTCTTCCCTCGTGAGAGTGGAATGCCGTGTCGGAGATCTTGTCGTAGCTGTAGTCTGCGTTGTTGTATATGTGGCAGCCTTTCGTGCTGCCGCAGGTCTGTTTCGGGCTGTAGGGCATGCCTTTGCCGTTTGCGTCCACCTGTACCTGTACTTTTGCGCCGCCGGCCATCTGCATGCCGACCTCTTCATAAGTATACAAAGGTACGGCCGGATGGCCTGATGTCGTCGCCGCAGGGCCGATGGTTAACGGGCTGTGCGGATTGCCGGTCGGGATGCCGCCGGAAGCAGCGGTATCGTGGCAGTTTTGGCAGAGTGTGGTGTTGATGATGCCGGGATGCGCGCCGGTACTTGCTCCCTGGTGGCAATCAGCACAAGCAACTCCTGCTGCTTTGTGTGCGCTGGCAGACCATGATGCAAAAACAGGAACACTCGGTTTAGGATCAAGCCCCTGTGCGATATGGCAGGCATCGCATGCACGGCCGACCTGGGCGATTGTAGCAGCAGTTGTCGGAACACTGGATTGTGCCGCAGTACCGGCGACGGTCGCGGAAAGAGTACCGCTGGTGGTGATCGAGGAAACCGTGACGATAACCTTCTGGTTGGCTGCTGCCGGAAGAGAAGAAGGCTGGGTGGTATAGCGGATGGTCCCAGTCGTGTTGATGGCCGAAATATACTGACCTTTGGCCGGGATGAATTCGAATACGCGGAAGGTTGCTCCGGCATATACGTTAGGCTGCGCACCGCTGGGGAACACGATGTAGTTGGCGCCTGTGTTCACCGTAAAGCTCAGTTGGCTCCTCAGGAAGTCAACCCAGACGGATGGAGCGGCGTCAGAAGCGCCGATCGCCAATGCGGAAACATTAGAGGAATTCAAAACCGTGCCCGCTACTTGGAGGCTGGTTAGATCTTGTGGTACGCCGTCGATGATCAGGCTGTTGACGAAATAATTTTCACTAGGCGTAATGGTCACTGTGTTGTTAGTCGTTGAAGACGAATACGACTGCCAGAGGCTTCCGTTCTTCGACGTAGTCGAAGGATAGGAATCCACCTGTAGAGTACCGCCCGCCGATCTAACCCATGTGTTGATTTGCTGCTGTCCCGTTCCCGCAAATGCCAGCAGCGGGATGGCACAGAGCAGGGTTAAGATTGCCAGTATTCTTTTATGCATGTGTAGCAACTCCTTTCATCAATCTCTGTTAAAATCATCAGGCAACACTTTTGGTACGTTATTTCACGTGGCATGAAAGGCACAGTGCAGAGTTCGTTTCCTTGGCCCACACGAAATAGTTCGGCGTGAAGTTGGGATTGCTGATCGAAGGATCGTTTTTCGCGTTGTTCGTGTTGTGGACGTCATGGCACGATGCGCAGGTCAGGTAGCCGCCATACAGCGTGTCGCTG
>JARLHN010000018.1 GCA_031292255.1 Oryzomonas sp. | reverse complement strand
GAGATGGTCATGCCTGGTGACAACGTTGCCATGACCGTGAAACTGATCACCCCGATTGCCATGGACGAAGGTTTGCGCTTCGCAATCCGTGAAGGTGGCCGTACCGTTGGCGCCGGCGTCGTCAGCTCGATAATCGAATAAAACGTTACGAGGATATCAATGCAGAGCCAGAAGATCAGAATCCGCCTTAAGGCATATGACCACAAGCTGCTGGACGTTTCGGTAGGCGAAATCGTAGATACGGCAAAAAGGACCGGCGCCCGAGTGGCCGGACCGATTCCGTTGCCAACGGTCATCAATAAGTACTGCGTCCTTCGTGGACCCCACGTTGATAAAAAGTCCCGGGATCAGTTTGAGATTCGGACCCACAAGCGTCTGATTGATATTCTCGACCCTACCCAGCAGACTGTTGATGCTCTCATGAAACTGGACCTGTCTGCCGGCGTGGATGTTGAAATCAAACTGTAACGGATACTACGACTGAATAGGAATGGCCATGAAGAAAGGTATCATCGCAAAAAAACTGGGCATGACCCAGATATTCCTGGAAGACGGTACGAGGGTTCCGGTTTCGGTTGTTCAAGCCGGCCCCTGCGTCGTTGTCCAGAAGAAAAACACCGACATTGACGGCTACACCGCTGTTCAGGTCGGGTTCGAGCCTGTAAATGCAGCCAACGCTACCAAACCTCGGTTGGGGCATTGTACGAAGGCCGGGCAGGGCGTTTTCAGGTATCTGCGAGAATTCAAGCTCGCGAACAGCGCCGAACTGAATGTCGGCGACACCCTCACCCTTGATCAGTTCCAGATCGGCGACTATGTCGATGTAACCGGGACCAGCATGGGTAAAGGATTCCAGGGGGTCATCAAGCGCTGGAACTTCAAGGGCGGACGATCGTCCCACGGCTCGCGCTTCCACCGGGCACCCGGTTCCATCGGTGCCTCAGCAACTCCGTCCCATGTCTTCAAGAACAAGAAGATGCCGGGGCAGATGGGTAATGAGCGTGTTACCGTGCAGAGACTCCAGATCGTGCGTGTGGATTCGGCTGAGAACCTGTTGTTGATCAAAGGGGCGATTCCGGGACATAAAAACAATATCGTCCTCATCAAACAGAGTGTCAAAGCTTAGTAATTAATCGGGAGTAACGTGTATGCCTTCGATAGCAGTCTTTAACATGAACAAGCAACAGGTTGGGGAAGTACAGTTGCCGGACGCCGTTTTCGGCACCGAGGTGAAGGAATATCTCATTCACCAGGCGCTTCGTATTCAGCTTGCCAACCGTAGAGCGGGTACAGTTGCCGTAAAAAACCGTTCGGCTGTTTCCGGCGGCGGCAAGAAGCCTTTCAAGCAGAAGGGCACGGGCAATGCCCGTCAGGGATGCAGCCGCGCGCCCCAGTATCCGGGTGGTGGCGTTGCCTTCGGTCCGCAGCCTAAAACCTACAATCTGAGCATGAACAAGAAAGCCCGCGCCGCAGCACTTTGTTCGCTTTTGTCCTTTCAGTACAAGAATGAAAGCATAACAGTGCTGGACAAGCTCGATTTCGACAAGATATCCACGAAGGATTTTTCCGGCTTCATGAAGCGTTTCGAGCTTGAAAAGTCGCTGATCATCACGGATAGCCCCAGCAATAATCTCTATCTCTCTGCGCGGAACGTACCGTATGTCAAGGTGCTCAAGGTGGGCGGTCTGAATGTTCATGACATGCTCAAGTATAAGAACATCATCTTCACGCAGGAGGCGGTTCAGACCGTTGAAGGAGCGTTGCAGAAATGAACATTTACTCCATTATAAAAAAGCCCCATGTCACGGAGAAGACCTCGCTAGGCAGCGATACGACCAACACGGTTGCAATCGTTGTTGACAGGGATGCCAACAAGATCGAGATCAAGCAGGCCGTTGAATCGCTCTTCAAGGTCAAGGTAGACGATGTCCGCACCGTCAATGTGGCTGGCAAGGTCAAGCGAGTCGGGAAGAATTTCGGCAAGCGTTCCAACTGGAAAAAAGCCTATGTGACCCTTCAGCAGGGTCAATCCATAGATTTCTTTGAGGTTTAATTACTAGTATTCGGGGTTCACAATGGGAATCAAGAGTTATAAACCAACATCGGCAGGACGCAGACACCAGACCTGCTCGACTTTTGAAGAGATTACCACCACAACTGCCGAGAAGTCCCTTCTTGTTTCACTTAATAAGTCGGGCGGCAGAAATGCGTTGGGCCGTGTAACCGCGCGCCACATCGGTGGCGGTCACAAGCAGAAATACCGTATCATCGACTTCCGTCGTGATAAACGCAACATTCCCGCAACGGTTGCCAGCATCGAGTATGACCCTAACCGTAGCGCACGCATCGCCCTGTTGAATTATGTTGATGGCGAGAAGCGCTACATACTGGCGCCACTCAATCTCAAGGTTGGGGACACGGTCGTAAGCGGGCCCGAGGCCGACATTAAGCCGGGTAATTCGCTGCCGCTCCGTTCGATTCCGCTGGGCACGATCATTCACAATATCGAGCTCAAGATCGGCAAGGGAGCACAATTGGCCAGGAGCGCCGGCACGTTTGCCCAGCTTATGTCCAAGGAAGGCAAGTATTCCCAGATCAAGCTTCCATCGGGTGAAGTGCGCATGATCTTGCAGGATTGCTATGCCACCATTGGCCAGGTCGGCAACATCGACCACGAGAACGTCAACGTGGGTAAAGCCGGTCGGTCACGCTGGCTCGGCAAGCGCCCCAAAGTCCGCGGCGTAGCCATGAACCCGGTTGACCATCCTCATGGTGGTGGCGAAGGGCGCACGTCGGGTGGTCGTCACCCGGTAACCCCCTGGGGCATCCCCACCAAGGGCTACAAGACCAGGACCAACAAGTCTTCTGATCGCTTCATTGTGAAGAAGCGTTCCAAATAATACGTTGAGAGGCTGATACATCATGGCACGTTCAATTAAAAAAGGACCTTTCGTCGATGGGCATCTGAACAAAAAGGTGCAAACTGAAGGGCCCAACTCGAAAAAGATCATCAAGACGTGGTCGCGCCGCTCGACCATTACGCCTGATTTTATCGGCGTGAGTCTTGCCGTCCACAATGGCCGCAAGTTCATACCGGTCTTTGTGACTGAGAATATGGTCGGTCACAAATTGGGTGAGTTTTCACCGACGAGAACGTTTCACGGCCATGCCGCCGACAAGAAGAGTAAAGTCAAGAAGTAATCAGGGGAGTTTGACATGGAATCCAGCGCAAAATTGACACTTGCACGACTTTCGCCTCGTAAGACCCGCCTGTTGGTGGACCTTGTCAGGGGCAAGGCAATACAGGACGCACTCAATACCTTGCGGTTTCTTCCGCAGCCTTCGGCTAAGATTATTTCCAAGCTTTTGACGTCAGCGGTTGCCAATGCAGAGCAAAAGGGTGTTTCCGATGTCGATAGGTTGTTTGTGAAGACCATATACGTAGATGGCGGTGCCGTGCTGAAACGCTTTGTGCCGCGAGCCATGGGACGTGCCAGCAAGATTCGTAAACCGACCAGTCACATAGCGGTTACTCTTTCCGATACGAAATAGTTTTTACCTGGAGGTGTAGTTTGGGACAAAAAGTTAATCCGATAGGCTTCAGGCTTGGTGTCGTTAAAACATGGGACTCCAAGTGGTATGCGGAGGCAGACTATGCCAAGCTTCTGCATGAAGACCTGGCAATTCGGAAATTTCTGAAAAAGCGGCTTTACAATTCAGGCGTTTCCAAGATTGAGATCGAGCGTGCGGCCAATAAAACCAAGATCAACATTCATACCGCTCGTCCGGGCCTGATCATCGGTAAGAAGGGCTCCGAGGTAGAGACTATAAAGAAGGACCTGGCAAAGCTGACTTCCAAGGAAGTGTTCATCAACATCCATGAGGTTCGCAAGCCTGAACTGGATGCTCAGCTGGTTGCCGAGAACGTAGCTCTCCAACTTGAACGCAGGATCGCCTTCCGCCGCGCCATGAAAAAAAGCGTTACTTCGGCTCTCAAGTTCGGCGCCAAGGGGATCAGGATCACTTGTGCCGGCCGTCTGGGCGGCGCGGAGATGTCCCGTACCGAATGGTACCGCGAGGGACGAGTCCCCCTGCACACTCTGCGTGCGGACATCGATTACGGTTTTGCGGAAGCCAAGACCACCTACGGCATCATCGGAATTAAAGTTCTGATCTTTAAGGGTGAAATCCTCCCCGGTCAGTAACATCCTTATTTTGCGCTACAGGAGTATGCATCAATGTTAATGCCTAAAAGGGTAAAACATAGAAAACAGATGAAGGGCCGTATGACCGGCAAGCCGTGTCGCGGTATTGAACTCTCCTTTGGCGAGTTCGGCCTGCAGGCCCTTGAATGCGGCTGGCTGGATTCACGCCAGATCGAGGCAGCCCGTATTGCCATGACCCGTTACATTAAAAGGGGTGGTAAGATCTGGATACGCGTCTTTCCGGACAAACCATTGACCTCGAAACCTGCTGAGACCAGGATGGGTAAGGGTAAGGGCTCACCCGATTCGTGGGTATGTGTCGTCAAACCTGGAACGGTTCTGTACGAAATGGAAGGGGTCACCGAGGAGATCGCCCGCGAGGCGCTTCGGCTCGCCGCTCATAAACTGCCCCTTTCCACTAAGTTCATTCTCAGGGGAGGCGACCATGAAGCCTAACGAGTTACGCAAGCTGTCGGCCGATGAGCTGACCAGGAAACAGAGTGATCTGACGCAGGAACTGTTCAACCTTACGTTCCAATTACATACCGGCAGGCTTGAAAATACCGCCAAGCTGAAGATTATCCGCAAGGATATTGCCCGGATCAGCACTATCATTACTGAGAGCAAGGCATAGGGAGCGACGGATGAGTGAACGTGGCCACAGAAAATCACAGTTAGGTGTCGTGGTAAGCGACAAGATGGACAAAACGGTTGTCGTCAAGGTTGACCGTCTTGTAAAGCACCAACTTTACAACAAATATATCAAGCGCAGCGTTAAGTATAAAGTCCATGACGAGCAGAACGTCTGCAAGGTCGGCGACCGCGTTCAGATAATCGAATGCCGCCCCTTAAGCAAGGATAAACGCTGGAGCCTGAAGCAGATCATCGAAAGCATCTCTTAGGACAGGGGTACCGAGTAATGATACAGATGCAATCTATACTGGATGTAGCCGATAATTCTGGCGCCAAGAAGCTCTTTTGCATCAAGGTGCTTGGCGGTTCGAAGCGTAAATACGCGGGAGTGGGCGATATTATCGTTGCCTCTGTCCGTGAGGCCCTGCCTAACTCAAAGGTTAAAAAGGGCGATGTCGTCAAGGCGGTCATTGTCAGAACAGCCAAAGAACTCGGTCGCCCCGACGGTTCGTATATTCGTTTCGATGATAATTCCGGCGTGGTTATCAATAACCAAAAAGAGCCGGTGGGAACGCGTATCTTCGGACCGGTAGCCAGAGAACTGCGTGCCAAGAAGTTCATGAAGATCATTTCCCTCGCACCGGAAGTACTTTAATCTGAATCGGAGAACGTAAGATGCAAGCCATGAAATCTCATGTCAGCAAGGGCGATACGGTAATGGTTATTGCCGGCAAGGAAAAGAGTAAAACCGGCAAGGTGCTTAAGCTGGTGCCGAAGAAGAACGGGGTCATCATCGAGGGACTCAACCTCGTCAAGCGGCACGTGAAGGCACGCGGCAATGAACCGGGCACGATCAAGGAGAAGGAAGCCGTGATCAACATCTCCAATGTCATGCCCTATTGCCCCAAGTGTGCCAAGCCGGTCAGGACCAGGAGCACTGTCCTGGAAAATGGCGATAAACAACGGAACTGCGTTAAATGCGGCGCTTCCCTTGAGAAATAGTTCGAAGGAGATACCATCACCATGGCACGTTTGAAGGATGTATACCAGAACGAGATCGTTGCCAAGCTTCGCAAGGATTTCGGCTATAAAAACATAATGGAAGTTCCGCGCATCGAGAAGGTGGTCGTCAATATGGGTCTTGGCGAGGCTATCCAGAACGTCAAGATACTCGACTCCGCAACCGCTGAGTTGAACGCCATTACCGGACAGAAGTCGGTCATAACCAAGGCCAAGAAGTCCATTGCAACCTTCAAGCTACGCCAAGGCATGCCGATCGGCTGTATGGTAACGTTACGCCGGGACCGCATGTACGAGTTTCTCGATCGCCTCATGAACGTAGCCCTCGCCAGGGTACGCGACTTCAAGGGTGTTTCCGGCAAGGCGTTTGACGGCAAGGGCAACTACACGCTCGGCATCAAGGAACAGCTCATCTTTCCTGAAATTAGTTATGACGCCATTGATAAAATCAAAGGGCTGAATATAACGGTCGTAACAAGCGCCAAAACCGATGAGGAAGGCAAAGCGCTTCTCAAGTACCTGGGCATGCCGTTCAGGAACTAAGATAACTGGAGGATTCCGTGGCAAAAACCTCAATGATCATCAAGTCGCAGCGCACACCCAAGTTCAAGGTCCGTCAGCATAACCGCTGTCCGGTATGCGGGCGATCCAGAGCATTTTATCGCAAGTTTGAAATGTGCAGGATCTGTCTTCGCAAGTATGCGTCGGCAGGACAGATTCCCGGCGTTATCAAGTCAAGCTGGTAGACCATCGAACTTGTAGCACATTAGATAGGAGCACGCACGATGTCCATGACAGATCCAGTCGCAGATATGCTGACCAGAATTCGCAACGCAAACATGGTCAAGCTGCAGAAGGTCGATATCCCTTCCTCCAGCCTTAAGGTCAATATAGCCAATGTATTGAAGCAGGAAGGTTTCATCAAGAATTACAAGGTAATTTCCGATAATCTTCAGGGTGTATTGAGGATCTATCTGAAGTATATCGATGAAAAGGACAGCGTGATCAATGAGATCAAGCGCGTCAGTAAACCCGGTGGCAGGGTTTATATGAAATCCGAGGATATCCCCGTCGTCAAGAACGGCCTCGGTGTGGCCATTCTGTCCACGTCCAAGGGGATCATCACCGATAACGCTGCCCGCCAGGCCGGCGTCGGCGGCGAACTTCTCTGTACCATCTGGTAAACATTGCGATCAAGGAGCATGCTGAGATGTCGAGAATTGGTAAACTTCCCATAGAGATACCCAAAGGGGTCAAGATCATCCTGGATGATACGCTGCTTTCCGTGCAGGGGCCCAATGGCAAGTTGGCCCGCCATGTCATGTCCTGCGTTACGCTCACTATCGAAGAGACCTCTCTGACGGTTGTCAGAAACGACGATAGTACCGCTGCGCGGGCGGCTCATGGCCTGACGCGCACCCTGGTAAACAACATGGTCGTCGGTGTGACAAAGGGTTTTCAGACCGACCTTGAGATCAACGGCGTTGGCTATCGTGCCGAGGTTAAAGGGAAAGAGCTTGTCTTAAGTCTTGGCTACTCTCATCCGATCAATTTCCCGATCCCGGAAGGCATTGCCATCGATGTGGACAAGATGACCAAGGTTGCCGTTAAGGGCGCTGACAAGGAACTGGTGGGACAGACCGCCGCCAAGATCAGATCATTCCGTAGCCCCGAGCCCTATAAAGGCAAGGGTGTCAAGTATTCTGACGAGACTATCCTGAGAAAAGCCGGCAAGACCGGTAAGAAATAGTCTTTATAAGGAGATTGTTGTGGCAAAGACCGCACTAAAAACCATCACCCGCCTCAAGCGCCAGGTTCGCGTCCGTAAAAAGGTCCGTGGCTCAGACGAGCGTCCCCGCTTGAACGTCTTTAAAAGCGCACGTCATATCTACGCCCAGATCATTGACGATACAAAGGGTGTTACCCTCGTTGCCTGCTCGACCCTTTCTGCCGCCGCTGCGGATCTCGGGTACACGGGCAACGTTGCCGCGGCTACCCATGTGGGGAAGGAAATCGCCCGCCTGGCCATCGAAAAAGGCATTTCATCAGTGGTATACGACCGTAACGGTTTTCTGTACCACGGCAGAATCAAGGCACTTGCTGACGCAGCCCGCGAAGCCGGGCTTCGTTTCTAAAGCATACGAGGAGGCTTTCATTGATCAGAATCAATCCAGCGGAACTGAATCTCACGGACCGTGTCGTTCACATCAGCCGCGTTGCCAAGGTTGTCAAGGGTGGTCGTCGCTTCAGCTTTTCTGCCCTGATCGTCGTTGGTGACGGCAATGGCTATGTAGGTTATGGCCTCGGCAAGGCAAACGAAGTGCCCGAGGCGATCAGAAAAGGCGTTGAACAGGCCAAGAAAAACCTCATCAAGGTGCCCGTCAACCAGTACCAGACCATCCCTTTCGAGATCGAAGGTAAATTCGGTGCCGGTCGGCTTCTGATGAAACCGGCATCCGCCGGTACGGGTGTTATTGCCGGTGGCGCTGCGCGTGCTATTTTCGAAGCAGCCGGCATCAATAACATTCTGTCGAAATGCCTCGGCTCCAACAATCCCCACAACGTGGTGAAGGCCGCTTTTGCCGGCCTCATGAGATTGAAGACCCCTGAAGAGGTTGCCGCACGCCGTGGCTTAACCGAATAATCGATTGAAGTGAGGATACCATGAGCAGCACGCTGCAAATCACGCTAATCAAGAGCACTATCGGGAAAACCAAGAAGCATCGCGATATCGTCGCCGGCCTCGGACTTTCCCGTCTCAACCAGACCGTTACCCGGCCCGATTCACCCCAAGTACAGGGGATGATCAATAAGGTTGGACACATGCTGAAAGTGACGAAGTAAAAGGGGTGGAACATATGGATTTGAACACACTTAAACCCGCACTGGGTTCAACGAAGGATAGAAAGCGCATCGGCCGCGGCACCGGTTCCGGGCACGGCAAGACCGCCACAAAAGGACATAAAGGGCAGAAGGCCCGTTCCGGCGGCAGCATCAAGGCGGGCTTCGAAGGCGGGCAGATGCCCTTGCAGCGTCGGTTGCCCAAGCGCGGTTTCACGCCGTTTGAGCGTGTCGAGTATGCCGTGGTGAATCTCAGCCAGCTTGACGTGTTTGAAGCCGGCGCAGAGGTGGATCCCACCACTCTGGCAGCCAAAGGGTTGGTGAAGGGTACAAATTGTTTGGTGAAGATCCTCGGAAACGGCGACATCACCAAGTCTCTCAAGGTTGCTGCCAATAAATTCAGCCAATCCGCCAAAGAGAAGATCGTTGCCGCAGGCGGATCTATCGAGGAGAGGGCCTAGTGTTCGAAGCACTCCAGAACATCTTCAAGATCCCCGAGCTGAAGAAGCGTGTGCTTTTTTCCTTGGGGATGCTGGCAGTCTATCGTGTCGGATGTCATATTCCTACTCCAGGTATCGATAGAATCGCTCTGTCACATTTTTTCAAGCAGGCCCAGGGAACTCTCCTCGGCATGTTTGACATGTTCTCCGGTGGTGCGCTTGAACGTTTGACGGTATTTGCCCTGGGTATCATGCCCTATATCTCATCGTCGATCATCTTCCAGTTGCTGACAGTGGTTGTTCCGGCCATTGAAAAGCTCTCCAAGGAAGGGGAGTCCGGCCGTAAAAAGATTATCCAGTATACCCGCTACGGGACGATCGTGCTCAGTTTCGTGCAGGGGCTCGGCATTGCCATCGGCCTGGAAAGCATGCGCGGCCCTGCCGGCGAACTGGTTGTTCCGAACCCCGGTTGGAGCTTCCGGCTCATGACGGTCATCACCCTCACTGCCGGTACCGCGTTCATCATGTGGCTCGGTGAGCAGATGTCGGAAAAGGGAATCGGTAACGGCATCTCCCTGATCATCTTTGCCGGTATCATCGCCAGGATACCGACTGCGTTGAGCAATACTTTTAGGCTAGTGAATGCGGGACAGCTTTCCCTATTCATTCTGGTGTTTGTTCTTGCAGTCATGTTTGCCGTAATCGCCGGCATCGTTTTTGTCGAGCGCGGGCAGCGGCGGCTTCCGATCCATTATGCGAAGCGGGTAGTCGGGTTGAAGACCTTCAACTCACAGACATCCCATCTTCCCCTTAAGGTGAATATGGCCGGCGTTATACCGCCGATCTTCGCCTCATCCATTATCATGTTCCCGGCAACGATAGCCAACTTCATCAATATTCCGTGGATTCAGAAGGGCGCGAAAAGTTTAACGCCCGGCAACTGGGTGTACAATATCTTTTTTGTTGCTTTCATTCTCTTCTTCTGCTATTTCTACACGGCTGTGACATTCAATCCGGTGGACGTGGCCGAGAATGTCAAGAAGCATGGCGGCTATATTCCCGGCATAAGGCCCGGCAAGGAAACCTCGGACTTTATAGACAGCGTATTGACGCGGCTGACCTTTGCAGGTGCCATCTATATCTCAATAGTGTGTGTGCTTCCCTCGATCCTGATCGGAAAGTTCAATCTTCCCTTCTATTTTGGCGGGACCGCCCTGTTGATTGCGGTTGGTGTGGGCATGGACACGGTCGCCCAGATCGAGTCTCACCTGATTACCCGTAATTACGAAGGGTTTTTGAAGGGTGTCAGGATCAGGGGGAGAAAATAGGATGACTGTCATCCTTTTTGGTCCTCCGGGAGCCGGCAAGGGAACCCAGGCTCAATTCATCGTTGAGCGCTTCGGAATCCCCCAGATCTCGACCGGTGACATGCTTCGCGCTGCCGTTAAGGCTCAAACACCGCTGGGGCTGGCTGCCAAGTCGATCATGGATGCCGGTGGGCTTGTTTCTGATGAGATCGTCCTTGGCTTGGTCAGCGAGAGGATCTCTGAACCGGATTGTCAAGCAGGCTTTATCTTGGACGGTTTCCCACGCACCACTCCCCAGGCTGATGCGCTTATCGCTCTTCTGGACGGGCTGGGTAAACATATCGACCACGTGATTTCGCTTGAGGTGGAGAGCGCTGAAATCATCCAGCGGCTTTCCGGCCGGCGTACTTGTCCTTCCTGCGGCAAGGGTTATCACGTGGTATACGACGCGCCGGCTGTTGCCGGGGTGTGCGATGTGTGTGGCGCCTCTCTGGTTCAGCGTGACGATGACCGTGAAGCGACGGTCAAGAACAGGCTGGATGTTTACAGCCAACAGACCTCGCCGCTTAAATCATACTTTGAGCAGTGCGGCCTGATGCGTTGCATTGACGGTAACGGTACGATTTCGGACATTCAGCGCCAGATATGTTCGCTATTGGAAGGCAGCACAGGTGATCATCCTTAAATCACCACGTGAGATTGAGAGGATGAGAGCAGCCTGCAAAATTTGCGCTGAAATACTCATCCTGCTTCGCGAACAGGTCAAGCCGGGTGTCACAACCATGGCCTTGGAGGAATTTGCAAATTCCGAGATACTGAAGCGCAAGGCAAAGCCGGCTTTCAAGGGATACTACAAGTACCCGAACAGCTTATGCTGCTCTCCCAATGATCGTGTCGTACATGGGATGCCGACCAGAGTGCCGTTGAAAGAAGGCGACATTCTCAGCCTCGATTTCGGGATACTGTACAACGATTTTTTTGGCGATTCAGCACTGACCATACCTGTGGGAACGATATCGGCGGGTGCCCGGGCGCTGGTTGCCGCAACGGAAGAGTCGCTTTACGCAGGCATAGATAAAGCGGTACCCGGCGGCAGATTGTTCGATATTTCCCATGCCGTGCAGTCGTATGTTGAAGCAAAAGGTTTTTCCGTTGTACGTGATTATGTCGGACACGGCATCGGTAGAAACCTTCATGAAGAACCGCAGGTGCCAAATTTTGGCGTCCCGGGCACCGGAGTAAGGCTTAAGGCCGGCATGGTCCTGGCGATCGAACCAATGGTTAACGAAGGGTCGTACGAGGTCAGGACACTCGCAGACGGCTGGACGGTTGTCACGTGCGACGGCGGATACTCCGCACACTTTGAACATACGGTTGCCATAACCGACAAGGGACCTGAAATTCTGACGCGCATATAGCAAGTACGTGAAGGGGAGCACTATGAAAGTACGGGCATCAGTTAAAAAGATTTGTGACAAATGCAAGATTATCAAGCGTAAGGGTGTGGTTCGTGTGATCTGTGACATCCCTAAGCATTCTCAACGTCAGGGATGAGTAATTAAAGGAGGACTTCAAATTGGCACGCATTGCAGGTATTGACTTACCGAAAAACAAACGGATCGTTGTCGCTCTCACCTATATCTACGGTATCGGTAGTTCAACGGCAGAACGTATCCTTGCCTCCGCACAGATCGACACTGACACCCGCACGGACAAGCTGACGGAAGCTGAAGTCTCCCGTCTGCGCGACGAAATCGACCGAAGCTGCAAGGTCGAAGGGGACCTGCGCCGCGAGATCTCCATGAGTATCAAGCGTCTCATGGATCTGGGCTGTTATCGTGGCTTGCGCCACAGAAAAGGCCTGCCGGTCCGTGGTCAGCGCACCAAGACCAACGCCCGCACACGTAAAGGCCCTGCCCGCACCGTTGCCGGCAAAAAGAAATAATCCCATTTAGCTCTGGAGAATTCGAATGGCTAGTCCTGCGAAGAAAGTCGTCCGCAAGAAGAAGGAACGCAAGAATATATCCAATGGTGTTGCCCATATCCAGGCAACATTCAACAATACGATCATCACGATTACCGATCCTGTCGGCAATGTGGTTGCTTGGTCAACCTCCGGCGCCAAAGGGTTTAAGGGCTCCCGCAAAAGCACGCCGTTTGCTGCCCAGATCGCCGCTGAAGACTGTGCGAAAAAGGCGCAGGAGCACGGGATGCGTACTGTAGAAGTATATGTCAAAGGTCCGGGATCAGGCCGCGAATCTGCACTACGCGCGCTTCAGGCCGCAGGTTTTGCGATTAGTTTCATCAAGGATGTGACACCGATTCCTCACAACGGTTGTCGCCCACCCAAACGTAGAAGAGTTTAACTCGCGTCATTCATATAAGGAGGTTTTCATTGGCACGTTATACAGGACCTTCATGCCGTCTGTGCAGAAGAGAAAACATGGAATTGTTTCTGAAGGGGGAGCGCTGCTACACCGATAAGTGCGCCATCAAACGTCGCAATTATCCTCCGGGGCAGCATGGCCAAGGGCGTTCAAAGACCTCGGACTACGGCGTGCAGCTTCGTGAGAAGCAGAAAGTCCGCCGTATCTACGGCCTTCTGGAAAAACAGTTCCGTGGCTACTTTCAGGAAGCCGACCGCATGAAAGGGGTTACCGGTGAAAATCTGCTCTCCCTTCTTGAGCGGCGTCTTGATAATACGATCTATCGTCTCGGTTTTGCTTCTTCCCGTACCGAATCGCGCCAGCTCGTGCGCCACGGCCACTTTACCATCAACGGGCGCAAGGTGAATATCCCCTCCATCCAGCTTAAGGTGGGCGACGTCATTGAACTTCGTGAAAAGAGCAGGAAGGTTGCTGCTGTGATCGATTCCCTGGAAGCTGTCGTCCGGCGCGGGATTCCCCAGTGGCTCGAGCTTGAGCGTGATGCCTTCAAGGGTGTCATCAAGAGCCTGCCGGTGCGTGAAGACATCACCACCCCGATTCAGGAACAGTTGATCGTCGAGCTTTACTCGAAGTAATTCCCGGGAGAGCTGCGTGGCGCCATGCGCTTCATGTCCATGACCGGACAATTATCCTCCGGAGGAGGTTGTAATGTATAAAAATTGGCGAGATCTGATCAGGCCAAAACAGCTTCAAGTTGAAAAAGAAACTCTTTCAAATACATACGGCAAGTTTTACGCTGAACCATTCGAGCGGGGCTTCGGCACCACGCTCGGTAATTCCTTGCGCAGGATTCTCCTGTCAACCCTTCAGGGCGCTGCCATAACCTCGGTCCGCATCAAGGGTGTGCTACACGAATTTTCCGCCATCCAGGGCGTTACCGAGGATGTTACCGATATCATTCTTAACCTGAAGGGCGTGCGCCTCAAGCTGCATTCCGCCGACCAAGCGATCATCAGGATCGTTCATAAGGGCGAAGGGATCATTACTGCCGGCGATATTCTTGTCGGCCACACGGTTGAGGTCATGAATCCTGACCACCACATCCTGACCTGCGGCAAGGATGCCAATCTCGAAATCGAGATGACCGTCAGGATGGGGAAGGGGTATATTTCCGCAGACCGTAATCGCGATGAAAAGGCCCCCGTGGGCACCATCCCGATCGATTCCATCTATTCCCCTATCAAGAAGGTTAATTTTACGGTATCCAATGCCCGCGTCGGTCAAATGACGGATTATGATAAATTGACCATCGAGGTCTGGACCGACGGCAGTGCGAATCCGGAAGACGCGGTGGCCTATGCCGCCAAGATCATGAAGGAACAGCTGAGCATTTTCATAAATTTTGATGAAGAGTCGGAACCGAGCCAGGTAGAAGAGTCGCAGGAAGAGAAGGACAAGATCAACGAGAACCTGTACCGTACGGTCGAGGAATTGGAACTATCGGTACGGTCGGCCAACTGCCTCAAGAATGCGGGCATTAAGCTGATTGGTGAGCTGGTTTCCAAGTCCGAGGCGGAAATGCTCAAGACACAGAACTTCGGCCGCAAATCTCTCAATGAGATTAAAGACATACTCACCGACATGGGGCTGACGTTCGGCATGAAGCTGGATGATTTCCCCGACCCGGAGATCATGCGTCGCCTGCGCGGCGAAAAGAAGGAAGAAGAATAATACCGATTTCAAATCAAGGATGACACCAAGGCGGCGAGGATCGAGGCTATGAAGGCGTACGAGGTTGTACGTGAGGAGCCCAAGACAAGCCAACGAAAATAGTGTACTGATTTGACATTGTTATAACACCCCGGAGTAGCCCCAATCGTTTCGGAAAGGATTGCGTTATGCGTCATAATAAAGCTGGCAGGAGACTTGGCAGGAAAACGAGTCATCGCGAAGCTATGTTCAGAAATATGGTTACCTCGCTGCTAACCCATGAAAAGATTACGACAACCGATGCCAAGGCAAAAGAGATCCGCTCTGTTGCCGAAAAGATGATCACCCTTGGCAAACGCGGTGATCTGCATGCCCAGCGCCAGGCTGCCTCATATATCCGTGAAAAATCCGTGGTGACGAAGTTGTTTTCGGCCATTGCCCCACGTTATAAGGACCGTCCTGGCGGCTATACGCGTATTGTCAAGCTGGGCATCCGCCAAGGGGATACCGCACCGATCTCTTTGATCGAACTGGTGGAAGAGGAAATGACGCCCAAGAAGGCCCCGGCGAAGGCGACCAAGGCACCTGCCAATAAGGTAGCGGCGGCGGCCAAGGCACCTGTCGTTGCCGAGCCTGCGGCTATTCAGACCGCAGCCGTTGACCCGGCCGAGCAGTGCGAGGCCAGCGCTGATTAGGCGGAGCAGTTTTCGTGTGGCATGAACTGAAGGAGGCAAAGGTGATGAACCTTTGCCTCTTTTTTTTATGAAACCGATGAACCGGCTTGAAGCATCATCAGGTTATCAGGTCAACCACCAGCCCCTTGATGCCGATCACCTTTGCGGTTATGGCCATGCTGTTCCGATTGTCCTGAATGATGAGATTATACAACTTGTCCGCCTCGGAGTTGATGACCGTGATGATCTCGAACGACCGCGGATTCTGCGGTGTGCCCCCGATTTTTTCGAGACGATAGGCCTCGTTTGAGATTCTTTTGACCAGTTGGCTCAGGAGGTCACGAAAACGCTTGAAGTTTGGCAAGGTCGGTTCCTGCGCCAATCTATCGCCTACCATCTCAATCTCGTAACGAAGGTTCTCCACTTCCTGCTCATAGGAGGTAATGTCTGACCGGCGGTTTGTCAACTCGGCCGCGAACAGCGAGCGGGCACCGCTTTTCACGGCAGGCGGATTTATCCCTTGCTGTCCGATTACAGTTGTTGACAATCCATCCTTGATACGCATCCCGACCTCTCCGTAACATTTTTTTTTACCATACCATACTCTACCCCACTAGGCAATTGCGGCAAAAATGCAACAATCACGTTTGCATCGCCCGGGGCTTGTGATATGCTTGCAGCCGATGCCGATCTGTGACAAGGAGGACCGATAATGCTGGATTTACTCGAAAAGGCGGTCTTGACAGCGATTGGGGCCGTAGCCATCACCCAAAAGAGGGCCGAGGAGTTGGTCGTCGAGATGCGGGAAAAATATACGCTCAGCGAAGACGAGGGGAGGGACTTCGTGGAGCGCCTTCAGGGGGTCGCCGAGGAAAGCAGGGAAAAGATCAGGCAAACGGCGGAGTCTGAGGTCAAGAAGGTGGTGGAGATGCTGGGGTTTGTGTCTCGCGAAGAATATGAACGGCTGGCGAGAAGGGTGCAAGAACTGGAATCGCGTCTCAATAGTTGAACCGCCGCGTTGCACCCTGTCGGCAACAGCTCATGCCAAGTCGCAATCAGACGATTACGTTGTCGCCTTCGTCGGTGGCATCTCAACGTACTAACACGTACGCTAGTACTCATTTTGATTGCACCTTGGTATCATGGGGCGCGTTGCCGGCGCCGTATCCCTATTCCGGCATGACGTGATCGTCACGTCCTGCCGGCGAGAAATGCGATGTTCTCTTTTTTTAAAATAAACCGAAATATACGCAGTATCCGCCGCTACTGGAATATTGCCCGCGTTCTCAGCGCCTATGGATTCGACCACGCCCTGGAGGCCTTGGGATTGCATGACATCGCCGCCCGGGGGAGGCGGCTCTTGCGCCACAGTTCCGTCGATATCGCCCGACTCACGGCGCCCGAACGGATGCGGCTGGCCCTGGAGGAGTTGGGGCCGACGTTTGTTAAATTGGGGCAACTTCTCTCCACGAGGCCCGACATCATTCCAGCATCCTTTGTGCAGGAGTTTGAAAAACTGCAGGACCGTGTTCCCAGTTTCTCGTTTACCGAGTTGACGGCTCAGGTGGAACACGAATTGAAGGGTCCGATATCGGACTTTTTTGCCGAGATAAATCCCGAACCGCTGGCGGCGGCGTCCATCGCCCAAGTTCACCGCGCCCGCCTGTTGACGGGCGAGCAGGTGGTGATCAAGGTCCGCCGACCAGGCGTGGTTGAATTGGTCGAGGCGGATATCGGCGCCCTGATGTCGCTGGCCCAGTTGGCCGAGCGCCATGTCTCCGGCACCGAAATCTACGATCCGATCGGCGTGGTACGCGAGTTCGCCCGTACGATCCGCCGGGAAATGGACTTTACCCGCGAGGGGCACACCATTGAAAAATTTCGCGATAATTTCACCCAGACGAAATGGATGTATTTTCCGTGTGTCTATTGGCCGCAAAGCGCCCGGGGCGTATTGACCCTTGAGTACGTTGATGGGATCAAGGTCTCGGATCTCGGCAGGCTCGAACGCAGCGGACTTGACCGGAAGGTGATAGCGCAGCGGGGGGCCGACGCTTTTCTGGAGATGGTGCTCAACCATGGTTTTTTCCATGGGGACACCCATCCTGGCAATGTGATGATCCTGCCGGACAACGTCATCTGCCTCCTGGACTATGGCATTGTGGGCAGGCTGGACGAAGAGCTCAGGACCTTTCTGAGCGATATCCTGCTGGCGATCGTCAACCGGGATATGGATCAGGTCATCTCGCTTTTGCTTTTTGCCGGCGATATTTCCGACAACCTGGACGTGCGCGCCCTGAAGCGGGACCTGTCGAACTTCATCGACAGCTACTATGAAATCCCCCTCAAAGAGATCGAGGTGGGAAGGATGTTGTTGGAGTTCATCGAGATCATTACTCTGTACAGCATCCGCATCCAGCCCGATCTGATGCTGCTGGCAAAATCATTGGTCATCATCGAGGGGATGGGGCGCTCCCTCGACCCCGCCTTCAACATGGTGGAACACCTGCGCCCGTTCATGGTGAAGGCCGTCCGCCGGCGCATGTCTCCGCGGCGCATCACCCGAGATATCAGCGCGGTGG
The DNA here is from genome assembly GCA_031292255.1 of Oryzomonas sp. GTDB lineage: Bacteria > Desulfobacterota > Desulfuromonadia > Geobacterales > Pseudopelobacteraceae > Oryzomonas. The sequence goes on along the minus strand of JARLHN010000018.1, from coordinate 141,068 downwards.
CGGAGTCATATCTCAACCTTGCCCGCAATCTCCCGCGGGACCTCAAGGAGATCATCAATCGCATCAATCGTAACAAGTTCAAGATCGACCTGGAACACCGGGGGCTGGACAAGTTCACCACCGATTTCGACCGTTCCATCAATCGCCTCTCTTCCAGTCTTATCCTGGCGGCCCTGATCATCGGGTCGTCGATCATCATGCAGATCGAGAGAGGGCCGCAACTCTTCGGTTTACCCGTACTGGCCTTTCTGGGGTATACCGCTGCCGGGTTGATCGGGCTCTGGTGGGTCTACGGCATCATACGCTCGGGAAGGCTGTAGCAGGTGGTACACGACGCCTCTGTTGAAAGACGGGAACGCTCCGGATGGAATTGACAACCTATGAACGGAAAAAACGGATACGCGAGGCGGTCATCATCGTCCTGGCGGTCATCCTGATCCTGTTACTGACCAAGGCAGAGATGCACCTGACCCAGTTGAGCGCCGATGCGCCGATGGGAAGCAACATCGCCATCTTCGGTGTCATCAACATCGTCGTCATGCTGGTGATACTGCTGGTGTATCTCGTCTGCCGCAACGTGGTGAAACTCTTTGTGGAAAGCCGCACCAATCCGTTTGCCAAGCGGTTGCGCACCAAGCTGGTGCTCTCGTTCGTCGGATTGTCCCTGGTCCCCACCATGCTTCTCTTCTTCGCGGCAGCCGGGTTTATCAACAATACCATCCATAACTGGTTCAATACCCAGGTGGAAACGTCGCTCAGCGAATCCCTGGAGGTCGCCCAGACCTACTACAAAAATTCAGCCTCCAACTCACTGTATTACGGACGCCAGATCAGCAGTTTCATCAAGTCCCAGAAACTGCTCAACGAGGCCAATCTGCCGAGGCTCAAGGAGTTGATCCGTCAAAAGCAAAAGGAATACAACCTGGGAGTGGTGGAGGTCTATTCGGCCCAGCATGAAGAGTTGGTCCGCTCCTCCAATCCGGATGTCCCCCAAAGCGAGTTTACCAATCCCGCTTCAGAAGACATAAAGCGCGGCCTGGTGGGCGAGGAACTGACCCGCGTCAATCAGGCCGGCAAGGCAGACCTGATCCGAGGCATCGTACCGGTCTACTCAACCTGGAACCAGGTTGACGTGGTCGGCGTCGTGGTTGTCAATTATTTCGTTCCCTATTCGCTGGTCAACAAGATGAAGGAGATCAGCGATTCCTATCACGAGTTCCGCCAGCTCAAGATCATGAGAAACCCGATCCGGACCGGTTATATCGTCACACTGTTTCTGATTACCGCGGTCATCGTGTTTTTTGCCTACTGGATGGGCGTCTATCTGGCCAACAGCATGACCAAGCCGGTGCAGGATCTGGTGGACGCCACGCGTGCCGTGGCGGACGGTAATCTCGATATCCGGATCGAATCCTATTCTGCCGATGAGATCGGCATGCTCATCCAGTCGTTCAACCGCATGACCGAGGACTTGCGCAGCAAGCAGCAGGAGCTTAACGCCTCGAATCAGGAACTGTCCCGCATCAACCAGGAAATCGAGCAGCGCCGTCAATATATGGAGATTGTGCTGCGCAACGTGGCTGCAGGCGTCATATCGGTCGATAAGGATGGCGTGGTGACTACGATCAACAAGTCTGCCGAACGTCTCCTGAAGATCAACCCCGGCAAGGTGTTGGGGCGGAATTTTCGTGACGTGCTGCGCGAGAAATATCTGGAGATCGTCAAGGAGGTGGTCCGCGATCTGGCGCTTTCACGGCAGGATACCGTCAGCCGGCAGATCTTCCTGGACATCGAGGGCGCCCGTCTGGCGCTGCATCTTCACCTTACCATGCTGCGCGATGAGCAGGGGGAAGTCCTGGGGACGGTGCTGGTGCTGGACGACATGACCCAGATGATGAAGGCCCAGCGCATGGCGGCCTGGCGCGAGGTGGCCCGGCGGATCGCCCACGAGATCAAGAATCCGCTTACACCGATTCAGCTTTCGGCCCAGCGGCTGCGGAAACGCTACCTGTCACGCTTTAGCGGCGATGAGGCTGTCTTTGACGAATGCACCGAGATGATCATCAAATCGGTGGATGAGTTGAAAACCCTGGTCAACGAATTTTCCAATTTCGCCCGCATGCCGGCAATCCAGCCGGAGCCCAATGACCTCAATGCCCTGATCCGCGAGACCTTGACGCTTTATCAGGAGGCGCACCGCGGGGTGGCATTCCAGTTCAGGCCCGACGAGCACCTTCCCCAGATCAAGATCGACCGGGACCAGATCAAACGGGTGGTCATCAACCTACTGGAGAATGCCGTGGCAGCCACGGAGGAGCAGGGGGAAGTCACGATCAGCAGCAGGTATGACGCCGAATTGAAGATGGCGTCCTTTGCCGTTGCCGACAATGGCCCCGGCATCACGCCCGAGGACAAGCCCCGCCTGTTCGAACCGTATTTCTCCACCAAAAAGGCGGGAACCGGCCTTGGGCTGGCCATTGTCAGCAGTGTTGTCACCGATCACAGCGGTTTCGTGCGGGTCAAGGACAACCAGCCGCGGGGCGCCTGCTTTATCGTGGAACTGCCGGCGACATAGAAGGGCGGTTGCCCTTATCGCACCAGTGGTCAACCATGCGAACGTTAGGGGCGGCGCTTGCTCCGCCCAATCGGGGCGCGGCAAACAGCGCTTCCCTACATATGGGGCTGAGTGTTTAATCAACGGAGCAATACCTTCCCGTACCACCTTTGAGGAGTAGCACATGTCGAAGACAATTCTTGTTGTGGATGATGAAAAGGATATCAGGATCTCCCTGACCGGCATCCTGGAGGACGAAGGGTATCAGGTGCTTACGGCGGATAACGGTGTCGAGGCGCTGGAGTGCGCCCGCCAGGAGCTGCCCGATCTCGTGCTGTTGGATATATGGATGCCGGGCATGGATGGTTTGGAAACGCTTGAGAGGCTCAAGACCCTCTTCCCCCAGGTCACGGTCATCATGATCTCGGGCCACGGCACCATCGAAACGGCGGTCCGGTCCACCAAGCTGGGCGCGTTTGATTTTATCGAAAAACCGCTCTCCCTGGACAAGGTGCTCATCAGCGTGGTCAATGCCCTGCGCATGAAGGAGCTTCGGGTGGAGAACGAGGAGCTTAAGCGGGTCGTGGCCAACGAATACGAGATGATCGGCTCCGCCCCGGTGATGGTGGCGCTGCGCGAACAGATCATGCGCGTCGCGCCCACGACCGCCTCGGTGCTGGTGACCGGGGAGAACGGCACCGGCAAAGAGCTGGCGGCGCGTTCGATCCATTATTACAGCCTGCGCCGCGACAGAGCCTTTGTCGCCATCAATTGTGCCGCCATACCGGAGGAGTTGATCGAGAGCGAGCTGTTCGGTCATGAAAAGGGTGCCTTTACCGGCGCCGTTGCCCAGAAGAAAGGGAAATTCGACTTGGCTGACGGCGGTACGCTGTTCCTGGATGAGATTGGCGACATGTCGCTCAGGACCCAGGCAAAGGTCCTACGGATCATTCAGGAGCGTTGTTTCGAACGGGTCGGCGGCACCAAACTGGTAACGGTGGATGTGAGGATCATTGCCGCCACTAACAAGAAGTTGGACGAGGAGATCAGCCAGGGGAGGTTCCGGGAGGACCTCTACTACCGTCTGAACGTGGTGCCGTTCAGGGTGCCCGCCCTGCGGGAGCGGCGTGAGGACATTCCGTTGCTGGTTCAACACTTCGTCGCCCAGTTTTACCGGCGGGAAGGGCGTGAGCCCAAGACCTTCCATCCCGAGGCGCTCGGTCTGCTGGCCGGTTACGACTGGCCGGGCAATGTCAGGGAACTGAAGAATATCGTGGAGCGCATCCTGATCATGACACCGGGCCGGACCATCACCGCGGCCGATGTCCCCGAGCTGCGCGGTGCCCCTGCCGTGGCCGATTTCTTCGAGCAGCGGCCGGACGGTATTTCGATTGTGGGGACTCTACGGGAAGCCCGGGAGGGGTTCGAGCGGGAGTTCATAATCCAGAAGCTGGAGGAAAACGACTGGAACATCTCCCGCACGGCAGAAGTCATCGAGCTGGAGCGGAGCAACCTGCACCGCAAGATCAAGAGCTACGGGATTGATGTCAGGAAATGAGTGCCTTATGGAATCGAGCATGGGCGGAAGGCGTACCGTGCGTAACCTTGGTAACGGTGCGGAATTCAGGATAGAGGTGTAAGATGGAGTCCATAATCAAAATCACGCCATCGTATTCGATACTGCTTGTGGAGGATGAAGAGGCCACCCTTGAACTTCTGTCCATAATACTGCCCAAAAAATACCACGGCGCTTTGCTCCACACCGCCGGCAACGGCAGAAAAGGTCTGGACCTCTTCAAGACATTCACACCGGACATCGTCATCACCGACTTTAACATGCCGGAGATGAGTGGTGCGCACATGGTTGACGAAATCCGCGCGATCAAGCCGGATACAAAATTTATTGTCATTACCGGCGACACCGGACAACTTGCCCTGGAAGATTCAGCTAAAAAGGGGTTCAGTTTCGATCATATTATTGTGAAGCCGGTTGTTTTCCAGACATTGTTCACAGCGATTGATCAGTGTCTTGTTGAGATCGAGTAACAAACCTGAAAGATTTGAAACTCTTGCAAAGCAGTTGCAACTGCCTAGCTTCACGGCATCCTGCCTGAACAAACGGCAATTCCGGGGCATTTTTGCACCGTTTGCAAAGATCGATATGGCAAAGCATCTATATATCGGTTAGTTATGGTGCCAGTGGCCGCTTGGCACGTCCTGTGAATCGTTTTATTCCAATTCCAAATCAAAGCGGCATCTTTGTTGGCTCGTCTCCGGCTCCTTAACGTATTACCTGTACGCCTTCGTCGCCTCGATACTCGCCGCTTTGATGCCATCTTTGATTTTGAAACCGGAATTATTCGGAAACAACACCCGGACACTGACGAAAAACATGGGGAGGCCATATGGACAGGACAGAAGAGCAAGCCGCGATGATGGAACTCGATCAGGCTGCGGAAGAATTTGGGACCACCAGCCTCAGGCTGCTGATGCTGTTGCGGGAAGGGACCGTGGAAGGGGTCGAGCAGGAAGACGGCTCCTGGCTGATCGCCAGGGCCTCATTGGAACGCCTCAAGGAACGGGGCGGGATGCCGCCGGTCAAACAGAAAGGGTGCGCATCATCATGCACCTCGTCCAGTTGTGGCTGTTCCTGACTGGAGCTACCGCGACAGTTGATCGCGGGCTGTTTCGAGAAGACAGGCATATACCTCTTCCCGCGTAACGAAGAAAAAAGGCATTGTGTTGAGGATATCCTCCAGCAGGTGCAGAACCCGGCCGTCACTGCTTTCCAGGGCCTTCATGACCGCTTCCATCATAGGGATAACGTCATAGAGATCGTCGCGGTTGAAGGGGGTCGGGTCCGGTATGCCGCTGAATTTCGGCTCCTCGCGGTTTTGAATGTCTTTCGGATATTTGTACTTCAGGTCAGACGGCTTGATGACAATGTCCATTTCCCCTTACTCCTTTGCACAAATCCCTCTGAAATTACAGCATCACGACCAGGGCGATCCCGCCGGCCACAACCGCGAGGTTGCAGCTTGCCGAGATGCCGTGCAGCTTTGAAAATTCCCGCCGCAGCGGGTGTTCCTTGGGGGTCGTCTCGAACGACGGTATCTGCCGTTTGAGGGCAGCGGCCTGCGGCTCGATGTAGAATGCCTGAATCGAGGTAAGGGCCAGCATGATGACCAGCAGGATGACCGGAACGGGTGCACTGGTGCGCATGACGAGCCTGCTGGCAAGGGCGATGACGCCGCAGGCCAACCCCCACCGGAAATATCCCGGAAAGAGTATGCCGACGATCTGACCGGCCTGGTCCCGGGACAGGGACTTGAAGAGTACGGGCGTCAGGATGAAGGTGAACAGGGTGATGCCGCCGGTCCAGAAGGTGATGGACAGGCGGTAGAACTGCGCAGCGATCTGCATGTTTGGCTCCTTCGGCTGTGAGTCCGGAAATTGTTGATACCGTCTCCGGCCCGGAGGCGGGGACGCTCCGGCAACAAGATACACCAAGTGAGGCCAGGATGTAAATTAATCGTGGGAAAACGGCACGGAATGATGTAGTAATAGCCCAAATCCAAGTTTCCGGGATCTATTGGCATGAAAAAAACTACAAAACTGCTTCTGCCCCTCCTATTAGCCGGTATCGTCGTTTGCCTGGCCCTGATCTTCGCCGACCGCAGGTATTCAAGCGACAAACATCCAGACTCCGACTACCTGGCGCTCCTGAACGAGGCTTACGCCGCCGTGGTTGCGAACTACGTGGAAAAGCCGGATTCAAAGAAGCTCGTCCAGAGCATGGTGGACGGCATGCTGGCCGTTCTCGACCCGCACAGCGCTTATCTGCCCCCTGAACCGTACCACGAGATGGAGGTTCAGATGTCGGGCAGTTTCGGTGGTATCGGCATTGAGCTGGGCATGAAGGAGGACAGGCTGATCGTTATCGCCCCGATCGAGGACACGCCCGCTTTCCGGGCCGGTATCCAGGCCGACGACCACATCTACAAGATAGACGGGGTGCCCACCCAGGGGATGAATATCACGGCGGCCGTCAAACGGATGCGCGGCGAACAGGGGACGCCGGTCACGTTGACGATCCTGAGGGGTGACTCGCCTCAGCCCCGGAATTTCAAGTTGATCCGCGCCATAATCAAGGTCAAGAGCCTGAAATCACGGCTGCTGGAGCCGGGGTACGGCCTGGTGAGGATCACTCAGTTCCAGGAGCGTACCGGCGATGAATTCCACGAGGCGCTACAGGAACTCCGCGCCGCTTCCGGCGGCAAGCTCAAGGGGCTGGTGCTCGACCTGCGCTACAATCCGGGAGGCTTGCTGGAGTCTTCAGTGCAGGTGGTCAACAACTTTGTCGGTGACAACGCCGGAAAGACCCTGATCGTGTCGATCAGGGGGCGTACGCCGGACGCCACCCAGAATTTTAACGCCACCCTGGGACCGAAGGAGGCGCATTATCCGCTGGTCGTGCTGATCAACGGCGGCAGCGCCAGCGCTTCCGAGATCGTGGCGGGAGCGCTCCAGGATCACAAGCGGGCCATCATCATGGGAAAACAAAGCTTCGGCAAGGGGTCGGTGCAGAGTATCTTTCCCCTGCGCGACAATGGAGCCCTCAAGCTGACCACCGCGCGCTACTACACTCCCAGCGGCCGTTCCATCCAGGCAAAGGGGATTACTCCGGATATCGAGGTGGACACAGTCTGGCCGGTGGCTGCCAAGGATGCTGCCAAGGGGACGGAACTCAAGGAGAAAGACCTGGAAAACAGGCTTGAACCGATAGGCGAGGAAAAGGGTGCAAGGGGGGGGGCGCCGGTTGTTTCCCATTGGGAAAGCAGCGCGACCGATGTGGCCAAGGATTACCAGTTGAACCGGGCTTTGGAACTCCTACGGTCGCTGAATCTGGTGCGGCAGCAAAGGGGAGCATCATGAAAGGCCCCGGTTTCTGAAGAGCCGCATCAGCAGGACCCCCAGTATGGAGAGGCAAAGTCCGGCGCAGACAAAGAGATATCCGATGGCGCGCCCCTCGCCCCAGCCCCACAGGTCGCGCCCTTTCATGAGAACGATCAGCGCGACGCCAGCGAAGGTGCCGATACCGCCGATGATATAGACTGTAAAAGCCACGATGGCCAGGCCGATTCCTTGTGGTCCTGCCATTAATCCCCTCCCGTGCGGCTCATGGAGGAAAACAATCATGAGCCGGCATTCCTTATTCAGGTTCCCTCCCCCGGCGGGGGAGGGGCAGAGAGGGGGATATAGGCTGAAAATTCAACTGATCCCCCCTCCTAATTTCCCCCCGCTGAGGGGAGGAACTGCCGTTAGACTATATAAATTTCTACCTTGCGGGATACCGGCGCTGATTTGGTGTACGAATAAGTTCTAAATGCCCACTAGTTCCCGGAGCTTTGCGCCCATATCCGTTTCGCGCATCAACGACTCTCCGATCAGGAAGGCACCGGCGCCGGCGGCAGTCAGGCGTTGGATGTCCGAGCGGGTGTTGATACCGCTCTCGGCCACCAGCAGCCGCTCGGAAGGAAGCATGCGGGCCAGCCTAGCCGTTGTGTCGAGATCGGTCACAAAGGTGCGCAGGTTGCGGTTATTGACGCCGATCAAGGGGCAATCGGTCCGGAGCGCCGTTTCCATCTCCTCCTCGTCATGAACCTCCAACAGCACGTCCAGATGGAGCTCCCGGGCCAGGGCGTGAAACTCCTTCAACTGCCCCAGGTCGAGGGACGCGGCGATCAGCAGGATGGCGTCGGCTCCGGCGGCGCGGGCCTCGTAGATCTGGTACGGATCGACGATAAAGTCCTTGCGCAACAGCGGCAGGCTGACCGTCTCGCGGATCAGGGCCAGAAAACTGAGATGACCCATGAAAAAATGTTCGTCGGTCAGCACCGACAGGCAAGTGGCGCCGTTTGCCTGGTATATCCCGGCGATCTCCAGCGGATCGAACTCCTCCCGGATGATCCCCTTGCTGGGAGAGCCCTTCTTTATCTCGGCGATGAGGGCGGTCCAGCCCGAGCCTACGGCATCTCGCAGGGTCCGCTCGAAGCCGCGCGGGATGTCCTCCAGGTCGGCGATGCGGGCCTTCAGCTCGCTAATGGGCGTGACTGTCCGGGCGACCGCCACCTCGTCCCGCTTGTGTCCGTTGATTTTTTTCAGGATATCGACTGTGTCGTCATGCATGATAGTTTCGTCTCTCCTGGGTAAGTATCATTCACCCTGATTCGTCAGCTCCGCCAGCTTCTCAAGCTGCCCCATGGCGCGGCCCGAATCGATGGCCTCGGCGGCCAAGGCGATGCCTTCGGCAGGTGAGGCGGCCTTGCCTGCCGCCACGAGGGCATAGGCGGCATTTAAAAGGACGATATCCCGTCGGGGGCCTTGTTCTCCTGACAGGATGGCGCGTACGATAGCAGCGTTGGCCGTGGCATCCCCTCCCTTGAGGATCTCCATTGGGCAGCGGGCCAACCCGACCTGCTCCGGCGTTACACTGCTCAGCCTGACCCCTGCCGGAGTGACCTCGGCCACCAGGGTCTCGCCGGTGAGGGTCATCTCGTCCATACCGTCACTGCCATGCACGACAAAGCCATGCCTGCATCCCAGCCGGTGCAAGACCCCTGCAAGCTTCTCCACCAGGGATGCCCGGTAGACCCCCATAACCTGGCAGTCGGCCCCGGCCGGGTTGGTAAGGGGGCCCAGGATGTTGAAGATGGTGCGAATGCCGATCTCGCGGCGCGGTCCGATGGCGTATTTCATGGCGCCGTGCAGAGCCGGGGCAAAGAGGAAGCCTATACCGATACCGGTGATGCATCTTTCTACCGTTTCCGGGGTGACGTCCAGGTTGATGCCCAGCTTTTCCAGCACATCGGCGCTGCCGCAGGCCGAGGAAACCGAGCGGTTGCCGTGTTTGGCCACCTTGACGCCGCAGGCCGAGACCACGAACGACACGATGGTGGATATGTTGAAGGTGTTGGTACCGTCGCCGCCGGTACCCACCACGTCCAGGATGGTTTCACGGTCGATGTTGATGTCGTCGCGATCCATGTCCAACACGTTCCGTCCTACCCGGATCGGAGTGGCATGCTCACGCATGACGCGCGCAGCGCCGGTGATCTCCTCCACCGTTTCGCCCTTCATCCGCAGGGCGGTGATGAACGAGCCGATCTGGGCCGGCGTGCATTCACCGGACATGATCTGGTTCATCACCTCGATCATCTCGCCTTCGGAGAGGTGCTCACCCTCGACGATCCTTGCTATGGCTTTTCTGATCATTGCCTACTCCGTTCCGTTCGGATAAACGGGTGCAGTGGTAATAAAAATGGGGATGTGTGATCATCCCCATCGATACCGATATTCTGACTGACGGCGCGCCTTTTAGCGGCCTTCCTGGATCTTGAGGATGGCATCCCTGATCATGGCCTCGGCCAGGTCCGGCACAATCTCCCACACGATTCGTTCGATCACCTCACGCGATGCGCTCGTAATGGCGGCCCTGAGCTGTTCCTCGCTCAATGCGTCTGCCGGTACGCCGGCTTCGACAACAGGGAGAGGGGGGGAGGCGATGAACGGTTCACTGACAGGCGTGACATGGGGGGGCGCTTGGACCGGCTCGGCCCGGTGAGCGGTTTCCGTGGGGGAGATAGTGCCAAAGGCAGTTTCCCCCGCCGAAAGAGAAGGCCCGGCGAAGGCCGCGGCCGGGGCTTCGGCGAACGGTTCCGGGGCGAACTCGAAGGTTTGTTCCTCGACGGGGATCCATTGGGAACCGACGGTTTGACGGTGCTGAACAGCTTCTGGCCCGAGCTCTTCATCGAAAGCGGCAAAGGCGTCGCCTTGTTCGGGAAACGTTCCCTCGGCAACGGCGGTAGCCGCGGGTCCTGTTGCGGGGATGAATGCCCCCCAGATGTCGGCCGGTTCGGCGCTATCGATGGCAGCAGCCGTTGCCGAGGGAGTTGCAGGGGGTTTCAGGGGCTCCGGCTCCGGAGACGCTTGAAACGCGGAAGCGTTTCCGGCCGGTTGGATCAGCGTAGCGGTAGAGGTACGGGAAAGCCCCAGCTCAAAGAGCGCCTTGACCTTGGCAACGATCTGCTGGGATTCAAAAGGCTTGGCAAGGAAGTCGTCGGCTCCGCAGTTTTTGGCTTTATTTTCGTCAAACGGTTCGAATGAGCCGGTCAAGAGCAGGATCGGTTTGGTAGCCAGGGTAGGAGTTGTGCGAATGGCCTCGCAGAGTTCGTAGCCGCTCATGCCCGGCATGACCGCGTCGATAAGCAAAACGTCGGGCACGATCTCAAGCGCCCTGTCGAATGCGTCCTTGCCATTGTCAACAATAGTGAGAGCATATTCATCAGCACCGAAAATGATGCCAACCACTTTCTGTATTGTTATGCTGTCATCGGCAAGGAGTATCTTGATGCCCATCGTTCCCTCCCTTGTGCGCGTAAAAGTATGGAAGTGCGAAGAAAGCTACCATACGACTGCAAACGTGTCAAGGTCAAAGCAATTCAATGACTTTGGCGCGATTCAATGGAACAGTTTCATTGTGTGCGGACTATCCGCACCAGAAGTTTTTGTTTTTTGACTCGACCTGACGGTCGTCTCCTTCGGAGTGCTTTCGCGGTCCAACTCGCTATGCTCGTTGTCAGATCAAGAACGAATAACTGTTCTAAGGTCGTGGGCGCTATCAGGAACGGTAGTCGGCATTGATGCTAACGTACTCGTGGGAGAGGTCCGAGGTGTAGACCGTTGCGCTGCCGTCGCCCAGGCCAAGGCCGACGCTGACGGTGAATTCCTTTTTCCTGAGTACCTCGGTGCCGCGCGTTTCGGCGTCGCCACCGGCAAAGATACCGTTTTTTGCCATGCAGACGGCATCAAAGCTGAGGGAGAGGAACGACTGGTTCACCTCTGCGCCTGATGAACCCACTGCGGCAAAGATGCGGCCCCAGTTTGCGTCCTGGCCGAAAAAAGCGGTCTTAACCAGACTGGAATTGGCGATAGCCATCGCCACCCGCTTGGCGTCGGCATCGCTCCTGGCCCCGGTGACCCGGATCTCCACGAATTTCGTGGCGCCTTCGCCATCCCTGACGATCTGTTGTGCCAACGAGAGCAACACTTCCCGCAATAGGGCCTCGAACGCCGCCATCTCCGGCGTTTCCGCCGCAATGGCCGGATTTCCCGCCATGCCGTTGGCCAGCATCAGGCAGGTATCGTTCGTGGACATGTCGCCATCCACGGTGATGGCGTTGAAGGATGTCTCCACCGCGCGGCGGAAACATCTGTCCAGCACGGGCGCTTCCACGGCGGCGTCGGTGATGATGAAGGAGAGCATGGTCGCCATGTTGGGCATTATCATGCCGGCACCCTTGGCAATGCCGGACACGGTATACGTGACACCGCCCGCCTGGCCGCTCCTTGTCTCCATCTTGGGAAAGGTGTCGGTGGTCATGATGGCCAAGGCTACGTCATCGAGCGTGCCGGAGGCCAGCCCGTCCACCAGCGCAGGGATCGCCGCCCGAACCCTGTCCATGGGGAGCTGCACACCGATGACGCCGGTGGAGGATACCTGCACCGCCTCGTCGGGAATGCCCAGCCCTTCGGCCACCTGGCGCGAAGTCTCGCGAGCCGCCCGCATTCCCTGCTCACCGGTGCAGGCGTTGGCGTTGCCGCTGTTGACAACCAAGGCCTGTGCCCGGCAGCTTTTGATATGCTCCATGGAGAGCAGTACCGGCGCCGCTTTGACGGCATTTGTGGTGAAGACCGCAACAGCCGTGGCCGGCGTCTCGGAAAAGATCAAGGCCAGGTCATTTCTGCCCTGTTTTTTTATGGCCGCTTGCACGGCCGAGAATTGAAACCCTTTTATGTCCATGGCACTACCTCGAAAAGTATTCTACTTACCGCAGCATTTCTTGTATTTTTTGCCGCTGCCGCAGGGGCAGGGGTCGTTTCTGCCCGCGACCTTGGCGCTCTTTGCCGGTTCTTTGTGGTGTTCCTCGTCTCCTGAGATGTTGAAAACCAGCTTCCTGCTGCGCTGCTCCTCGGCAATCTCCTCGACCTCATCCTCGTGGTTGACCTGAACCCAATAGATGCGCTCCACCACTTCTTCGCGGATGCGGCCGATCATCTCCATGAACAGGTTGTACGCCTCTCTCTTGTACTCCTGCTTGGGGTCCTTCTGGCCATAGCCGCGCAGGCCTATGCCCTCCTTGAGGTGGTCGATGTTGAGCAGGTGGTCTTTCCAATGGGTGTCGATGGACTGGAGCATCATGACCTTGATCAGGTGATCGACCAGTTCATCCCCCAATTCGGCAATCTTGGCCTGGAAGATGGCATGGGCCTGCTCCTTGAGCGTGTCCCGGAAGTTTGTCGGGTTCAGCCGGCTCAGCATCTCCTGCGGCAGGTCGAGATGGAGGTTGAAGCACTTGAAAACCAGTTCGCCGATTGCCTGCCAATCCCATTCCTGGGCCGGCGTCTTCTCGATGCAATAGGTCTCCGTGATATCCTCTATGGTGTCGTCCAGCATATCCAGGAAATTGTTGCGGATATCCTGGCCCCCCAGGATCTCGCGGCGCTGGGTGTAGATCACCTCCCGCTGCTTGTTCATAACGTCGTCGTACTCGATCAGGTGTTTGCGGATGTCGAAGTTGTGGGCCTCCACCTTTTTCTGGGCGTTCTCTATGGACTTGGTGATCATGGTGTGGGTGATGGCCTCACCTTCCTCGATCTTGAGCAGGTCCATGATCCTTGCCACCCGCTCCGAGCCGAAGATGCGGAGCAGGTCGTCCTGCAGCGAGAGGTAGAACTTGGATGAGCCGGGATCGCCCTGGCGTCCCGAACGGCCGCGCAACTGGTTGTCGATGCGGCGTGATTCATGCCGCTCGGTGCCGAGGATATGCAGGCCGCCCAGTTTAACGACCTCATCGTGCTCGGCGGCGCATTGGGCCTTGAATTTTTCCAGCTCTGCCGCGTACTGCTCGTCGGTGGCTTCGGGATTGGCCCGGCGCCACTGTTTTGCAAGAGACTCTGCATTGCCTCCCAGGAGGATGTCGGTGCCGCGTCCGGCCATGTTGGTGGCAATGGTGATGGCTTTCATGCGGCCGGCCTGGGCCACGATCTCGGCCTCACGCTCGTGCTGTTTGGCGTTCAGCACGTTGTGGGGGATACCTTGGAGTTTGAGTAGTTCCGAAAGCACCTCGGACTTCTCGATGGAGATGGTACCCACCAGACAGGGCTGGCCGATTGCGTAATGTTCCTTGATATCCTCGATGACCGCCGTGAACTTCTCCATTTCGGTCTTGTAGATAACGTCCGGGAAGTCCGGGCGCAACAGTGGCCGATTTGTCGGTATGACCATCACATCCAGCTTGTAGATCTTGTGGAACTCCTCGGCCTCGGTATCGGCGGTGCCTGTCATGCCGGAGAGCTTGTCGTACATGCGGAAATAATTCTGGAAGGTGATGGTGGCGAGGGTCTGGTTCTCATTTTCAATAGTGACCCCCTCCTTGGCCTCAATCGCCTGGTGCAGGCCGTCGGACCAGCGGCGGCCCGGCATGAGGCGGCCGGTGAACTCATCCACGATCATCACCTCGCCGTCCTTGACCACATAGTCCACGTCCCGCTTGTACATGGCGTGGGCCCGCAGGGCCTGCTGAACGTGATGAAGCGACTCGATGTTGCGCGGGTCGTACAGGTTGTCCACCTTGAGCAGCTTCTCGACCTTCAAAACCCCCTGCTCGGTAAGGGTTGCGCTCTTGGCCTTCTCGTCGATGGTGAAGTCGCCGGTGTACTGCTTGCGTTTGCCCGAGAGGGTATTGGCCTCGACATCCTTCACCTCTCCTTGTTGCAACATCGGGATGATGCGGTCGATGATGTAGTACTTGTCGGTGGATTCTTCCGTCGGGCCGGAGATGATCAAGGGGGTCCGGGCTTCGTCGATAAGGATTGAATCGACCTCGTCAACGATGGCGTGGTTAAAGCCCCGCTGGACGTAGTCATCCAGGGAGAACTTCATGTTGTCCCGCAGGTAATCGAAGCCGAACTCGTTGTTGGTCCCGTAGGTGATGTCGGCGGCATAGTTGTCGCGACGCTCGTCGTCCTCGATGCCGTGCACGATCACGCCGACGCTTAATCCCAGAAAGCCGTATAATCGGCCCATCCACTCGGAATCGCGCCTGGCTAGGTAGTCGTTGACGGTGACGACATGCACGCCCTTGCCGGAAATGGCATTCAAATAGGCGGGCAGGGTAGCTACCAGCGTTTTTCCCTCGCCGGTCTTCATCTCGGCGATCTTTCCGGAGTGCAGCACCATACCGCCGATCAATTGCACGTCGAAGTGGCGCATTCCCAGTACCCGTTTGCCTGCCTCGCGACACACGGCAAAGGCGTCCGGCAGCAATGCGTCAAGGGATTCACCCTTGGCGTGGCGCTCCTTGAATTCAAGGGTCTTGCCGCGTAGCTGCTCATCCGTAAGTTTGGCGATGGAGGATTCCATGTCGTTGATTTTGGCAACAATCGGCCAGAGTTTTTTCAGTTCACGCTCGTTCTTGCTGCCGACGATTTTTTTGACAAGGGAACCAAACATTACAAATCTCCCACAATAGTTAGTAACGTTGAAATAGCTTTTAAAACTAGCATAAGTCGTCATGGCACTTCAATAAAAATCAAGGCCGGCCCGCCCCGGAACAAGATGATCAAGGGAATCCAGGGAGATTTCCACCATCTCAATCCTTATGGGCTGCCTCCCGAAGAGCATGAAAAATACGCGATGCAATTGCCGGGATTGAGGAGTTACAAAAAATCATTCACACCAATTTATCGAGTCTGATTCCCCACCCGTTGCGGGGTGGAACCTGTTGGTTAAATAGCGGCATTGGTGTTGCCTGAACAACAAAAGGGAGTGCCGTGCGACACTCCCTTTTGTTGTGGTGCTCTAAGCTGTCGGAATCAATCAGTGCTTTTTAACGGTGGCTTTCTTTGCCTTCACCGGGGCGGCTGAGTTGGTCCAGTTATTCAGGTTGTGTGCGATATTGTGGCAATCCTGGCATCTGGAGAATTTGGCCAGTATACCGGCTGGATGCGGAATGCCGTGGCAATCCTGGCATTTGGGCAGCATCTTGTGTTTGTTCTGGTGGCACGTTACGCAAAGAAGCTTGCCGTGTTTGGCTTTGCTGGCCGACAGCAAGGACATCGCGTTCTTGTGGCAGGCAGCACAGTTCTTGTTGGGCAGGGTTGCGCCATAGGTGACTACCTTGGGCATATGGGCCTTATGACAGTTTTTGCAGTCGGCAGCGGTCATGTCACTGGAGTGGGGTTTGTGACACTGGGTACACTGGGGAATCTTGCCATGCACGTCATGGCAGAATGAACAGTTCAGCGCGCTGTGCTTGCTCTTGTTTTCCCTGAGCTGCTTGATCTGGCTGCTGTGGCAGGAGAGACAGGGCTCGGTTACGTTGCGGCCGAAGGAGATGTCCTTGGGTCTGTGCGGGTTTTTGTGGCACGAGAGGCATCCCGCAAGTTTATAGTGCGGCTTGTCGGAATGGCACATGTTGCATTTAGGGATCGGATGTTGGACCGCGGGAGGGTGTCCGATGTGGCAATCCAGGCAGGATACGCTTGTTCTGTGTGCTCCGCCTGCCGCTGCAATGTCTGCGGGAGGTTTTGCGTGGCATTTGACGCAGTCGAGATTGATAAGCGCCTTAGAGGGTGATTCGTCTGCCCAGGCGCCGACGGCGAGGCTGACGACCAGGGAGAGTGCTGCGGAAAGTCGAGCTACGGTTTTCATTTTTCCTCCTCATTGATATTCAAACAAAATTTGCGCTAATTATAGGCAAAATAAGGCGAGGTTTGCAATAGGGATTTCGCTTGGATTCCATATTTGCCGGTCTTGGCACCCCTGTAGCTTCTCTCATGTTATGGCATATTATGCAATTAATTTGCATGTTATATATTAATTATATAAAAAATGGTTGACAGTTCTTGAAATTATTGTAAATAGATGATCGAGTGAAAATCTGAAGCGATATGGAATTTTTTATGAAATGTCCAAACAAAGTAAAGGATATTCGCGAGTCAAAGCTCATGAGTAAGTCGGAACTTGCCCGCAAAGCCGGAGTGTCTGCGCTTACCATAGACAGGATTGAGCGTGGGGAGAGCTGCCGGCTTGAGACCAAACGAAAAATCATTCTTGCGTTGGGTTACTCGCTTGACGACAAAAACAAGGTCTTTCAGGATTGACTACGACGGGAACCTGATATGTTTCTTTTTAAAGAACCAAAAGAGGTCATCGGGATAGACATTGGCTCCAGTTCCGTGAAGCTGGTGCAGATCAAGTGTCTAAAGGATGCTTTTCAGCTTCTCAATGTGGGTATTGTTCCGCTTCCGCCTGAAGCCATCGTGGATAACACGCTTATCGATAGCTCGTCTATCGTGATCGCGTTGAAGAACCTGGTGTCGAGCCTGAGAGTCAAGGTCAAGGATGTTGCCTGCTCTATCTCAGGGAACTCTGTCATCATTCGCAAGATTACCCTTCCCGCGATGCCGTCGGAGGAATTGGAAGACCAGATTACGTGGGAGGCTGAACAATATATTCCTTTTGATATCAACGATGTCAATATGGATTTTCAGATACTTTCGCCCGACAGCATCGATCCTGCCAAGATGAATGTACTGCTGGTCGCCAGCAAAAAAGACATCATCAATGATTACGTGGCAGTTTTCAACGAAGCCGCCATGCAGTTGTCCGTGGTCGATGTTGATTCGTTTGCGGTACAGAATGCCTTTGAAATCAATCATGACATCGGCCCGGATGAAGTCGTGGCGCTCATCAACATAGGCGCCAATATCATGAATATCAACATCGCCAAAGGCGGCATCACGCTTTTGACCAGGGATGTCCAAATGGGAGGGAATCTCTACACGGAAGAGATTCAAAAACAGATGGGCCTGGGCAGCGCTGAGGCGGAATCGGCCAAGATTTTGGCCCGCGAAACACACAACAGCGCCTTGTTGGATGTTCTGGGCAAGGTAAATGACACCATTACCCAGGAGATTCGCCGTTCACTGGATTTTTATAACTCCACGGCAAATGAAGACCGCATTACCAGGATCTTTGTGAGTGGGGGGGGCTCCAAGGTCTACAATTTGAATGAGACCGTAGGCGAGAAGCTCGGCTTGCCGGTCGAGACGATCAACCCGTTTGCAAAGCTCAGGTATAATGAAAAGGATTTTGACCCTGAATACCTTCAGGAAATTGGTCCGCTCATGGCTGTAAGCGTTGGGCTTGCCATAAGGAGGGTCGGGGACAAATGATCAAGATCAACTTATTGCCGGTTCGGGCTTCGAAAAAAAAGGAAACTGCCGTCCAGCAGATCACGATATTCTGCGTAAGCCTGTTGTTGGTGGCCGTTGTCGTGATGTGCCTCTATCTTGTAAAGCGGGTTCAAGTCGCCTCTGCACAGGATGATATTGCAACTGCCAACACGCGAATCATGGAGTTGAAGAAAAAGATCGGCAAGCTGGAAGAAATCAAAACCTTGAAAGAGCAGGTAAAGAAAAAGCTGGATGTACTGGTGCAGTTGCGCAAGAATAAAACCGGCCCGGCCGAACGGTTGGCCATACTGAGTGATATTACTCCTGAACAGCTCTGGCTAACCGGTTATACGGAAAACGGCAATGATATCAAGTTGTCGGGTATCGCTTACACGGAAGAACTGATCGCAACTTTCATGCGCAGGCTTGAGGCGTCCGCAGCCTACACGGGTGTTGAACTGGTCGTATCCGAGCAGCTGGATTCGGGCGGAATCAAGCTGAAAAAGTTCGAACTGACATGCAGGTTGAAGGCTCCTGCTGCACCGCAGCCCGATGCCGCTCCCAAAAAATAGCATTTACTCGAACTAGGACGGACTGACTATGGATCCGCAAGTCGAAAAAATTCTGAAGTTGCCGACAAAACAAAAGATCCTCGTACTTGTGATTTCGCTTGCCGTTGAGGCTGCTGCGCTGCTCTGGTTCGTCTACAGGCCCAAGTATCAGGAACTGGACGGATTGAAAAACCAATTATCGACACTCCAGAACGAGATCGATGAAAAAACCAGGGTCGCCAACAATCTCCCCCGCCTCAAACGTGAATACGATCAACTTAACATGGAACTTGCCCAGGCACTGACCGAACTTCCCAATTCCAAGGAAATTCCCTCATTGCTGACAAATATCACCGCATTGGGCAAAAATGCGGGCCTTGATTTTCTTGTTTTCAGGCCCAAGCCTGAATCCCCAAAGGACTTTTACGCAGATGTGCCGGTTGATATAACCGTCTCCGGGTCCTATTACAGCGTTGCCAACTTTTTTGCCGCCGTTGCGAATCTCCCCCGTATCGTTAATATAACCAACGTTTCTTTTGCCGATATCAAGAATGTCAACAACAGGATGATGACAAAGGT
Organism: Oryzomonas sp.; assembly: GCA_031292255.1. GTDB lineage: Bacteria > Desulfobacterota > Desulfuromonadia > Geobacterales > Pseudopelobacteraceae > Oryzomonas. The sequence continues at coordinate 122,084 of JARLHN010000018.1, read as the reverse complement.
TACCTGTCTTGCCACCACATTCCGCTTCCTTGATAAGAAAGAGATTAAGGATGATAAGAAGAAACCAGTTTCCAAATAGGTGGTTATTGCAACTTGTCGTTGCTGGCGTCGTTGTGGCGACACTGCTTTGTTGCAAAAAACATGAGGAGCCCGCACCGGCTCATCCTGCCCCGGCGCAGCCGCCGAAGGCTGCGATACCGCAACAGTCAAAACCGGTTCAGAAACAGGTCAGCTCTGCGCTTGCACTGCCGAAGGCACCGGTTAATCAATTCGACTTCAGTAATAAAAAGGACCCTTTCAGGCCCTTTGTCATTGTCAAGGCATCCCAGGCACCGGCGGACAATCTGCTGAAGAGAGGCCGGAATGCGCTCCCTATACATAGCTTTGACGTCAACCAGTTCAAAATGATCGGCTTTGTAACGGGTGACAATCAAAACAAGGCAATGGTTGTTGATCCCAATGGCAAGGGGTATGTCTTAAAGGTCGGCATGACGATCGGCAAAAACGAAGGTCTGATAACCTCGATCACAAGCAGTGGCGTGAGTGTGGTGGAGCAATTCAGAGACGACAATGGACGGGTGCGCAAAGAAACCATTAAAATCACCCTGCCCAGGAAACAATAAGGAGTTCCGCATGAAGTGGTTTACGAGACAATCTATTGTTCTAGCCCTTGTCATGACTGTAGCGACGGTATTTTTTACAGTGGGTATGGCAAGCCGCGCGGAATCCGCTCCAGAGTCTGAAAAAGCCAAGATTGCCGCCATCGAATCGATAAGCGTGTCCGGTGAAGGCGACGCGACGGAGCTCGTAATCAGGCTTTCATCTCCTGTCGCCTACACCAACTACAAAACCACCACGCCCCTGCGCCTGGTCATTGATTTGTCACAAACAACACAGGGCGCCATTACGTCTCCACTAGCAATAAATAGGGGCAATTTCAAAAACGTCAGCGTCAGCCGTTTTGATACCGATGCAGGCACGTTGGCCCGGATCAATGTTGGACTGATAAATGATATCGATGCAATCATCTCCGCTTCCCCGGATAATCCAGCTGAGTTGCATATCGCTTTCCCGGTGCAACATGCTGCCTTGCCGGGAGCAAATACGGCAACGGAAACTGCCGTCAAGACTGCTGAAGTTCCGGCAAGCACCCCTGTCTCGGCTCCCGCTCCCAATCCGGTTGCAGCAACGGTACCAGTCAAAGCCGAACCGGAGCCTCGCGCGGCGTCGGAGGTTGGCGCCAAGCGTACCTTGAGCGCGGTTACCACAAAAGACGGCGCCATAATCTTAGCCATCGATGGGGGCATCGATGATTTCAAGACATTCAGGCTTAATAAGCCTGAACGTTATGTGATCGACCTGCCTGGTGTCGTGAGCGTTCTTCCCAGCCGTCTCATCCCTCTGAATACGGCTGGCGTCGCATCGGCCCGCATCGGCCTCTATCCCGACAGAACGCGTGTTGTGCTCGATGGAATCAATGGTTCCTTCCCGGAGGCCACGGCATCAAAAACGGCAGAAGGGGTGCGGATTGTTCTTGAAGGCAAGTCTGGTGGGGAAACTGCTGCAAAGCCCGCCGCAATCGGCACAGAGATAAAGCTGCCTGCGCAAGAGGCGGCAGCGCCGGAGCAAAAGGCGGCAGCGTCGGAGCAAAAGGCGGCAGCGTCGGAGCAAAAGGCGGCAGCGTCGGAGCAAAAGGCGGCAGCGCCGGAGCAAAAGGCGGCAGCGCCGGAGCAAAAGGTGGCGGAGCCGCAGCCGCCGGCGTCCGTCTCCCCGGCAGCACCCAAAGTGGAGATGCGCGCGGCAACAGGGCCCGCCATTGTTGAATCGATTGACTTCCAGGTGGTTGATGGTATCTCCCGAGTGGCTGTCAAGGTTAGCGGGGATGCTATTGTAGGACAACCGGTCAAAGCAGCTGGTTTTGTAACCCTGACGATAAGGAACGCCAATCTGCCGAAGCGTCTTCAGCGCTCTCTGGATGCCGAAGCCTTCGTTTCACCGGTTCTACGCGTTACGCCCTTTATGGTGAAAACCCGCAAAGGAACCGACACCAAGCTGCGAATCGCGTTGCGTGCTGCTGCATCGTATGAATTCCGCCACGAGGGCGACATGTACTTCGTGGATTTTAAAGCTACTGAAAGGCTTGGCGCCGAAAAACCGGCGATGGAATGTCCGGAGCCTCGTCTTCGCGCCGCGCAGGTACCCAAATCAGCTGTAGCAAAAGAGGTGGATATCACTTCCGAGCTGGTGCCCGCATCGGAATCGAGAGCAACATCGTATGAAACGTCGAAGATGTATAAAGGGCGCAAGGTCACCCTTGAATTTGCGGATGCCGATGTGCGCAAGATATTCCAACTTCTTTCCGAGGTGAGCAATAAAAACTTTGTCCTTGGAGACGACGTCACCGGGACCATTAGCATCAAGCTCGTCAACGTACCGTGGGATCAGGCGTTGGATATCATTCTTGACACCAAGGGACTGGACAAGCGGGAACAAGGCAACGTCATCATCATCAAGGGTAAAGGCAAATTCAAATCACAGGCCGAAGAAGAGCAGGAAATCAAAAAGGCACTGACCAATTCCACCGAGCTCAAAACGGAAATGTTCAGTCTCAATTATGCTGATATTGTGACCATCTCCAACCAGTTCAAAGCGCTGAAAACCGAGCGCGGCGTTATAACGCAGGATTCGCGCACCAACAAGGTGATCGTCAAGGATATTCCACAGGCTCTGGATGACATGCGAAAACTGGTGCAACAGCTCGACGTGCCTGAGAAACAGGTCATGATCGAGGCCCGGATTATCGAGGCGACCTCGACCTTCAGCCAGTCCATCGGCGTTAACTGGGGCATCCATTACCAAGACGGATCGGCATCCTTTATGGGGATCAATTCACTCGATACCAATTTTGGCGGTGCAGTCACGACAGTCCCAACCACTTCCGGTGTCGGCACTGCTTCCGGTATGGCAACGGGTATTTCCTTTGGCTCGCTTACGAGCAATATCCAGCTTGACTTGCGCCTGAACGCTGCCGCAAGTGTCGGACTGGTAAAAATCATTTCTGCTCCGAAAGTCGCGACCCTCAACAACAAAACAGCCAAAATATCGCAGGGGCAACAAATACCGTATCAAAATTCATCGGCCAATACCGGACCGGTTACGCAGTTCATTGAAGCCGCTCTTGCACTTGAAGTAACTCCACATATCAATGCCAATGGTACAATAAGCTTGAAAGTCGATGCCAAAAACGATTCTCCCGGTGCGGTTCCTACTGGAGCCACGGCACCTGCGATCAACAAGAAAGAAGCTGTTACCGAGATGTTGTTACAGGATGGCGAGACCACGGTGATTGGCGGAATCTTTGTCGATAATGATAGCGACGAAGATGACGGCGTCCCCTTCCTGATGGATATCCCCTTTATCGGCAAGTTCTTTAAAGATAATACGAAGACCAAGACTAAAACAGAGCTTCTGATCTTTATCACGCCGAGAATATTAAATTCGATATAGGCATTAACACACTTTTGGGGGGCGCATGAGGGTATCGCGATTAATTCCGGCATTAATGCTGGTTACGGCAACATTATTGGACGGTTGTGGCGGTGGAGGTGGTAATACTATCGGCTCGCTTTCTTTGGCGGTTACCTCGGCCAATGTTGCTGCCGGTCAGCAGACAGTCGCAACTGCAACATATGCTACGACTGTAACAACCACGCCAAACAATTTAAAGATTTCTTTTATATCCAGCGATCCGACTATAATTTCAAATACTGAAGCATATACCAATGGTGTAGGTGTTGCTCAAGCGCCACTGCAAACGCATAATGTTTCAAGTACGACAAAAACTGTAACTGTTTATGCCATGGTCGGCGATCTGGTAAGTACTGAGATCAAAATTGTAGTAACGCCTGCAATGCTAACATTGGTTCCGCCTGGAACGGGAACTTTTACAGTCACATCCGACTCTGTTACGAAAACTTGTGCTGCTGGGTCTGTTCGTATCGTGAATTCCGGAGCGACGGTTAAGTTTGTTGACCCCACAGGAAACCCGGTTAAGGGTCAGACTGTGCAGGTATTTGTAGATAGCATGACAAATGGCGTAACCGGTTTCGATGATGTCGTTTTTTTCCCGGGAGCCGTAGGCCAGATTACTGTAGACCCGCCGCCGCCAGCAGGAACACCGGTAGTGTTGACAACGGATGTTAACGGTCTTGCTTATATACCTGTTGCCATAGATGTTGGGGTCCCAGCAGCTTCAGGCGACTCACACGTTATCACGGTACAATGGATGGCTACCGCCTCTGCAACTGGGGAGAACAATACACCACTGTCGTATCTTGTAGCCGGGCAGACTATGGCAACCATATCATGTCAGTGATCTGAGCCGATCATATCGTTCGAAGATATTGATAGCGATCCGCTGGGGTATGGGGACTGCCGGCAAAGCCCTCGTTCATTGGTGGCGATTTTATCAGAAGAATGATAAATAATAAGCGTTGTTTGCAGGGGGATGTTGCATAATCCCCCTGTTTTTTTTATATTGGTTGTTCGGGTACGGCATTGTATGTCAGTGCCGCGGGGTGTTGCCGGCTCACACCCGTGAATAACTTGAAATCACTCGGATAAAGGTGTTATGCAACCATGACAAAAGAACTGGCAAAAGGCTACGAACCGCATGATGTGGAAAAAAGATGGTACGCGGAATGGGAGGCCAAGGGATACTTCCATGCCGCCGCTGCTTCGGACCGGAAACCATACAGCATCGTCATCCCGCCTCCCAATGTGACCGGCGCCCTGCACATGGGGCACGCGCTCAACAACACCCTGCAGGATATCCTCTGCCGCTGGAAGCGGCAGCAGGGGTATAACGTGCTCTGGATGCCGGGTACCGACCATGCCGGCATTGCGACGCAAAACGTCGTGGAGCGCCAGCTTGCAGCCGAGAAAAAGGATCGTCACGAACTGGGGCGCGAGGCCTTTATCGAGCGGGTCTGGAAGTGGAAGGCCGAGTCGGGCGGCCAGATCATCGGCCAGTTGAAACGTCTGGGCGCCTCCTGTGACTGGGAGCGGGAGCGCTTTACCATGGACGAGGGGCTGTCCAAGGCAGTGCGCACCGTGTTCGTCAAGTTGTACCAGGATGGACTGATCTACCGCGACAACCGACTGATCAACTGGTGTCCCCGCTGCCATACCGCCCTGTCGGATATCGAGGTGGAACACGAAGATAAAAAAGGGCATCTGTGGCACATCCGCTACCCGGTGGCCGGTGAACCGGGACAGCACGTGGTGGTGGCGACGACCCGCCCCGAGACCATGCTGGGCGATACGGCGGTGGCCGTGCACCCCGAGGATGAACGCTACCAGGCCCTGATCGGCAAAAAGGTGATCCTGCCGCTGGTCAACCGCGAGATCCCTGTGGTGGCCGACGAGTACGTGGACCGGGAGTTCGGCACCGGCGTGGTCAAGATCACGCCGGCCCACGATTTCAACGACTTCGAGGTCGGCCAGCGTCATGGCCTGGATATGATCAATGTCTTTGACGAGTCAGGCGTCGTCAATGCCGCGGGGCATCAGTACGAGGGGATGGACCGTTTCGAGGCCCGTAAGCGGATCGTGGCGGAGCTGGAAGCCGCCGGGCTACTGGAGCGGATCGAGGACCATGCCATGTCGATTGGCGGCTGTTACCGCTGCAAGACCGTGGTGGAGCCCTACCTCTCGCTGCAATGGTACGTCAAGGTTGCCCCACTGGCAGAGCGGGCCCTGGCAGCGGTTAAAGAGGGCAAAACGCGTATCATCCCCAAGCAATGGGAGAACACTTACTACGATTGGATGGAAAACATCCGCGACTGGTGCATCTCGCGCCAGATCTGGTGGGGGCATCGCATCCCGGCCTGGTTCTGCGACCACTGCGGCGAGGTGACCGTGGCCATGCAGGATCCGGCCGTCTGCGGCACATGCGGAAGCGACGAGATCCGTCAGGAGACCGACGTCCTGGACACCTGGTTCTCCTCGGCACTGTGGCCCTTCTCCACCATGGGGTGGCCCGAACAAACGGCCGAGCTGGCCGCCTTCTACCCCACCTCCTGCCTGGTGACCGGCTTTGACATCCTGTTTTTCTGGGTGGCCCGCATGATGATGATGGGGCTGCACTTCATGGACGAGGTTCCCTTCGGAGACGTCTACATCCATGCCCTGGTGCGGGATGCCCAGGGGCAGAAGATGAGCAAGTCCAAGGGGAACGTGATCGATCCGCTGACGATCATCGACCAGTACGGCACCGATGCCTTCCGTTTCACCCTGGCCGCCTTTGCAGCCCAGGGGAGGGACATCAAGCTGGCCGAGGAGCGCATCGCCGGTTACCGCAATTTTTGCAACAAGGTATGGAATGCGGCTCGATTTACCCTGATGAACCTGGAAGGCTTCGACCCCGATCCCCTGAAATTGGGAGAATTGGCGCTCTCCGAAGGGGACAAGTGGATCCTGCACCGTCTGAACGAGACTGCCCGGGAGACGAACAAGGCCCTGGCAGAGTACCGCTTCAACGAGGCGGCCATGGGGCTGTACCAGTTTACCTGGAGTGAATTCTGCGACTGGTATCTTGAACTCTCCAAGAAGGACCTGTACGGTGGCGACCCACAGCGCAAGACGACGGTCCGGTATGTGCTCTGGTACACGCTGGAGCATCTGCTGCGTCTGCTGCATCCCTTCATGCCCTTTATCACCGAGGAGATCTGGCAGGCCCTGCCGGGCACGAAGGAGAAGGCGACCATCATGCTGGCTCCGTACCCCGAACCGGACACGGAACGCTTCTACCCCGAGGCGGCTGCCAACATGGAACGGGTCATGGCGGTCATCGGCGGCATCCGCAACATCCGCGGCGAGATGGAAGTGCCCCCTTCCCGGGAGATCAGCGTGATCCTCTCCTGCGGCGGTGCAGAGAGCCTCAGGCTGATGAAGCATAGCGAGGGAGCCATCATCAGCTTGGCCCGGGTCGCTGACCTGGCTGTAGGCCTTGGGATCGAGAAGCCGGAGGATGCCTCCATCCAGGTGGCGGGGGACGTGCAGATCTACGTACCGCTCAAAGGGCTTGTGGATACGGAAGAGGAGGAGAAGCGCCTGCTCAAGGAGATTGCAAAGATCGAAAAGGAGATCGACCAGTTTTCGAAAAAACTGGAGAATCCCAGCTTTGTCGAACGAGCCCCGGCGGATGTGGTAGCCAGGGAACGGGAGAAGCTGATCGAGGTGGCCGACAAGAAACTGGTGCTGGAAGCGAGCCTGGAAAAGATCAGACGCCTGAAAGGGTGACATATGTTGATTCGAAACGTTGCCATATTCGCCAAGAAGCATGACCCGCGCTGCCAGGGGGTTGCCGACGACCTCATCAACTGGCTGGAGGAAAAGGGGTGCCTGCCGTTGGTGGAGGTGCATCTGGCCAGCCACATCGGCTATCCCAGGGGGACCACGGCCGAGGACATCCGGGAACAGGCCGATCTGGTGGTGGTGCTGGGGGGCGACGGCACGCTGATCTCCGTGGCGAGGCTCTTCAGCGGCAAGGAAGTACCCATCGTGGGGGTCAACCTGGGGAGTCTCGGCTTTCTCACCGAGGTAACGGTGGAGGAACTCTACCCGGTCCTGGAGCAGTGCCTGAAGGGCGCCTCGTGCATCTCGGAGCGGATGATGCTGGAGGTGAGCGTCTGCCGGGAGGGGAGGGAGATAGAAAAGAATAACGTGCTGAACGATATTGTCATCAACAAGGGAGCCCTGGCCCGTATCATCGACCTCGAAACCAAGGTCAACGGCCATTTCCTGACCACCTACCGGGCCGACGGTCTGATCATCTCCACGCCCACCGGTTCCACCGGCTACTCCATGTCCGCCGGCGGCCCCATCATCCACCCCCGGATGAGTTGCATCGTGATTACCCCCATCTGTCCCCACACGCTGACGAACCGCCCCATCGTGGTTTCCGACGAGTCGAACATCACCATTACCGTGGCGTCCTCCTTTGACGAAAAGGTCTATCTGACCCTGGATGGCCAGGTCGGCTTCGAACTGATGGAGGGGGATTCGGTCGATGTCCGCTCGGCCCTCGAAACCACCGGCCTGGTCATGTCACGCAGCCGGGATTATTTCGAGGTCCTGAGGACGAAACTCAAATGGGGAGGACAGTAATGCGGCCCCAGCGTACCATGTGGAGTGTGATCCCGTGCTGACCGACCTGACCATCAGGAACATTGCCATCATCGATACCCTTCATATCTCCTTCAAAGAAGGGCTTACCGTGTTGACCGGCGAAACCGGCGCCGGCAAGTCCATCATCATCGACGCCGTCGGCCTCATCATGGGAGGCCGCGCCTCGACCGACCTGATCCGCTCAGGGGAGGACGAGGCGGTCGTGGAGGCGATGTTCGACGTATCCAACCAACCCGATGTGGCCCGGCAACTCCGAGATTCCGGTTTTGATTGCGACAACGAGTTGCTCGTGAAGCGCTCCATCTCACGGGCCGGGAAAAATCGGCTCTTCATCAACGGGAGCATGGCCACCCTGGCGCTCCTTGCCGATACCGCCCCCCGCCTGATCAATATCTACGGCCAGCATGAGTCCCAGACCCTGCTTCGGCCGGAAAACCATCTGCGGCTCCTTGACGCCTATGCCGGCCTGAGCGGGCAGCGGGAGGAGTTCAGCAGGCTCTTCGAACGCTTTCGCGCCCTTCGGGAGCGCATCGCGGGTCTGGACGAAGTGGAGCGGGAGGCTGAACGGAGACTGGACCTTTTGTCGTATCAGTCCGACGAGATTGCCCGGGCAGCGCTGCAAGCCGGCGAGGAAGAGGCGTTGGGAGAGCGCCGCCGGGTTCTTGCCGGCGCCGAAAGGCTGGGGAGTGTCACGGCCTCTGCCTTTGAACAGCTGTACGGGGGGGATGGGGCGATTCTCGGGCAATTGCTGCGCATCAAGAACGCCATCGCCGAGATCTCCGCCATAGACCACACCCTGGACGGCTTGGCCGCCTCCCTCGAAAATGCCTATCTGTTGGTTGAGGATGCCGCGATCATGCTGCGCGATTATTCCTCCCGCGTCGAGGCCGATCCGGCCGCCTTGCAGCAGGCCGACGACCGCCTCGACCTGATAAACGGCCTCAAGAGGAAGTATGCCCCGACCGTCGAGGCTATTTTAGCGCTCAAACAGGGGCTCGATGACGAAATCGAGACGCTGCGGGGGCGGGAACGGTTCCGGCACGACCTGGAAGACGAGTTGGAGAAGCTTGCGGATGAGCTGCGCCGGCGGGGAGGAGACCTCACCGCGCAACGCACGGCGGCCGCTGTTGCCTTCTCCAGGGCGCTGGCCGTGGAGGTGCATCAGCTTGCCATGAAGAACGCCATCGTCGAAACGGTCCTGGAGCCCCTGTCGGAGCCGCGTGCCACGGGATACGAGCGGGTTGAACTCCTCTTCTCCCCCAATCCGGGTGAGCCTCCCCGTCCCTTGGCAAGGATCGCCTCCGGCGGCGAGCTATCGAGACTTATGCTTGCTTTCAAACAGGTCCTGCCCGAGAGGGATGTGCCGACGTTGATCTTTGACGAGGTGGACACCGGCATTGGCGGCGCCACCTCCGAGATGGTGGGGCAAAAGCTCAGGAATGTCGCCGCTCTACAGCAGGTGCTCTGTATCACCCACTTGGCGCAGGTGGCGGTCTTTGCCGGCCAGCATCTCCGGGTGGAAAAACGGGTGGCAAACAACAGGACGACAACGCAGGTCGTCGTGCTGACGGATGGAGAGCGTACCCGCGAGGTCGCCCGCATGTTGGCCGGGGCCAAGATCACGGATTCCGCCTTGGCGCATGCCGCGGAGATGCTGGCGGCACACTAGTGCCTTGTAACAACCACACTTTCGGAAGGTCCCCCCGGCAGAGGAATCAACCACCCCCCCCTCCTTATCAAGGATGGGGAAGATCTGATCGATTTTCCTCCCCTCCTAGTTTAGGAGGGGCCGGGGGTGGTAGCCATCCTCAATTCTCTGATTCTTCGAGCTGCTGGGCGATCCTTGCCTGGGTCTGTTGCAGGGAGCGATAGCGCTCATCCTTAAGGACCGTTTCCGGAGCCTCGGCGTCAACAGGGTGCACCGCCAGCCAGGTTCCTTCACGCAACGACCCCTCATAACCGGCCAGTGATTCATTCAAGAGCAGGAAGAGCCGGTCATTCGTACCATCGAATTCTCCCTCGCTGAAACCCTGCATCGGCAGATCCTTGCTGAAGAGTTGTTCTCCCTCCATGCTGAACTGCCGATAATCGAGTATAGCCGCATTCTCTCCTGATTGGGGATAGAACAGCGAGACGGTTCTCAGCGCCCGGTCGGCAATCACCATTCGCGCCGCGCCGTAGGCCTGGGATTGTTTGGTCATGCCGTAGAGCGTCGTACAGAGCAGGTCGGTGAAACAGTCGCTATGCAGGAAGCCGCGGCTGGCCCGGTCGGACGCTTCATAGTAAAACCCCCGCTGCTCCGGCTGCTCCGTCAGGAGCGTGCCGCAGATCAGACAGCGCTCGGCAAGACCCTCCAGGCGGGCGCGGTACGACTCTTTTCTTTTGCCCTCCTTTTCTTTCAGCCAGGCGGCGTACAAGCAGGAACGCGGTTCCGGGGTGGCATCGTAATGCCGCAGGATATCACGCGCAATCTCGGTGAATTGCCCGAAGACTTCGGTTCCGCGGGCATGGGTCAGGATCGGATAGATTTTGCCCTCCGGATTGGTGTTGAGGCTCTCCACCTTGGGGCTCTTGGAAATATAGGTATCCATGCAGCGGTAGCCGCGATTGATGGCAAAGGCTCGCAACAAGGTCTTCTGATCCTTGAAGATTCCATCGAATTTGATGCGCGAATCGATCAGGCAGGGGATCAGGGAGAGGGATTTTTTGTCGATGCCGCGCTGATCGAACAAGGCGAAGATATTTTTGCAATTCTCCAGGCTGGGCATGTCCTTGACCGGGATCAGGACCCGGTCAGCGGCATAAAGGGCGTTCTGGGTCAGGATATTCAGGTCCGGGCGGGTGTCGATGATGATGATGCCGCCAAACCCGGATTCGGCGAACATACGCGTCAGGCTCATGGGCCCCCGGAACGTTTCGCCCAGCTCTCCCAGTTCGGTTGACGACGGGATGTAACCGACACCATACTGGCCGGTGTGCACCAACTCGTGCGCCGGAACGCCCTTCAGCAACTCATGGACGGTGCCCCTCAGTTTCTGTCCAGCCAGTTCGAACATCCGGTCAATCGTGTAATGATTGTCAAAGGAAAAGATCGTGACCGGCAGGTCGTCGCGCATGGTCTTCAGGTATATGGCCAGGTTGGTAGCGAGCGTGGTCTTGCCGACTCCGCCTTTTTCCGAGGAGATGGTAATAATGTAGGGAAACATCTTTTGCATGCCAATCCTTCAAAATAACGGTTATAGAGGGAGGGAAAACCGGCCTATTCCAATTCCAAATCAAAGCGGCATCTTGACGAGGTCTCCAGCCTCCCCCTACGGGGCGCCTTCGCGGTCCAATTTACTTTGCAAATTGTCGTTGGCTCGTCTTCGGCTCCTCAACGTACTGCCTTGTACGCCTTCGTCGCCTCGATCCTCGCCGCCTTGATGTCATCTCTGATTTGAAACCGGAATTATTTGACCAATGCGTCGATCGACTTGAGCATCTTCAGGAGCGCCGGCAATTCGTTGAGGGGGATGGAGTTGGGCCCATCGCAGAGCGCCTTGTCCGGGTCTTCGTGCACCTCCATGAAGATACCGTCGATGCCCGCCGCCACGGCAGCCCGTGAGAGATACTCGACATACTCCCGCTGGCCGCCGGAACTCTCACCCTGGCCTCCGGGGAGTTGCACGCTGTGGGTTGCGTCGAATATGACCGGAAAGCCCGTGGAGCACATGATCGGGAACGAACGCATGTCCACCACGAGATTGTTGTAGCCGAAGGAGGCTCCCCGTTCGGTCAGGATGATATTCTCGTTGCCGGCCGCCACCGCCTTGGCGGCGACGTTTTTCATGTCCCAGGGAGCCAGAAACTGCCCTTTTTTGACGTTGATTACCCGGCCGCTCTGGGCAGCCGCCACGATGAGGTCGGTCTGCCGGCAGAGAAAGGCCGGTATCTGCAGCACGTCCAGCACTTCTGCCGCCGGCGCCACCTGCTCGATGGAGTGGATGTCGGAGAGCACCGCTAATCCGAGGGAATCCTTGACCTTGGCGAGGATCTTCAAACCGTCCCTCATCCCCGGCCCCCGGAAGCCACCCATAGAGGTGCGGTTGGCCTTGTCATAGGATGCCTTGAAGATGAGCGGCATGGACAGGCCGTTGCAGATGGTCAACAGCCGCTCGGCGTGGTGCAATGTCGCTGTCTCCGACTCTATGACACAGGGGCCGGCAATCAGCACCAACGGCCTGCCCGCACCGATCTTTATGTCGTTGATAGCTATCTCGCGTGTCACGGTCTACCTCCCATTACGGTGCAAAAGCGCTGCGCCGATAAAAGCCCGGAAGAGCGGGTGGGGCTGGAGCGGCTTGGACTTGAATTCGGGGTGAAACTGGCACCCCAGGAACCAGGGATGTTCGGGCAGTTCGATGATCTCCACCAGATCCTTATCCTTGTAAACGCCGGACAGGATCATCCCCTTTTCGGTGAGGGTGGAGCGGAATTTGTTATTGAATTCGTAGCGGTGGCGATGCCGTTCGGAGATCTCGGTCGCGTTGTAGGCCGCATAGGCAAGGGTTCCCTTGGCAACGGAACAGGGGTATGCCCCAAGCCTCATGGTCCCACCCTTTTTGTTGACGGATTTCTGCTCCTCCATGAGATGGATGAGTGGGGAGCCGCACTCTGTGAACTCGCTTGAACAAGCGTCCTCGATGCCGCAGACATTGCGGGAAAATTCGATGGCTGCCATCTGCATTCCCAGGCATATCCCGAAAAAGGGGATTTTTGCGGTGCGGGCGAACTGGATGGCGGTGATCTTCCCTTCGGTCCCGCGCTCGCCGAACCCACCCGGCACCAGGATTCCGTCCACATCGTCGAGATGGCCGCCAATGCCGTCCCGTTCGATCTTCTCTGAATCAACGTATTTCAGGTACACCCGGCAGTCGTTGGCGATGCCGCCGTGTGTCAGTGCCTCGGCCAGAGACTTGTAGGACTCGGTCAGGTTGACGTACTTTCCGGCCACCGCTATGCGTACTTCGCCATGACCGGGATGCCGCAGGGTCTCGACCACATTCTGCCATGGGGTCAGGTCAGGGGCCTTGGTCCAGATGTTGAGTTTGTCTACCACCTGTTCATCCAGCCGTTCCTTGCTGAGCGCCTGGGGGACGGCATAGATGTGTTCCGAGTCCACCACCTGTATGACGTCCTTCTCTTCCACGTTACAGAACAGGGCGATCTTCTTCTTCATCTCCTGGGGAAGTTCCCGGTCGCAGCGGCAGAGCAGGATATCGGGCTGGATGCCGATCTTGCGCAGTTCCATGACCGAGTGCTGGGTCGGTTTGGTCTTCATTTCGCCAGCGGTGTGGATATAGGGAACCAAGGTGACATGGATGTAGAGTGTATTGCCGTGTCCGCGGTCGTAACGGAACTGGCGGATCGCCTCCAGGAAGGGGAGGGATTCGATGTCGCCTACGGTGCCGCCGACCTCTATGATCGCGACGTCGGCCCCCTTGGCGTTCTCAATGACCTTGCTCTTGATCTCGTCGGTAATGTGGGGAATGACCTGCACCGTCCCCCCCAGGTAGTCACCGCGCCGTTCCTTTTCGATAACGGAGAAATAGACTTGGCCGGTGGTGAAGTTGCTTTTCTTGGAGAGGCGGGCGTTGGTGTAGCGCTCGTAATGCCCCAGGTCCAGGTCGGTTTCGGCACCGTCGTCGGTGACAAAGACCTCGCCGTGCTGAAAGGGCGACATGGTGCCGGGATCGACATTGATATAGGGGTCCAGTTTCTGCATGGTGACACGCAGGCCGCGCGCCTCCAGCAATGCTCCCAGCGAGGCAGCTGCCAGCCCTTTGCCGATGGACGAGACAACCCCGCCGGTGATGAAGATGAACTTGGTTTTCATGAAATCAGCTCCTGTGGGGACGGCTTGAAAATTATCAGGTTGTTGAAAAACTATTGCGGAGAGCCGTCTGCGGCGTTGCGCGATACTCGCAACCTCTGCTAACTACCAGTTATGCCCCGGCTGCTCCGTCCCGTGCGCCCGGCATCCGGCCTTCCTCATGACGTTTTTCAACAACCTGCTAGTGCGTCAATCTTCGGTAGCGCTCCTGCGCCTTTGCCAGGTCATCGGGGGTGTCAACGCCGATGGATTCAAATTCGGTTTCGATTACACGGATGCGTGTGCCATTCTCTATGGCACGCAACTGCTCCAGTTTCTCCGCGATCTCCAAAAAGGTCTGCGGCATTGCGGCATATTGGAGAAGAAAGTCCCGGCGGTAGACATAGAGGCCGACATGCTTGTAGCAGAGCAGCTTGCCGTTTATAAAGGATTCGTCTTTGAGATCCTGCCACTTGTCGCGAAAAAACGGCAGCGGAGAACGCGAAAAATACAATGCGCAGCCATCCGCGCCGGTCACCACCTTGACCACGTTCGGACTCAAAAAATCGTGCAGTGATTTGATGCGGGTCTTTAAGGTCCCCATTTTCAGGGTTGGGTCGTTGAGGAACGGCTCGATCGCCTGGTCGATCATTTCCGGAGATATGAGCGGCTCGTCACCCTGCACGTTGACGATGATATCCGTATCCAGGCCGCCCGCCACCTCGGCCAGGCGGTCGGTTCCCGTTTCATGGTCGGCGGAGGTCATGACCGTCTCACCGCCGATCTGGTGTATTACGTCGGCGATGCGCCTATCGTCTGTTGCCACGATAACCCGAGAAACCAGGGATGCCTTGCACGTCCGTTCATAGACATGCTGGATCATCGGTCTGCCCCCGATATCGGCCAGGGCCTTCCCCGGAAAGCGGGTGGATGCGTAACGGGCTGGGATGATTGCTGTGATTTTCATACTGACGTGACCTTGCAAGGAAATTCGAGTGGTATACCACAAAGGGCGGATTCAAAGGAAAACAGGCAAACAGGGGGCGCGGCAACGGCGTACGAACCGGCACGTCGAAAAAACCGTAAGGAAGCCTGCATGCTCGGTGTTTGAATGCGCCCCGGAATCAGGCATGTCCCTATGGCAGGACATGCTAGGCTACCGCAAAAGACGAGGGGTGTCAAGGATGGAAAGGAGCGGGTTTTCCCTCGGCCGCACCATGGTACTGCGTTATCGGTGTATCACACTGGTTTTTGAAAATCGTCATGAGGAGGCCGTTATGCAAGGCGCAAGCGAGTGAGGAAGCGAGGCATACTCCTCGTATGTTGGGCTTCCGAGCGAGCTGCAACGTCGCAGAACGGCCCCGCAGTAGATTTTCATCGGCCTGTTAATGGGTGAGGATGCCGGATCGCCAGTTGAACGCCTCAAGTTGCGCCGCCAACAACTCGTCAAGAGTTATGTTGCACCGGTCGAGCAGCGGCATGACGGCATCAAAATCGGTCACTTCCAGCTTCTCGGCAAGAGAGAGTAGTTCGCCCAGTCGTCCTGACCGGTTGAGCAGGGCAGCGCATATCTCCTCGTTGAGATTGAGGTGCGGGATGATTTCGTCCATGGGAGTTTCAAAAAGTACATCAAGAAGCGACAGGATACCGGTCATAAAAGCTTCTTCCGATTGTTCGGAGGAAGTGGATTGTCGCAGTTTCTGGAGTACCAGCGTTTCCATCAGGCGACCCCGAACCGCTGCCATCTCCAGGAGAGGGTTATCGAGACCCCGTGCGTCGTTGCTGGAAAACAGGGACAATTGGATCCAGCGCCGCAGGTGGGCGGTCCCCAACATAAGGATGGCATGCCGGAGGGTTTTGATCTTTTCGCGCATGCCGAGGGCCACCGAGTTGACCAGCCGCAGGAGGTTGTAGGAGAGACTCGGGTTTTCCTTGAAGGTCTGTTCGATCTCTTCGAGGGGGGCGTCCATGGTAAGCTGCTGGAGCAACATCAGCATGGCCCTGCCTGAAACATCGAGCCGTTTTTTGTTGAGAACGACCGGACGTGCGAAAAAATATCCCTGAAAGTAATCGAAGCCCAGACCGGCGCAGATTTCGAACTGATCGAGAGTCTCGACCTTTTCGGCCAATAACTTAACCGGCCATTGGCGCAACTTTCGGACGATCTCCGGAAGCTCTTCCATGCCGGTATCGAGGATATCGATCTTGACGTAATCGACAAAAGAGTAAAACTCGTGATATTCGGGACGGTACACGTGGTCGTCCAGGGCCAGCTTGAATCCCAGTTTTTTCAGCTCACGGCACCGTTCGGCAATGTTGTCGTCCAGTTTGATGGTTTCCAGCAGTTCGAGAACCGATTGTCCGATCGGGAGCAATTCGAGCAATTCCGAGAGAAACAGGCCGAGATAGACGTTGATGAAACCGAATTTTCCTCCCAGAACCTCCTGAAGGCCGAAGGTCGTCAGGGCATTGGTGATGACGCTGGTGCAGGCCTGAGATTGGTTGTCGAACTCCGCGCGATTTACGGTGGTGGCGCGGAAGAGCAGCTCGTAGCCGACGATCTCCTGTCTGCGATTGAGGATCGGTTGCCGGCCCAGGAAGAAGTTTTCATTGTTTTGCCCCATTTAGTTGCCGCCCCTGCCGAGCAGTAGGATGTTGCCCACGAGAGGCTCCAGTTCCCGGATGCGCCGTATTGTTACTTCTTGAAATCGTTGATGGTGGAGATGACGTAATCCTTTTGGGCGGCGTCCTTCTGGTGGCAGCCGAAGCAGGTGCTCACGGGGTCAAGCCCGCTTGGGGCTCCGTCGGCGCCGTATCCGGCGAACAGCCAGCCACCGGTCGTTTTCATGCGTTTATCCTTGCGCATCATTACGATCATGTTCTTGGAACCCTCGACAGGAGAGCCGGAACCTTCCTTGATGTTGAAATGCTCGATGATGATCGAACTTCCCTCGGCAAACCTGTTGCCGGCCCTATAGCCATTCATGGCCTTCTTGTCGGCGTAAATAAAATGAATTCCGTAAAACAGCGAGCTTTTGTCTGTCACGACTTTGCGGCCGCTTTTTTGCCAGGAATGGTAGGACCTGGGAAGGGAACGGGAGGAATCGGCCCACAGGGCGGTTGGTAGCGAGATGAGGCACAAAACGGTAATTGCTGCAATCTTGTTCATAGTTTTCAGTCTCCCGTGGTGTGATAAATTAAAGTGCATTCACTGCAATTCTTTGAATATCGGGCCGTGTCTTCAACTAATGGAGATCACAAAGGCTCGAATCCTGGATTTCTGGGTATAGATCAGGATTTTGACACCCGGCCCTGCGCTGCCACGCTTGACCAGAAATCCGTGTTCTTCCTTTTGAGAAGTTTCCCGATAGGTGTTTGTTCCTGAAATTTCCCCCAGGACCGATTTAAGAAAAGGCTGGCTGATGGTGTCTGGCGTTGTCGCCAGCACCTGGACGGCTTTGATGCGGTTGCCCGACCTGAGGATGCGGAATTCGCGAGTTGAATCGGTATAACGCTCCCAGCCCGGTTTCTGTCGGGAGTAGGCGCTGTCCCGGCCCTTTTTCGGGATAAACGACGGCAGCTTGAACGTCTTGGCCGTGCCGGCGACAGGCTTGCGCGGGGTCGCCGGAGCCTTCTGGACGATTGCAGCGGAAGAGGGGGCCGGGGTAGGGGTACTCTTTTTGGCCGGCGGAACCGGGGCCGCCGCCGGAACCATCTGGACGATTGCAGCGGAAGAAGGGGGCGTGGTAGGGGTATTCTTTTTGGTCGGCGAAACCGGTGTAACCGCAGGCTGTTGCGTCGCCGGACGTGCGGAGAGTGTATGGGAGATGGTGCCGATCTGGTCGTGTCTGCGGGATGTCAGGTGCCAAGCGAACACCGCCAGGCATGCCGTCAGGGAGACGGTGGCATATTTCAGCCATCTGTCTCGGTGACGGGAGCGGTAGTTATGTTCAAACGCCTTCAACAGTTCAGCCGGGATCTGGCTTTTGGTCGGCGCAGCGGGTGCCCCGTCAGGCTCCGTCTCTTCATGGAGGGAAACAGCCGGCCAATCCTGTTCACGAGAGGTGTAGATCTCACTCCAGCGGAGTTTCAAGGCAGGCTGAAGAACTGCGCGGAGGATGCTCTTGACAAGCTGTTCCACGGGCAGGTTCAGGTCAATGACATGTGTGAAGAGCTGTTCAGGCGGCACGGCGGTGTCGTCTCCCTCGCGCAAAAGGACAAACAGGGGTGTCCCGTTTTCCGGTATGGTCAGAATCTGCCTGACAATCTCCTCGGCCGTTGTACCAGCCACCTGCTCCTGGATGCAGATGACGGACGGAGGATGGTTGAGGACGTCCTTCATGGCGCGTTCGACGTCTGCCGTCACGCCGATTTCGAGCTTGAGCATCGGCTGGAGCAGATCCCTGATCTGCTCCACCTTGGGTTTGTCGGATATGAATAACAAATCTGGCATAGAATCCCCGGATAGTTGATCTGGTGGTATTGTTATGATCCTAAAAAAGCATTTGAACCACAAAGACACAAAGTACACGAAGGAAGATCAATCAGCCGTCTTACCAAAATCTTTCACCAGTTTGGTTCGAGTCTTTATTTTCATAAGCAGTTGAATTTCTTTGTGCCCTTTGTGTCTTTGTGGTTATTGACTGCCGTTTTTTGGATGTTCAGTCGGCGAATGCTGCACGGATGATGGCGCTTTGCTCTTCGGCATGGATGCGATGGGAACCGACTGCGGGGCAGCTATCTTCGGGGCGTCCCACATAACGTATGGATTCCGCTACCTCGGTCAGATAGTGGCGCAGATGGGGCCATGCCCCCATATTCTCCGGCTCCTCCTGAACCCAGGAGAGGCGCACCCCCGGCGGGAATGTCTTGACGATCTCTGCGATCAGGTCCTTGCGGAGCGGGTAGAGCTGTTCGATCCTGATGATGGCAATGTCGTTTCGTCCCAGCCGGGCGCATTCTTCGAGCAGTTCATAATAGATCTTGCCGCTGCAGAGAAGCGCCCGGGTCACGCCAAAGGTGTCGGTGCTGTCGAGGATCACCTCTCTGAAGCCGCCTCGTTGCAACTCTTCGAGCGAGGAAGTGCAGCTTGGGTGCCGCAGCAGGCTCTTCGGCGTAAAGACGATCAGAGGTTTGCGGAAGGGTTGCTTGAGCTGGCGGCGCAGCAGATGGAACATCTGCGCCGGTGTTGACGGCGTGGCCACTACCATGTTTTCCCGGGCGCACAATTGCAGGTAACGCTCGATGCGTGCGCTGGAGTGCTCGGCCCCCTGGCCTTCGTAGCCGTGGGGTAGCAGCATGACCAAACCGCAGGCGCGGTTCCATTTGGTTTCCCCGCTGGCAATGAACTGGTCGATGATGACTTGGGCGCCATTGGCGAAATCGCCGAACTGGGCCTCCCAAATGATCAGGCCGTTGGGGGTCTCCAGGGAATAGCCGTACTCGAATCCGAGAATGCCGAACTCCGACAGGAGGCTATCCCAAGCCTGGAACGACGCCCCTCCCTGAGCCGCCGCAGCCAGCGGCATATGGGTGGTGTCGGTGTTGTTGTCATGCAGGACGCAGTGGCGGTGGTTGAAGGTCCCCCTTCTGGAATCCTGCCCCGAGAGGCGCACCGGTATACCTTCGTCAAGCAGGGTGGCATATGCCAGGGTCTCGGCATTGCCCCAATCGAGTCCGTTGCCGTTCATCACCGCTTCAAAGCGTTTGTTGATCAAGGCCTGAATCTTTGGGTGAAGGGTGAAACCGGGCGGCAGTTCCGTCAGTGCTTGGGCAAGGGCCAACAGTTTGTCCGCCGGAACGCCGGTTCCGCTGCCGGCGGGGCGATACTCGCGGCCGATGTCGCTCCATTGTTGTTGAAAACCTATCTTCGCTGTCTTCGGCTCGGTTTGCAGGGCGCTTTCGAGGCGGTCCTGTATCCGTTGTTCGATATCTTTCAGCTCTGACGCATCAAATCCGGCTTCCGCCAGCGTGCCGGCATAGATCCGGTTTGCCGGGGGGCGGGTCGTTATCTGGCGGTACATGAGCGGCTGGGTGAAGGCCGGTTCGTCGCCCTCGTTATGCCCATGACGGCGATAGCAGATCAACTCGATTACCACATCACGGCCAAACGTCTTTCGGTATTCCAGAGCCAGACGGGCGGCATGCACAGCGGCTTCCGGGGCTTCGCCCTGTACGTGAAATATGGGGCAGGCCAGCATTTTGGCCACATCCGTGGCATACCGGGTCGAGCGGGCATCCTTGGGGAGGGTGGTGAAGCCGATCTGGTTGTTGAGCACCACGTGGATGGTGCCGCCAGTTCCATACCCCTCCAGTTGGGACATGTTGAGCACCTCCATGATACTTCCCTGCCCCGCAAAGGCCGCATCGCCGTGGATCAGAAGCGGCAGCACCCGCTGTGCCCCGCCGGCGCCGTAACGGGTTTGCCGGGCGCGACATTTGCCCTCGACCACCGGATTGACCGCCTCCAGGTGGCTCGGGTTCGGGCTGAGCGTCAGGTGCAGCCTGCCGCCGGGCAATTCAATCCCCGCCGAGTATCCTTTGTGGTATTTCACGTCCCCGTCACCCTGAAAACCGAATTCCAGGGTATCGCGAAAATCGGCGAAGATATTCTCGTAATGTTTTCCGAAAATGTGGGCCTGCACGTTCAGCCTGCCGCGGTGTGCCATGCCCAGCACCATGTCGCTGATGCCGGCGGCCGGGCAGGCCACTCTGACGGCATCCAGCACCGGGATCAAAACCTCGCCCCCTTCCAGCGAGAAACGTTTCTGGCCGGGAAAGCGGCGTTGGAGGAATGACTCGAACAGCGCCGCTTCGTGGAGCTTCTCCAGTATTTGCAGCCGCTCTTCGCGGGACAGTTCCGGTCTGTTGCGGCGCGGTTCCATGCGGTCGATCAGCCATTGGCGCTCGGCCGGTTCCTGGATGTGCATGAACTCGACGCCGATCTCCCGGCAATAGGTCTCGCGCAGGGTCGCCACGATCTCGCGCAGGGTCGCGCTCTGTCTGTTGAACCGGCGTGTGCTGAAGACCGTGTCCAGGTCGTTTTCATCCAGACCGAACTCGGAAAGCATCAGCAGGGGATGTTCCAGTTGGCAGGGGGAGAGCGGGTCGGTACAGGCCAGCAGATGGCCGATATTCCGATAACGGTAGATGAGCGACTGAACGCCGGACTGTTTCAGGGCAAAAGCCTCATCCACCGTTCCCGGCTTGGAAGTGCCGCCATTCTGACTGCCGAGCTCGAAACCGCTGAAAAAGTGCTGCCACTCCTCCGGTACCGCGGCGCTGTCCCGCTGCCAGGTTGCATGGAGGGATTCAAGCCAGGGGCCGGATAGATTGGAGATGAAATCTTTAGCCATGTCTGCCTCGTAACAAAAGATGCTCTGCTGCTATGATATGTGACGCAGGCAAGCCTACCACAAAAATCCCTCTGCAAGATCAGAAAATCATCGAGGAACAGCAGCAGGATGGTACCGGCCAAGAAAAACAGATTTTAGGCTTGACGATTCCCCTGTTTCGGGATATATAAAAAGACTCTTTGTGGTGGCTATGGTGAAGCGGTTAACACTTACGACTGTGACTCGTACATACGTGGGTTCAAATCCCACTAGCCACCCCATTTACTTACCAACTACTTTAAGTAGTTAACGGCATACAGCCCCTGACATTGACCAAGACTTTAACCAAAAGTTGCGGCCATGGCAGGGGCTTTCGCTATTTAGGATGCAATGACCGGCAGAGCCGTCTTCCGAGGGGGCCGGTCCGTGAAGGCTGTCCGTTGTTCCTCTCATTTCCGTTACCCCCTCTCGGCTGATTTCCGTTTACGGTTCAAGGATAATCCGGAATATACGGCCATTCAAGCACGAAATTTCAAATGATCTCTATTCATGCGACAACTCCGCAACCGGGGACGGGCAGGGGCGTTGTTGGATGACAGTTACTGCATCGACACCCAGAACGCCAGGGTTAAACGGTAGAAACGCCCCGGATGCAGGTAATTCTGCCCTTCGACCTTTATCGAGACCGGTCTGTTTCACGAAACAATTAAAATGCGCCGGAAGTGGCCTAATTATCATTACCTGCTATAGTGGTATCAAGTGGAACACATACGATCGCGGGGGGAACGGTGATGAAGACAACGGGGAAATCAGATAGGGATGCGTCTCCATTCTTCATAAAATGAAAAATGGAGACACGACCGTACGCAGTAACAGTTGGCTATCTAACGGGTTTAAGTCCCGTCCGGGGAGTTGTCCGTTTACCCCGGTAGCTCAAGGGAGCGGCGTCTTGGCAACAAGGGGTCGTACTGTACCAAAAGTGCGCCCTGTACAAAGTGCCGACGACAGCGGGTTGGACGAAAGCGCATGCCTCACGGTGAAGAACATCGGAAAGCCGTGTGCGGGAAAACCGCACACACGGTTTGATGAGGGAGGGCAGGGTAAAACCTGTTCTCTACTCTACCTTCAGTAGTTTTTATTAACGATCAAGCTGAAATATTCATAAATTAGGGGGGGATAATGGCTCCTTACTCAAAGAATGGGTTTCTTGGAGAAGATGTTAAGGTTTGGATTGATGACAATCGCCAACATTACCTAGAGCTTTTTATGCTAGCAGAGCAATTTAATTCTATCTGTTATGAATCATTACGTGAAGTAAGCTTAAGCAATAAGGATAATAAAAAACATATTATATCATGTCTATTTCTTAGAATAATGGAGCATTTCCAGGGAACTTATGTACTTGTCACTCGTGGGATGGTATCATCAGCAAATGTGATGCTTAGAGCATTAATAGAGGCCATGTTTGTTCTTGTGTCTATTTCAAAAGATGATGATGCCCTTAAGGCATATGTATTAAACGATGAATTGGAAAGGCTTAAACTAGCAAACAAGATCATAGAGGATAAGGACGAAGTATATTCTGAAGCTGATAAAAAATCAGCCAAGCAAATTAAATCTGAGATACAAGATACACTTAAAGAGATTAAATATTTAAGATATAGAACTGAAGACTTTGCTAGAATAGCAGGTCTACATAACTGGTATACTACTGTTTATGCGTTTATTAGTAGATCAGTGCATGCAACCATCAAGGATATGGAACAACACCTTGATTTAGATGAATGTTATAACGTTAAATCTATTAAATTGATTCCAAACGACAATGGCACATTAAATATTTTGACAACTGCATGCAATGCTTTAAACATATCGTTACAATCATTTTTAACAGTTTTAGAGAAAAACACAGATGTATGCACTATAAATGATGCAAAACTAAAGCCTTATTTGGAAGAAGCTCTGAAGATACATGTGGAATAATGAAAAGAGAATTGTTGAAGGTAAGAATGGAATTCTGGGGACATATATTTAATTGACCTAAGTTCTCTATACCGTCCCCGGAATTACCGGTTACTTCCACCAGCCACCCCATTTAATTACCAACAACTATAAATAGTTATCAGCATACAGCCCCTGACTTTGACCAAAACTTTAACCAAAAGTTGCGGCCATGACAGGGGCTTTCGCTATTTATAATCCGGAATATACGGCCATTCAAGCACGAAATTTCAAATGATCTCCATTCATGCGACAATTCCGCAGCCGGGGACGGGCAGGGGCGTTGTTGGATGACAGTTTCTGCATCGACACTCAGAACGCCAGGGTTAAACGATAGAAACGCCCCGGATGCAGGTAATTCTCCCCTTCGACCTTTATCGAGACTGGTCTGTTTCACGATACAATTAAAATGCGCCGGAAGTGGCCTAATTATCATTACCTGCTATAGTGTTATCAAGCGGAGCACATCCGATCGCGGGGGAAACGGTTATGAAGACAACGGTCATCACCGCCATGATGATGCTGGGCGTAGCCGCGGCCTGCTTGGCTTCGGAGGCGGTAAAGACGTGGAAGTTCGACAATGCCCGGCCAGGCGTGCTTGCCGAGGGCTTTTACGCGGCTGCGGGACAATGGAAGGTGAAGCCTGATGCTACGGCACCGTCGAAGCCGAATGTGCTGGCCCAGATGGCGAAAAGCTCGGATGACACCTTCAATCTTGCCCTTGTTGCCGGGACAAGTTACCGGGATGTAGACCTTACCGTGAAGATGCGTGCAATCGGGGGGACGAAAGAACAGGGGGGAGGGCTCGTCTGGCGGGCGAAAGATGCCAGGAACTACTATGTGGCCTGCTACAACCCGCTTGAGAGCAAATATCGGCTTTACAAGGTGCTGAATAACGGTCGCATCGAACTGGCAAGGACCGGTATCATGCCGATCTCCGGCTGGCACATACTCAGGATTGTCATGGTGGGAAACCACATCGAGTGTTACTGTGACGGGAACAAGTACCTGGACATCCGGGATTCAACCTATACGGAAGCAGGCCGGATCGGCCTCTGGACGAAAGCGGATGCCCAGACGTTCTTTGATGACCTGGCGGTCACCGTACCCTGACGCCGGGTCTGGCGGAATACCGCCTTCGACTGAATATGGGTTATCAACGCATAAAAAACGGGCGATTCGAAAGTCACCGGCCCGAAGAGGCCCATAAGGTGTGGATGAAGATGAACTTATGGCAATACGTGACCGGATAGTAGTCTGCCCGACTTGACGTTTGATTCCTTATTGATAAACTACATCATAATTCAACTTTCGCAGCGACATAACTTGAATTAACTGATGGTAATCAGTATCCCGGGATCAGTAGCATCCGCCGCGGAATGGCCGTCTTGTACAGCTCATTGCGTTTCAATTATGCGCCATGGTGGCTGTAGCTCCCTATTGTACCGCTCCTTGGAAGATCATCCTTAGAGGCGAAGGGGAAAAGAGTTATGAATACGCTAATCAGCCTGAAAAGTCGGATAATCAGTGAGGCGCTCCGTGATTTGCTCAAGAGAGAAGACGATTGCGACAATTGTTTCCTGATTGAGCACGGGAACGCCGCATTTGACTACAGGCCGGATGTGATAATTGTGGATAATGAAAGTCTAACCCATGACTTCGTCTCCCAATGGCCCGAGGCGAAGCTCATTCTGCTGGATACCGGCCTGCCGCAGGAAGAGGTGGTAACCTTGCTTTTGTTGTACATGCTTCATGGCGTCCTTTCGCCGGACATGGATGTCTCTTTAATGAGGAGAGCGCTGAAGGCTGTGCACGGAGGGCAGATATGGATTGACAACGACTGCCTGAAGGCACTTCTTTGTGAGGCCGGAACAATCACCAAGAACGGCAGGATCAATAAAGCCAGCAATCGAGAACAACAAATTCTGGACCAGATCGCGTTGGGCAGGAAAAACAAGGAAATTGCCGCGCAGCTGTTCCTGAGTGAACAAACCGTTAAGGCCCACCTCAGCAGGATTTTCAAAAAATTCAATGTCTCCAGCCGCACCCAACTCCTTTCCCTTATTAATCGAGCCCACTGAAAAAATCCTCTTATTTCTGATTAATTCCGTGTGAATGGGATGAGCGTCGTAATCATTCCCATGATAAACAGCCCAAGCGAACATTACATTTGAGCTGATGCGCTTATCGGCTGATGTAGCGGCTGGCGCTCCGTCTACTCACGTGTTCTATGCGGTGTTAAGGCATAACCCTGATTTTAGGACTTCCTACCTCATTTACCCTACCTGTTTGTATTAACACGTTAGTGTTCGAAAAAATACATTTCCTGCCATTGGAATATACCCAAACAGGTCGTTGAGGCTATTGGATTAATGTGTAAGCTTAATAAACATTAAAAATCTGATTAGCGTCAATCTTCCGCTAACCATAATTTCTGTTTGAGACGTTATCTGTCGTAGCAGCAACTCTCGGAAGTCATTTATACATACACCGAATGCCAAGAACCGTATTGATCCAATTGAAGCAATCCCCACGGGTGCTTTTGCGTTAATCAGAAAAACATAAACTGGAGGGCCGTTATGAAAGCGTTTTGTGTATTGATGCTGGGCATCTTCATGCTGGCATTATCAGCATGCGCTACGACGGTAATAAATTCGGTCCCCCCTCCGGCCGCATCGCCATCGCCTCCAGCCCTTTCCACGGAGTACCGGATTCAGGGTGGCGACCAGATGGATGTTAAATTCTTTTACAACCCCGAACTGAATGAACAGGTCATAGTTCGTCCCGACGGCCGTATCTCCCTCCAGTTGGTCAACGATATAATGGCCGCCGGCCTGACCCCCCAGCAACTTATCGACTTGCTCAAAAAGAAATACTCTGCCGAGATCAGCAAGCCCGAGATTGCCGTCATTGTCCGCACTTTCAGTGCCCAACGGGTTTTTGTTGACGGAGAGGTCAATAAAGCGGGGCTCGTTCCGTTAACCGATCCAATGACCGTTTTGCAATCAATATCGCAGGCCGGTGGAATAAAAGACACTGCTTTGCTCAACGGAGTAATCGTCATCCGTCGGACTCTCGATAATAAACTGGTCGCCATGCAACTCAATCTGGAAAAGGCATTGGACAACAGCGACATGAGCCAGGATGTCACTCTCAAGCCCAATGATATCGTGTATGTGCCCAAAACTACCATTGCCAACATGGATGTATGGGTGGACCAATACATTCGCAGGCTCATCCCGGCCATTCTGGGCATTACCTACGGCATAAACACTTCTATAATTTATTGACGAGGTCTCTATTATGGAACTCATGGATAACAATCAGGAAAGACAGGCAACAGGCCTGAGGGAGTTCATTACCGTTTTGTTTAAGAATAAAGCCATGATTCTGGTTGTTTTCTTTGCCGTAGTCGTGACCGTGACCTTCGCATCATTCCTGACCACTCCTGTCTATGAGTCGGAAGCGAGTATTCTCGTCAAAATAGGCAGGGAGTACATGAACAGATCCGAAATTGGCAACAACGCGCCAATCATGTCATTGAACCAGGAAGAAGTAATCAACTCCGAGATACAGATTTTGAATAATAGGGATTTAATCGAGAAAGTTATTGCAACTCTGACGTTGGAAAAGATGTATCCGGAACTCCTGAAAAATCCTCCTGCGAAGGTAAAACCGATGGATGCTGCAATAGAGAAATTCCAAAAAGCACTTAAAGTGGAAGGAATGAAAAAATCCAGTGTGTTACAGATTTCATTCCGGCATAAGGACCCGTTTATAGCAGCCGATGCCGTCAACCGGCTAATTGATTTCTACAGGGAAAAACATCTTCAGGTATTCAGTGATCCAAAATCTTCATTCCTGGAGACGCAGCTTGTGAATTATGACCGGAAATTGAAGGAATCAGAGAACAGTCTGCAGTCCTTCAAACAGAAAAAAGGGGTGTTCTCCCTCGACGAGCAGAGATCCCTGCTCCTCAGGCAGCGCAGCGAATTGGATACGGCCATGAAAAACACGCAAAACGTAATGTTTGAGATGCAGAAAAGAATAACAACCCTGAAAGAACACATGAAGAACATCTCGAATAACACGACTCATTATACCAATTCCGAAAGAGAGAAGATATTAGTGGATGCCAGATCCAGGCTGCTTGCCCTGCAGCTCAATGAACAGGATCTGTTGAAGAAATATACCGAGAATAATCGGTTGGTAGTGAACGCGCGCAAGGATATCGCAATGGTCAAGGATTTCCTGAAAGAACAGGAGGCGGACATAAACAGCAAGGTGAAAACGGGCAATCAGGTATATCAAAGCACGGAAATCGAGCTGATCAGGTCGGAGACGGAATTAAACGCTCAGAATGGGAAGGCAATGGCCTTGCATCAGCAGCTGGCCGAAGTGGATGGGAAGATTCGTTCCCTGGATTATTCCGAAAAAGAAATGCGACAATTAAAGAGAGAACAGGTAATTAATGAGAAAAACTTTCAGTCCTATGCGGAGAAGGCAGAGGATGCACGCATAACCGACGACATGAATCGTCTCAAGATGGCCAATATCAGTGTCATACAGAAAGCCATCATTCCTCCCGAACCGGTAAAACCGAAGAAGCGGGTGAATATCGCGCTGGCAATAGTTGTTGGTATGGTGTCAGGTATAGGACTGGCCTTTTTGACCGAGTCAACGTCGCAAAGCTTTTCTACACCCGAGCAAGTGGAAAATCGTCTTTGTTTGCCGGTGCTGGCAGCCATCGCCTATAAAGAGGAATAATTGCGCATGTACCTTGATTTTTTCAACCTGAAAAGAGAACCGTTCAACATCACACCCGACCCGGACCTACTCTATCTCGGGCCCGGCCACAAAGAGGCGTTGGCTGCGATCATCTCCGGCGTCATCAGACGGAAAGGTTTCGTTGAAATTACCGGTGAAGTCGGAGTGGGCAAAACCACGATCATTCGGTCTTTCCTGAGCAGGATCGACAAGCAGAACGTCAGGGCAATCTATATATTCAACTCGAACATTTCTTTCAAAGCCCTGCTGAGAACTATTTGTCAGAACATCGGGCACATTCCACAATCGGATGATGCTTCCGAAATGGTCAACCAGCTCCATATGATCCTGATTGACGAGTACAAGGCGGGCCGCAATGTGGTGCTCATCATTGATGAAGCCCATAACATGCCGGTGGAGACCCTGGAAAACCTCCGAATGCTCTCCAATCTGGAAACTTCCACGGACAAACTTATCCAGATCGTGTTGAGCGGCCAACCGGAATTTTCAGAAAAACTCAATGTATATACATTACGGCAGCTCAAACAGCGCATCGCCATCAGGGTTAAGATATTACCCCTCTCCAGAAAGGAAAGTCTGGAATACATCAAACACAGATTAAAAAAGTCTTTGATAAAAGATACGCATCCCTTTACCAGTGGCGCCATGAACATAATTGCCAGAAAGTCGTATGGAATTCCAAGAATCATAAATATTTATTGCGATAACTGCCTTGTCACCTCTTTCGGCAATCAGCAGAAAAACGTGACATCCAAAGTTGCGCGAGAGATCATTGCAGAGCAGGAAGGGGGACGGCAGGTCGGGCAGGGCTGGGCGATAGCCTTTGTCACCGCTCTTGTCGTTGTGGCCGCCGCCGGGCTGTTTTATCTGAAAAACGGACTTAGCTTCCCTGTACAGGTGTCGTCCATAAATGACAATAAGCCGGATGTGCCGGTTTCAGTTGCAAGCAGCGTTAAAACAGTTCGGCCCGAGCCGGCCGAAGCGGCCGCAAAACGCATTGGAAAAGCTGACCTGGAGGGCAGCTCGTTGAATGGAGACAGCCAAGTGAAGAAGGTTGCCAGGAGAGGAGATACGCTTGCAAAGCTTGTTACGGAAACGTATGGCTCGTTTGACCCGAAGCTGCTTGAACTGGTCAAACAACGCAACCCCTGGATATCCAATATCGATGTGATCCAGGAAGGCGCGATAATCTATTTCCCGGCAAGGGACAGATAATTGTCAGGGAGATGAAATCACCCCACAAACAATCGGAGAACCGCCATGAGCAATATTTACGAAGCACTCGAACTGGCGCAGCGTGAAATGAGCGGATCGAAACTCGGTCCCCAAATATCTTTGCCGGAAGAGGTGGCCGCTAGGGAGGGAATTTCTGTAAAGAAAATTCCATTAAAGGTGGGACGGTCCGGAAACAATACCGACCTTGCCATGGATAGGGAGATGTTTTGCTTGTACCAGAATATCGAGTATCTGCTGCCAACTCCTGCAAAGACCATTCTGTTCATTGGGCTCCAGGGTGGAGAAGGGGTATCCACCATTGTTCGCGATTTTGCGAGAATGGCTACCTCCAAGCTCGACAAGTCGGTGCTCATCATGGATGCGGCACACCATAACCCATCCGAGCATCTTTTCTTTGACATCAAGGGGGGGAGCGGCTGGAAGGATATCATGGGGAAGGTGGAGCCTGCGGACAAGGCCAGTCACCAGGCCGGCAACACGAAGCTTTTTCTTGTCCCCATTTCGCCGCAGCACGTCCTGACCCAGCATGTCAATGATCATCCCGCGGCAACCGGTTTCCTGGAAGGATTGAAGAACAAGTACGATTTCATACTTATCGATTCGTCGCCGGCAATAACTTCGCCCGACAGCATTGCCATATCCCGTTTTACGGACGGTGTTGTCTTAATTGTGGAAGCCGAGCGCACACGGAAGCAGGTAGTCGAGAACGTTAAGAACAAGATCGTCAGAAATGGCGGAAACATCCTCGGAGTCGTTCTCAATAAGAGGAAATATTACATTCCGGAATTTATGTACCAACGGCTCTTTAAGAGTTGGTGATAAAAACCGTTTGGGAGGAGGTTGTCATGACTGTAAACGGTGAGACGCATGCGGCCATTTCCGCTTTTACGGGCATAAATGCCGGACTGGAACAGGAAATCCTCGACGAAGAAAAATTCAAACGAGTACTCAGCCGGGAAAGAAAACGGGCGGAACGCTCGGGAGAACCCCTCCTGCTCATGCTGTTCGATCTTGCCGACATTGTGGATAGGGATGTACGGGCTCACGCGTTTGCGGTTGTCACCGAGCCGATACCGGGCGTCATACGGCAGACGGACGTCTGCGGGTGGCTGAATGCTTCGGAACTGCTAGGTATTCTCTTTACCGACATAGCGCGCAACGACGTCAAGCAGGCCATCCAGACGGTCGAATCGAAGGTCCGGGGATGCATAAAGGCGAAGTTCCTCCCGTCCGTGTATCAAAAAATCCGGCTATCGGTTCTGGTCTTTCCCGATGCATACGGTGGGCAGGAAGAGGGGGACTGGTTCAATCCGCTGTTCTACCCGGAAATCTATCCGCATGACACGGCCACCAGGGTCGCAGAGGGTTGTAAACGGTTCATGGACCTGGTTGGCAGTTTCATGGCTCTCCTCCTCTTATCGCCACTGTTTCTTGTCATTGCGGTACTTGTCAAGCTAACCTCTCCTGGACAGGTTTTCTTCAGGCAGGTGAGGGTCGGCCAGTACGGCAGGCTTTTCACGATCCTGAAATTTCGCTCCATGCAGGTCAATAATAATGATTCGATACACCGGGAATACATAAGAAAGTTTATCGTGAACGACATGAAAGGGGGTCCGTCATCGGGCGGTGAGGGGGTTGTTTATAAAATGCGGGACGACCCGCGAATAACCCCGATCGGCAATTTTCTGCGCAAATCAAGCCTCGATGAGCTCCCCCAGTTCTTCAATGTACTCAAAGGTGAAATGTCTATGGTGGGGCCGAGACCACCGATACCCTATGAAGTCGAAAATTATGCCCCCTGGCACCGCTACCGGATTTTCGTCCGGAAGCCGGGAATTACAGGGTTGTGGCAGGTCAAGGGGAGAAGCATGACTACGTTCGATGACATGGTTCGGCTTGACCTTCAGTACAGCCGGACGTGGTCGCTCTGGCTCGATATCAAGCTCCTTCTGGCGACTCCCGGTGTGGTTATCCGGGGGAAAGGCGCCTATTAACCCAACTTCAGTAACCAATGCTTCAGGCATTGGCGAGGAATCGGCGAAGGATTATGTCATCGGTCTGGCGGCGTTTTGCAACATGGTCGGATTGTCAAAAAGGGCTGCCCGGAGAAACGCACGTCAAAAGGCTTGACCTGTCTCAACCGGCCAAGGAATGGCACTGATTGGGGAACAAGGAGAAGTAATGAGATATGAAGATGCTGCATATATCGAATACGGCAACGTGAAAATAAGCAACATAGGCTACCAAAACGTCCGTAACGTTCTGGTCAAAACCATACAAGACAACGAGCGGGGCTACGTTTGCGTCAACGATGTCGGGAACATATACGCCGCCACCAAGGATGAAGGGATGCGGTCGGCGATCAACGGTTCCCTGTTGTCTTTGGCGGACGGCGTGCCTTTGGCGTGGTATGGCTGGATGGTCGGCTGTAAGGAAATCGAGCGAATATCGGGGGCGGCCCTGATGGAGCGCCTGCTGACCGATCTGACCGGCTACCGGCATTACCTGTTGGGCGATACGGAAGAGACCATCGCGAAAGTCATCTCCAAAGCCGGGGAATTGAACAGAGGCATCGACATAACAGGGTATAGTCCCCCTTTCAAGGAGTTCACGGAGGAAGACAACCGGCTCATAATGGAGCGTGTCCGGAGGGCCGGGCCGGACATCGTATGGGTCAGTTTCGGCGGCAGAAAGCAGGAAAAATGGATGAGTCTGAATGTTTCCAAGCTTGACCGCGGTGTCATGATCGGTGTGGGCGCCGCGTTCAAATGGCTTATAGGCGAGCTGGTCGCTCCTCCCCCGATATTCCAAAAAATCGGTATGCAATTCTTTTTCAGGCTGACTCAGGATCTGTTGAAAAGCCCTCGTGCTTGGCTGGCTTACAACCGCGAAAGGGAACTCCTGAAGAGCAGAATGGTTTTCATGGCCAATTTGCCTCAAAAAGTTCTAAAGGCTCGAAAACAACTTAATGCACTGAAGTAGCGTCTGAATCTGGGATATATCGGTGCCCGGATAACGGAATGGTTTCTTAGAGGAGTTTAATTCCAGCATGACGGGAATAATCCATAAATACCTTCTGCAGGGAAATCCGAGAAGCATCCTGGTCAAGAAGAACATCATCGGGTCGCTGTTTGTCAGGGGCGTCAGTATTTCCATCAGCCTGGTGATGGTCCCCTTGACCATCAGCTACGTCAATCCGTCCCGCTACGGCATCTGGCTGGCTCTCAGTTCGGTGGTCGGTTGGGTCAGTTTTTTCGACATAGGGTTCACCTGTGGCCTGCGCAACAAATTCGCCGAAGCAAGGGCCAAAGGTGATGAACAGCTCGCGCGGGCCTACCTGAGCACTGCCTATGTGTTCATGAGCGCCATTTTCGGATCACTGCTGGTGGTCCTTCTGGTGGCTAATCTGTTTATCGATTGGGGAGCGTTGTTGAACATCGACAACGTTGTCCAAGAGCGGGTGGGCACGGTCGCCGCCATTGTCATCACATACTTTTGTTGCCTGTTCGTTTTGAGGATCGTGAACACCTTGCTGACGGCCGACCAAAAGCCGGCTCTTTCGTCGCTGCTTGACATGCTGGGTCAGCTGGCATCCCTGGCCGCAATATTCGTGCTTACCAGGACCGTCCGCGGCTCTCTCATGAATCTGACAATAGCGTTGTGCCTGCCCACCCTCGTGGTGCTGTTGCTCGCCCATCTCTATCTCTACCGTTCCGAGTACTCGGCCTATGCCCCTTCTTTTCGGCTGGCCAGGAAAGACCAGGCAAAGGACATCATGGGACTGGGCGTGAAGTTCTTCATTCCGTACCTGGCGTTCATCATCCAGTACCAAACCACATCGTTCATGATCGCCCATTACTTCGGCGTCACAGAAGTTACCGTCTACAACATTGCCTACAAGTATTTCAACGTCCTGCAGATGACGTTCACCATCGTGACTGCCCCACTTTGGTCGAGTGTGACGGATTCGTACAACAAGGGGGACGAGGACTGGATCAAGCGCGTGGTCAACAAGTACCTGTATGTGCTGTCGGCTTTCGTTGCAATGGCTTTGTTGATGCTCCTTTTTTCCGACAAGGTATACGATCTGTGGATCGGGAAAAAACAGGTGCACATCGGCTTTGATATTTCGCTGCTTTGCTGCCTTTTCGTCATCACCAGCATGTTTGCCAATATTTTCGTTTCGGTTATCAACGGAATCGGAGCATTGAAAATTCAGTTTGTGTCGTCCCTGATCACGCCGACGCTGTTTATTGTGATGTCGTTGTTCTTTGTCCTCAAGTTGGGAACCGGCATGGAAGGGATCCTGATCGCCTCCATAGTCAGCAACTGCTTCGGGGTGGTCATTGCGCCGATCCAGTACTACAAGATATTTGTAAACAAGAGCACGGCGAAGGTCTGGTATGCCTGAAGGTGCCGACAGTAACGGAATATGCCTCTGCGGGTGCCGGGGCAAGGGAAGAACAGTATGAAATTGCTACATATTTCTGAGGCTGATCACAGCGGTGGCGCTGAACGGATCGCATACGACCTGCATCGTTCATTCGTCGCGGCAGGCCATGACTCCCGGATGCTGGTCGGCTACAAGCGCGGCGATGATCCGGCAGTTACCGGTCTGGTCCCGGAGAAGGGCGCGGGGAGATTTTTCTACAGGTGCATCCGTTGGCTGGAACGGTGCTCCGGACAGCAGGCCCGCCACTATTGGATGGCGGGTGCTTGGCAGCGTCAAAACCCGGAAGTGTGGGACGTCTTCCATCTGCATAACCTGCATGGCAAATACTTCAATCTTGGGTTGCTCCCGATCATGGGTGGGCGGGCGAAGGTCGTGTTGACCCTGCACGACTGTTGGCTTTTCACCGGTCATTGCGCCTATGTGTTCGACTGCAACCGATGGATGGCCGACTGCCATCCCTGCTGCGACATCAAGCGATATCCGGAAATGGAAAGGGATGCCGCCCATTACAACCTCGACAGGAAAAGGCGCCTTTTGACGAAGACGGCACCGGTAGTGGTCACCCCCTCGCGGTGGCTGTGCGACCTCGTCAAGAAAAGCCGGGTTTTCAGTGACATCGACTTCGACTGCCGGGTAATTTACAACGGGATCGATACCAGGAGATTCTGCCCGGGCGGCAAGCTTGCGGCCCGGAGCCGGCTCGGCCTGCCGGTCGATAAATACCTTATCCTGTACGTCGTCAATGGCGGGCTCAATTCGTCGGCCTACAAGGATCCGGCACTGCTTCTCTCGGCCGTCGAGCACTTGGCCGCCCGCCCCATTGCCGGGAAATTCCATGTGGTCGTGGTCGGCGGGAAAAAAACGCTTCCCAGCGTCTTCGATGACTGCGTGTCGCAAATCGAGGATACCCGCGAAGGGTTGGAAACCTTCTACCAAGCGGCTGATCTGCTGGTTTATCCGACCAAGGCGGATAATTGCCCGCTGGTCCCGATGGAAGCCATGAGCTGTGGGCTGCCCGTGGTGAGTACCAGAGTGGGAGGTGTACCTGAAGTCGTGGAGCATGGCGTAACCGGCTATGTAACCGGAGAAGGTGATGTAGCCGCGTTCAGCGAGGCTGTCGAACGGCTGATATCCTGCGAGTCCTTATCGAGGGCAATGGGCAGGGCGTCGATAGAGCGGGTACGAAGATACTTCACCTTGGAAAAAATGGCGGCCTCCTACTTTGATCTGTACTCGGAACGCCCGTGAAAGGCGGCGTTCAATCGTGGGGTTGCGCCGGCTAAAGGGGAACGGCTCATGAGAGAGACAATCGTTACTTCGCGCCAGGGCTTTGGTGCAACACCTGTCAATGCTGTGTTGCCGGTCATGTGGATACTGGCCGGAATCGCCGCAGGATGGGGCATCCTCAATTTCACCCCGGTCAAGGTGCTGGCCGTGGCGCTCGGATCGGTCTGTATCGCGCTCGCAGCCTGGAAGATCGAGGCGGCTCTCTATGTCGTCGGTTTTTTCCTTGTCGTGCTCCAAGAGGGGGATACCACCCACGGAACCGTCTTCAGCTTTCTGGAAAGCCTCAACCGCCCCAATATCCCTTCGCTTCTCGAAGTGCTGTTCGCCGTGTTAGCCGTGGCTTTTCTCGTACGGCACTTCACGGTACCGGACAAGCGCTACAGCTTCCAGGATATGAAGCTCCCATTGGCGCTGTTCTTCGGGTTGCTGTTCATCGCGCTGATTAACGGTACCATCGACGGCACGGACTTTATTGCCAGAAAGGAAGATTTCAAAAAATTCATCTTCCCGGTGCTGATGTTTGTCTGCGCGGTTAATATCCTTGATACCAGGGGAAAGATAATAAGGCTTCTCAAAATAATGTTTTGGGTAATGCTTGCAAAGACGTATCTTGCGGATTTTTATTACCTGAGAGGCATGGGTTTTCCTTACGAAAACAGCAACGTGGTGTTTATGGAGAGTGGCGACCAGACTCTGCTCGTGACGATTCTTGTTGCCGGCATCGCCCTGCTGGCAGAGCGCAAGCTGTGGTGGAAATCGTACCTGTTCATGCTATGGGGGCTGGCGCCCATGTTGTTTGCGCTGATATTTTCCTACCGGCGCAATGCCATGTGGGGCACGCTATTCTCTTTTTGCCTGCTTTGGTTCCTGTCGCAAAGGGATACAAAGGTAAGACTACTGAAGAACTTCCTCGCCGCCAGCCTAAGCGCGCTGCTCATCCTCTCCGTGGCACCGGCAACCGGCTCGATTTCCACCGCGGATTTCCTGATAAATCGCCTGACCTCGGTCGTTGACCGGGACCAGAGTTCCAATGTCGCTCATATGAACGAGTGGAAGGTGACGTTGGAGGATACCATGCAGCGCCCGCTGTTCGGCCTCGGACTTGGATCGATGCACTCACCGGTTCCCGACTTCGAGGTCATCAACCAGCAAACGGTGCACAACGCCCTGCTCATGTTGTGGATGAAAATGGGTGCCTTCGCCTTGCTGCTCTTTCTTTGGTGTCTGTACCGTTATTGCCGTCTGGGCGTCACCGAGGCGCTACGCCGCCGCGATCCGCTGCTGACAGGGTTGTTTGCCACCGTAGGCTTGTGGATGATTGCCATGAATGTCGGGCCCTCATGGTTCTATTACCGGGAAACTTGTCTGATGGCGTTTGTCATGGCTGCCGTGAGCCGGCTCGCGATTCTGGGCAGGCAGCCGCAAACCGCTTCCCCTGAGAAATGCCGTAAGGGTACCCAGTATGACGCCGCACAAAGGAAGGTCAGATGAAGCCGTTGAAGATCCTTTTCCTCCTCTCCCAGATGAAAGGGACGGCAACCCACGTCCGTGCCCGGCAACTGGCCGGGCAACTCGCGTTGCGTGGGCATGCCGTGACCTTGATGGCGGTTTCGCCACAGAGCAGGTTTTCTTCGCTCACCTCGTGGGGCTCGGGGTTCAGAACTGTCGAGACCCCGAACTTCCTGCACCATGCCTTTGGGGCCTTTACCGGCAGGCTGTTCCTGGAACCCGGCACCGGCTTCCTCGATGTGGCCGCCAGGATCAGGGAGATCAGGACCGACGCGTACGATATCGTGCAGACTTTCGACCACTCCCTGAATGTAGCCCTCCCTTTTTATCTCAATACGGGAAGGGGGAAGGCGGCATTTGTTTCCGACTGGTGCGACGTCTACCACTACGAGGGTGGACTGCGTGACACCTACGGCTACCGCCTCGATCCCCTCTACCGGAAAATAGGCATCCCGTTCAGGCGTCTGTCGCATTTCCTGGAGTTCGACCTGCGCCGTAAGGCCGCGGCTGTCACGGCTATCTCGGCAAAGCTGCGCCAGTTTGCCATTGACAACTCAGTGGCGGAAGATCGGGTTTTTGTCGTGGAGGGTGGGGCGGATGTCGACAATATCGTCCCATTGCCGAAGGCCGAGGCGAGGAGCAGGCTCGGGCTACCGGTCACGGGAAAGATCGTGGGTTTCCTGGGGACCTTTCAGATGGACCTGGATATGGTCATCAGAAGCTTTGCCCTGGTCAAAAGGCAGATCCCCGACGCCTATCTGCTGGTAGTGGGGACGTCGTACGGCTGGACCAAGGAATTAGCTGCCGAGGTCGGCGTGGCGGACGCCTGCATTGAAGCCGGGCGGTGCCCTGATGACCTGCTGCCGCTCTATTTGGCTGCGGCGGACGTTCATGTGCTCCCGCTCAGGGAAAATCTGGCCAACAAGACCCGTTGGCCGAACAAGATGGGAGAGTACATGGCGAGCAGTCGGCCCACGGTCATGAACGATGTCGGCGATGTGGCCGAGGTTGTCAAAACCAACGGCATAGGGCTCGTTGCGGATCAGAGTGTTGAAGATTTCGCGGCGAAGATCGCCATTCTCCTGAAAAATAGCTGGCTGGCCGAAAAAATGGGCGACAAGGCGCGCATGCTGGCGTGCACCCGGTATTCCTGGGGGATCCTGGCCGCCCGTTTGGAGTCGATTTATCTGCAGCTTCTTTGATCATCTTCGGAAGGAGAAAGCAATGCACTTGCCAGGAATTTCGGTGGTTATAGTATCTTACAACGAAGAGAAAAACATGGCCGATTGTCTCAACTCACTGCAGGCCCTCGACTATCCCGAAGAAAAGCTGGAGATCCTGGTTGTTGACAGTTCCAGCGATAAAACTCCCGATATTGTCCGCAGCTACCAAAAGGTGAGGCTTTTGCTGTCGAACTGCAGGGACTTTCCCGTCGTCAGGAATATGGGGCTTAGGAGCGCTAGCCATGAGCTTGTTGCATTCCTCGATGCGGATTGCATAGCTACTCCCGACTGGCTGAACCGGCTCGTGCCGAAAATCACTCTACCCGATGTTGCAGCTGTTGGGTGTAATGCCTATCCCCCTCCTGATTCGCCATTTCTGGGGAAATGCTTTGCATGTCTAGGCAAACCAGCCGGCGGTGCCATTGGTTTCGATTCGGAAGTGGAGTTCCTTACGCGCGGAGTGAACTGGATTGGAAGCTGCTGCTCTCTCTACCGTAAAAGTTGGGCTTTGAAAGTTGGCGGGTTCGATGAATCGTTGCAATATGGGAAAGAAGATGTAAATCTGTGTGAAAGGTTTCTTCAAGCCGGATATGTCATCGAATATGAACCAGATGTGTTCGTCTATCACAAGACGAGAAATACATTCAGGCAGTTCATCCCCTGGGCGTTCCGCAGAGGCAAATCGCAATTTCATGCAACCAAGTCGACGCTGATACAGATCCTGTTGGAGCCGTTCTCGGTTTTATGGCTATTTATCGTGCTCATTGCCTTCGTGGTGACGCCGAGCCGCAACCTGGTCCCTCTCGCACTGCTTGCCCTTTTGCTGATGCTGGTCGTCTCCATCGGACTGTTTCGGGGATCCCTGCATCGGCACTTTCCCTCAGGCTGCAAAAAATTCAAGCTTCTGGTGGAACGAAGACGCAGGATCGGCGTCAATGCAGGGATCATCTTTTTCTTTATAATTCCACTCTTTTACCTGGATCGAATGATTATCAACCTGGCCCTTCTTTATTCAAAGGTCAAAATCCACGGTTCGCCTGGAAAATCAGCAATCTGAAAGGCCCTATGGCTCCCAAAATATCCGTGAGGTGATGGTTATGACTAAGATCAAAGTTGCCATTGTTATGGCATGGTACGCGCCGTACCGCCTGCCGCTCTTTCGCGGCTTAGCCGAGCGCGGGGATGTAGATCTGACGGTGATCTTCTGTTCGGATGCCGAATTCGGAACGTTGCCGATCGGGGAAGTTCAGCCTTTCAAGGCTGTGTTCCTGAAATCAAGGACGTTATTGAAATACAGATATCGTAACGTATTCGGCGATACAAATACCATTCGTTTTCCATCAGGACTTTTCAAAGCCTTGCGTGATGTTGACCCTCAAGTGATAGTTGCCTATGAATTCCGAACGGAATGCATGCTGGCTGCGTTATACAGCCTCATATCGGGGTGTCGTTACATAACCTGGTCTGATACGATAGTTTTGCTGGAAAACCGTTTGGGCAACCTGCGAAAAATAGTTCGACGCGCTCTTCTTTATCTTTCCAATGCTTTGATTGGGTCGTCATCGGATACTCTGGATTTTTTTAACAAAGCATACGCATATCCTGTTTCAAAGACATTCCTTAGCATTTTGAGCGCCCATATCGATCCGTTTGCTGCTTGTGCAGACGAAACGTCTTTCGAACGCGCTTCCGACGGGGTAATCCGTTTTATTTATGTCGGTCAACTGATTCCTCGCAAGGGGGTTGATCTATTGATAACTGCCTTCGCAGCGCTGAAGCGGGATATTCCCAATATCTGTTTGGATATAGTTGGAGTAGGGAGAGACGCCGATTCTTTGAAAAAAATGACAGATGATCTTGGTTGTAGCAATGAAATAAAATTTAAAGGATTCATGGAACCCAACCGTCTGGCAGAAGAGTTTATCAGCCATGATATTTTTGTTTTTCCCACGAGACTTGATGTCTTTGGCCTGGTTGTGGCGGAAGCGGTGGCTTGTGGACTGCCGGTGATCTGCTCCTGCCATGCAGGGGCTGCGCGTGATTTCGTAAGAGGCAACGGCATCATAGTCGATCCCGAAGATAGCGCGGAATTTGTTCAAGCCATGCGTACGCTGGTGTTGGATGCCGGGATGAGAGCAATGATGAAGCAAGCCTCCCGACCGATTATGGAAAAGCATAATCTGGCTGCGGCAGTACAGGGATTTATGGAAGCAGTAGGCAGAGCGGTTTCGGGGCCGGCGCAGGGGATAAGCAGATCGGTGTAATTATGAGGGATTCGGATTGCCTTGGCTTTGGATACATTTAATACCAAATCCAAATCAAGGCGCTATCCGTGTGGCTCGTCTTCGGCTCCTCAACTTACTATCTGTACACTGCATGTAACTTCTGATCAGTATTGAACTGATGAAAAGAAAGGTTTACAGGCAGTACATCGAGGAGTCGAAAACGATCATACGCGGATTGGAATGGAATAACTATCTTGGAGGAATTTTGACAGATCATGCCAAAACAACCAATAATAAGCCTTACATTGTACT
The DNA here is from genome assembly GCA_031292255.1 of Oryzomonas sp. Lineage (GTDB taxonomy): Bacteria > Desulfobacterota > Desulfuromonadia > Geobacterales > Pseudopelobacteraceae > Oryzomonas. Next base: position 81,675 of record JARLHN010000018.1, on the reverse strand, counting down.
GGTCCTAACACGAATGGGAGCATTATAAACATGAGTAATGTTCAACCCCTCAAAGTCCATCTCGGCGCTTTTGACAAGAGCGTAGACGGCTGGATCAATACTGATATCACGCCGCACCTGTTCATAGGCCGTATCCCGCTGCTTGCCCAACTCATGGATATGGCCGGCCTGATGCCACCTGAGCGCCTCGAGCAGCATAGGAGTGGGGTCTTTAGTAAGTTGCGTTATATGGATCTCACAAAACCGCTTCCATTTTCCGATAATTCGGTGGAGGCCTTTTTCAGCTCGCATGTGCTGGAACACCTGTTTCTTAATGAGGTTGAGTCATTGTTGCACCAAATGTACAGGTGCCTCGTTCCTGGAGGCGTGGTGCGCGTGTCTGTCCCTGATTTGGACAAGATTGTTGCGACTTATCGTCGGGACGATCCGAGTGAGTTTCTCATGCGAATATTTGAAGCACCCCATAGGGGAAGTGTCAAAAATGCCCACCATTGTGGGTTTAGCGCCCCGTTCCTTTTGGAACTTTTCCGTAAGGCCGGGTTCAGTAGGGCCGAGGAGACAATGTTTTTGCAGGGAGCTTGCCCTGATATCGCGCTGCTCGATAACCGGCCAGATGAATCACTTTTCTGCGAGGCGTTCAAGTGACACCTGGGGTACACATGAAAATTGATAGCCCCCCGCAGCCTACCTGTAGGGGCTTTCGTGCCTGTCAGGACCCGAGGGTCTTACTGGACGGTCAGTGAGGTGGGGGCTGACAGTGTTACACTGTTGCCGGCCCCGATGTTGGGAGCGGACCCCGTGAAGGAAAGACCCACGTTGACGCCGGCGTTTTTCATGGGGGAGCCGGCTTGTAACTGATAATACGTGCCCGTGAAATATGGGTACTTACTACCAGTTCCAACTATCTCAGGATTAGAAGTTATATTGTTTATTGCTGTTAATCCTGGCGCACTAGCCCCACTATATATATAATCAATACCTGTTGTATTATAATAGTCATTATAACTAATTTTTGGAGAAGTAGTAGAACCTGTATAAAAATAAATTTCATACCCACTTGGGAAATTCATAAAAATATTATTTTCTACAGCAAGACCTGTTAATGTGTTAGCTATTTGGACAAGTATCCCACTATAAGGCCAAGCAGATGCCGCCGTGTCAAAAGTATTGTTATAGATACTTAATCCGGAAATAGCTACATTAGCTGGTGCTGTTTGTATTATAACTGAATTACCATTTGCGTTATGTACGATATTGTTATGAAAAGATATATTATTCATACCAGTTAAATTAAAAGAATGGGTTGCTACCCAAAACCCTGCCGTTCCCATTTCTATATAATTGTTATAATATTCCGCATTGGAAAGTGACAGTTCATGCCCCGTCCCCCCCTGATATGCCGTGTCTATCAAGTTATTATCATGAAATATCAACGCGCGAGTAGCTGAACAACTTGTTATTAATGAACTACTGCCGTTCCCCTGACCACCACACATATCCCCTGCCACTAGAGAAATATATCCCTCATAAAAATTGCTATTGGAAATTATAGTCCCGTTTTCAATATTCCACATTTGAAAAGTGCTAGGAGATCCGTTGTTTGTAACACCCCAACCAGAGTTACCAACTCTGAAACTGCAATTATTAATTGTTGAGGCATTTATCCACCCAGGCACACTAACAACGGGAAACCCTTCACCAGTTGTAGTAGAAGGCGTTTCATCTATATTGACATTATTCCAAGTCATATACTGTTGACTGTGAACCCAAACAGATGTGCCAACTGCGCCATAGGGATCAGATGCAGTTGAACCAGCAGAACATCCGGTGATAGTTATGTTAGTCAGTGTATTGTATTGTCCATAATAAGGAGGAGGGACATTATAATCTTCTCCATTTATTCCCAATATGTTTGTCCAATTATCTAAACCCTCCAATTTTATAGCACCTTCATTAATATGTTTAAAATCTAGATCGTTTAAGGTCACATGGTTATAACCAATAATTTGAATCCCGCTTAACAGCGCCTTGTTGTTCCCATCCAGGGTAAATCCGGAGATCGTCTGATTCCCATTTGCAGTTCCAGCACCGCTCATCGCGGGGGCATACACCAAAGTGATGTAGTATCCTCCGCTGTAACTACTGGTAATGTAGGTGGAACCCGATCCCGCTCCGGCGATGTTCACGCCGGCACCGAGTGTGCAAGGATTATTATCCGTGTAATTGCCCGCAGCGAGGTTAATGGTGTCGCCGGCGTTTGTCACCTTGGAGCAGGCATTGGACAGGGTGGCCCAGGGACTGCCGCTGGAGCCGTTGCCGATGGTGTCGTTCCCCGTGGGGCTGACGTACCAACTCGTGGCGGCATGGCTTGTGGCAGCCATGCCGATCATGATCACCATGACGCAAAATGTTATGATGGTGCCTTTCTTATGCATGGTCCGATTCTCCTTCATTAGTCATTATATCAGGTTCAGACTCAGATTCGAGCGTACGGTGCCGCGAGGCTGTTTATTTTCTCATCCGGAAACTCCGGATGAGAAAATATTGGTTTCCGATTCGAAAAGGAGGTTTTTTTGTCCAGGCCAGGAAATCAAGAGATTGCGCGGAGGCCTTCACCCGGCCTAACGGTATCCCTTCTCCCTCCGGGAAAAGGATAGGATGAGGGGCGGTACGCCGCACAATTTAGCTTGTTAAATTGGACCGAGAAGGCGCCCGAAGGGTGAGGCCAACGGCCGAAGTCACAAGCAAGCCCGAAGATTGACGCCGCATGGGCGGAAAAGAACCCTTTCCGCCCGGAAACTACTTGAATGTTGCATTGATGCTGTGGGTTTTCGTTACGTTATTAAATGTGTATCTGGATATCGCGCCGACCGAAGCGCCGTCAACCGTCACTGCCAAGATCTTGTGACCGGAGTTGGGAGTGATGGAGAAGGTCTGCGACGAGCCGATGTTTACATAGGTTGAGCCGGGGGAAATCGATCCGTTGGCAGCAGCGCCGACCGTAATCAGTTCGGTGCAGTGGGCGAAGGTGGCGGAAATCGTATGGTTTGCGGTCACGTTACTGAACGTATAAGAGTAAGTCATTACATTTGAGGCGGCCACGGCTCCGTCGATCGATACGCTGACGATATAATAATTGGTAGTGGGGGTTATCGTGAAGGACTGGTTCTTCCCCCCGGCGACCGAAACCGTGCCCGACGGAGAAATGTTCCCGTTTGCCCCTGCTGAAGCCGATATGCTATAGCTAGAATTTGCCGAAAATGTCGTGCTTATCGTATGGGGGATCGTTACGTTATTGAATGTGTAACTGGATACCGCACCGACCGAAGCGCCGTCGACCGTGACACCCGCGATATTGTAGCCGGTGCTGGGAGTGATGGCGAAAGTCTGCGACGAGCCGATGTCCACATAAACCGATGCCGGGGAGATCGTCCCGCCATTGCCCGCGGACGCCGTAATCAGTTTGGTGCAATAGGCGAAGGTGGCGGAAATGGCATGGTTTGCGGTCACGTCACTGAAGGTATACGAGTACGTCATTACATTGGAGGCTACCACGGCTCCATCGACCGATACGCTGACAATATAATAATTGGTATTGGGGGTAATGGCGTACGTTTGGCTGGTGCCTTGGGAAACGACAGTGGAGCCGGAGGGAGATATGGAGCCGTCGCTGCCCGCTGAAGCCGACAATGTGTATGTGTTTGACGACGGTGGCGCTGCCGGGGTGGTGTAGGATGCCTGGCTGGAAAATCCGCTCACGTCTCCGGAGGCATCGTATGCCGTAACTGCAAAATAATAAGTCGCAGCATTATTGAGACCGCTTACGGTATAGGATGTCACATTGCCGACATCGATATTCTGTGAATAGCTTCCTGATGTGGTCCCGGTGTAAACCCGGTAGCCGCCCAGGTTGGTTATGGGGGTCCCGTCCGTATAGGTAGTCGGCGCGGCCCACGACAGGCTCGCCGTGGCGGCGAAGACATTCGCGGCAAATGAAGAGACGAGTACTGAACCGGCTAATATTATTACTAGAATAAATGGAAGATTTACGTTCCTGGCTGGTCTTGCAGTGTTCACTAGTACCTCCACGACTGATGTTTGTTCGCCTAAGCTGAATTTCAGTCTGGAAGGTACTGAATTCGCTTGGCATCCCTGCTACCATATCCCGTCGGGATTTAGGTCAGCGGCTTTGCGTCCCGTCTTTTCAGGCGGTTTGCCTTTTTCAAGTGTTTCCCTTTGTTTTCTCTGTTCTCTGCGGAAGGTTGCGTCATAAAAAAAAGCCGGGTCGGAATATCTTGTGATATTTCGGCGACCCGGCTGTCTCGATGAGACCCAATAGGCTTTCCGTCCCACCCTTGCGGATGGTTTAGTATTATCGTCTATCTTGATGCTTTTTGATTTTATTGTTTATAGTACTAAAAAACGACAAGAATTCAAGTGACAAGAATCACAGTTAACGCAGTTTATGCAAAATTTCAATCGTACCCCAAAGATTTTGGTTATATTGCTTCAATAAAAGGCATTGAGGTGCCAATATACAAATAATGTGGTACTTGAACCCCCATGCTGCAATGGCATAAGCTTTCAATGTTCGTCAACGGAAGCCTCCTTTGCTGGGAACTTTGAGCGGTTCACAACTGGGAGGCTTGCACTTTATCCCGGAACGGTCAAGCTGCTGAAGTCTCCGGTAAAGCTGGAGGGACTTCTATCGTACTAATGGCTTTACGAATAAAATCGAATCTGATAAATTTAATTTGTTGTCGAAAATATTGACCCTCTCTTCCTCGGAAGGTGGCGACAAGATGAGCCTTACTTTTATTGCAATCCACATGAGTGAAAATGATTATTGTTCAAAGCTCGACATGGACCGCTACGATAAGGACGGGTTATCTGAAAGAGACCTAAACCGCTATCGCCCCCATAAAGATGCAATCATCCCCACCCCTATCCCGGCATCATCATTGCTATCAAGATCCAGTTTATTATTCATGATGGGACAAAAAATTAATTTATTTGAATTGGAGACGGTACAGTACAAGCAACAAATAAGCTGTTAATTGATCAATAGGCAGCCTTGTTGGACTTTGTTAATATTTTACATAATAAAATAAGATCGTGTAAATAGAATTAATATTTCACTTGATATAATGCCTGAGAGGTTAAATATATGAAAATTGCAATTCCCATTCTCGCGCTTTTATTTCTCTCGACACTTTTCATTCGCCCCGCTTTTTGCGCATGTCCTGAATTCTCTAATTGGTCTACCTCGTGGACGGATTCTTATGGACAGACTACTTACAAGCTTATAGCTCCATGCAAGGTGTATCTTGGTGTTCCTTTCGCCATCAATGCTACTGTTCACGACAACACCTGGACAGACACAACGGTCGGGTGGAACTGGGCGATCAAAGATAACGGGGTGGTCCTGGCTAGCGACGATTCCATTTTTGGAATATGGGTAGATGACAGTGGCAATTGGTCGACATCTTTCGAACAAACTTATTTTGGGACACCTCTTAATCATACGTTTCAATTCACGTTTACTGATTTTGGGAATGGCCCGGGTGGCATGAGCTGGGGAGGAGGAATATTGGGGGGAGTCACAGTTGACCCCTACCTGATCACGCTGGCATCAAATTTCAGTTTTTCAACTGCTCAGCAAGGTACTGCGACTATCCCGGCAACCGTATACGTTCCAACAGGCAGCAACCCACTTACTTACAGCTGGCTTGAGGGAACTACGGTTATTCAATCTTCACAGAGTGTAAATGGCACTGGATATGTCAACATTCCCCTGAATATTGCGGCTGTTTCTTCATTCTCTGCTGGTTCCCATACTGTTACACTCCAAGTAACGGATGGCACCTTGATAGGTTCGAAAAGCACCTCGGTTACCATTACCATGCCCTTGCCAACCATTATGGGCACTCCGGCAACGAGCGCCACTGCAGGCGTGCCTTACAGCTTCACCCCCACGGCGACTAACGCCGCAAGCTTCAGCATCAGCGGCACTCTCCCGCCGGGGCTCGGCTTCAACACAACAACCGGTACCCTGAGCGGCACTCCGACCACCGTCGGCACCTACGGCAACATCATCATCACCGATACTGACGCCAGCGGTTCGGCATCGCTGCCGGCATTTTCAATCACTGTTGCCAAGGGTTCGCCGAGCATAACAGCCCTGCCGGCCGCTAGCGGCATTAATCTTGGCCAGGCATTGTCCAACTCCTCTTTGACCGGCGGTACCGGCTCGGTTCCCGGCACCTTTACCTTCATGACGCCGTCAACCGTTCCATCATCAGCCGGAACCTACAGCGCAGGCATAACTTTCACCCCATCCGACACCACCGATTACAATTCCGTAAGCGGCTCAGTAAATGTTGCAGTTGCATCAGTTACGGCAAACGGGGGCTGCGGCACATCCAACGGCGTTACATTCCTCGTTGCACCTGGCGCCAACCTTTGCAGTACCGGCACCCCGACTTCAGTCAGCGGCAGTGGCCCGTGGAACTGGAGTTGCAACGGCACTGGCGGTGGCACCACGGCATCCTGCTCAGCCGCCATGGCTGCTGCTCCGACCACTCCTGTAGCCACTGCGACCGTGCCCACGGTCAACTTCTCTGGCGCCATACCAGGAACCACCTTTACTATCTTACGCTCCGCTGGTGGCAGCACCCCTGTTCAGATAGCAAGTGGCACATCCACAACTATTACCGACAATTCAGTGTTACTGCCCAATACCATCTACACCTATCTGGTCAGTTCAGACACTGATCCAACCCAGACCACCGTGATGACTATCCATACCCCAATGTACAACGGCTGGAATATCGTCGCAGTACCGTACCAGACTACCGGCGTCAACCCGGCCACCTTCTTCGGCAGCCCGGTCAGCGCCGTCTATCAGTGGATACCCTCTGGCGCCACACCTGAAAGCAGTAATTCAGTGCTGGGTTCCTATACCACGGTCTCTTCCCTTACCCCAGGTTATGGTTACTTCGTCGAGGCATCCAACAGCAGCACCCTGCTGACCTACAGCGGTACTGCCGGACCTGCCAGTGCCACCGTCACCCTCAAGCCGGGCTGGACCATGATTGCCAACCCGAACACCACCAACAAGACTAACATCGGCACAAACTGGATGATTGACGGCACTGCGCTTTCATCGGCCATTTTCGCCGGTACTATTGGCAGCAGTCTCTACTGGTGGAATGGCACCACCTACGACTTCTGGACCGTAGCGAGTAACCCCCAGATTGAACCTTGGAAAGCATACTGGATACTGAATCTTGACTTGGTCAACCACACCCTGACCATCCAGTAATGAAGAAATTACTCAGTTTAACATCAACCATGGTAATGCTCATCCTGACGTGTGTGGCGGCCATGGGCCTCGAACCCATGACCGCCACCATCAGGGTCATGAACGGCAGCCTGTATGACTACGTCATCATCGGCGAACACCCCAAGGCGACCGATGGCTACGACAACGCCTATGACACGATTTCTCCAGGCAATCTCAACGCCTCGATGGGGCAACCCTTTATCAGCGTCATTATCTCCCACCCGGACTGGAAACCGGCGATGCGGGAACTGCGGGGCGATATCCGTTCGATGGCAAAAAAACAGGAATGGCAACTCATCATAACCTCCAGCCTCCCCAAGGGAACGCCACTGAATGTTGCGTTTCAGAAAAAGGGGAACACCCTGCCGCAAGGGATGAAGCTGTTGCTGAAGGAAGAGGCAACAAGCAAGGAACACGACCTGGGGAGATGGAGCTATATGATCGAGGCACCTGGGCCGGGAGCAGCAACCAAACTATTAATTATTGCCGAAGAGCCATAATCAGGAGAGACACCATGCGCAAAAGAACCAGCCAGATCATTGAACTGCTTGCACTTGCATCAATTGTGGTTCTGGACATTACCCAGACCTGCTGGGCAGGACCTCCCGGCCCACCGGGCACAACCGGCTCCGGCTCGGGTATTATCACGGCACCCTTGGGGGGAGACGGAATCCTCATCGTTACAACAGTTGCGATTGCGGGCTATGGCTACTGGAAATCCCGCAAATAGCCCGAGGGCACATTCCCACCTTCCCCAAGGGATTGGTTTTGTTCTGCTGCTGATCATTGCAGCGGTCATATCTTCCAGGCTGATAACACCACTTTTGCCACCGGTACAACACTTCACAATTGCCTTCACCAAGGTGGTGGGCAGCATTCTCGGCATGACCATGACCAGCAGCGACGACATTCTCTATACCAACGGTTTCCCCTTGCGGATCGCCGGAGAATGCACCGCTCTGAATTACATCCTCATCCTGGCGCTCGCCATCCTGTTATATGCCCGACACTCTCTTCTTTACCGGTTAAGCGGAATTGCGGCAGCAACGGGTATTCTGCTGATCGTCAACGCGATCCGCTTGATTGTCCTCGGCTTGATCGGGCCTATTTCTCTCGACCTGACGCTTTTTGTCCATGAATATGTCTGGGCTGTCATTTTTGCCCTGTTGGTATTTTCCATCTGGATAGTCTGGGCCGACAGGGAATTCAGGTTGACCGGTAAGACAATCCGGCAGAGCGCTCTGACTGCTGCGATCTGCACAGTCACATTTTTTCTGCTTTACAGGTTCAAGGAATCGTATTCTCGCTTGCTGGCCGTACAGGCTTCACTTTTTTTCAAACTCTTTTCAGCAAATTCAATGGCATCTGTGATCTGGGACCATGCACTCTTTTACCGGCAAGGAGAAGGATCGCTTCAGGTGGGATTATCCTTTGAAATAATCACCATTGCAGTCTATGTGGGAGTGATGTCACCTTTTCTGTGGCGCAACCGGAAATCCATACCGCATGCGCTTGTCGGACTGTTCGCGATTATATTCCTGAATGTGGTGGAAGTTGCACTTTTGGGGGTGATTGGGATGAACTATGGTTATGAAATCTCAAAGAAGTTTCTTTTTATCGGCAGTGGTATTTTCGTGATGATGCCGATAGCGATGCACTTGATAATTACGGGGCTTCAGAGAAAAAAATGCTGAAAGCTTGGCTTCGGAATCGTTAACGGTTCAATAACAGGCATGTTTCCCCGTTAGTGATTTTATCGCCATTGGGGAGCCAACAAAACCATGGCCGATTTCTCAAATGAAATCGGCCATTTACTTTTGTATTTTTATTTCCGGCAGAAGTGCAAGATGTAATAAAACTTGTAATAATATATGGTTACATAGTTTTTGTGGCGTATTAGATTGTCTCGTTTTGGTCAGCGCTTAACTCCTGATATTTATCGAACAGCTCGTTAAAAAAATAGATTGCTTAACGCTCGCGTCAAGACCTCTCTCGTTATATTGATTCAATCCCTAACGAAAAATTCTACTCTCAGTCGTTTTTACGATTAATAAGATTCACAACAACTTTGACAATGGTGTCTTTTTCGTCGGGTCGGCTCTCGGCGATGAGGAGCGTCAAGGCCACCAATGCGTTGTCGGCCAGCCGCTTGCTGCCGTCAAGGCGGTAGAGGATGCCATTCATACCAAGGAAGTAGATGAACAAGGCGGCGGCAATTCTTTTGTTACCATCGCTGAATGCGTGGTTCTTGATGACGAAGTAGAGGAGGTTTGCCCCCTTTTCCTCAACACTGGGGTAAAGTTCATCGCCCCCGAAGGTTTGGTAGATGGCCCCGATGGCGCTTTTGAATCCCTGGTCTTTCTCAATGCCGAATAGGCCGTCGAACTCACCTTTCATGGTTGCCACAATGCCAATTGCTTCGTCGTAACCGAAGACATGCGGCTCTTGTAGAGTGGTTCCCTCAATTGCCAGGGTGCCGTGGTCGTATCGGTCCAAAAGCGCCAGGGCATAGGCGTAGTCGGTGATGACCCCCAGCACATCCTTGCCGGTTTCGCTGACCAATTCCTGATTGGCAAGTGTGCGAGCCAGTAGTTCCATGGCTTGGTGCATTTCGGTTAGCTTGTCAGTCTGTTCGCGCAACCGCTGCTCGTTGACCGTATAGCCGTTGACGATATGTGAGCGCAGAACCTGAGTTGCCCACTGGCGGAAGCGGGTGCCTTGCTGGGATTTAACCCGGTAGCCAACGGAGATGATGACATCGAGGTTGAAATATTCAACTTGGTACGTTTTACCGTCTGCGGCAGTTGTTGCAAATTTTGCAACAACTGAATCGTGGGTAAGTTCTCCTTCCCGGAAAACATTGTGCAGATGCCGGGAGATAACCGATTTGTCGCGACTGAAAAGATCAGCCATCTGATTGAGCGAAAGCCAGACGGTCTCTAGGTCGAGGTGAACCTGAAGGCTGGTTTGGCCATTATCGGCCTGATAAATAATAACATCTCCCAAGGTCAGTTCTTCCTTTCCAGTGCAGCCATCTATTCTTGCTTCAGGGCCGCCCGCGTATCGGCTACTTTCGCCCAGCGCTTTCATATTTGTTCGGCGAATAAAACGACAATATCTATTCTGTCAATTGTTTCAATATTTCGGCAGAAAAGACTATCTACCACATTTTGTAACGCAGCCTGCGAGAAAATTCAACACGTTAAAACAGGTAAATGGTGCCAAGATTGTATTGCAGATGCGGCGGATTCTCAGTCTGTCTCAAATATAGCAAGAGAGTCTCTGGAATAGATACTCCGTTCTTGGATAGTTCTTCTTACTCGGATTCATCAGGAATCTGAAATTGTGAGTGAAAAAGTTTTGCTGAGCGTCACACTCGGGGACTCGGTACGGACTCGAACAACTTGATTAGCGACCAACGCCTTGACTAAACGTGATCAAAAGCTTGGTGTTTAATGCATTCTGCGGAACGTCTTCAAACGAAAATCAGCCGAGAAATAAGGTTCAAGTAATTGATAAATATGGCCCATCAGTATCTCATGTTGAATCGCCGATGTTCTGGAAGAAGTATCTCGATAAAATCATTTCGCATCCGTATCCCGGCGTTCTTCCTCCTCTTCCCGTAGTGCCGGCTGTTCGACTGCAGACTCAATTCCTTGAGCAACTTCCTTAATGATCCCCATTTTGACATATATCGGCCGCACTTGTTCCCTGATATTCGGAAGCTGCCTTGCAAATAGTGCCGCTCCGACGAGACAACAAGCCGAACCGATCAAAATGGTATCGCGAGGGCCAATAATGCCGGCCATTGTCCCGGCACCAAAACTGCCAAAAGGAGCCATCCCCATGAATGCTACGGTGAAAAAACTCATGACACGGCCTCTTTTGTTTTCCTCAAGAATTGTTTGAAGAATCGTATTGCAGGACGCGACCAGCATCATGGCCCCACATCCGGCAACGACCAGGGCTGCCAGCGAGAAGAGGAGATTACTCGATACTGCAAATGCGGCTATACCGGCGGCAAACAGTACTGTGGCATAAACGATGAGCTTGCCAAGACCGACGACGGTTTTGCGAGAAGCGAGGTAGACTGTACCGGCCAAGGCCCCGCATCCGGCCGCCGTCATGAGAAAGCCGAAAGTATGGGCGCCGCCATGAAGAATTTCCTTTGCGAAAACAGGCACGAGAACCGTATATGGCATCCCCGTCAGGCTGACAAGGGCGATCAGCAACAAAATGCTCCTGATAGGCCCGAATTTTATGACATAGGCGAAGCCTTCTTGAAGTTCATGAAAAACGTTCCGCCGTTGCTGTAAATGGTGACTGATCGGGTCCAGACGCATAGCGGCGAGTGCAATCAACACCGCCAGGTAACTGGCGCTGTTGAGAATAAAGCAAACCCCCTCACCCACGGAAGCAACCAGAAGCCCGGCAATGGTAGGGCCGATAAGTCGAGCGCCATTCACCATGGAAGAATTCAGGGCAATCGCATTGCCAAGGTCTTCACGGTGAGAGACCATCTCAACGACAAAGGACTGCCGTATTGGGATATCAAATGCGTTAACGATGCCAAGAAGCAGGCTTAGTACGACAATATGCCAGACCTGGACAACGCCGGAGAAGACGGCCATAGCCAGTAATGCGGCCTGAAACATGGCGAGGGCCTGGGTAATCATCAGCAATCGTCGTCGGTTCCACCGGTCTGCCAGTACACCGGCTACAGGAGCGAGAAGAAAGGTCGGAATCTGGCTGGTAAACCCGACAACTCCGAGCAGGAAGGCAGAGCCGGTTATACGGTATACCAACCAACTCATGGCGACCTGTTGCATCCATGTGCCAACCAGGGAGATGCTTTGACCCGTCACAAAGAGCCGATAGTTTCTGGAGCGTAACGCCCGCAGCAAGGTCTTTATTCCGGAAGTATTTATAGTGAAAGAAATGGCGGCTGGTGTTATCATTAAAATCCCAACATCCCGTGTTCCTTTGGTATTGTGGACGAGGCCCGACATCAACATCCTGTTGCGTTATTGTAACATGTTTTTTTGCATATATACTTGTCAATAAGAGGGAACCCAACCCCAACCCGAAGGAGTCTTTATGCCTGATTTAAAGCGGTATGAACAGTTAGAATCGTACGACAGGAAATCAACGGTAAAAATGGTCGTCGAGGGGAAAGGCGCCCCTTTGGAGTACACTGGATTTTACGACTTCTGTGCTTATGTTGCAGATTATTTCAACACAAATTCTGATTTGCTGCCTAAAGATGATGACGAGGACATCAATTTCATGGAGCATTATATCAGGAATGTCAGATCTGGAGAATGGGATGAAACGAAACATTGTTGGGCTGATAAAGTCAAATAATCATCACCATTGAATCGAGCAGGTCACCCTTTTTGTTTTCGGTTATCTCCCTCCACCTCCCAGTCCCATCCCCTGGAACGGTCCGCACGGTTCCTTTCTGGTCCTACTGTCACGTGAAATTCCCCAACATGGCCGAAACGGTCAGGCCCACAACGGCGCTTGGCTGTTCCGGTTTCCGGGCCTTCGCGAGGGGCGCCAATTGCACATGTTGCCTTTTCTGTTATTCTTATATCATCGAATCGGAACATGCGCCATACCCGGCTATTTGAAAGCAGGGAGTCCATTTTCCCCGTCGTCCTCAGCTTCCAAGGTTCTCATGTCCACATGAACCTTAGATGCCACTGTCCAACAACGGGTCTTTGATAGTAATATACCTGGCTATATACCCAACAACAGAGTAGACTTACCCTACTAACCTTTCACGCGATATCTTTCTCTCAGTCATTTTGTCCCCCTCTTTATTCCGGTCATCTCCAGCCACCCCTCAGCCCAATTCCCTGGAACGGTCCGCACGGTTCCTTTCTGAACCTACTGTCACGTGAAATCCTTCACCATGGCCGGGCGCTCGGAAAACGCAGTCAAGCAAAGGATTAAATTGTGAACGTCGGCACCCTCATTGGTTATTTCGCAAAGTACGATGAAGCCCGGAGATCTCTCCGGGAACTGACACGGCAGGGCTTAAGCCGCATTGCCCTGGTGCATAAGGGGTTGGACGGCAAGGTGCATATCGCCGACCCATTCCTCCGGCGCCGCGCCCTCGGGGTTGTCCTGGCCGCCTGCCTGTGCGGTGTGATCGGTAGGGTTGTTGCCCTGCTCCTGCCCTGGCCGCAATCGTTTCCGGCCTGGGGTATTTTCGCTCCCCTGGCAGGCGCCGCAATTGGCGCCCTGGCCGCTCTCCTCTGGCTGCGGCGCTCCCGATGCGGCGTTGAGCCCCAGGTCATGCGCGATCATGCCCGTTGGCTCGTGTCCGGGGAATCCGTCCTGATCCTCCAGGCGCCGGTCGAATCCTTACAGCGTCCGGTGGCCATGCTGCGGGAGGGTACTGATATCCCGCCGGCGCTGTTCGTCATGCATCCCAGGCGCGAGAGGCGGGTAGAGGCGCGGGGGCCCTCGGTAAAGCTCTCCCCGGCACAGATCCAGGAACATGCCCGGCGCCACGCTGGCGAGCAGCAGGTTGACCCAAGGCCGCCGCATACCGCCAAACTGCTCAAGCGCCTTAAACAATCTCGTCAATGGAGCCGTCTGGTTTGCGAGGATCTCACTGTGGCAAGCCGTTTGGAACAGAATGCGACTCCAGCCGCCGATTGGATCCTCGACAACGAATACATACTTGAGGGGAACGTTCGCGATGTGTTGTTGAATCTTCCCCAACGTTTTTACCGGCAGTTGCCCATTCTGGCTTCTGATCCCTACCATGGGTTACCCTGTATCTATGCACTGGCCAAGAATCTCGTCTCCCATACGGAACTGCGTCTGGACCGGGAAAATATCCTGGCATTCATCGAGGCCCACCAATCGGTGCGCACCCTGACGATCGGCGAACTCTGGGCAATCCCCCAGATGCTGCGCATCGCGCTTATAGAAAGCATCCAAAGTCTGGCCGTCACCGCCCTGACGAATCTGCGTGAGCGCCAGTTGGCCGATTTCTGGGCGAACCGATTGATCGTCGCCAATCGACGCGATTCCAACCAACTTTTTGCAATCCTGGCAGAACTTGCAAAAGCGGAGCCGAATCCCAGTCCATATTTCGGTACGCAGTTGGTAGGTCTACTTTACGACGAGGCTGCTGCATTGGCACCAGTTAAGAACTGGCTTGAACGCACGCTTAAAACCCTTCTGAACGACCTCATCCTGCGCGAGCAAAACCGACAGGCCAGAGAGCAGCTCTCCTGCGGTAATGCGTTTACAAGTTTGCGCCAGCTAGCCCTGCTGGACTGGCGGGATATCTTCGAGAAGCTCAGTCGGGTGGAGCATATTTTGCGCTCCGATCCATCCGGGATCTATCCCAACATGGATTTTGCAAGTCGCGACCGTTGCCGCCGGGCAATCGAAGAGTTGGCCCAGAGATCCGGCAAGAGTGAAAAACTGATTGCGGAGCGCGTCATCACATTGGCAACTCAGTCCCAACGTGAAGCAACAACCGATGATCGGCTCAGCCATGTCGGCACGTGGCTGGTTGATGAAGGGCGGGCTGAGCTGGCCCAGATGTTCGCATGCCGTGAAGCTAAACGCTACCGCTTCCTGGAATGGATCTATTATCATCATGCAGCTGTCTACGTGTTATCAATCGCCGGTTTTTCCGCTCTTATTCTTTGTCTTATCAATTACTATAACCAGACTTGGCCACCACTCACTATCGCCTTTGGACTGGTGCTGCTCCTGCTGATTCCGGTCAGTCAGCTGGCGATTGAGGTGCTCAATTATTTGCTCACGCGATTTCTACCGCCCCGGCCTTTGCCCAAGATGGATTTCGAAGATGGGGGGATTCCCGATGCTTTCCGCACCCTGGTAGTCGTGCCGATGATGCTGGTGAATGTTGAGATAATCCGTAATGAGGTGGAGAAACTGGAGATCCGCTACCTGGCCAACAAGGAAGCAAATCTGCTCTTCAGTCTTTTCTCGGATTACGTCGATTCAGTTACGCTTTCACGTGAAGAAGACGCCCTGCTGCTCCAGACAGCGTGCAATTCTCTGGCAGAGCTCAATCAACGCCATGGCAGTGATCGTTTTTTCCTCTTCCATCGAGACCGCACCTGGAGCGAATCCGAACAGAAATTTATCGGATGGGAGCGCAAACGGGGAAAGCTGGAGGAACTAAACCAACTGATTGACGGCACGCGGTCCAAAAGCGCACCGAACATTGTCTACGTGGGAAACCAGGATCAGTTGGCGGACATTCGCTTCATCATTACCCTGGACAGCGACACCCAGTTGCCTCACGCCACAGCCCGCCGACTTGTCGAAACCCTGGCGCACCCACTCAACCAACCACGCTTCGATGCGGCCGGTGCTGTCACTGCCGGCTACACTATCATCCAGCCGCGAGTGAGCCCAACCCTTTCGAGCACGAGCGCTTCGGTCTTCAGCAGGCTTTTCAGCGATGCGGTCGGCATAGATCCCTATACCCAGGCGGTCTCGGATGTCTATCAGGATTTATGCCGTGAGGGGTCGTACCATGGCAAGGGGATCTACGACGTTCGTGCCTTCAGTCGCGTACTGTCGGGACGATTCCCCGAAGAGTGGGTGTTGAGCCATGACCTGATCGAGGGTGCCCATGTCCGGGTGGGGCTGGCCAGTGATATTGAACTCTACGATGACTTCCCCCAAGGTTACCAGAGTTACAGCAGTCGAGCCCATCGCTGGATTCGTGGCGATTGGCAAATAGCGGGGTGGATATTCCCCAGTGTCCTAGTCGCTTCAGGTGGTCGCGAAGTCAACCCGCTTTCCCCGCTCAATCGCTGGAAGATCCTGGATAACCTGCGGCGCAGCTTGTTACCTGCCACAAGTATGGGGCTGCTGATGGGCTCCTGGTTCATTTCACCAAGATTCAGCTGGATCGCTACGGTGGTAGTCGGGATGCAACTTCTGTTTCACCCCTTGGCGCAGCCCTTTACCATGGCTACCACTCGTAAGGGGCTAAAGTACTTCTCCTTGTCGAAGATGCTGCACGATTTGTTGCGGGCGACCTCCGATGCTGCATTATTGCCACACCAGGCAGTAGTGACCCTGGATGCAATCGTCCGGGTCCTCTACCGCCGCCTGATCTCACATCGCAACTTGCTGGAGTGGACAGCCCAGGCTACTCATTGGAGCGCCTCCCGCCGGCAACTACTCTTCGTGGCAAGCCTGACCTTGGGGAGTATAATCAGTACAATCATGTGCTGGGCAATTTGGTGCTTTATGCCGGCCTGTCTGCCACAGGCCGCACCCTGGCTCGTTCTGTGGTTTTTTTCCCCGCTGCTCGGCTGGCTACTGAACCTGCGTCCCTTTGAATTGAAGAAGTGCCAACTTCCCGCAAAGGACCGCCACTTCCTCAGACAGGTAGCCAGAAGAACCTGGCGCTATTTCTCTACCTTTGTCAACGCCGAAACGTCCTGGTTGCCACCCGATAATTACCAGGTCGCCCATCAAAACCGTCTGGCATTTCGAACCAGCCCGACTAATATCGGCCTCTGGATCACCAGCATCCTCGCAGCCCATGATCGTGGCTACCAGACCGTTAGCCAAGTCATTGAAAAGCTGTCCAAAACCATGGCAACCATCGGCCTCCTGGATCGTTATGAAGGGCACCTCTTGAATTGGTACGATATCCAGACACTAGCGCCTCTTGAACCTCGCTACGTCTCCGCCGTTGACAGCGGCAATCTTCTCGGAGCCCTGTGGAGCGTGGAGCAAGGGATTGCCGAGTTGATTCACGCCCCACTCCTGGATGGCACTGCCTTTGTCGGTTTGGCTGATACGGGAGAAATTCTGAAACAGATCGTATCTCGGGAAAGGATTACCGGATTTTCTCATCATACACTCGACCAACTCCTGGCTGAATGGAATGCTCCGCCGTCCGACATCGTCGAACTTCTCCGTCTACAACGGCGGATGCAGGTCAATGTCAACTCTGTTATCGTTGCCGCGGGAGGCTCGCCGTGGGCGGCAGAGCTTGAACAGCAAGTGTTGGCCTGGAGCCGGAACAGCGACAGCTACCTCTCATGGATCGAAATCCTTGCGGAAAAATCCGAGCTTGAGCTTACACCGATGGGGTCGGCGCTTCTGCTCGCCATCCGCAAGGACCAGTCCCAGGCACCTTCTCTCTTCGATCTTGCCCAAGGCAGGATTGAATCGATTCAAATTATTAAAGGAATCCGGGAGGTGCCTTTCCAGGCCAGCGCACTCCTCGACCCGTGGTTCGACCGAGTTCTGGAAGCCTTTGCCACTGCCCAATGGCTGGCCGGGGAAACCCTGGGGCTGGCAGAACGCCTGATAGCCTGTATCCGTGAGCTTTCAGCCGGGATGAACATGCGTTTCCTCTATGACAAGGAACGCAAACTGTTTGCCATCGGCTTTAATGTTTCCACGGATGTTCTGGACCGTTCCTATTACGATCTTCTGGCCAGCGAGGCGCGTTTTGGAAGTTTCGTTGCTATTGCCAGGGGCGATGTCCCCCTGGAACACTGGTTCTCACTGGGCAGACCTTATGGCGCTGTTGGCCGGCAACGGATACTGCTCAGTTGGACCGGAACCATGTTCGAATACCTGATGCCGCTCTTGTTTCAATACTCTTTCGTCAACTCACTACTGGATAAGGCGGCCTGTGAGGCGGTTAAGGTCCAAATCGCCTACGGTCACTCTCGGCGTGTGCCCTGGGGTATTTCCGAATCTGCCTTTGGCAATTTGGACCTCAACAAGACCTATCAGTACAAGGCTTTCGGGGTTCCGGCGCTCGGATTGAAACGCGGGTTGGAGGAACAACTGGTCATTGCTCCTTATGCCGCTCTGCTGGCATTGAACGTGGCACCGAAGAAAACGGTTGCTAATCTGAAAAAAATGGCCGGGATGGGGTTACTTGGAGATTACGGTTATTACGAGTCAATGGACTTCAGCCGACAATCGCAACGTGATCCAGGGAGACAGACTCTCAAGCGCGGTGTGATTATTGAAGCATATATGGCACATCACCAGGGCATGGCGTTCTTGGCATTGACCAACTTTCTTGACGATAACCCATTTCCGCGCCGCTTTCATGGCGATCCACGGGTGCGTGCCTTTGAAGCCCTGCTTCAGGAACGTATCCCGAATCTTCCTACGCTTCATTTGACTTCGACACGACAGAGTAAACCTGTATTGGCGGATGATGATCAGATTGCACCTGTAGAAAGCACCTTTACTACGCCTCACACCGCCATTCCCCATAGCCTGCTGCTCAGTAATGGCCGGTATAGCTTGATGATCACCAACAGCGGTGGCGGCTACAGTCAGTGGGCCGGCCGCGAAATTACCCGCTGGCGGCCGGATCAAACCTGTGATGCAATGGGAACTTTCTGTTATATCCATGAGCTTGATGAGGGGCGTGTCTGGTCCAGCACCTGGCAACCGGTTGGTGGGAAGGTAGAGGAGTTTTCGGCCACCTTTGCCCTTGACCGGGCCGTGTTCCGTCGTGACGACTTCGGGTTGCATACCGAAACAGAGGTGATTGTTTCGGCGGAAGATGACGCCGAGATTCGGAGAATTACCTTGATCAATCGGACGGACCGTGCCCGCCGGCTCAACATCACCAGCTACGTTGAGCTTTCCATGGCGCCTCATAACGCGGACCGCCAACACCCAGCCTTCAATAAGCTGTTCATACAGACTGAAGCGCTTCCTGAACAGCAAGTTCTGCTCGCCTATCGGAGACCACGCAGCCAAAGCGATCCGCCTTTGTATGTTGGCCACCGTTTGACATTTGAGCACAACGACAATGACAGCCAGTCTGAAGAGGGGTGGCAATTTGAAACCGACAGGAGGCGTTTTATCGGCCGCGGCCGAACTTTGGCCAATCCCATGGGGGCTGTTCAGGAACTCGGAAGCAGCCAGGGTTTTGTTCTGGACCCGATACTCAGCTTACGGCGGGAATTTACTTTGGAAGCTGGCCAACGCATCCAGTTTTCGCAAGTGCTCGCCGCAGGGACAACCCGCGAGGAAGTCCTGTTGCTGATGGATAAATACTGCGAGACTCATGAGATCAACCGGGCGATGGATTTTGCCTGGGCCTCTGCCCAGCAGCAGTTGCAGATGATGCATATTCAAGCTGACGAAGCGCGCAGATTTCAGCAATTGGCAAGCCACCTGCTGTTTCCCAACCCCCTCTTACGTGCGAAAAGTGAGCGTATGACTGGAAACAGCAAAGGCCAGGCCGGTTTGTGGCCTTATGGCATTTCTGGCGATCTGCCTATAGCGCTGGTAACGATAGGTGAAACACGGGATATCAGCTTGGCCCGCCAGATGCTCCAGGCCCATGCTTATTGGCGGATGCATGGATTGACGACCGACCTGGTAATCCTCAATGAGGAGGCTGGGAGCTATGAGCAGCCGCTCAAGGAACGACTGGAACAGCTGATCAGGGCTCACGCCCTTTTTTCAGCAGTCGATAAGACGGGCGGGATATTCCTGAAGAGCGCGGCGCAGATTCCGGAGGAGGATCTGAATCTCCTCAAGGCCTCGGCCTGCATTGTGCTAGTGGCGGCACGCGGCACGCTACCCCAGCAGTTGGGGGTCCCGGTCGAGCTTCCTGAACTGTTGGAACAGCTGGTCCGGAAACGAGCACCCCGGGAACCATCAGCCCCGCTTCCCTTTATGCAGTTGAACTATTTCAATAGCTTGGGCGGGTTCACTCCGGACGGTCGTGAATACGCGATCTATCTCGGTCCCAACACCAACACCCCGGCACCCTGGGTGAATGTTATCGCCAACCCCTCCTTCGGCACCCTGGTCAGCGAAACAGGGGCCGGTTTCACCTGGTACGGCAACAGTCAGCGCAACCGCCTGACCGGCTGGTCCAACGACCCGGTGCTGGACCCTACATCGGAGGCGCTCTACATCCGCGACGAGGAGAGCGGCGTATTCTGGTCGCCCACCGCGGCGCCGGTCCGCGAAGAGGCCGCCTATCGGGCCCGGCATGGGGCCGGCTACACGGTCTTCGAACATAACAGCAATGGGATCGAGCAGGAACTGACGGTCTTCGTGCCCGTGGATGAACACGGGGGGGAGCCGGTCAAGCTCCAGCGCCTGCGGCTCACCAACGCCTCTTCCCGGAAGCGCCGTCTTTCCGTAACCTATTATGTGGAGCTGACCCTGGGCGAGAACCGCGAGACCTCCCAGATGCATGTAGCGACCACTTGGGATGACGAGACCCAGGCTCTGCTGGCCCACAACCGCTATCACCCCGAGTACGGCGAGCGGGTCGCCTTCGTGGCCATGGTACCCCCGGTCGACTCCTACGGCGGCGATCGCAGCGCCTTCATCGGCCGCAACCGCTCCCTGGCCGATCCGCTGGCCATGGAACTGACCCGGCTGTCGCGCCGTACCGGGGCGGGGCTGGACCCCTGTGGGGCACTCCGGGTGGCCTTGGAACTGGCTCCGGGCGAGCAGCGCGATATTACCTGTCTGCTGGGCCAGGCCGACTCCGCGGCCCAGGCCCGGAACATGGTTCTTGGTTACCGGGAGGACCGGACATTCGAAAACGCCTTCGACCGAACCAGGGCCTGGTGGAATGACCTGCTCGGCACGATCGAGGTGCAGACCCCCGAGCTGGCGGCCGATCTGCTGATCAACCGCTGGCTCCAGTACCAGTCCCTGAGCTGCCGCATCTGGGGGCGTTCCGCTTTTTACCAGTCAGGCGGCGCCTTCGGTTTCCGCGACCAGTTGCAGGATGTCCTGGCGTTCCTTTACGCCAAGCCCGAACTGGCGCGGGAGCAGATCCTGCTGGCCGCAAGCCGGCAGTTCAAGGAGGGGGACGTGCAGCATTGGTGGCATGAACCGGCTGGGGCCGGAATCCGTTCGCGGATCTCCGACGACTTGCTCTGGCTCCCCTATGTGGTGGCCCGCTACGTCAAAACGACCGGCGATACGGCGATCCTGCTGACTGAGATCCCCTTCCTCAACGCCCCCCTGCTGGCGGAAGACCAGCACGAGCAATTCTCCACACCGGAGGTCACCTTCGAACGCGCCACGCTCTTCGAACACTGCCGGCGCGCGGTCAGCCGCGGCTTGACGGTCGGCCCCCACGGCCTCCCCCTGATGGGGACCGGGGACTGGAACGACGGGATGAACCTGGTGGGCGCAGCAGGGAAAGGGGAGAGCGTATGGCTCGCCTGGTTCCTGTGCGATCTGTTGCAGGGGATGGCCGAGCTGTCGGACATCCTGCACCAGCCGGAACTGGGCCGGTCCTATCGAGATGATCGTTACGCCCTGATCCAACGGACCGAACAAGCCGGCTGGGACGGGGAGTGGTACCTGCGGGGGACCTTCGATGACGGCACCCCGCTTGGCTCGGCAAACAACAGGGAGGCGAGGATCGACTCCCTGCCCCAATCCTGGGCCTTGCTATCCGGCGCAGCCGATCCGGCGCGCGCGGATCAGGCCCTGGAGTCGGCCTGGAGCCATCTCGTCCGCCAGGATGAAGGCTTGGTGCTGCTCTTCGAGCCTCCTTTCGATACATCCACACCTTCGCCCGGCTACATCAAGGGGTATCCCCCGGGCGTGCGGGAGAACGGCGGCCAGTACACCCACGCCGCACTCTGGATGGCCATGGCCTTGGCCCGTAAGGGGGATGGGGAGCGGGCGGTGCAGTTGCTGCGCATGCTCAACCCGATCGAGCACGCCCGGGATGCGGAAGCGGTCTGGCGCTATGGTGTCGAGCCCTACGTGGTGGCGGCCGACGTGTACCGGTTGCCGGGCCGGGTGGGGCAGGGTGGCTGGTCCTGGTATACCGGCTCGGCGGCCTGGGAGTACCGGGCCTGGGTAGAGGAAGTTCTGGGTTTGCAGGTGCAGGGGGATCACATGCGGGTCATCCCGGTCATCCCGGCAACGTGGCCCGGCTTCAGCCTCACGTATCGCCACGGCGAAACGGTCTACGCGATCCAGGTGGAGAATCCGGATGGATGCGAGCGCGGCGTCGCCTGGGTGGAGCTGGATGGCCAGCGCGTGGCTGGTGGCGTGATCCCCCTGGAACGGGGCCTGGTGAAGCATCGGGTGGTTGTCCGGATGGGGAGCCCGGAGTAAGGATGCAAGATGTAATGATTTATCATGTAGTGTGACGCATCTTGACGTAAAATTATCGCACTTATCAAAGCGGCTATTGGGCCAATGTGGTCTGTCGCATATGACAGTTCTGCAAAATATGGCGGATATGGTTGACGGTTGTTCACGTTACTTCGAACCCGCTTTTACCTTTTAGCTAATGTAATCAAGCGGTTGAATTTTATTAATACGTAAGTCCGCTCTGGCACTATAGTTGCTCTTACTTAGTTAAGCACTTGTGGAAAGTATCCGTAACAAAGAAAGGAGTGATGGCAGATGAAAAAATCTCTTTTAGTAAGGCTTGCAATTCTGATTCTGGCAATCTCGACGATGGCCGGTTGTTCCTGGAGCATAGGAGGAGGCGACAAAAAACCGGAACAGGGGCAAACCGGGCAACCCGGGCAACCCGGAGCACCTGGGCAGACCGGGGCAACCGGGCAGACCGGAGCAACTGGGCAGACCGGAGCACCTGCTCCACCGCCAGATAAATATTAGACCCTGGACATCGGGGTATAGCTTCACGAGAGGATATACCCAGACTTTTTTGGGTGTATGAGGATTCTATCTCAGTCCGGGTGTGAAGTGCTGCTGTTTTAAAACTGTATAAAAGGGGGTAGACCTAACAATACTACGGTTACTAAGGTTCATAATCATGGGCATTTTATCGAGCATACTGGCAGCCTGTGCGGGAGAACGCCCTAGCAATCTGGGGGTGCATGACAACAGATTGTCGGTCTGTCCATCGACCCCCAACTGTGTTTCGAGTCAGGAGCCAGACGAGCGACACCGAATCGCACCGCTGGCCTTTGACGGTGATGCCGATGTCGCTTTTGCACATCTGAAGCAGATTTTGGCGCGTCGAAATGACACCACCATTATCGAAGAACATACCGGATATCTACGGGTTGAACTGCGTACAACATTTTTTGTCGACGATGGGGAGTTCCTTCTGGACAGGGTTGAGCGGGCAATCCACGTTCGTTCCTCCTCACGCTTGGGGTACTCGGACTTGGGCAAAAATCGCAACCGCATGGAGGAAATCCGACGTGAATTCTCCTTGACGAAGCCGACACCATGAAGCGTGTTGATTCTGACGATTATGTGCCCTTCATACAACTTCTTTTCACCTCGTAGTGTCAACCGCCTGCCGACAAGTTCAACCGAGAAATCCTCTTTTTTCAGTCCCGGGATTTCGGCCTTGATGATCAGTTCATCAGATGTCTCATGCATGTCGAGCAGCGGGCCACCCAGTTGCATGCATGCTGGAAGGGCATCGGCTGTTATCCTTTCCGGTAATTGTTCCTGTTTTTTCCACGGCACCAGCCTGTTCAGGAAATTGCCGACTTTGTCGTGAACCCGTTCCAGTGCCTCGCTCCATTTCTCGGGCAACAGGTTTGACATTGCGATCACCTCCCGCTCAGACTCTTTACTCAGCTGATCTGTATTGCGACACGCTTCGGTTTGGCCGCTTCGGCCTTGGGCACCCGCAGGGTCAGGATGCCGTTGGTATACTCGGCCCTGGCCTTCACATGGTCGAGGCTTTCCGGGATCGAGAACTGGCGGTAGTAGTTTGCCAGTTCGAATTCGATCCCGCTCAAATGCCCCGGTCTGGTCAGTATCTCTGCCGGCACATACATCTTTCCGATATCTTGAAGTATCGCCCCGGTCCAGATCCCTTTCAGGCACTCCACCGCAATCGCCCCGATTTTCCCCGCAAGGGCACACGCCAATTGGGCAACCCTTTGCTGGTACCCCGCCGTGTATCCGGCTGTAATCGTAGTTTCCCATGTGCCCTCCTCAAAAAAACGCCCTTTAACTGAGAAGGTCAGTCCAACGCCGCCAATAGTTTTGGTCAACAACAAATGACTTAATGATATTTCAAGGTATAATTTAATGGCCGTTGTATAGATATCCACGTTGGGGCCCGAATTCAATTTTAAAAATGTGGCGGGAGCCATGTCAGAATTTGTCAGTCGCCTTTTGGGCGAGATCAAACAGGTGCTGCCGATGGTTGAGTCCATCTACAAGGATCTCCATCAAAACCCCGAGTTGGCTTTGCAGGAGGTGTGTACCGCTGGCATCGTAGCGCAGAAGTGCGCGAAGCTGATTACGAAGTGACGGAAAAGATCGGCAAGACCGGGGTGGTTGGCATCTTGAAAAATGACGACGGACATACAGTTGAATAGGTTCGGCTCATTGCGATAGATTAAACAGAATGACGAACATCCGCAGTTGCTTGGAGGCAGATGACATCCCACTAAAGAGGAGACCATCATGAGCATGATGAAAGAGTTCAAGGATTTCGCGATAAAAGGGAATGTGGTCGATATGGCGGTCGGTATTGTTATTGGCGCGGCGTTCGGCAAGATTGTGTCATCCTTTGTAGGCGATGTAATCATGCCACCGATCGGTGTTCTGCTGGGTGGAGTCGATTTTTCCAATCTGTCGATCATTGTTAAGGAAGCAGTGGATAAAAAGCCGGCAGTAATCATCAGTTACGGAAAGTTTCTCCTGACCATCATCGATTTCACGATTATTGCCTTCGTCGTATTTATGGCGGTGAAGGCTATTAATACGCTTAGGAAAAAAGAGGCCGCGGCACCTGAGGCATCTCCGGCACCATCAAAGGAAGAATTACTGCTTGCTGAAATCAGGGATCTGCTCAAGGAAACAAGATAGCTCATTCCAGTCGTAAACTCTGCAAGGGAGGCACTATGAAACGCTGTGCGGCAGCAATATTTTGGCTTCTGCTTCTCGCAATACCCTCAACCTTTGCCTATGCCGGCTTTTTTGATGATGTGACCAATAAACTCGGAATTTCCAACGCTTCCGGCAACAACTTGGATGATTCCACCGTTGTCAAGGGCCTTAAAGAAGCACTCTCCACGGGTACAACCAAGGCTGTAAAATCGGTATCACAGCGCGACGGCTACTTTAACAATGACATGATAAAGATACTCATGCCGGAGAAAATCCGAACCGTTGCCGATCTCCTCAGTAAATTCGGGTTCCAGTCCCAGGTTGACGATTTCGTCCTCAGCATGAATCGTGCTGCGGAAAAAGCGGCGCCCAAGGCCGTGGAGTATTTTGTCTCCGCGCTTAAAGAGATGACCTTTGACGACGCCAGAAAAATACTCCAGGGTGGAAACACCTCAGCAACTGAATATTTCAAACAAAAGACCGGCGACAAGATATATTCAGCATTCAAACCGGTGGTCATGTCAAGCATGCAGGATGTCGGTGTGGCTCAACGTTACGCTCAGATGATGGATAAAGTTCAATCCATACCCTTTACCGAAACGACAGTCGGATCGTTCGATTTGGACCATTACGTCACGACCAAAGCTGTGAATGGCCTCTTCACCATGCTTGGAGAAGAAGAAAAGAAGATCAGGACCGACCCGGCGGCTAGAGGTACAGAGCTATTAAAGAAGGTATTTGGGAAATGACTTTCCCCTCAGAATGGAACAGTTTATGGGAAAACATCACCCCAAAATGCAACTGTTTAGAATAGACCTACCAGGACAAGATCATAATTTTCTCCTTCGCCACGTAGAGGGAGGAGAGTCACCTTTTCAGGCACGACATCGTCCGGTATATTGTGACTTGCTTGGCGACAGCCGGCTGCACCATGGAGATTGTCGGGGAAGAGCAATGCCCCATATGAGGTATAGCAAAGAGCATCAGGGGTAAGCCCAACGAACTCTGCGGTCCCGCCTGTCTGGGTTTCAGTTGTGGTTCAGAGTGTTACATGTATGGGGCGCTTGGCATCGCATATGCTTGTGATGAGTGTAGATAGAAGTCGTCAACACTCCCATCACGGCACATAACCAAACAAGGAGGTATTATGAGAAAACTATGGGTAGTTGCATCGGCAGTGGCCTTACTCCAAACAGCCTCGATGGCACAGGCCGGGGGCATCAGTTTCAACATCAACGTAGGTGGACCGGCAGTCGTCATATCGCAACCGCCGGATTTCATCTATCCCGCCGAACTGGGCTTCGGTGTGGCTGTCGGCGTTCCATACGACATGTTCTACAACAACGGCATGTATTTCATCTACAGGGGTGGCGGCTGGTACCAGACATCAACATATGGCGGTGACTGGGTAAGGGTTGGGCTCCGCGACCTTCCTCCTGAGCTGCGTAGATACAAGATCGCAAAAATCCATCAATTCCGCGACCGAGAATACCGTGCTTATTCAAGAGATCGGGATCACTACAGGGGGAAACGCTTCACCCCTGCACAGGAAGCACGTGGAGAGCGGCGTGACATGAAAGCACCCGCCCGTGAGGAGCGTAGGGATATGCGTGAAGAGCACCATGACGAACGTGGCGGTGAACACGGTAATGGGCGTGGCGGCGAACACGATGAACGCCGCTAAAACCATTAATATCCACCGCGTTCAGCGGTGTAATGACCTTAGATGACCCGCTGCTTGCGGTGGGGTGATTCATTCCATTCAAAGGAGAATATAATGAAAAAATTTACCGCACTGATGCTTTCCTGCGTGGCATTTCTTGGCATGGCGACCTCCGCAGTTGCCGGAGAGAGAGAAGGAGCATTTTCCGTTTCTCCATTTATTGGTGGTTACACCTTTGACGGTGTTCAGCACCTGGATACTCACCCCGTTTATGGGTTACGCTTAGGTTACGACCTGACAAAAAACTGGGGAGTAGAAGCAGTG
Source organism: Oryzomonas sp. (assembly GCA_031292255.1). Lineage (GTDB taxonomy): Bacteria > Desulfobacterota > Desulfuromonadia > Geobacterales > Pseudopelobacteraceae > Oryzomonas. The sequence goes on along the minus strand of JARLHN010000018.1, from coordinate 54,508 downwards.
GGCGATTTCCTGACGACCGATGGTACGAAAAATGAACGGAGCATTAACGCCTTGTCCTATCGCCTGGACATACTCTATAACTTCATTGCGGACGGTCCTCTGGTTCCTTATGTCGCAGTGGGCGGTGGTGGAATCACCTATGGTCACGGTAGTGATGGTCTTAAAATCAGCGACAGAACCACCGACGCAACCGCCAATGCAGGCTTGGGAGTAAAGTACTTCGTGACTGACTCGATTGCGTTGCGAGGTGATGCTCGTCAATTGTTTGTCCTGGAGGACCCTAACAGTCCCAAGTATAACTGGGAATATACCGCTGGGATCACCTTTCTCTTTGGCGGCAAAACAGCTCCTGCTCCTGTTGCAGTTGTTCCGGCCACAGAACCTGTTCCCGTACCTCCAGCTCCTTCCGACATGCTGACGGTTGCTCCAAGTGCTATTACCAAGGGGCAGTCTGTGACCTTGACGTGGAGTTCGACGAATGCCACTAACTGCGAAATACAACCGGAAATTGGTGCGGTTAAGCCACAAGGGTCCATGACGATCACACCAGCTGAAAATACCTCATATACCCTTACTTGCGATGGTGCTGGTGGTTCAGCAAAAAGCGCAGCGAACCTCTCGGTAACTCCTCCGGCACCTCTGGCTCCGACCGACAATCTGTCGGTTGCCCCCAATTCTATCACCAAGGGGCAGTCCGCTACTTTGACCTGGAGTTCGCGGAACGCAACAACTTGTGAAATTCAACCTGAAGTTGGTTTGGTTCAGCCACAAGGGTCCATGGTGATCACACCTGCTGAAAATGCCACTTATACCCTTTCTTGCATTGGTGCCGGTGGTACGGCAAAAAGTGCGGCGAACCTCTCGGTGATTATTCCTGCACCGCCAGCACCTGCTCCCAAGTTGTGCAGCCCCACGGTTATCGAGATCGAATTCGATACAAACAAGTCGAACATCAAACCCCAGTACCACGATGAACTGAAAAAGCTTGGTGCTTTCTTGAGCGAATTCCCTAAAGCCACCGGAGTCATCGAAGGGCACACCGACAATGTCGGCAACAAGGCGGCTAACATGAAACTCTCCCAACGACGTGCCGAAAGCGTTCGTAACTACCTCATAGAAAAGTTCGGCATCGCTCCCGAACGGATCAAAGCTGTTGGTTACGGTCCGACGAAACCCATTGCCAGTAACAAGACCAAGGCTGGGAAAGAGCAGAACCGCCGTATCGAAGCCAACTTCACCTGCAACGCCAATTAGCAACCAAACTGTATAGTCAACACACAAGCGCCCTTCCGGAACTCTTTCCGGGAGGGCGTCCGTGTGATAACACTCGCAGTTCCTCGGTAATCATGATCTTGGCCGTCATGGATGGTTCTTCCACGGCATACGTGGGTAAATATCATGATATGGAGTCCATGGTTGTGGTTAGCCGTGGATTAGTGTTACTCGGATTGTGAAATAACGACGGAGCAGAGCTGATTTGCCGCAAATGAGGTGCCCATTAGAGGATTCAAGGTTTTTATACAATAACTACTCTGAATGGTTGTCAGTAATATGTAGTAAGTTTATATTGTTATGAGATAACTATATAATATGGCATGACCTATGCTTGAATCTCAATGTTTTCAATCTCTCTCGGAGGGTACAAAAATGAAAAAAATCCTGTCCACTCTCGTTGCTGCTCTCGTCGCTATTTCTTTCGCCAGTATCGTGTTCGCTGAAGAAGTCAAAACGGATGTACAGTCTGAGACGACAACTACCAGCCCATCCGGAAAAGTGACGGTTGAGAAAAAAGAAGTTAAAAAAGTTGTTAAAAAACACAAAAAGCATCATAAGAAACACAAAAAAGAAATGAAGAAAGAAGAAGCTCCGGCTGCGCCATCTGAAGCCCCGGACGCCAAGTAATTTCTTCCGCTAAGTTTTTGATACAGCCGCGTCTTCGGATGCGGCTTTTTTTATAAGTGGGTGACCCCAAGGTGTTCACCATAGACGACGTCCACCTTCATCGTGTGGAAAAACTTTCGGCGCGGTCATGGTCGAAACAGTTGCCTTTAGCGCTCATGCTGCATACTAGGGCATGCTTCGCCAGCAAGCTTCAGACAGTTTCAGGTACGACCGATATAAGTGCCCCATATTCATTTCTCTACCAGTTTGCAGGAGTGTGTCGGTGGAATTTTATTCTCTCCCCCAGTGCGTGGGATATGTCGCATTTGTTCTTGGTGTTATCGCTTTTCTTCAGAAAAAGGATCGACCCCTCAAATTTTTCGTTGGCCTGGAAAGCATTGCCTACACCGTTCATTTTACGTTGCTCGGTAACGTAACCGCTGCGGCGAGCGCCCTGATCACAAGCCTCCGCTCTTTCCTGGCGATCAAGACCAGTTCGACCATGGTGGCGGCCATGGTTGTGATCGCCAATGTCTGTGCCGGCCTGGTACTTACGAAAAGCCTTCTCGGCTGGCTTCCCGTGTTCGGGTCGTGCATCTCGACGTATGCCGTATTTACCATGAAGGGCATACCCATGCGGCTCGTGATTCTCTGCAGCACCTTCTGCTGGTTGGCAAACAACATCCTGTGCGGTTCTATCGGCGGTACTCTTCTTGAAGCAATCATTGCCATAGTCAATACGTCAACCATCGTGCGAATGTGCCGATTGGCTTCAATTCAGCGTTCCGGAAAATCGGCGGAAGAGCTTGCGCGCCTTAATCAGGAGTGAGTTTTGATTGCGGCACGGACATCCATGATAAGTTTTGTCAAGGGGGAAACGGTACATTGCTTTATGCCCCCAGATATTCCTGTTGCTGAAGTGTGAGGAGCAGCCGTTGGATGTCAATCCAAAACAAATGTTTTTTTGCAAGATCCGCAGTAAGCTGTACTTTGTTTTGCTTTGCATGGTGCTGTTTGTCGTAACCCTGTCCGTATATTTGCTGGTAGGAAGCCACCAATTCATTGGGTTCGACGATGATGTCTATGTGACGAAAAACCCGAACGTTTTGAGGGGCATAACCGGCAAGAATGTTATTTGGGCTTTCCGTTCCATCGATGCGGGCAACTGGCATCCCGTCACCTGGCTGTCGCACATGGCTGACGTTCAGCTTTATGGCCTGGATCCACGCTGGCATCATCTGACCAACGTTGCCGTCCACGCCCTCTCGGCAACGCTGCTCATGCTTCTGTTGTACCGACTGACCGGCTCGTTATGGCAAGGCGCGTTTATCGCCGCACTGTTTGCGCTCCACCCCCTTCACGTTGAATCCGTGGCGTGGGTCGCGGAACGGAAAGATGTCCTCAGCGCGTTCTTCGGGTTCCTCACCCTCCTGCTATATTCCGAATATAGGGTTAGGCAGAATCCCGTGTTTTACGAGTTCGCCCTTTATTCCTTTATCCTTGGGCTCATGTCGAAGCCGATGCTTGTGACCATGCCACTGGTCATGCTGCTGATGGATTTATATCCGCTCGACCCATCCCGGCATGGGGTAAGGGAGTGCACCGGATTATTCGCCCTTGTAAAAGAAAAAATATCCTTCTTCGCCTGTGCCCTCTTGTCGTGCGCCATTACGGTCTATGCTCAGTACAGGGGAGGTGCGGTGGTCGGTCTCAATGTGATGCCGTTCCAACTCCGGTTCGAAAACGCCGTGGTTGCGTACATGAGATATATCGGCAAGACATTGTATCCGCACGACCTTGCCCTCTTGTATCCGCTCCAACCGTCCTTTCCGCTTTGGCAGGTCGCGGGGTCGTCGCTGGCTCTAATCGCCATATCCCTCGCGGCAGTCGGTTTCCGCCGACGATGCCCCTATCTCGCTTTCGGCTGGTTCTGGTTCCTTGTCACTCTCGTGCCCGTCATCGGCATAGTTCAGGTCGGCAGCCAGTCCATGGCTGACCGCTACTCCTACATCCCGATAACAGGACTCTTCGTCATCGCCGCATGTGGAACCGCCGACCTGACAAAGAGGATGCGCCACCGGGAGATTGCCCTCGCGCTGGTCGCTGGAATAATCTTGATAGCATTCACGATGGCGACCAGGCGACAGATCCGCTACTGGCGGGACAGCGCCACCCTCTACCAGCACACGCTCCAAGTAACTTCCGACAACTATATGCTCCACTACAACTTCGGGAACTTCCATTCCGACAACGGAGATATTAATTCGGCAATATTCGAATATCGCGAGGCACTTCTGATACGACCAGGGTTCGTGAACGCGCGCAACAATCTGGGGATAGCCCTTGGGCGGCAAGGGGACTTGGATGCGGCGATCATAACGTTCAAGGAGGCAATCAGAGACGACCCCGGCTTCACGGACGCCTACCTTAACCTGGGTGTGGCCCTTGGCAAAAAAGGGGATATAGATGCTGCGATCCAAGTGTACCGGGAAGGGATACGGACAAATCCCAACAATATAACCGCTCAACACATGCTGGATAACGCTCTGGCACAAAAAAACGATTCCGAGAGATCACGTGATAAGCTGAAAAACCATTGAAACCCGAAAGCTTATAAGCTTTGAACTCATGCTGATGGTGCTTCTGTTGGCAGTTGTCATAGCCGTCCGCGTCGGGCTCCTTGACGTCCCACTTGAACGGGCCGAGGGTGAGTATGCCTATATGGGGCAGCTTTTACTTAAAGGTAAGTATGGTGCCTTAAGCTATCCCCTTAATAATGTGTAAGAAATCGAAGGCCGCGCTCAGAACCTGGCGTGACAGGCCAGTTGAAAGTACGGCGCCGGGTGGCTGTCCAGCCTCACGTTCTTGTCGAAAAAATCCCAGGTGCGATAAATCACGTATCCTCCTTCGGCCTCAAGGGTCACGGTGGGGAGGACTTTCCACGCAAAGCCGGGACCCAGGCGCACATCGGTGTAATCGACCGTGGCATTGTTGAGCGCCGGAATGCCGTGGGTATCCCCGAAATGTTCACCGACCACAAACGTTCCCGCCTTGACGCCCGCACCCAGGTATGCCTGAAGATTGTCGTTCACGTCATATTCCAGTCGAGGCTTCGGTAACTGGAAGTTCAATGTCCAGTCATCGGCATATTTCCAGCGGAAACCAAGCGCAGGGAAAACGGGGTATTGGCTCCGGAGATCAACGCGCAGGCCGAAAAACCATTGCAGATCGGCATCTTTCAGATAAACCGCACCCATAAAGAGCGGCGCGTCAACGTTTCGCCAACCGATTTGAGCCAAACTGCCGTAAATGCCCGGCTGTATTTCGGTACGCATGAGCCATTGGTCGGCTACCTGGTAGTCGAAACCCACGACCGCACTGGCATGCTGTAAAATATCGGGCAGTGCGCCGGTCTGAGAGGTGTCGAATGCAAAACGTTCCCAATCGGCTCCTACCCGCAATAACAGGTCATTAGTGATTTGCGGCGAGATGACATATTTGACGTCAGTGGCAAGTTCGTCGATGGAGCCGACATTTCGCCCATCCTGATACGTTACCCCCCTGCCTGAATATCCCAACTCAACATCAAGTGCATGAGAGACGGACATCGATTCGGCAGCAATGGACCTGGATGGCGCTCCCGGCATGACTACCAGCAGCATAGGCAGGATGAATGCGTTGCCGAAGATACGTTTCATGGTCACCCATACCTTGTTGCTGTTCCTGCTCATGGCCTGGTCCTTATATCATCCAGGAAACAGCGGATTTCTTTCTTGACCTCCTGGATCATGATGACGCCGTAAGCGATCCGTTCGATACCTTTCGTGTACCTTAGCGTGGGGGCGGCAAGAAAATCTCCACGCCAGACGAGTGAACCGGTTTTCTTGCCATCGTGGATCGGCCAGATCTCATAGAGGGTGGCGGCTGCGTAATAGGTGCTGCTGGCATAGTAATCGATGTCCAGAAGTTGGTAATGGTCACCGACTGCCAGTTTATAGACCGCTCCGAGATTGAGAGTCGCATGGTGGTTGGCATCGAAAAAACTCCAGTTGTACAAAGGCTGGAGGGAAGAAACCTCCGTGTCATTGCCCAACATTCCGGTTTTTTGCAAAAGCGGGGCGAATTCCTGGATGATTTTTCCCTGTTCCTGGAGCATGGTACGCAGCTGTACCGCGGGATACAAGAAGTCTTCATCGGTATCGTATGGCAGGATGCCGCCCAGCCCCTTGAGCTGGAAGGTGGTGGCGCGCGCAAACAACAACTTGGCCCAGCAGGAACTGATGGCGTCGGGGGAAGTCTCATTCCTGGCGCAGGCGGAAAGCTCGTGCGCTTCGGAACGGGTCAGGTTGAGATCCGCCTTGCCGGAAGCGGCCGCCAGGGTCTTTTCCAACAGCCATTTTACCGGATGTTCCCTGGGATCGAAACGAAGTTTTTTGAATTCCTTGGGTTCGCAAGGTCTACTAAGCCCGCTTGAGGCATATATCTTCAGCGAAGAACAGCGGGTCGGGTCCCAGGTCTGTTGCCGTTTGAACACCTCATCCGGAGGTATCGGCACATAAAAACTCATCTGTATCGAGATGCCGTTGGGAAAATTCATCAGAGGTCCGCGCTGACTGAGTATTTCGCCTTCCAGCAGGCGTTTTACATCAATCTTCTGAAAATCACTGAATTTCTTCAAATTCTCCAGAGGATCGGAGGCATGGGACGGGGCCGCGGCGGCCACGGCACCGCATAGCCACATAATAAAGAAGGTCGATAACCGTTTCATGTACGTACCCGCGAAGGACCTCGTTAAAATCAACACTAAAGCGGTTCTTGCCTTTCCTTGAGAATAGTACCACGGAATGCCGGGTCCGCACATTGGGCGACCAAAGCATCAAAATCCATTGTTGACGTTGATGGATTTAACTAGTTTGCATCCGGAAATTCCGGACGGAAACTAACTAAAATTTTCGAACATATTTACGTTTTGTCAAGCTGCCGGAGGGACATCTTTAATAACCGGAAAGACGAACCGGCCCTGTGGCCGTCACCCCTCGGATCGGGCCATATCATGCTCCACGAACCTGCCGCAGATGAAACAGAAGAGGCTGGCCAGCATCATGGCACAGGGAGTGATAAGGAGGGCGTACCGCAAACCCCACTGGTCGGACAGCCAGCCGAGGATGGAGGGGGAAACCGCGTCGCCCAGGGCATGGATGAAGAAGATGTTGACCGCAAAGGCCATGGCGCGGACAGCAGGGTTGGTGACGTTGACGATAACGGTATTGAGCGGGCCGGTATTGAGAAAGAGAAAAAATTCGGCGATGAAAATCGCCGACATGCAACCGGTCAGTCCGGGGGCAAGGATGGCCCAGACGGCGAAAGGGGTGCCGATCAGGAACCCCCAGCCGGAGATGAGCAGATACCCCTTAGCGCTCCTTTTCTGCCAGAAATCGCCGAGCCAGCCGCCGGCCAGGGTGCCCAATATTCCCGCCAGTACCGTGGTCGCGCCGAACAGGGTATTCGCCTTTGCCACATCCAGGGCATGGGCGCGGTCCAGGAAGGAGGGTATCCACTGGGCGAGTCCCCCGATGGCGAAGGTCATGGCCGCCATGGCAAGGGTATTGCAGACGAAGGAGCGGTTTCTGAACAAGGCTGCGTACCCTCCGGAGATCTTTTCTTGCGCAGCCTGCGGCGCTGCGTCCACGCCGCCGCGGGGCGGGGTGCGCATCAGCGCAATGGGAATGGCCAATAGCAGGCCCGGCACGCCGACTACCAGGAATGCCGTATGCCAGCCAAACCTCTGTCCCAGCATCCCGCCTAGAAGATAGCCCAGGGCGCTGCCGACCGGAATGGCGACATAGAACCAGGCGAGAACCCGTCCGCGGTGCTCCTTGGGGAAAAAGTCGGTGATGAGCCCGGGCGACACCGTGCCGAAACTCGCCTCGCCTATCCCGACGGTGGCGCGGGCGCCCAGCAGGGTCCGGTAGCCGGGGGCAAAACCGGCCAGGGCCGTGGCCACGCTCCAGACCACGAGGCCGCCGGCGGCCAGCCTGGCCCGGCTCCAGTGGTCGCCGAGCCAGCCGAAAAGCGGGGCAATGAGCATGTAGCTGAGCATGAAGGCGCTCCCGAGAAATCCCAGGGCTGTATCGGAGAGACGCAGATCGATCTTGATGAGGGGGAATACCGCGAAGAGCACCTGCCGGTCGATGTAGTTAAGCAGGTTCACCGCCAAAAGGAGTCCCAGGGCGTAGCGGCGGTAGGCGAGAGAGATCGGCTGGGCATCCATGCGGTGCATCCTCCTGTTAAAAACCTGAACTGCAATAGAACGCGGATGACGCGGATTTACGCAGATTTTTAATGATATTCTGTCCGGGTTATCCGCGTAAATCCGCTTAAATCAGATTTGATCCGCGTTCTATTGATTTTTGGGTTCCGTCTTATTCGGCAGGTCTTGAATCAGAGCTTTTCTACCGCCTGACGAGCCCTTTCCACGATGACGGCCGGCTCCTCGAAGCGAAACCGCAGCGGCTCTCCGAAGGTTATTGTCACTGTGCCCTGTTTGGGAAAGGTCATCTCATGGGGAAGGACCTGATCGGTCCCGCTGATTTTTATCGGCACGACCGGAATCCCCAACTCCTTGACCATGATCCCCAATCCCATCTGGAAATCATGCAGACTGCCGTCCCGTGAGTGCGCCCCTTCCGGAAAGATCAGGATATTGATGCCTGCATCGGCGAGCCTGCCCATGTATTCGAGAGAGCCGCTGAACCCTTGGGACTGGGGCAGGGGAAAGAGGTTGAACAGCACGGTGCCGTACTCGTAGCAAAAGAGCCTCCAGATCCTATTGAGCCCGTGGTAGTCGCCGAAGAAAAACTCCTCCCAGGCCGCGGTGGCACATTTATACCGTATATCCGGGGGGAGCGCAAACATGACGGCAGGCTGGTCCAGGTAGCTTAAGTGATTGGCCACGAAAAACACCGGGCCATCCAGGTGTTCCAACTTATCCCTGCCTCGCACATCGAGTGTGACAAAGCTTCGGATCAAGGGGTAGTGGAACAAGTTGTCCCAGATCCTCCGTACACCCCTGAAGAAACGGGCATTGGTCCAGAACCGGAAGTGGCTGCGATGTGACGGCTTCTCCCGTTTTGCGATGATCCGGCGCAGGTCTGAGACGCGCGTCTGCGGGCCGATCTGGGAGTCCTCGATATCGAGGCGGTATTCCTGTTCCAGGAAACTGACCAGTTCCAGACGGTCGATGGAGGTAAGCCCCAAGTCGGTCACGAGGAGAGATTCCTCGCGGATCTGCGCAGCGTTGGTGCCGGTCACCTTGGCGAGCAGGTTGATCAGGCTGTCCCGAGTGACGGTTGCAGCTCCCTCCCCAGGCCCCTTTTCAATCGCCTCCTTTACCGCGAACTTCTTGATCTTGAGTGTCGTGGTCTTGGGAAATTCCGGCTCGCTCCAGAGGGTGTAGCCGGTAATCCGGTGCAGCGTGTCCAGCTTTTTGTTCGCCTGGCCGATGATATCATCAGGGGCTACACCGCTTCCGTCCAGGATCAGTACGGCGTGCACCTCTTCGCCGCCGCCCCTCTCGACGCCGATGACGCACGACTCCTTTACCCCGGCGATCTTGTTCAGCACCGCTTCCAGTTCGTCGGGATAGACGTTGACCCCCGAACCGGTGACGATCAACTCCTTCTCTCTCCCCTTGATGACCAGCCAGCCGTCCGGGCGGAACTCCCCGAGGTCGCCGGTCCGAAACCAGCCGTCCTTCGTGAAGGCGTCGTTGCTTGCCTGCTCGTTCTCGTAGTAGCCGGGAAAGACGTTGTCCCCGCGCGCCAGCACCTCCTTTCCCTCGATCTTCACGAGAACCCCCGGCAGGGGGGGGCCGACCGCACCCGCCACCTGGCGCTCCATGGTGTTGACGCAGAGCACGGGCGAGGTCTCGGTAAGCCCGTACCCCTCCAGAGTCGTGAATCCCATGCTGCTCCAGAACGTGAAGACCTCCGGGTCCAGGGGGGCGCCGCCCGAGACGAAGACGGTGAAATTACGTCCGAACCTCTTCTGAACCGGAAAAAAAAGTATCCGGCGAATCCCTATCGGAAACCGTGTTGCAAGCAGCATCATGGACCTAAACGGTCCGGAGAGGTGTTTCTCCTCCAGTTCGCGGTCAATGGTCGTTTTGAGCAGTTGCATGAGGCGGGGAACCGACATGATGACATAGATGTCCTCTTCGCCCAGCGCTGCCATGATCGCGGAGGGTTTGAGGGTGCGCAGGTAGACGATGGCCGCGCCACGGTAGAGCGGGGTGAAAAAGCCGCCCATCTGTTCGAACATGTGGGATAACGGAAGCAGGGAAAGGAAGGTGAACCTGGGTGTGATGATCGGTATCTGCCGGTTTATCTCGGTCATATTGGCAATCAGGTTTTTGTGAGTGAGGATAACCCCTTTCGGATTGCCGGTCGTGCCGGAGGTATAGATGAGTTGCGCCGTATCTTCGGGCGCGGCGGCCGCCGGCTTGTCAATCGGAGGGATGTCTTCGAGCAGGTATGTGAGGTCTTCCAGCAGTATCGATGAAGCGGCGGTCATCCGTTCCGACTTGAACCGGCTCTGCAGCACGACCTTGGCTTTCGTGAAGCCGCGGATGGAATCCGCGCGCGCCAGATCGGACATGAAGTCCACCGGAACGGCGATTGCGCCGCGCACGATGACGCCCCAGTAGGCTACTGCCCACCAGGAGGAGTTTGGCGCCCAGATGAGCACCCTGTCACCCGGCGCCACGCCGGTTTGTGCCAGGAGGTTTGCCATCTTCAGGGCAAGGAGGTGGAATTCCCGGTAGGAAACCACGAGCCGTCGAATGCCGGTGCGGTTCACAAAAGCGGTTTTACCGCCCAGCGCCTCGAACGTCCCGAAAAGATCGATCAATGTCTGCACGAATACTCCTTCGATCTATGACGCACCATCGGTAGCTGCCAGCTACCCAGACCCAAGGATATAACAAAATACATCAAAAGCCAGTGCCGCACCGGTAGGCCGGGTCACACCCCGGCACGGATCGCGGCCGGAATCGGCTGCCGATCGCCGTCACTCTGCGGTAAGCGGCTTGCCGGACTCGATTTCGCGTTTCTCGTGGATGAAGAAGCGGACCATGTAGTATTCGAATGGGTAGCCGCTCTCATAATAGCGGAAGCTCTGCTGATGCCGCGCGTCGATCTCGTCCAGGGCCACGATCCCATAGTCGTAGAGGTAACCGTAGTTGACGCTGCCAAACGGATCGATGCCCGTGTAGATCCCGTAACTGATGCCGGTATCCACGGCGAGCCCTCCCGCGTCACGCAGGGACGAGGGGCCGAAGATCGGCAGCACCAGGTAGGGCCCGGAACCTGCCCCCCAATAGCCGAGGGTCTTGCCGAAATCCTCGTCGTGCCGTTCCAGGCCGAATTTTGTGGCCGGATCGAACAGGCCGCCAAGTCCCACGGTACTGTTGGTCACGAAACGGCCAAGCGTTGTCGCTGACTCGGTCCCCTTGAGCTGGAACAGGCTGTTGGTGAGATTCTTGACCTCTCCGATGTTGTTGTAGAAACTGGAGATGCGTTCCTGGAGGAAGGTGGGAGTGATAAACTCATAGCTGTTCACCACGGGGAGGAAAAGGTATTTGTCGAAGTAGAAGTTGAACCGGTATATGCGCCGGTTGAACCCTTCCCAGGGATCCGCCACATCGGCGAAGCGCTGATCCCTGACCTCGTCGATCGAATGCATCGGCGGAATTTCGGGCCGGGTGTTCATCCCGGTCGCGGCACACCCCGCAAAAGAGAGCGACAGCATCAGGGCGAGGATCGTTCGGCCTACCCGGCATCGAGTAACAGTCATCATGGCCCCCTCCGTCTCATTTGAAGAACGCGACCATGTAGGCCAGGTTCTCTTTGTATTCCAGGTTACCCAGATGGCCGCCGCGCGGGTAGATCTTGGCTCGCTCGCCGAAGAGTTGTCGCAGGTAGTCAAGCTCCGCCTTTGTCAGGATGAAGTCGTTTTCGTTGGTCATCACGCCGAACTTGGCGGACGACTTCAGGTACCCCTCGATGCTTCTGAGGTCCAGGGATGCGATGTACTCCTGCTTGGTAAGTCCCGGCCGTTGCTTCTGGAAATAGGGATACAGGTATTCGTTGAAATAGTCGAAGAAGCTCAGATGGCTGGAAACCAGGAAATAGTCGAAAAGGGAGTCATTGGGACTCAGCACCCGATTCTTTGGTACGACGTAGCCGCTGTTGGTCACCACATCGGAGGAAAAGACCATGCCGGCCAGGCCGATACGGTAGGAAAGCCCGATCAGTCCGGCGGTTTCCTCGTGGGAGAACAGCTTCTCCGCGTAGATCGAGTAGATGAAATTCTCGTTGATGGCGACGAAATTGCCATAGTGGTAATACTGGCTGAACTTGGTCAGCATCCTGTTGAAAAAAACGCCTTGCTTCTTGGGCCCTCCGGGTATTTCTTTAAGCATATTCTCGATCCGTGTCACCGAATTGTAGAGGCTTACCGAAGGGTTGATCATGAGTACCCTGCGGAAGTTGAAGACCCGGCGCTCCCCGTCCAGTTTGGCCACGAAAGCGGCTTGGGTGGCTCCCAGACTGTAGCCGGCCATGTTGAAGGAGGATACCTCGATGTCGCCCTCAACCTGCTTCCAGGCGGCCTCCATGGCGCGATACAGGTCGTTCGCATCCTCGGTCAGGTCGCCGGGGACGCCGCTTTGGGAGGCGGAGACAATAAAATTGGATGTGGACGGCGACGGCAGGGTGATGACATGGAAGCCGGCCTGGTAGAAGGCTTTCATCATGGTCAACAGATTGGAAGTCCGGTCGTTGGCGCCGGCTCCGCCTATCAAAAAGACCAGCGGCGCCTTCTGCTTCTGGTAGGCGAAGGTGCAGTGCAGCGCATCTTCGTAAAAGAAGATCGGCGGTACCTGCCGGTCCGGGAAGATATGGAGCACGAGCTCCCTGGTGCGTATCTTTGCGGGGAATTCGGGTATGAGGCTCGCCGGGGTACCGATGATGGAGGCTTCATATGAGCCAGGGATCGGGTAGCCGTAGCCGTCATCCGCCGCATGGCCCGGCACAGGCAACAAGAGGAGGCAGGCGATGAATATAAGTTTCAGGTGCTTCATGCCGCTGCCTCCTGTGCATTTTTAGTGGGAACGGCAATCACTAAGATCTTGATGACGTTCATTATGTCCTCCAGGATGGTTGCCTCACTGTCGGGGGATATGATCAGGCTCGGGAATATACTCGCAAATAGCCTGCCAAGAGCCTGAAGAATCATGAGTCTGGAGTTATCCTCTAATAACGGGGCATTAGATTGATGGGAAAGGATCAGGGCGTATGAAACGATTCGGCTAACCTCAATATGTGGTGGAACCGCCATATATGGAGGGATACGTTCCGGGGAGGCGGACTATCCGACAGAGAGGTTTTGTCCACCGTCGGTCTGTCCCGAAGGAACGGCAAGGAGGATACTACCCCGTCGTTTATCCTAATAACGGCACTTCTGCCACAGAGACACAGAGAAAATCACTGGGTTTTTTCAAATATACATAATTGGTGCATATAATGAAAATGCTGGTAAACTTATAACCTATGAAAAAACAACAAAGCCTGGCGAAAAGCGATAAGAAACCTGCCGTTACTGCCATCATTGCCACCTCATCCCGTCAGGAGCGTTCCCCTTTTCCCATCGTCGGCATCGGCGCCTCGGCCGGCGGGCTGGAGGCGCTGGAGCAGTTCCTGGGGCGTGTGCCCGCAAACAGCGGCATGGCCTATGTCATCGTCCAGCACCTGGACCCGACCCACAAGGGGATCATGCCCGAACTGCTTCAGCGCGCTACGGCGATGGAAGTATTCCAGGTCAGGGACCGGATGCGGGTCAAACCGAACTGCGTCTACGTGATCCCACCCAACAGGGACATGTCCATTCTGCACGGCGTACTGCACCTGTTCGAGCCGACGGCGCCCCGCGGCCTGCGGCTTCCCATCGATTTTTTCCTCCGCTCCCTGGCCGAGGACCGGCAGGAATTGAGCATTGGCGTGATCCTCTCCGGCATGGGTTCCGACGGCACCATGGGGCTTCGGGCCATCAAGGAAAAGGCGGGGCTGGTGTTGGTGCAGGAGCCCGCCTCGGCCAAGTTCGACAGCATGCCCAGGAGCGCCATCAATGCCGGGCTGGCCGACTTGGTGGCGCCGCCCGAGGATCTGCCCGCCAAGATCGGTGCCTATCTCCGGCACGCACTCATCATCGCCAAGGCCGAACTCCCGCTGGAGGAGAAGGACCAAAGCGCCGTGGAGAAGGTCCTGATACTGTTGCGGGCCAGGACCGGCCATGACTTCTCGTTGTACAAGAGGAGCACTGTCTACCGCCGGATTGAGCGGCGCATGGGTATTCACCAGCTCAACCGGATCTTCGACTACGTCCGCTACCTTCAGGAGAACACCCAGGAGGTGGAACTGCTTTTCAAGGAACTTCTGATCGGCGTGACCAGTTTTTTCCGTGACCCGGCGGCCTGGGAACAGTTGCGGGAGGAAGCCCTCCCGGCGCTCCTGGCGGCCCGCCCGGCCGGCGGGACGTTGCGGGCCTGGTCGGCAGGCTGTTCGACCGGAGAAGAGGCCTATTCGTTGGCCATGGCTTTCAAGGAGACGCTGGAACAGGTCGAACCCGCGAAGAATTTCAAACTGCAGGTTTTTGCCACCGACCTGGACCGGGACGCCATCGACAAGGCCCGTCAGGGCTTCTATCCGGCCAACATCGTTGCGGATGTCTCCGCCGCGCGGCTCGGGCGGTTTTTCATCAAGGAAGGGAATGGCTACCGGGTCGGCAAGGAAATCCGGGATATGGTCACCTTCGCCACCCAGAACCTCATCATGGACCCCCCTTTTACCAAGCTGGACATCCTCATCTGCCGCAACCTTCTGATCTACCTGACACCGGAGCTGCAGAAAAGAGTCCTGCCGCTCTTTCACTACAGTCTGAACCCGGACGGCATCCTGTTTCTGGGGAGCGCGGAGACCATCAGCACCTCCACCGATCTCTTCGGGTCGCTGCACATCAAGTCAAGACTCTTCCGTCGGCGAGAATCGGTCCTGCGCGCCGAACCGCTTGCGTTTCCGGCCACATTCACTGCCGTAACTCCTGGGACGCATAAGGAATTAATGATGCCCAAGCCTGCCGTCAACCTTCAGTCCCTTGCCGACCAACTCCTCCTGCAGCACTTTTCCCCGCCTGCCGTGTTGACCAATGACAAGGGCGACATCCTCTATATCAGCGGCCGGACCGGCAAATATCTTGAGCCGGCTGCCGGCAAGGCCAACTGGAATATCTTCGCCATGGCCCGCGAAGGGCTCCGATTCGACCTGGGCAACGCCTTCCAGAAGGCTCTCCGCCAAAAAGAGGCGATAGTTGTCACCGGGCTCAAGGTTGGGGAAGGGGGCGGCATCCGGAACATCGATATCACGGTTCAGATGCTTGAAGAGCCCGAGGCGCTGCGGGGTATGGTGATGATCGTCTTCAACGACGTGGCGATGCCCCTGGAAAAGAAGGCGCCGGGCCGCTCCAGGCCTGCGACAGCCGGCAATGCCAGGATTATCGAGTTGGAGCAGGAACTCCAGCATGTGCGCGAAGCGCTCCAGACGACCCGCGAGGAGATGCAATCATCCCAGGAAGAGCTCAAATCCACCAACGAAGAGTTGCAGTCCACCAACGAGGAGTTGACCACGTCACGGGAAGAGATGCAGTCCCTGAACGAAGAGCTGCAAACGGTGAATGCCGAGCAACAGTCCAAAATAGACGATTTTGTGCGGGTAAACGATGACATGAGGAACCTGCTCAACAGCACGGAGATTGTCACAGTGTTCCTGGACGGCAAACTTCATATACGGCGTTTCACCAGCGGGGCGGATAAACTCTTCAAACTGATCCCGGGCGATGTGGGGCGGCCGCTCAGTGACATTGCCAACGACTTGATTTATCCCGAGATGATGGAAGAAGCGCGGGAGGTGCTGCGGACGCTGGTTTTTTCGGAGAAACAGATCGCCGCCACCGACGGGCGCTGGTTTTCGGTGCGCATCATGCCCTACCGCACCATGGAGGACATGATCGGCGGTGTGGTAATTACCTTTGCGGAGATCACCGCAGCCAAAATGCTGGAATCCGAACTGCGAACGGAGAATGAACGGCTCAAGGGTCTGCTTGAGGCTGGAGGTTAGCCATGGGAACCGTTAAAGACAAGAACCCGTCAACTGCCGCCGAACTGCGCCGTCATGCGGAGGATCGATTGCAGACGAAAAACGTGGAGTTGCGCCCGCCCCGGACCGAAGCCGTGATGCGGAGGGATGACCATGAACTTGGGGTCCACCAGATCGAACTGGAGATGCAGAATGCCGAGTTGCGCGGAACCCAGGAAGTGCTCGAATTGTCCCGTGACAAATATGTGGAACTCTATGACTGTGCGCCGGTCAGCTATTTCACCTTTGATACCCACGGGGTGATCCGGGAGGTAAATCTCACCGGCGCCCAACTGCTGGGGATAGAGAGGCAACAACTCACCAACAGGCCCTTTTCGGGTTTCATTGTCGATGCGGACGGAAGAAAGATTTTCTCCAACCACCTCGCCCTGGTCATGCAACGGCAGGTCATGCTGCGATGCGAGATAAAACTCGCGGGAAAAGACGGCGCGATGATCCATGGTCAGCTTCAGAGCGTAGCTGTCGCCGGCGAAAACAACATCGGCTACATCCTTACCTCAATCGTTGACGGCACGATCCGCAAACAATTGGAAGAGAATCTGAAAAATGCTCATGACGAACTGGAGCTGGTCGTAGCGGAGCGGACAGGTGAACTGGTCCGGGCCAATGAGCAACTTACGAAGGAGATAGAAGAACGCAAGAAGTCGGAAGCATCGCTTCAGGATGCCTATGCGGAAATAAAACGGTTGAAGGACCGGCTTCAGGCCGAGAACATCTACTTGCAGCAGGAGGCCGCCCGGGTGTGCAACTTCGGCGAGATCATTGGCCAAAGCAGTGCCATCTCCTATGTATTCTTCAGGGTCGAGCAGGTCGCGCCCATGGATGCGACCGTCCTTCTCCTGGGCGAGACCGGCACCGGCAAGGGGGTCATCGCACGCACCATCCACAGCCACAGTGCCCGCAAGGAGCGGCCGATGATAACGGTCAACTGCACGTCACTGCCGGCGAACCTTATCGAAAGCGAACTCTTCGGACGGGAGAAGGGCGCCTTCACCGGGGCCCATGCCCGGCAGATGGGGCGTTTCGAACTGGCCGACGGCGGCACCATATTCCTCGACGAAATCGGCGAAATGCCGCTTGAGCTGCAAAGCAAGCTGCTCCGGGTCGTTCAGGACGGCGAGTTCGAGCGTTTGGGCAGCCCCCGCACCATCAAGGTCGATGTACGGATCATCGCGGCCAGCAACCGGAATCTGGAGGAAGAGATCAAGAAGGGCAGGTTCCGGGAAGACCTGTTCTACCGGCTCAACGTATTCCCCATCACCATCCCGCCACTCAGGCAGCGCACGGAAGACATCCCGCTGCTCGTCAATCATTTTATTGCCAAATTCAACAAGAAGATGGGCAAAAAGATAGAGGCCGTGTCAAAAGACACCCTGAACGCCCTTGAGGGATACCACTGGCCCGGCAACGTGCGGGAGTTGGAAAGTGTCATCGAGCGGGCGGTGATCACCAGCCAGGGGACCGCACTCCAGGTGGTGGACCGGTTCGAAACATTCAAAAGGCCAGGGGATCTGCCAGGGCAGGAGGTCAAAGGCCTCGCCGAATTGGAACACGACCACATCCTCCAGGTGCTCCAGAAAACCGGCTGGCGCATCGAGGGGAAAAACGGGGCGGCGACGCTCCTTGGCCTGAACCCCAGTACGCTCCGCGCCCGCATGCGCAAATACGGCATCCTCCGGCAATAGATCCTTTAGCGATGATTGCAGGACCAGAGCTTTTCTGGATGAGTTCTATCAATGCCAAATGTATAAGATTTTCTCGAATTTCTCGGATACCAGATACTGATCTAAGTTATCGCCGGTATTACCCAACCCGCATATGCAGAGTAACATTGTCCCGGCGAAACCAAACCGGCTGTCCGATGCCACGCGTCGGGGATCAAGTTATCCGCGTTAAGAGCGGAGCTGTGATGGCACGAGATGTTTTGTTAGCTGATTGGACCCGTAAAGGTGTTATAATGAGATCAAGTTCAAGGATACCGACATGAAATATATTTATCTGTCAATTTTCTTCATCGGCCTTTTCTTTCTCTGCTCGTGTGGCATTTTCTACGGTAAGCAACCGGATGGAGTATCGGAAATGCAGTCACCTAAACCCCTGGCCGTGCCGGTAGGGAAAAACTGGCAGGTAATCGAGGAGGCCCCGAAACTAACCAACGAACGGGAACGCCCTTCTTTCCAGAGTGAACAGTCCTTACAGCCAGAGGGGGCAACGACCGCACCACCTGTGGATAACCGTAAGGTAGTGCCGTACTGACCCGCAACAACGCGTTTTGTTGAAGGCCAAGGGGATATTAACAAATGGTTTCAGGAGAGCAATGTACGGCTTGCAAAACGTCTGCCTCATACGAGGTCGTCACATTTGGCAGTTATGTTGAATGTGATGGATGCCGTTGACGGTTTTCCCCTTCGCCCCTCACGTGTCCACTCCATATTTACCAGTACAATCAAACCCTTGCATTCTCAATATCCGTAAGTCTGCTCTGGCGCGTTAGTTGCTATTTACCTTCTTGGCAGCATCGCGAGCACTGTCGCGTTTTCTGCGTAATATCCATACGTGGCGTGAATCAGGAACGAAAAGGATAATCAGTTTCCATCCGGGAACACCGGACAAAATCTGATTAAGACCTTCGGGGAGAGGAGGCACCGGATGATAGTCCCGGCAATATTTTCAAACGCTTCGCCAAGCTATGTCGATACGGAGAAACTTAATGAATTATTGCATAATAATGCTTTATTGGCATTTCGCCGTTCGAATGGCTGGGTAATGGTCGGTTCTGATGAGATGCACGATCCTGATGGCAGGAGAGGATCGAGTTGGAAGTACCGGAAAACAGTAAGCAGTCAAAGGGCGTTGGTGCGGATTTCGAATAACTAGTTTCCGTCCGGTGTTTCCGGACGGAAACCAATTAGCCCTCAAAGGGGCCAGCCTGAGCTGATCTTGGAAAAGCATCTGATTTTTTCGTTCGATCGGCAGCTTATTGGGAGGCAAGGTGCACATTGAAAACGGTCATCATCATTTACCTGTTGGTTCTTCTTGCTCCGGTTGCATCTGCTGAAGTTTACCGGTGGGAAGATGAAAACGGCATAAACTTCACGGACGATCCCGCATCCGTGCCGGAAAAGTACCGCGAAAAGGTGGCCTCCGAGACCATGGGGCAGATCAAGGAACCTGCTCCTCATGTCAGAGTTGAGGCAACACGGCGGAAGATACCGGTTGTTACCCAGGAAAAGCAGATTGCAGCCTACCAGGATGGTCTGGAACGGCAAAGGCCGGCAACGGGAGCGATAAGACAGATTCAGGGAAGAGCCGTCGCTGTCAATGCCAGGAACGCCAAGGAGCCATTTCCATCATTGGCAACCGCAGTCGTTGTCTGCATACTGTCAACGCTATTTCTTGCAATCGCGTGGATTGCTACTATTTTCGATATAAGTAAGAGCGAATTCATAACGCCATCCATTAAAGCTGCATGGATGGTCGTGGTAATCTTCATACCGGGTGTCGGCATGATGCTCTATTACATCCTGGGTCTTGGTCAAAAAAAAATCAGATCGTATCTTAGGCAGCGCTTGAAAGAATGAGAAGCCGGGGCGAACGGTCATGTTTCCGGCACGCCGACCGGCCAGCGAAAACAGGGGGCAGAGCTCTCGCATGTTCACCTTTTGGGCCTATTTCATCGGCGTCGGTTGCTCCATGTCCGCCGGCGCCGGTTTCGGCTGTTCGCCCGGCGGAATCGGTTTGGGCTGAGTCATGCTCGGTGGCGTGGGGTCCGTTTGATCTCCCCCCAAATGCCCCTTGATTTCCTGCTGTCTCCCCGGTGTTACGGGCAGTGTCTTCTTCACGCTCTGCACTGCGGGGTCCGTCTGATCTCCCCCCAAATGTCCTTTGATTTCCTGTTGCCTACCCGGCGTCACCGGAGCGGCCTGCTCGCTGTCGGCTGTCGTGACCGCTCGCGGCGTCGCGGTTTTATCATGGCGCGGCTTTTCCACCTCTTCCCGCAGCTCCTGCAGAACCTTGGGATCGAAGCTGGTGTCCTCCTCCACCTTCATCGCCTTGCTGCGGTACCGGGAAGGGATCTGGGCCGGATTGTCGCTGAAGCTGACCACCCCCTGATCGTTGGCCCATTTGTAGACCCCAGCATCGGCCACTGCCGCGCTGCAAAGTATCAACAGCGGGAGTATCATGGCTTTTTTCATCGTATGTCTCCGCCCGTTTGCCCGTTTTGATTCGGAAGCGATGTTATATTGTTTCACGATTAACGACGGCCGCCTTCATCACCGCCGCGATGTTCTTCATGACGTCCGCCTCCTCCGCCACGGCCTCTCTCCTCCCCATACGGCCACCAGATACAACCGGACAGCGTCGAGAGCGTCACAAGCAGGATTGCCAGTCTGGCCCAAATATGTTTTTTCATCTGCCACCTCTCATTTCCATGTTGCGGATATCCTTCATCCATTAATTATACCTCTTATTTAAGCAGCAACGAACGAGCCAGATAAAACCTGCGGAAGCCGCAAGCGCAACAGGCTGATGCTACGGGTCAAATTCTCGGCGAGCGCTTTCATGACCGGAAAAAGCCGCCATGGAAATCCGTCACGTTTAACATAAACGCCATATGTGACGGATTATGGTGGGGGATTGAGGAGGTGCCGAGATCCGGAGGCGCCTTGGTAAACTGACGACTGGACCATTTGGGATAGTCTTGAAATTTATACGAAGCGATGCAACTTTTCAAATAGTTGCTATAATATAACTATCATATTTGGTGGTTTTGCCAAATATGACTGATACGGCTGACAGTTTTCCTTCCCGGTCCGCGATCTTTTCTACTTGTTTCAATGCAATCAAGTCCTTGCACGCTCTGAATTTGCAAGTTCTCTTTGGCACATTAGTTGCCTTGTAATTGTTGACAGAACAGTAATGTGTTTTCTGCAATGTTTTGAGTTAATAACGTTTGGAATCTCTTTGCAACGAAGCTGGAAATATCCGTTCTTTACCACAAGGAGATCACTATGAATCCGCGACACAGATCACATCAAAGTAATTCACCGGCGCCAAATCGGAACGGTACACAGAGGATGAAGCCCGATCGAGTCGGACGTTTTCTCAGACAAGGGTTGTTCGCTGCATTTTTCTGCGTCGCGAATGCCATGCCGGGCATGGCCGCACCTCTCCAGCTGCCGGCGATTGTCGAGCCGGCCGGCCAGGAACATCATCTCGGCAAAATCGTATTTGTCGAATTGGTGACCCCGGACCTCGCCGCTGCCAAGAAGTTCTATGCAGGTCTGTTTGGCTGGACATACCGTGACATTCAGGCTGGCGGAACAAAGTACGCCGAGGCATTTCTCGATGGCCGTCCGGTCTCGGGACTGATGCACAAGGATGTACCGGCGGGTGAGCATCGGCAGCCGGTATGGCTGAGTTTCTTCGCCGTGGGCGATGTCGATGCGGCAAAAAAGATTGCAGTGCAAAATGGCGCGAAGGTGCTGTTCGAACCGCACAACGTCCCCAACCGCGGTCAGGAAGCAGTGTTTGCGGATCCCCAGGGGGCTGTTTTTGTGGCCCTTGCTTCAAGTAGCGGCGATCCTCCCGACGTCCTGGCCGCCCCCGGAGAATGGATCTGGAGCTCACTCATCACGAGCGATCCGGACGCCGGTGCCGCTTTCTACCAGAAATTATTCAATTACGAGGTCTTTGAGTTGCCCTCCACCCCCGGCGTCCAACATCTCTTGCTCGCATCCGACGACTATGCTCGCGCAAGCGTGAATACACTGCCTGTCAACATACCAAAGGCCCGTCCCCATTGGCTCAATTACGTGCGCGTCGAAGATGCGGTAAAGATGTCGGCAAAGGTCGTGGAACTCGGCGGCCGCGTGCTGGTTGAGCCGCAGGTCGATCGCCACGGGGGTAAGGTTGCGGTAGTCGCCGATCCTCTGGGGGCGCCTTTCGGACTGCTTGAATGGCCGGATGCCGAGAGTAAGGAGGTGCCAAGTGAATAACTTGCTCTTACGCTGGTTAGTACTCGCATTTGGAGTCGGGAGCCTGACGGTCCTCCTGGCGGGCTGCATTGTACCGGCCGGCGGATACGGATACGACGACGGTGTCGGCGTTGGTGTGGATTACGACGAACCCTATGGTGCGTATTACGACGGATGGGGACCTGGTTACCATGTGGCGCCGTTTCGCGGAGGTGACCATCGTGGACCAGGTGGAGGCGGTACGCATTCTTATAGATCCGCGCCAGCTTCCCATTCGATGCCGTCTCTTCCGTCCCATGGTGGTGGCGGTCATGGTGGCGGCGGCGGTGGAAGGCGTTAAAGCATGTGTCGGCAGTGCGTGATCCCGTTTCTGAGTAGAGCTCCCCTATTATTGCTGACGTACGAGTGATAATCGCGATTTACTGGCGGATTCCGTTGCACGCGAGATCATCAGACGCTGACGATACCTGATTTTACGGAGCGATGTACCAATACATTCCCCCACCCGGAGGTGGGGGTTTACAGTTTCAATATATGCTTGAAATTCATGGATATGACAATGTGGTGAGGCGACCCTGGAAAGGATAAGGCAGTGAAAGGCATCCTGAAAATCGCCTACAAGCTGTTGGTGAACGACAAGGGGAAATTTGCCGCCCTCCTGGTTGGGATCACGTTTGCCGTTTTTCTGATGGTCATGATGACCTCCATGTTCGCCGGCATCCTGCATCGTTCATCCGCCACCGTCCTTAACGTTGGCGCCAAGGTATGGGTGATGGACCCCGCGGTCAATACACCGGCGAACACTATCCCATTGCCTGATTACGTCCTCGACGCGGTGCGGAGCATCAACGGGGTTAAATATGCCGTGCCGCTTTATTCCGCCGGGGCTCTGGTGAAACTACGCAGTGGCGTCTACCAGTCAGTGACAGTCATTGGGCTCGATGATGCCAGCCTCTACGGGCGGCCTGAACTGATCGAGGGGCGGATCGAGGATATCTACGCGGAAAACGCCTTTGTGGTGGTCAAGGATTCGGAATTCCCAAAGCTCGACAACCCCCGCATCGGCACGGAGTTTGAGCTGAACGACCACCGGGGTGTGATCGTCGGCATAGCGCGCGTATCGACCGGCAGCCTGTTTGGCGTGCCGACCCTTTATACAACGTATAACAGGGCGCTCCAATACATCCCCTCCACAAGGTTCACAACCGCGTTCATTCTGATTGAGCCCAAGAGCGGCGATGCCGTGTCGAACATCAAGGCGCAGGTGGCGGCACTCGGATACGAAGCCTTGACCAAGAAAGAATTCATCCAAAAAACTTCCAACTTTTACAAGTACCAAACCGGCATCGGCACCAATGTCCTCATCATGACGGTGATCAGTTTCATCGTCGGGCTTTCCATATCGGGGCAGACCTTCTATACGTTCATCCTGGAGAATCTGGACAAATTTGGGGCGTTAAAGGCGATCGGGGCAAAAGGAAAGGAACTCGTCTTTATGATCCTGTTCCAGGCAACCTTTACCTCTCTTGCCGGTTATGGCCTCGGCATCGGCCTCGCCTCCCTGGTGATAACCGTCGCAAAACTCAGGCTGCCGAGCTATGCGGCAATGATAACGTACTCAAGTCTCGGTTTTGCATTCGTCATGGTCCTGATAATCGCCGGCATTTCAAGCTACATAGGCGTCAGGAAGGTACTCAGGATCGAACCGTTCGACATCTTCCGGGGGTAGTATGGCTGAGCTGGCGATGCGGGCAACTGAATTGGTCAAGTGGTTTGGCGAGGGTGAGACCAAGACGGTCGCTGTACACGAGATCAGCTTTGATGCCTGGTTCGGGGAAATGCTCTTCATCGAAGGCCCGTCGGGGAGCGGGAAAACAACTCTGTTAAGCCTGATCTCGGGGATTCTCAGGCCGAATTCGGGGACGGTCATGGTGGAAGGCCAGGACCTCTGGGCCATGACGAGCGACCGGATCGCCGACTTCAGGCTGAACAAGGTGGGGTTCGTGTTCCAGGATTACCACCTCTTTCCGCGCCTCACCACTGTCGAGAATGTGGCCATCCCCCTCATTCTGAAACGGCTGGACTGGAATGAGTCCATTAACGAGGCCATGAAGTACCTGGAGATCGTCGGCATCAAGGACCGGGCCCTGCTCCCGCCGGTCAAGCTGAGCGGCGGGGAGCAGCAGCGGGTGGCCATCGCGCGGGCCATCGCCAGCCGTCCCGATATCCTGATCTTCGACGAGCCTACCGCCTCCCTGGACGGGGACACGGGCAGAAGAATCCTGGAGTTTGTCAAGAAAAACATCCTGAACGAGAAACGGTGCATCATTATCGTTACCCACGACAGCAGGATCTTCGAATATGCCGACAGGATAATCAAAATGGAGGATGGCAGGATCACCGGCATTGAACAAGGAGGGGAACGTGAGGAATAAGGTCATATTCATCCTTGCCGTCATAGGACTGGTGGCCGGCCTGGTGAGCGCCTATATATTGGGCATCGAGAAAAAACCGCCGCCGCCCGTATTCAACCCTGCCTCGAACCCCTATGGACAAGGGATCTACGCGAACGGCATCATCGAAAGCTACCAATCAAACGGAGAGAACATAAACATCTATCCGGAAGTGGCGGGGATGGTTACCAGCATCCCGGTCGTCGAGGGACAAAGCGTACGGCAAGGAACGCCGCTCATCATGATCGACGATTCCGTGCAGCGGGCAACCGCAACGCAGCAGAAGTCCCAGGCCGAAGCGGCACGGGCGCTCCTTGAGGAGCTCAGGGCCCAGCCGAGAAAGGAAACACTCGAGGTTGCCAGGGCCCAGGTGGACAATGCGATCGCCGGCCTCAAAAACGCCCAGGACCAATTGGACAAGCAGCGTAGATCCTATGAACTCGAGCCTAAATCAGTGAGTAAAAATGATCTGGATAACGCCGAAAACGCTGTCAAGGTGGCAAAAACAAATCTCGAAGTGTTCCGCAAGCAGTATGAGCTCACCAAGGCAGGGGCCTGGATTTATGACATCCGTAATCAGGAGCGCCAGTATAACGCTTTGACCGAGGCGTACCGGTCTGCAAACGCCCTCCTGAATAAATATGTGATAAAGGCGCCTGCTGATGGCGTGGTTCTCGCCATTAATACAACCACCGGCAGCTACATATCCCCGCAAGGCACGTATGATACCTATACGCAGGGATCAACAAATCCGGCCATTGTCATGGGGAGTGCGCAGAATTATATCGGCGTCAGGTGCTATATTGACGAGATCCTCGTGCATCGGCTGCCGCCAGCCGGAAAAATGACGGCGAAAATGTTCATCCGGGGGACCGACATAAGCATCCCCCTGGAATATGTCCGGGTTCAGCCTTACGTGTCGCCGAAGATCGAGTTGTCTAACCAGAGGACCGAGAGGGTCGATGTACGGGTCCTGCCGGTGCTGTTCCGGTTCTCGAAACCAAAGGATACCGCCCTGTATCCCGGTCAACTGGTGGATGTATATATTGGGGGAAAATAGTCGTTGCCAAAATATGGCTGACCACTCGCCTGGCAGCCATTGGGAAGAACCCTGAAGGAAAGTCAAATGTCTTTAGATCGACTACTTGACACGTTGCGGCAGAAAGTTACAACACTCGTCAGCGTACCCGTTGGAATCCGGGGAGCGAGGGGAGTGTATGGGGCATTGCTGCTCTTCCTTGCGGGTTGCGCGGTAGGGCCGGATTTCGTGCGCCCCGCGCCCCCTGCCGTTGACCACTATACGCAAGGGGCGGAGCCGTCAGCGACCATTGCCGCGGACGGCCGGGCGCAGCAGTTTGCCAAGGGTGCACCGGTCCCTGCGGATTGGTGGCGGCTGTTTAATTCCGCGAAGCTCGACGCCGTTGTGAACGATGCCATAACCGGCAACCCAAGCCTCCAGTCGGCTCAGTCGAGTCTGCGCCAGAGCCAGGATAACCTGCGGGCAGGATACGGAGTGTTCTATCCCCAACTCGACGCCGGATTTGGCGCCAGCCGGCAAAAATCCTCCCCAGCCAGCCTGGGATCAACTTCTCCCGGCACCATTTTTAATCTATTTACCCTGTCGGCGACGGTCAGCTATGCCCTTGATGTCTTTGGCGGCGAACGAAGAATGGTGGAGGGGCTGCAGGCCCAGGTTGCCGTGCAGCAGGCCATGGCTCAGGGAACATACCTTACGCTTTTGGGTAATGTTGAAAATACCGTGATTGCCGGGGCAGCCTACCGCGAACAGATCACGGCCACCGAACAGATCGTCGCCTTACTGCGGGAACAAGCCGGGATTACCGAAATACAGGCGCGCGCAGGTACGGTTCCGTACTCGAACGTGCTCAGCCTACTGAGCCAGTTGGCCTCTTTCGAGGCGTTGCTCCCTCCCCTGAAACAAAACGTGAGCCATGCCGAACACCTTCTTGCCACCTTGGCCGGTCGCGCACCAGGAGAATGGGCTCCGCCACGCTTTGAATTATCCGACTTCACGCTTCCAGGTGCGCTGCCGGTCACGCTCCCCTCGGAACTGGTGCGCCAACGTCCCGACATCCTCGCTGCCGAGGCACAGCTCCACAGTGCCGGCGCGGATATCGGCGTGGCCACCGCCGCACTGCTTCCGAGCTTTACGTTAAATGGCTCCTATGGGCAGAACGGCACGTCGATGAATAGCCTCTTCAGCGGCAACTTCTGGAGCATAGGTGCGGACGTCAGCGCCCCGCTGTTTCGCGGCGGGACCTTGTGGTTCAAGAGAAAAGCGGCCCAGGAAGCGTATCAGCAGGCGCTGGCCATCTATCGCCAGACCGTGCTTGCCGCCCTTGCCCAGATTGCCGATGCCTTGCGGGCGCTGGAACATGACGCCGAAGCCCTGCAGGCCCAGTCCCAGGCACTCAAGACGGCCGGGGAAGCGCTCCGGCTCATCCAGGCCAATTATCAAGCTGGCACCGTCAACTACCTGCAGGTTCTCACCGCGAATGGGCAATACCAGCAGGCGCGGATCGGGTATCTCCAGGCCCAGGCCCAGCGCCTGCAGGATACGGTCGCCCTCTTTGTGGCATTGGGTGGAGGGTGGCAAAACGCTGCCGAGGTCAACACAGATACCTCATCGGGCAGAGGAGGTCCTTAGGGACTCGGTACACCGGCAAATTCCAAGTCCTTCTGTTCCACTCTCAACAGAAGACCGTGCAATAAGAATCCATGGAAAAACTATGATTAATTTTATCCTGACGCTAGGGAGATAAAGCATGAGACCCATCACCGAATGGCTTCAGAAAGCCACCGGCATCCCATCTGAATTATACGGTAAGTTGATCACTACCCTGATCTGCATCTTAATTCTTTGGCTCTTTCGCTGGCTCATTTTAAAACGGGTATGGCAACGCACCGGGAATTCACTGACCAGATATCAATGGCGTAAAATATCAAATTATGTCGCATTTACTTTCGCCTTCATACTGATCGGCAGGGTATGGCTCGAGGAATTCCATACAGTGACGACATTTCTGGGGATTGTGTCGGCCGGCCTTGCAATCGCTATGAAAGATCCGCTGGTAAACGTGGCAGGGTGGTTTTTCATTCTCTGGAGGCGTCCATTCGATGTGGGGGACCGCATTCAGATCGGAAATCATGCGGGTGACGTGATCGACATAAGTGTTTTTCAATTCACCATGATGGAGATCGGCAGTTGGGTCCATGCGGACCAAAGCACCGGGAGAATCGTGCACGTACCCAACGGCAAGGTTTTCGTCGATCCGCAGACAGTCTACACGCAAGGATGGTTCGATTACATCTGGAACGAAATTCCTGTCCTCATAACGTTTGAAAGCGATTGGAAAAAAGCCAAGGAAATCCTGCAGCAAATCGCGACCAACCATTCCGGACATCTCATTCCCATTGCAGAAAGCAAATTGCAAGAATCTCCGCATGAATTTATCATCCACGCTCCCAATCTGAACCCGATTGTCTTCACATCCGTGGAAGCGAGCGGAGTTCTCCTGACCATGCGCCATCTCTGCGAACCCCGCAGAAGGCGTGAGAGCACCCAGGAAATCTGGGAGGCGATACTGGAAGGATTTGTTGGGTGTGCGGATATAGATTTTGCCTATCCGACTTCGAGCACGTTTACAATTACCCCGAAAGAAAAACCACTCCCTGGCTCACGCTAAATGCCTTTTCCGTTATATAGAACGTAGTTGCAATTGCGCTTATTCCTGCCAGTAGATGCAAGAAACCGGACAAACGTCCATGGCTTCCCTCTGGATAGTGTCTTCACTTTCTCCTCCCGGATCGAATACTTCCGCCTTATCATGATCTGTTAAGCGAAAAACTTGTGGAACATTTGTTACGCAGAGTCCACAACCGATACAGGCATTCTGGTCAACATATGGGGTCCTCATTTTTTCCCCCTTTCCACCAGACACACAAAATCATCAAGGCAGCCGAACCATCCTTCCTTTTATAGTATCGCATTTTTATCGTAGTTCCAGTCACCCGTTGTCATTGAACAGGCCTACCCAACTGATTTCTTCGGTAATCTTCCTGAAGAGTGGAATCCGATGTTCTTTATCCTCCTTGGGAAGGTTACGGGTACTCCCGGAAACCGGCTGAAGAGTCGAGTGGAAAATGAGTCGGAGGCAGTCACAGGTCTATCCTCCGGCGCTCTTCGCATTTGAATGAGGAACTACGGCATTTTCCGGCAATAAATGGAATGCCGTGCGAAACTGACAACCGTTTGCCTCAACGTGGTCCGCCATATATGGCAGTTATGTTAAATATGATGGAAACCACGGATGTATTCACCTTTATCCACACACACCTTTCCCTTTACTTCACCAGTATAATCAGACTGTTGCATTTGTAGCATCCACAAGCCTTCTCTGGCGCGTTAGTTGCTTTGTACTCTTTCAAGTATCAATGCCGACGTACAACGAACAAAGATCCACAAATTGAAAGGAGAAAACATCATGGTGACATCGCATCGCATTTTGAAATTACTGGTCTGCTCCATGCTGATGGCTGCACCTATGTCCGCATTCACGGGGTATGCAGCCACGGAAAAGAGCGAAAGCACCGGCCAGTATGTCGATGACTCCGTCATCACTACCAGGGTGAAAACCGCTATTTTCAACGAAAAAACGCTGAAAACGCTGCAAATAAACGTCAAGACGTACCAAAGTGTGGTCCAGTTGAGCGGTTTTGTCGATTCGGCCCAGAGCGTTAAAAGGGCAGGAGAGGTTGCCGGCAACATCGAGGGTGTCAAAGAGGTGAAAAACGACCTGCTGGTAAAATAGCTGCATACATATTGGCGAATTTAACCCGCTCCGGCTGATTTTATTTGTTGGACATGGGCCGCATTTCCGCCGTTCGGAAATTGAGCAATGTGGTTTATAGCGTCCCTACAGGAGATTGATTAACCGGAATACTCGAAGGAGTCTCTGATAAGCCGCGATTACAAAATCGGGCGTTATGGACGTTACAAGCGCCAAGCATACTGGCGATGAGCCTGTCGTAACCGCGGGACGGAAATAGGAACGAAAATGCCGGAGAGAGGCTTCCAGGCCCTCCTTGCCGGCACCGGGAACGATCATGTCCGTTGAGTTCAAAAATTACTACGATGTTCTCGGCGTGTCCTCAAACGCGAGCGACGCTGAAATCAAGAAGGCCTTTCGGAAGCTGGCGCGCAAATATCACCCCGATATCGCCAAGGACAAAACGAGTGCGGAAAGCAGATTCAAGGAAATCAACGAGGCCAATGAAGTTCTCGGCGACCCCGATAAACGGCGGAGATATGACGAGTTGGGAGAAAACTGGAACCGTCCCGGCCATCAGGCGAAACAACAGGCAGGCGGATTCCGCGGAGGTGCGGATGATGGCGCTGAATTTCATTTCAACGGCACGGGTTTCAGTGATTTTTTTGAACAGTTCTTCAGCAGTCGAGGCAGCACCAATGGTGGTTTCAGTCGAGCAGGCGGGGAGGGGATGGAAGGCAGGACATTTGCCCGGCGCGGTCAGGACATCGAGAGCGACATCCTGGTGACACTTAACGAAGCCATGCACGGTTCGACACGTACGATCAATCTGCAGCGGATCGATCCGAGCACCGGAAAGTCGAAAATGCAGACTTTGCGGGTGAAAATACCTTCAGGCGTACGGGAATCCCAACTCATCCGGCTCGCGGGAAAAGGCCAGGAAGGCCTGGGCGGAGGCGATTCCGGTGACCTCTATTTGCATGTACAGTTCGCCAATCACCCCGATTTCCGGGTGCGTGGTGCCAACCTGTATTACGATTTAAACCTGTCCCCGTGGGAAGCCGTGCTTGGTGCCAGCGTCCACATCCCAACACTTGATGGAACGGTATCCTTGAAAATCCCGCCGGGCACAACGGCTGAACAGGAGTTCCGTTTACGCGGGAAGGGATTGCCGACAAGCGACGGAGTCCGGGGAGACCTGCATGCGGTTGTCTGCATCCAGATACCGCCGACACTGACGCGGGAAGAGAAAGTCCTGTGGGAGCAGTTGGCCGATAAATCGACGTTCAACCCAAGGAGAAGCTCATGAGTAAACGACATGATCCGAACGGCACCTCGAATTTAGCTCTGGAATTGTATCAGCCTAAGCCGAACGTCCTGTACAGCCTTGATGTTGCAGCTCATATCGCAGGTGTCCCTCGCCGTGCCATTCTGATCTATTGCCGTGCCGGTCTTGTGCAATCTGTCTTTCAGCCGCCGTATGGGGTCATGGCATTCACCGAAGAAGCGATCCATGCCGTGCGGCGCATCGAGCACGTGCGGGCCGCGCATGGCCCCGATCTGACTTTGCTTAAAACCTTGTTCAAGCTGCTGGAGGAGGTTGAGTATCTCCGCGCCGAGTTGCGCTTCCTGCGCCACCGTTAAGAAAACAAACACACGCACGAGTTCGCGATTCCTCTCCGCCGGCTTCATACTGTAACCCCAAGACGGCACGAGGATAACAGGGAGAAACCATGAAACGTATTGCCGTATTGACCAGTGGAGGCGACGCTCCCGGCATGAACGCTGCCATACGGGCTGTCGTTCGTACCGGTCTCGCCAAAGGTTGGGATGTGCTTGGCGTCCGGTGCGGTTACGCCGGCCTGATCTCCGGCGATATTTTTACCTTGGGGGCGCGGGATGTGGGCGGCATCATCCAGCGAGGCGGGACCATACTCGGCAGTGCCCGCTGCCTGGAGTTCCAGACCGGGCAGGGGAGGCTGGCAGCATTGTCCCAACTGCACCAACATGGGATCGAAGCATTGGTCGTTATCGGAGGAAACGGTTCCCAGACAGGAGCTCACGCACTGTCCGAGTTAGACTTTCCGGTGGTTGGCGTGGCCTCGACCATCGATAACGACCTCTATGGATCGGATATCACCATCGGTGTGGATACGGCTCTGAACGTCTCGCTGGAAGCGATTGACCGGTTGAAGGTCACGGCTTCTTCCCACCGCCGCGCGTTCCTCGTCGAGGTAATGGGCCACAAATGCGGCTATTTGGCCCTTATGGCCGCTATCGCCGGTGGTGCCGAGGCGGTGATCATTCCCGAGGAAGAGACAGACCCGGAAGCCGTGGCCACCGAGCTGCGCGCGGCTTACGGCAATGGCAAGGCTCATGCCATCGTGGTGGTTGCCGAAGGCGCCCGATACAATGCCGAAGGAATGGCGCAGCACTTTAAAACGCATCAGGAACGGTTGGGCTTCGAACTGCGGGTGACCAGGCTGGGACACGTACAGCGGGGAGGCGCACCAGGTTCGTTTGACCGTTTGCTGGGTACCAACCTCGGTGCAGCGGCGACGGATCAACTGGTTATCGGCGAGCACGGCGTATTGATTGGGCTGCTCAAGGGCGAGATTGCAGCCACCCCGCTTGCCGAAGTCGTCGCCAACAGGAAGTCTCTGGATCTGCGCCCGCTACGGCTTGCGAGGATATTGGCACAATAGCATAAGCAAAACATCGGCAAGTGTTCAAGACATGCCGGGATTCCGGAACTGAAAATGGAGCAACCCCGAATGAATACGCAAGAAGCAACCGGCGATGGAGATATGGCAAGGCAATGAGGCCAACGTGCCGGCGGCACAGCAAGCTTTGTATCATCGAGCCAGTTGCAACCGGGCTGCGCGCCGTGGCGAATACGATGCAGCGACGAAAGAGCATAAATGTTGTCGCCGGTGAGTTTGCAGCGGCTATCGTTTTCGGGCTCCTACTTGCCGGGGTGAAAATCCAGGTCTTTGCCCGGCTCAAAATGTCGTAGCCTTAAACGTTCAAAATTGGTAGGCTGATTCATGGGAAAATTGCTGCGAATACGCTTGTGTTGTCAAAAGGTCTGTCCTGCTCTTCCGTAGAGCAACACGTTGGGTTAAAAGGAGACTTTTGCTGATGGTGCACATTCACCGGGAGATTCACAGGGCCGGCCGGGTCGGCTGGCTTCGCGCCGCTGTGCTTGGTGCGAATGACGGAACCCTTTCGGTAGCGAGCCTTGTTGTCGGCGTAGCCGCTGCCGGCGCTTCCCAGGGCAGTATTCTGGTAACGGCTGTGGCAGGTATGGTGTCCGGCGCCATGGCTATGGCTGCTGGCGAGTATGTATCGGTCCAGTCGCAAGCCGATTCCGAAAAAGCGGACATTGAAAAGGAAAAAGGCGAACTGGAAATGGATACGGAGAGTGAATTGGCCGAACTGACCGCAATTTATATGAGCCGGGGGCTCGATCAACCGTTGGCACGGCGCGTAGCGGAAAGTCTTATGTCGCGTGATGCTCTTGGGACACATGCCCGTGACGAACTCGGTATTACGGAGATGTTGCGGGCACGGCCGATCCAGGCTGCATTTGCTTCTGCACTTTCCTTTGTTGCGGGTGCGATTGTTCCGATTGCAGCAACGTTGCTGGCGCCTATATCCCGAGTCGTTGAAGTCTCATCTGTGGCAGCACTTGTAACGTTAGTTGTTCTTGGGGGAATCGCGGCATACGCAGGCGGCGCATCTGTAGCCAGGGGTGCAGTGCGTGTCGCCTTCTGGGGAACGCTTGCCATGGGGGTCACGGCGGGAGCCGGCAAACTCTTCGGCGCTGTTGTATAGGTGATGAAGCCAAAGGTTTCAGCCGATCTCGCCGTTCAGCCCGGTCATCACGATAGTCACCTGGAAGGGAACCATGAAACGAATTGCCATATTGATCGGCGGAGGCGACGCGCCAGATAAGGAGATGATATGAAAGTCGGTGTAGTCGGAAGCGGTTTTGTCGGGGCAACCGCGGCTTACGCCATGGTGATGGAGGGCATCGGTCGCGAGATCGTGCTGGTGGACAAGAATGAAACCCGCAGCTGCGCCGAGGCTAACGATATATACCATGCCGTCCCGTTTGCCCACCCGCTCAAGGTGACCAGCGGCGGTTATGCCGACTTGGCCGGGAGCTGCGCCGTAATAATCGCTGCCGGCGTCAACCAGAAACCGGGCGAGAGCCGGCTGGAGCTTCTGCAGCGCAATGCCGCCGTATTCCGCGCTGTAGTGCCGGAGGTCCTCGCTCATGCACCCGATGCCGTGTTGGTCATTGCCACCAACCCGGTGGACGTGATGACCCATCTGGCCGCGCGCTACGCAAAGGCGCATGGTGTTCCGTCAAGCAGGGTGCTCGGTTCCGGTACCATGCTCGATACCGCCCGCTTTCGCACCCTCCTGGGAAGCCACCTAGGCGTGGATCCGCACCATGTCCACGGCTACGTGCTGGGGGAACATGGCGATTCCGAGGTATTGACCTGGTCTCTGGTGACGGTTGGCGGGATACCGCTGGAAGAGTTCTGCCGTTTGCGCGGCGTTCGGTTCGATGCCGATCAGCGGCAAAGGATCGACCATGATGTGCGCAAAGCCGCCTACGCCATCATCGAAGGAAAAGGGGCCACCTATTACGGGATCGGCAGTGCGCTGGCGCGCGTCGTCGATGTGATTCTCAACGATCAGCGGGCCATCCTCACCGTTTGCACCCCTTTGCCTGAATCGTGGGGTGGCGGCGGCGTGACCGTCTCGCTGCCCCACCTGGTGGGCGAGGCGGGCGTGCTGGCGACCTTTCAGCCTTGCCTGACCCATGGGGAGGAAGCGTCGCTCCAAGCCAGCGTCCGAGTGGTCCGTGAGGCAATCGAAGGGCTGGATATGCCCCCCAATGCCTAGTGTCCCGTGCGGTTGGTTCACACAAGTAGAGGGTAAGGAGGCGCGTGATGGGCAAACAGATCGAGATCAAATGGCTGCCGGAACCCGGAGAAAGTAATTATCCGGCGGCAGAATCATACCTCAGCCTCATCTATGACGACAAGACTGCCGCGGCGGTCGTGAGCAATCTGAAAACGGCTCCTTTAGCCACTTTTGCGGCCAAGGACATATTCAGGGCGTCGGGGTTGTCATTGCTGGGGATCAGCAATTCCCAAGTAGAGAAAGACCGCGGGAAGATCAAGGATGGGAAGCCGCTGTCCCCGATTCTGCTGGTACGAGACAGCCGCAACGGCAAGGTCATCATCGCAGATGGTTATCACCGGATGTGCGCGGTCTATTCGTTCAGCGAGGACGAATTGATTCCCGTCAGGATCGTCTGAATCGACGCAGGCATGCCAAATGGGATGCCTGGCGAAAAAGTACGCATCATGCGTCGATGAGCCGCCGCAAACATGGTCAGAATCATGCCTTGAGTTGTAATTGGAAAATGATGTGCCACAGTATCCTCAACGTAGCCCGC
Source organism: Oryzomonas sp. (assembly GCA_031292255.1). Lineage (GTDB taxonomy): Bacteria > Desulfobacterota > Desulfuromonadia > Geobacterales > Pseudopelobacteraceae > Oryzomonas. Next base: position 19,660 of record JARLHN010000018.1, on the reverse strand, counting down.
CATATATGACAGTTATGTTAAACATGACGGATTTTGTTGACGGATTATCCCGTGCCCCCACGCCTTTATCTCATTTTACCCATTAAAATAAGCCACTTGAACTCTCGGTAGCCATAGATGTTCTCTGGCATAGTAGTTGCGATTTGTTTGTTAGGTGTATGAGCACGGTTCAAGCTTTTCGTGAAAGTTGATCCGAAGAATGGACCATTTTTCAAGGTGTAGCCACAATGTTCAAACCGGTAAGACTTGTGAACATTTATTTCATAATGCAAGGAAAAAGCTCATGATTGACGCCGCTATAACGATAACCGTGCCACCCGAAAAACGGAAAGAGGTCCTTCTGACCTTTAAATCAATACTCGGTCCAATCCGGCGTGAGCAGGGGTGCATAAGCTGCAATTGCTACGTTGATATCGAGACTGAAAACATAATTTTCTTCAAGGAGGAGTGGGAGAGCAGTGAGGACTTGGGCACCCATCTGAGGTCCGCCCATTTCAACATACTGACCGGGGCAATGAAACTGCTCGACAAGGAGCCGGAGATCAGGTTCAACACCATTGCCTCCACGGCGGGAGTAGAGGAGATAAAAGCGGCGCGAAAATGATGAAAGCCCGCCATCCCGCCGGATATCCGCACTGCACGGCAAGAGCAATGGATTATACAAAGACTATGCGAAAAAGGAAACTTATACCATGATTCACGGCAATCTTGACCCTGAACTTGCAAATAGAATCGTGAAGGGGATTCCGCTGTTTGCCAAATTCACCGAACGGGAACTATCATTGTTGCTTGACAGAACCAACGTCTGCAGCTACCGCAAGGATGAAGTCATTATTCAGGCAGATGAGCATAATAGTCAGATGTACATCGTTCTCAAGGGGCGGGTCAAGGTTGTTGACATAACCGTTGATGGCGACGAGCGGATAATGGCGTTTCGGCGGCGCGGCGATTATTTCGGCGACATGGGGCTCCTTGACGGCAATACCGATTCCGCAACGGTAATAGCCATGGAACCCTGTAAAGTGCTTTTGGTTTCAAAGAGCGTGTTTGACGAGTTTTTTCTTGAGAACAATAGGGCATTGGTTCAGATCATAGCGGTACTGTGCCGGCGCCTGCGTGACAGCTGGATATTTAACGACCTTATTGGGAAAAATGACGCCGAATCAAAGATCAGGGCAACCCTGGCGCATTATAGCAAGTCATTGGGGAGTCAGGACAGTAACGGTGTCATCATCAACTCCATATTCTCGCAGCAAAGTATTGCCGACCGCGTACATATCAAACGCGAAACGGTCTCCAGGGTGCTGAAAAGAATGAGGGATCAACATGAAATAGAAATGGTGGGACGGAACTTTAAGCTACTTGCCACATTTTTTGAAAAATTCGAACAATCCAAATTTTCCAGATCGCTCTCATCGAATGAACATTAGCCGCTTAAACTGAACGGTGCCAATCTTTCGTGGCTGCATCTTCTTTTTATGCCGTGTTCGCTCCATCCTGATCCGCCATATGTGGCGGTTATGTTAAATATGATGGATAGCGCTGACGGCTTTCCCCTCGCCGCATACCCTCCAGTTCCCTTTACCCCTGTACAATCAGATACTTGTTCTCGCAGTGCCTATTTGTTTTCTCCGGCATGTTCATTGCGAGGTACCTTCCATGGAGGCAAGAGCACTGTACGTTTTTCTGTAAGATTTGTGTCGGCGTTTTTCAAAGGAGGCAGGTCATGGGAAAGCAGCACAGAGAGTTCCATGAATGGGAACCATTTTGCATCAAATACCATCACATCAAGGAGGAAGTAATGAATGCTGGAAGTATTCTGTATCTGGTTCTCGCCGTTTTGTCGATCGGCATCGCATCTCCGGCAGCCGCGGAAGATAAAGCTGTAAACTATCTGGAGTTCAAGGGCGGAATCTATTCGCCCAGCTTGTCTCACGACGTCGATAATTTCAATAACGGCAATACGACCCACCTGGACAGCAAGACCGGATTTGCCGGCGAGGTCGCAGTCGGCCATTACTTGCTTCCCATGTTGGCCTTGGAACTGGGAGCCGGCTACTTTCAGAGCAAGGGCTCTCCGGCGGCAGAACCGGGCCATACGATGCTGAAAGTCGTACCACTGGTTGCAACCGGAAAGGTGTTGCTTCCGCTCGGTATCTTCGAGCCCTACGGCCTGTTCGGAATCGGCGCCTACATCACCGATCTGGACGTGTCGGACAATAAGGGCACCTTTCATGGTTCCACGAAAATCACCTATGGATTACACGGCGGTGCCGGCTTCAACATCAATTTTTCAAACAGCATGTTCGTAGGGGTTGAAGGAAAATACATCTGGGTCGAGCCTTCATACGGCGGACAGGATATCAAGTTGAACGGGTTTATTACGACAGCGGATCTGGGATTCAGATTTTGAGTCTCACCCAGAAACAGTTCTAAAAAGGAGAATATTCATGAAACTCGGATTTAAATTCGCCATTTTTTTCACCACAGTGCTCCTCGGAACAATCACCTGCCTGACCGGCTGCGCAACCACCGGCATGGATCGGGCCACAAAAACCACCAACTCGATGCAGATGGTGGAAGGGGATTACAAGCAGGCTTCTGTCCAGATCGATGCCACCAGGGCAACGTTGGAGGATCTTATCAAGCCTGACCAGAACGATATGAAGAAGGCCTATGACGCCTACACCGAAAATGTCGTGAAGATGGAGAAGTTGGGCAAACAGTTGGACACGCACACCGAAAAAATGAGGGTCAAGGGCAATGATTACTTCGCGGAATGGGAAAGCTCGTACACAAACCCCGAAATTCGGGAACTCAGTGAACGGCGGCGCATCGAGATCCGAGAGGGTTACGTAAAGATATCCGAAGCCAGCATCGGGGTAAAGGGCACCCTTAAATCCTATTTGACGGATATCAGGGAAATCCAGAAGTATCTCTCCAACGATCTTACACCCCAGGGGATCGAGTCCATCAGGCCGGTCGCGCAGAGGGCACTGACGGATGGCGACAACCTGAAGGAAACGGTCAAGCCGGTCCTGGCCGCCATTGACCGGGTCAAGGTTGATATGGCCCAGGGTGGAGTGAATAAAGGCCCCGCAACCGATGGCGATCAGAAGTGATGAAACAGCGAGCATGTCGGCTGTCGTCAAAGTTGAAGGAAGTTCGGCTGGAAAGGAGAAAACACTATGAAATCGAGCACTAAGGACCAAGCGCAAGGAGCGTTTCACCAGGTAAAGGGCACGGTCAAGGAGATCGCCGGAAAACTTAGCGATAACCCAAAGCTGGAATCTCAAGGCACCGGTGAAAAGATAGCCGGCCAAATTCAGGAAAAGATCGGCCAGGTCAAGAAGGTCGTGGGGAAGTAGCGAGAGCTGCGTACCCTTTGTACTAGGCTGCGGTTGCGGGATGCACCATAAGAGTTCGAAGGTAATAAGACCTTCGAAGTAAAAGTGTTCAAAAAACAACGATAACAACACAAAAGGAGAACGCCCTATGAAAGCATCTTATTCAACATCTTTTTTGCTGGCATTGGTAGGTCTGCTGGCGCTCAGCGTGCCTGTACCCGCTTTTTCGGAAATGATGGATATGTCCATGAAGGATCATCACGAAGGTCATGGGCAGATGATGGAGATGTGCAATATGGACAAGATGGGCGACATGGTGGGCATGTGCATCGAACATTCAGAGAAGATGGGGCTTACCGATGACCAGGTTATGAGAATAAAACCGGTACATAGAGAAATGCAGAAAAAAGAGGCCCGGTTCAAAGCTGACTTGAAGATTGCAGAGATTGATCTCATGGAAATCATGGAAGTGAAAGATTTTGACCTGGAGAGGGCCGGCATTGCCGTTAAACGAATTGCAGACATAAAAACAGCTCATCATCTGGAAATGCTGAAAGCCATGAAAGAAATACGGACCGTTCTGACGGACGAACAATTTAAGAAAATGAAGAAGATGATGTGCATGAAGATGGAAGAAAAGAAACCGGCAAAGAAAATGATGAAGAAACCATAATGACCAATAACAGGAACACGTGCCACAATAGCAAGATATTCAATGATTTAATGGTGAGGCTCTCAAATGAAAAAAATATTTTTTGGAACAATACTTTTAGGGTCGGTACTGGCATTTCCTCTTCCCATGATAGCCGGGATAGATGTGGGCATCAATGTCTCTCTGCCTCCACCCATCGTATTTAACGCACCTCCCGAGGTGGTAGTCTTGCCGGAAACCTATGTCTATGCCGTCCCTGACGTAGATGCGGATATGTTTTTTTACGACGGTTGGTGGTGGCGTCTGTGGGACGGGCGCTGGTATCGTTCGCATCGCTATGACTCGGGCTGGGGCTATTATCAAAGGGTTCCATCATTTTATGCCGGGATACCGCCTGGGTGGAGGAATGACTACCGGGACCATCGCTGGAAAGGACATGAATGGAACTATCAGCGCATACCCCAGCAGCAAGTCCAACGGAACTGGAAGAGCTGGGAAAAGAGCGGACATTGGGAGAAGCAACATTCATGGGGTGTCCAGGGTTTGAAGCCACAAACGCGATCACAGCGACCGGCTCAAGCGGTCCAACCAAAATACCAGGCAAACCCGCGCGTTCGGGAAGTAGCCAAACCGCAGCAATCCCGGCCACAATCCCGAGAAATAAAACCGCAGCAATCCCGGCCGCAATCTCAAACGGTCAAGCCGCAATCCCGTGAGGTTGTCAGGCCGCAACAACAGCGGCCACAACCCCGTGAGGCCGTTAAGCAGCAACAACAGCGGCCGCAACCCCGTGAAGCCCAACCGCAGCATGTGCAGCCACAACGCCCTGCGGCGCCACAGCAATCCGCACCCCGGCAGGGACATCCCGAAAGGGGAGGGGAAGAAAAACAGGAAAGAAGGTAACGGGAAGAATCGCACGTAAGAGGGCATGCCCCGGTATGCCCTCTTGAGCTCTTTACCGCGAATCGGAGAAGTATGACAGTTCGTTTGGGTCAACTTTCCAAGGTTTCCGGCAGACAAAAAGGAGATGTATTATGGCAAAACTGCATCGCATCATGAAATCCCTGGCCTGCTTTGTACTGATAACCGTATTTCTGGGGTGCGCGGCCACGTCAAAACGCGAAAGCACCGGCCAGTATGTCGATGACTCCGCCATCACAACCAAGGTAAAAGCCGCAATTTTTGACGAATCAACGCTGAAAACCTTGCAGATCAATGTCAAGACGTATAAAGGGGTGGTTCAATTAAGCGGCTTTGTCGATTCGGCACACAGCGTTATCAAGGCTGGTGAGGTCGCCGGCGGAGTTAATGGGGTCGTATCGGTGAAAAATGACCTGGTTGTGAAATAGAGGTATAATCTCGGATAAATTTACGACCCGTTCCGGCGGGTTTTTTCGGCACCGCCGGACGATTAATTCCGGTTTCAAATCAAAGATGACATCAAGACTGCGAGGATCGAGGCGACGAAGGCGTACAGGTAGTACGTTGAGGAGCCGAGGATAAGCCAACAAAGATGCCGCTTTGATTTGGCATTGGAATAACAGGTGGCGGTGGGCAACCGCCGATAAATGGGGAGGATGCCATGCTGTGGACAATCTGCGTGATCCTGATAGTGCTGTGGCTGCTGGGTGTGGTTACTTCGTATACCATGGGCGGCCTGATCCACATTCTGCTCGTGATTGCCATCATAGTGTTGCTGGTACGCATCATTCAAGGGCGGAAGGTCCTGTAGGCCTCGAAATCCCAGGGGCCGGAAAGCGTTCGCAATGGAACCGGTATCGGCATTTTCATGTCCAGGATCATCATAAAAAAGAACATGGGGGGCCGGCTTACGGTGCGCAATACCGGGAGTGGAGCGGAGTTCAGGGTCGAGACCTGACATGGCTGCAGTCCCGCAACTGCTGCTGTGGTGGATTATCGAGTCATGAACAAAGGCCAAGATCCATATCGTCAGACGAGGCGGCTGTTCGGTTTCCTGTTGCGGGTTTTCCAAGGGTTCAGACGCAATCAGGTGCTCTTGATGTCCGGTGGAATCGCCTATTATACCCTGTTGTCGATTGTGCCGCTGTCAATACTTGCCCTCATTCTGCTGACGCATTTTATAGACGAGCAGCAGTTGATTCAGACCTTGTCAACGTACCTGAATATGGTGATCCCCGGCTATGCGGCAACGTTGATCGTACAGGTGCAGGCATTCCTTGATCACCGCAAGGTGGTCGGTATCATCGGTTTTATGGGCATGCTGTTCTTCAGTTCCACCGCCTTCTCCATGCTTGAAAACGCCATGTCGGTGATATTCATTCAGCGAGCCAGAACTCAACGCCGCAACTTTCTTGTCTCCGCAATTATTCCCTATGTTTACATCATTTTGATCGGTCTGGGTATCATGCTGGTGTCGTTTGTCGTAGGGGCAATCGAGACGCTGGAAAACAGGCATTTGGCAATTTTCGGCTGGAGTTTGGATCTTGGCGGCACTATCAGGGTGGCGCTATATACCCTGGGGATAGTTGGCGAGGTGATGCTGCTCACCTCCATCTATCTGGTGATGCCTGTGGTGCGGGTCAGGTTTCACCATGCGCTCATCGGCGGGGTAACCACAGCCGTTTTATGGGAAATCACCCGCCGGGTGCTGATCTGGTATTACGCGTTCGTATCCATGGTAAACGTCATTTACGGAACCATAGCCATTACGGTGGTGGCTCTTCTCAGCATACATTTTGTAGCAATAATCCTGCTGTTGGGAGCCCAGGTTATTGCAGAACTGGAGCGTAAACCCGGTGGATCGGCCGTGGATTGACAAACAGGATTCAAGGAGGATTTCCCTATGAGCAATGGAACCAAGATCAGGGATATGGGGGCGACCCCGCATGCGGGGGGAGTCGGGTTCCGCGTTTGGGCGCCCCATGCACAGGGAGTATCCGTCATCGGATCGTTCAACGGATGGGATGGGGACAAGCATCCCATGCAAGCCGAGGAGAACGGCTATTGGTACGCCGATGTGGCAGAGGCCCATGCGGGCGACCAATACAAGTTCCTGCTGACCACGGCAGAGGGCACGCTCAAGCGCATCGACCCATATGCCCGCGAGGTGACCAACTCGGTCGGCAACGCCATCGTCCACGACACGGGATTTGATTGGCAGGGGGACGATTTCCGGCTCGCGCCATGGAACGAACTCGTCATCTACGAACTGCACGTCGGAACGTTCAACGACCAGGAGGACGTCAACAATCCGGGCAAGTTCTCCTCGGTGGCGGCGCGTCTGGAACATTTGAAAAAACTCGGTGTCAACGCGATCCAGATCATGCCGGTGAGCGAGTTTGCGGGAGAGCGGTCGTGGGGCTACAATCCCGCCCATATCTTTTCCGTTGAGCTCGCCTATGGAGGTCCTCTGGCATTCAAACGGTTCATCAAGCGCGCACACGAGCAAGGCATCGCGGTGTTACTCGACGTCGTCTATAACCACCTGGGGCCGAGCGACCTTGATCTTTGGCAGTTCGACGGCTGGTCCGAAAACAACCTCGGCGGGATCTACTTCTTCAACGACGCCCGGGCGCACACACCGTGGGGGGATACCCGGCCCGACTACGGGCGCGACGAGGTCCGTGAATTCATACGCGACAACGTCTTCATGTGGCTCGAAGAATACCACATCGACGGCATCCGCTTCGACTGCACCCAGTTTATCCGCACCCTCGATGGCTCCAGCGACCATGACCTGCCCGAAGGGTGGAGCCTGCTCCAGTGGATCAACGACCAGATCGCCCGGAAATTCGCCGGCCGGATCACGATCGCCGAGGACTTGCAGAACAACAAATGGCTCACCATGGACGTTGAGGCAGGGGGGGGCGGGTTCGGCGCCCAGTGGGATTCCAACTTCGTGCACCCGATCCGTCATGCGGTGATCACTCCCCAGGACGAGCAACGCTCCCTCGGCGCCATCCGCGACGCCATCTGTTTCCGTTACAACGACGACGGCTTCGACCGGGTCATCTACAGCGAATCCCACGACGAGGTGGCGAACGGCAAGGAACGCGTGCCGCAGGAGATCAGCCCGGACGACCCCAAGGGATGGTATGCACGGAAACGTTCGACGTTGGCAGCCGCCATGGTCTTTACGGCTCCCGGCATTCCCATGCTCTTCCAGGGGCAGGAGTTTCTCGAAGGTGGGTGGTTCCGCGACACGGTTCCTGTTGATTGGGATCAGCGGGACGAGTTCCACGGCATCGTTCGGCTGTACCACGACCTCATCCGGCTGCGGCTCAACCGCGGTGGTTTTACGCGCGGCCTCTGCGGGCAGTTCACCCAGGTTTATCATTTGCATGACGAACGCAAGGTCATCGCTTTTCACCGTTGGGATAAAGGCGGACCAGCGGACGACGTGGTGGTCGTCGCCAATTTTTTCCACGAGCCCCAGGATGGCTACGTTATCGGTTTTCCGGCCGAGGGGATCTGGAAGCTCCGTTTCAACAGCGATTGGCAAGGCTACAGCGACGATTTTCAAAGTCATCCGAGCACCGATGTTGTTGCCGAACCGGGTGAGAACGACGGCTTTCCCTTTCATGCCGCACTTTCCATCGGTGCCTACAGCGTGCTGATTTTTTCGCAATGATCGACGGTGAAAATTTGTGAACACATTGAAATTATTAACTATAATTCTGTTTGTGGCAAAAACCGTCTCTGGCGCCGGTCCGAGAGACATCCTCGGTCTGTGGAAGACCGCAGGGGGCGATTCGCAACTGGAATTTTTCAGATGTGGAGAAAAGATCTGCGGAAAAATCGTCTGGTTGAAGGTGCCGTACTATATAAACAAGAAGGATGGGCCACTATTTAATCTTCATGATGGCGTCGTGCAGGATGGTCCTGACCTCGCCCCACACATTTTCCGTTCCTGCTTTGAGGTCTTCCCACTCATCATCGCTGGCGGCCGATATCCCTTGCAGCCTTAGTGCAGCCTCATCCCGTTTGAGTTGCAAAGCTGCGATGGCATTGGAATAGTCAGACTCCGACCCAGGTGCGGCGCTCTTTGCCTTGTCTTTGAGTTGGTCGATTTGCACATCCCATTCGGCCATCTGTGCTGAAAGTTTTTCGACGTATTCCGTTCGTTTGTCCATGATGGCAACCTCTGTTATGTCGTGCTATGATCGGTCGCTACATTTGCCATGCAACTCACTGAATAATTGTACCTCTTTTTCAAAGTATTTCACAAATTATATCAATGGCGTCAATAATTGAACTACTTGATATAATTAATTGTAATAATTAGTTTCCAGGCATTAAATGGCACGTTTGCATCTGCAATTGACAATGTAATATTAATGGCAAATGAGTTTGTTACTTGTTAAAATAACTGCATGAAAATAATTAACACATACGTTTTGATTGTTCTGTTCATAGCCATCCTGAGTCTCGGCAATGGATGTGCAACCCTGCCGAACGTTTCCGTAATGATCGGTGCTGCACCGACCGGACAAGAACAGCGACCCAATAACGCAGCTCACTAAGAAAACACGCCGAGGGCGATCCGGTCCGTCATATATGGTGGTTATGTTAAATATGACGGATACCGTTGACGATTTCCCCTCCCCCCCGCACCTCCTCCTCACGCTTTGCCCCGTACAATCAAGCCCTTACATGCGCAGCATTCATAGATCTTCTTTGGCGTGTTTGTTGCGCTGCACCTTTTAGACAGAATATGAGTTTGATCGTGCTTTCTGCAAAAACTGAGTTAGGAGGAACCATTCATGCGACTTACAGTTTTTGTGATTATGGCCGTTCTACTGTCGAGCCCGGCTTTTGCAGGAGAACTCAGCTTACTCAGCGGTTATGGGGCGATAGATAACCCTGTCGAGAAAACCTTTGCCTGGCAAATGCAGTACATGGAGGGGCTTGGCGATCATTTAGCGTACTCCCTGTCGTATCTGAACCAGGGACACTTTATCGCGCACCACCGTGACGGCAATGCCGCCAATCTCTGGGTCAGAACCAATCTGCTCGACCGGAAGCTTTCCCTGGGAGCGGGTGTCGGCGGTGTTTTCTATTATGACACCAAAATCTCTGCCGACGCCCCCCCCAGGGACCTGCACGGCTGGGGGACCATGACACAGGTGGCGGCAACCTGGTATACAAAGAGTCGCGTGTTTTTCCAGGTGCAAGGCTACTGGATCAAGGGTGACAAAAGTTTCGATTCCCTTTCGGCGCTTGCAGGCATCGGATACCAGCTCGATACCCCACCTTCAGAGGGGCCTGACGTAAAAGGAACACATCAGGCCGAAAGAACCACCGACAACGAACTGACGGTGTTTGGCGGCGAAACGGTCGTGAACATTCCCGGCAACGGTCATTCGGGCGCAGTCGCTCTCGAATACCGGCGTGGGCTCTGGCGTTACCTGGAATGGACCGCGGGTGCTCTTTACGAGGGAAGAAGCTCCTTGATCGACCGATACGGCGCGACCACCCAGCTCTGGCTGGCAAAAGCCTTTTTGCATGACAATCTCGCCCTGGGCATCGGCGGCGGTCCCTATTTTGCCATTGATCGCCGCGTCGATTCAGAGCATGTGCGAATTCCCATTATCTTCTCAACTACGGGGAGCTACCGAATCAGTCAAGACTGGCTCGTACGGGCAACCTGGGACCGGATCATTACCAGGTACGACCGCGACACGGACATATTCCTCGGCGGCATTGGTTACCGGTTTTGATGTTGGCAGTTACTGCATATAAACTTTGACCGGAGGCTGCTTCGTATCCTTCGTCCCTGGTCCTTTTTTCTGGCTTTGGAGTTTTTTCTCCAGTGATGCCGCCGGTATTCTTTTTCCTAATCCTGGCCGCCATGGTGGTGGTCTACCTGCTGGCGGTGGAAGGTATAAAGAGAGGTGGCTCTTCCGCCGTTTTGTAACGGAATGAAGCGACGGTTACCTACCAAGTTTGTAATGGAGCCGTGGACGGAGGTCATGCTCTCCTATAACCGCAGAAATAGCCATGCCGTTGCATAAGACATAAGACTCTTTCCTGCATAAAACATGTTCCCGGAGCATTCATATGAAGATTCTTCTTGTTTATCCCAACTATCCCGACACCTTCTGGAGCTTTCGGCACGCCTTGAAATTTATCGGCAGGAAGGCTAGTTTTCCGCCTCTGGGACTTCTGACGGTGGCTGCCATGCTCCCTGGCGAGTGGGAAAAGAGGCTCGTCGATATGAACGTCCGCCCTCTCGTAGACGCAGATCTGGAGTGGGCGGATTATGTCTTCATCAGCGCCATGACTATCCAGGGCACATCTGCGCACGAGGTGATCGGCCGCTGTCGTTACCAGAGGGTGAAGATCGTAGCCGGCGGCCCTCTCTTTACCGCTTGTCACGATGATTTTCCCGAGGTGGACCACTTGGTGCTTGGGGAGGCGGAACTCACCCTCCCGCCGTTCCTGGCGGACCTGCGCGCAGGCAGGGCGCAGCATCTCTATGCCGACGACCGCTGGGCGGACCTGACGAGCACCCCCATCCCGCTCTGGGACTTGATAGAAGTCGGAAACTATGCCGCCATGAATATCCAGTATTGCCGTGGCTGCCCCTTTGACTGCGAATTCTGCGACATCACCGCGTTGTTCGGGAGAAGACCGAGGAGCAAGGCGCGGGAACAGCTGATTGCCGAACTGGACAGCCTGTATTTTCGGGGGTGGCGCGGGGCGGTCTTTTTCGTCGATGACAATTTCATCGGCGACAAGGGTAAACTGAAGAAGGATATCCTTCCCGCCATGATCGACTGGATGAACCGGAAAGAGTACCCCTTCTACTTTTACACCGAGGCGTCCATCGACCTGGCCGACGATCCCCGACTCATGGAGTTGATGGTCAGGGCCGGGTTCGAGGAGGTCTTTATCGGTATCGAGACCCCCTTCGAAGAGAGCAACGCCGAGAGCGGCAAGGTGCAGAACAAAAACCGCGACCTGCTGGGATCGGTCAAGTGCATCCAGCGGGCCGGCCTGCAGGTGCACGGAGGGTTTATCGTCGGCTTCGACAGCGATCCCCCCACGATCTTCGACAAGCAGATACTCTTCATACAGGAAAGCGGCATCGTGACCGCCATGGTCGGCCTGCTCTCCGCCATCCGCGGGACCAAGCTCCACCAGCGCATGTCGCAGGAGGGGAGGCTTCTGGGAGAGGGTACCGGCAGCAATACGGTCATCGACCTCAACTTTGTCCCGCGGATGAATGCCGACACGCTCATAGGCGGGTATCAGGCCATCCTTGACACTATCTATGCACCCAAAAACTACTACCAACGGGTGATCAGGCTCCTCAGGGAGTACCGGCCGCTGCATCTGGGGAAATTCCATCTTCAGCGGGGGTATGTCGGGGCGCTGTTCAAATCGATCCTGTTCCTCGGGATTATCGGCAGAGAGCGGCACCACTTCTGGAAACTCTTCTTTTGGTCCCTCATCAGAAAGCCGCGGCTCTTCCCATTGGCCATAACCTATGCCATTTACGGGTTTCATTTCAGAAAGGTTGCTGAAAAAGGGGGATGTTCACCGGTAAAGGTACGTGGCATGAAGAAGACAGCTCTGTTTGAATAGCCACCGGCATCAAAACGGAGTTTGCCGATATCTCCTGAACCATGATGAATGTACCGGATTTTGAATCGGTCTTTCCCATAAATCTAGCAAAATTCATGGAACCAGTCTCAACATTAGCGGGTCTTTGAAAAACCTGTAGTATTTACGGCCGTATTGATTCAGATTTGTACTGATATGCCTGCATAACATCACAATATATTGGGAGAAACCATATTCATGTTGTCGCTCCTCCTCATTGCCGTCAAAGCCCCTGTCATCCTCCTTATCTCAAACATCAATTGGCATCCAGCGCTTCGCGCACCTTGGCCGCCATACCTGCCAGAATGAACGGCTTCTGGATAAAATGCACTCCTTCCTCAAGAACGCCGTGATGGGCGATGACATCCGCCGTATACCCGGACATGAACAATCGCTTCATATGAGGATAGAGAGAAAGCAGGCTTTTAGCCAAATCCCGGCCGTTCATCTCCGGCATGACCACGTCGGTCATGAGCAGGTGAATTACTCCTGTATGCTCCCTTGCCATATGGATTGCCTCGCCGGGGGTATTTGCCCTCAGAACGCGGTAGCCTTGTTTTTCCAGCATAATGGCAGTAATTTTCAAGATTGCCGGTTCGTCTTCCACCAACAATATGGTCTCCCGACCAAGTTGTACCGTTGCTTCACCATCCTCTGGCCGCACCGGAATGCTTCCAATGCCCGCATCCCGCGGCAGATAAATTGTGAAGGTTGTCCCTTGCCCCGGCTCGCTACGAACGTTTATGAAGCCGTTACTCTGCTTTACCGAACCATAGACCGTGGCTAATCCCAGTCCGGTACCTTTGCCCAACTCCTTGGTCGTGAAAAATGGTTCAAAGATATGAACCAGAGTTTTCTGATCCATGCCGCAGCCGGAATCACGTACCGAGAGGCACACATATTCTCCCGGCGTTGCCTCCATATTGGCTTCACGGCATTTCTCGTCGATGATGCTGTTTGCCGTCTCAATGGTGATCTGTCCGTTGCCTTCTATGGCGTCCCGGGCATTGACGCACAGGTTGGCCAGAATCTGGTCGATCTGGGAGGGGTCCATCCTGATGTGCCAGAGTTCCGGGGCAGGTTGCCAAATGAGCTTGACGTCCTCACCGATAAGCCTTTGTAACATCTTGAGCACTTCCTTGATCGACTCGTTCAGATTCAGCACTCTTGGCGCAACGGTTTGTTTACGGGCAAAGGTCAGCAACTGCCGGGTAAGGTCGGCGGAGCGTTCTGCCGAAATACTGATTTCCTTTAGGTCGGCGCATACGGGATGGGTAGGTTCCAAATGCATGAGCCCCAAATGTGCGTGCCCCAAGATCACCGTCAGCATGTTATTGAAATCGTGGGCCACTCCACCCGCCAAGCGGCCTACCGATTCCATCTTCTGGGCCTGATTAAGTTGGGTTTTGAGCTTCGATTTCTCTTCCTCCGCAAGTACAATATCCGTTACATCGGCGTTGACGCCGATCATGCGCTCTGCCGTACCATTTTGATCCCGCAAGACAACGGCATAGGCCTTGATATGCCTGACCGTACCGTCCGGACGACAAATTCGAAAAACGACATCGTAATCCCGCTCGCCGTCCAAAGCTGCCTGGCGTGCAACAATGACCGTTTCCCTGTCCCCGGGATGTATCCCTTTAATCCATGAATCGACAATGTCCGGATAGGTATCACGGGTAACACCGTACATTTCGTACATCCTGTCATCCCAGACTTTATGGTCTTCACGAACATTCCAATCCCAAATCCCCAGATGCGCGGAAGATGCTGCCAATTGAAGTCGCTTGGTAATATCTTCCAACTGCTCAAAGGTGCGTTTACGCTCCGTGATGTTTGAAAATGTAATGACAGCCCCGGTAAAATTACCGTCATTAATAATGGGATATGAGGAATATTCGGCAGGGAACGGGGTGCCGTCGCGGCGCCACAGTACTTCATTATCTCCCCGGCATCCATCCCGGCTTGGATTTCTGCCGTGAAAAACCGGGCAGTCCCCGATCGGGTATGGCCGACCATCGGCATAGCTATGGTGAATAAGATTATGCATATTTTTGCCTATGCAATCATCCAACTCATAGCCCAACATCGTGAGAGCCGACCTGTTGACGAATGTGCAGTTACCGTCCATATCTATACCGTAAATGCCTTGATCAGTATTCTGAAGTATATTGAGAATCAGCTCTTTGCTGTTTTTCAGCTTATCCTCAGCCTGCTTGCGCAACATGGCCTCGCCGATATTTTCAGCTATTTTCTCCAGTATTTCGATTGCCTCAAGGGTGAAGCATCCTTTTCTACGATCATTTAGTTGAAGAAGACCGACAACACGGCCCTTGCCTCGAATCGGAACCAAAGCTACCGAAGCGAACCCTTGATGTATGCACTCGTTACGGGGATTTGTCCTGATGTCCTCATCAGTCGGTACATGAAGCAAGGGGAAGGAGTCGTTTGTCCATGCGCTGCCACCTTTGGTAAACAGGGAGTTACAAGGATCCGTCTTGCAAGTGACAACCAATCCGCAGGTGCATTCCAGGCAGATATTGCCGCACTTGTCTTGGCAAATTCCTCCATCCTTCGCTCTGGATAATAGTGAATTCTCTTTCAACAGAAAGTCTTGCGGGAAACCATCCTGATGGAAATAGGGGAAATCGTCATCATCTTGCAGACGGATACCCGCGGCATCGACCCCTGTTACGGCTTTAATTATGTCGATAACTTTATGAATTGCGGTTTTCTGGTTTTCCACTTCGTTCAATACCGTCAGTATATCCTGTCCCATACCGCGGTAGGTTTCCTCTCGCTTGCGGTCGCTGATATCGCGCGCAATTTTAGATGCGCCAATGATGGCTCCCAAGCTATCCCTGATCGGGGAAATTGTGACAGAAGCACGAAAAAACTCCCCGTTTTTCTTTCTGCGAATTGTTTCAAAATGCTCTATGTAGTCACCATGCCGGATTCTTGATAATATTTGTTGCTCTTCATCGATACGCTCCGGCGGAATGAGATTCGCCAGAGACTGTCCCAGCATTTCCATCTCGGTGTAGCCAAACATTTTTTCGGCGGCAGGGTTCCAGCTAGTGACGATCCCGTCCAAATTTTTACTTATGATGGCGTCGGTGGATGATTCAATGATTGCCAAAAACTGCCTGTGAAGTTTTTCTGCCGTTTTGCGCTCGGTTATATCAACGATAGTCCCAACCATGCGCGCAGGGGCACCATGTTCGTCGTATTCTACTGTCTTGCCTTTATTTTCTATCCATCGAGTCGTTCTGTCCTTCGATATCATCCGGTATTCGATAAGAGATAAATCTCGTCTACCTTGCAGGTGTTCTTCAATAGTCTTGAATACCTGATCACGGTCTTCAGGATGGATTATCGATTTGAAGAACTGGATATCGAAAATCGTGTCGTCAGGAAAGTAGCCGGCCAGCTCGCAATAGCGCGGACTCAGGTATGCTCTGTCGGATTTCAGATCCCAATCCCAGAAACCCTCAGTGGCTATGTTGAGAATCAGTTCATTGCGGTCTTTACTCATAAGTTCTCCAATACGTGAATCGGCGAGTCGGTCTCACAACTGATTGACTGGTTCTTTCTCCCTATTTCTCATCATAGCGTGCATTTCTATTGAAGTAATTTAAACACATCTCAATGTTCTGGCGCTGAACCGGGGTTAAATCCATGAACTCCAGTGCGTACAGTACATACATGGGCTCAACTTGTCTTCATAAGGTTTTATCGGACGGGCTGCATAAAGAGAGACTACTTTGGTTCAGGTTTGAAGGTTACGGCGGCAAACAGGTCGTTTGCCGAAAAGCTATCGGGGTGTATTGAGGGTGTAGGTTTTCTCGGCCTTGCCATTCGGCGTTATTGTAACATTTAAAGATTTCATTTCTTCAACACCAAAAAATATTTCAGCATAATCATAAATCAATATTATTCTTCCATCACTGTACTCTGAAACCGACGATGGCGGACCAAGCAATGTGACAACTTGTCCTCTGGTGGTAACGCCCGGATTGATCTTCTCAACATTGGAAATATCAAATCGGGCGATTGTGGTGCATCCTGCCAACACGGCCGTTGTCAATACCACGCAGAACAATCGTAGCATGTCACCCTCCCTCATACACCTGCGAATATCAAGGGTTCTTAAAAGCCTCAAACCCCAATTTCAAGTTATTGTTTATCCAGGATTTGCCTGAACACTTCCGTGTCGCGACGTCACAAATCTGAAAAACCATTGTAAAATTTGCCATATGCGGCATCTGTTTTGAGAATATGATCCGACAACCAGTCTTTAAGCAAGATCAACACCTCCAGTGACAGGTTAGTCTTCCGGCCGTGATAATCCTTCTGGATCTCCACGATCCTGCGGGTGAACCCATTGTGCTCTTCCTGATGCTGTTGCAAATCAGGATACCGTTGTTCTTTCATCCAATGCTCTTCTGCAGCGATGTGATAGGTTGCGTAATCGATAAGCTCATCAATGACTGACCCGAGGGATTCCTGGCTTGTCCCAGCGGTAAAGTCGTCGTACGTCTTGTTGAGAAGCCCTACCAAGTGCCTGTGGTGTTCGTCAAATTGCTCAATCCCAAGTTCGAAGCTCTCATCCCATACGAAAATGGACATTTCTTTTATCTCCTGTTTTATAAGCTTATTTTAATTAAATGCTTTTGTGGCCTGATGTAGTGGTCATGGAAAAACGATTCAAACGGGTGGCTAAGCAACGCTGAAATAGGCGTTACAGAGGGGACCGCCTGAAAGAACACTGTCAAAAGAACTTCGTCACACCAGTCCATTTTGCCAATTGAAGGCTTTATTCTGGCATTCAACGACCACTGAAATCGAGATGCCCAGTATTGCAAAGCCCTCGGTTGCCTTTTCAAGTTCATTCCTTTCAATCATCTTCGCCATGGAGAGCAGAATGCTTATGTCTCCCTTATTTTTAAAAATGGCGTTCTTGATATAATCGGAAAGATTGAGACTGGTTACCATATCATCCAGGGGGATGTCGTAGACGTCTTTCAGTATTGAAAGGATGCCGACCATGAAAGCTTCATCTGGGGAACAGCTGAAACTTTGCGTTTGTATTCGGGCAAGTTCCTCCATGAAAGTAGCGCGAACTATCGCCATGTGCATGATCGGATTAGTAAATTCCTGGTGGCCATTTTCGGCAAATAGGGCTATCTGTACCCACCGTTTAAGTTGTTGCATGCCGATTATGGTTATAGCGTGGCGAATGGTACGTATTTTCTCACGCATGCCAAATGTTACTGAATTGACAAGCATTAGAAGCTGATAGATAAGAGGCGGGCTTTCTTTGAATGTTGCCTCTAACTCGTTGATCTCAGCGCCATTTTTCAATTGTTGCATCAATTTGAGAAAGCTGTTGATGGAGTTTACCATTCTTTGTTTCCTGATCAGCGTGGGGCGGGCAAAGAAGTACCCCTGGAACAACTCGATACCCATGCTGCGACAGCGCAGGTAAACATCCCGGGAGTCGACTTTCTCCGCCAGGAGTTTGACCGGGTAGCGCCTGAACCGGCCCACCATTTCCGGGAGCTTGCTCAGCGGTGTAGTGAAGAGGTCTATCTTGACGATATCGACCAGACCGTCGTAAAGAGGTTCAAATAACGGGCTGTACTCGTGATCATCCAGAGCCATCATATATCCGTGCGCTTTCAATTCCCGGCAGCGCTTTACAACATCAGGTGTGATTTCAATGGACTCCAACAGCTCCAGTCCCACTAATTGTTGGGGCAGGAGTTCGATAACGTCACTCAACAGAAGGTCCTGGTCAACATTGACATACCCTCGCTGCTTGCCGAGGAGATTTTCAATACCCATGGTAGAGAGCATATTGCATATTACTCTCGAACTGGCCTGGGTAGCATTCTCAAATTTGGCTGAGGATATGGATTCCTGCGACCTGAACAGTAGTTCAAAGGCCGTGATCTCTTCCGACCTGTTCAGGATGGGTTGTCTGCCAATCAAATATGCTTCATTTTGCATATTTCACCTCTCATCAATGTTGTGAAGGGCATGACGGTAAACCGCCGGATTCTCCAGCTCCAATTACCAGTAATCAATGTCCGGCATGACCTTTTCCTGTATCGCAATTGCTTTTAGCCAACAATGCCTGTCGCGGACGGCAAGCTTATGACTCCGATTGTGGCCGATATTTCGGTGGTAGACCGTAAAATCACCATTCGAAAAATGAATGACACGACCATACTCGCCCCCCAAATCTTCAGCATCCAAGGGTATGTCCTCTTTGGCAAGAAAATCACGGATGAAACGGCAGTTGACCTCGCCGACACACATGAAATTATCTACTCGCTCGCTATTTTTAAATATGCCGGCTCCCCCAAAAACTTTTGCCCGCAGAGACCGGCGATCGGCTCCCTTGTGCATCATGTCGTTTATCAGGAGTTCCATGGCGTGAATGCCAAATCTGCCGGCATCCGGGACAATGCTGGGAAGTCCTTGAGAATAGCGCCGACTGCTCAGCAAGAAATGATTCATACCGATAATTTGGCGAACCGGGTCATAAAGACATGCCGCGACACATGAGCCGAGGAGCGTCGATATAACCGTGGCGTTGGCACAGGAAAAATATTCCCCCGGCTCAATGATGACACGTGTGTATCTTCCGTTTTTTTCAGTTCTCAATGCTTATCAATCTCAGTTTTGCTAACGGCAGAGTCGTAACACTTCAGCCGCGATACTCTGAAGCGGAAGGATCCTGTGGACCCCCCCAAGTTTTACCGCTTCGTTGGGCATGCCATAAATGACGCAGCCGGCCTCATCCTGTGCGATCGTCCTTTGTCATGGCTGCCGCCTTGACGGTATCGCAGATTCTGACCCGTGATTCCTCTATGAATTGCTTGGTACCCATTTTGGGCTTGACGATGATGTCAACCGCGCCATACTTCATGGCCGTCTCACTGCCGGCCTCGGTCAGAGACGAGCACATCACCACGGGTATGGGGTGTTGAGACATGATCTTCTGCAGGAAGGTGATGCCGTCCATTCGCGGCATCTCCACATCCAGCGTGATCACGTCCGGGAT
>JARLHN010000017.1 GCA_031292255.1 Oryzomonas sp. | reverse complement strand
GCCATCCTCGAATATATCCTCGCCAAATTCGCTGATCGGTGTGGTGAAATGCTGCCAGATTCCAACAAAATCCATGAATTTGAAATCAACCATCAGTGCGCCGTTTTCCTTGGCAAATTCTACTACTTGTTTCGGGGTCATGAAATATCTCCTTTCAGGTTTTAAAGAATTACCCGGTCCATAGAGCGAAGTAATTCAAAGAAAAGCATGTGTACCATGCGCAACTCTCAGCGCCTAATTGTAGGCATTCTCGGAGTGCTGTGTCTGGTCGAGGCCTATTATCTCGTCTTCCTTCTCAACCCTGAGCCCGATAGTCTTGTCGAGAACAAAGGCGATGACCAGAGTGACGATGAAGGCATAGGCAGCGGCGGCGGCAACGGCAATGATTTGCGTGACGAATTGTTTTACATCACCACCCAGAAGTCCCTTGGCGCCAACCGTGGCAAATATACCGGTCAGCAGTGCGCCGCTGGCGCCACCCAAACCGTGAACGCCCAGAACGTCGAGGGCATCGTCATACTGGAACTTGGCTTTCAGGAGAATGCCACCGTAACAGATCAGACCGGCCATGGCGCCCATGATCAGGGCTGCACCCGGCTGAACGAAACCAGCGGCGGGGGTGATCACGACCAAACCGGCAACAACGCCGGAGCCGAAACCGAGAGCCGAGGGTTTTCCGGAGTGGAGCCACTCTGCGATCATCCAAGAAAGACCGGCGGCGGCAGGAGCGATTGTGGTGGTCGTGAAGGCCAGGCCGGCCAAACCGCCTGACGCATCGGAACAGTTGGGGCCAACGATGGCGCTGCCTGCATTGAAGCCGAACCAGCCGAACCAGAGGAGACCGACTCCAAGCAGGGTCATGGGAAGATTGTGCGGCGCCATGCGCTCTGTCGGATATCCATGCCGTTTGCCGAGAAAGAGAAGCGCGGCGGCAGCGGAAACGCCTGAGGAGAGGTGAACAACCGTACCACCGGCAAAGTCCAGGGCGCCTTTCTTGGCGAGCCAGCCGTCACTCATCCAGACCCAATGAGCCAGCGGGTCATAGACCAAGGTGGTCCAGAGCAGTATAAACAGACAATACGTGGAGAATTTGACACGTTCGGCAATGGTTCCGGATATGAGAGCCACGGTGATGATGGCAAACATTGCCTGGTACATGGCAAAAACATATTCCGGGATCGCCCCGGGTTCGGTGGCAACATTCTGGAAAAGGGTATAGACCGGATTGCCGTCTTTAAAGGAAATAAGGCCGTTGAGCATGACCTTGCTCAAGTTCCCGATGAGCCCGCCAAATGCATCGGGGCCGAAAGCCAGGGAATAACCCACGACTGCCCATTGGACACCGACGATACCAAGTGCCACAAACGAATGCATGAACGTGGAGAGCACGTTCTTCTGACGGACCATACCGCCGTAGAACAGTGCAAGACCCGGAGTCATCAGAAGCACCAGGGCTGCGGAAACGAGCATCCAGGCGGTATCCCCGGTGTTCAGGACCGGATCGACGTTCTTGGGTGCTGCCGGAGCAGGGGCCGCGACTGATGCCGCGGCGGCAGCAACGGGTGCGGCAGCGGACGCAGCGGGCGCGGCAGCCGGTGCGGCGGGCGCCTTGGCTTCTTCCGCCAGTACTGCCAATGGAACCATAACGAAAGTCATGACAAGGCAGAGGGCAAAAAATGATTTTCTGATGGTGCGCAGCAAGGTATTAAAGGTGGGAACTGATTCTGAAACAGGGGGTTGGCGAAAAGCTTCCGTAGCCTCCACAAGCGGGATACATCTTTGTATCATGATATGCCTCCGTATTTATTATTGTTTAGCTCTTATTGGTAGTTGCACTACAATGAATCGGCATCCCTTTCACCGGTCCTGATCCTGACCGCCCCGTCCAGCGGAAGGATGAATATCTTTCCGTCGCCGATCCGGCCTGTCTTGGCGGACTTTTCAATTGTCTCGACAACCTCTGTCACCAGTTCGTCGGCAACGGCAATTTCCAGCTTCACTTTCGGAATGAAATCAACCACGTACTCGGCGCCGCGATAGAGTTCCGTGTGGCCTTTCTGGCGGCCGTAACCCTTCACTTCGCTGATCGTGATCCCTTGAATACCGATGCTGTTAAGCGCCTCCCGCACCTCATCCATCTTGAATGGTTTAATTATTGCCTCGACAAGCTTCATTGCTTACCTCCATTCCCCTTCTTTGGGTGTGTTGTTCCGTGTAATACCAATTTCTACCTATTCGAATTTCAACTATCCCCCCCTTTCAGTTGAATTTGGAATAAAAAGGCCACTGGCCACTGAAATTCAGGTGGTCTGGCCATTTAATGACGATTACCATACTCGAATTCATCCCGATGAGCGTGATAGATAATTTCGGAGGTAAGGTTGGAGACGGTAACATCCCTACACCATTTTTTGAAACATCGTGAGGTTTCAATCAAAAAATGTGCCAAACCGATCAGGATTATTTGTAGAGTGATTTCGATTTGTTACAAATAGTGCCCATATTTAAGGCCCATGGAGTGCTCAAAATATGTGCAGTCGTGGCCGGGGGTTGCCTGTGAAGTAGTCAGGAGACTTCCCGCTCCACAAGGTCTCTTTGACAGGTCTGAAAAGATGGAAGATGCTGTCGTTTTTTTTTATTTCATATTATCATGTTCATAGAGCATATCGGAGGGGCGCCCAGTGAAGGCAATGGGTGCGTTGCAGGGTCTGATCCGGGGAGAAAAGCGAACATGAGTCATGTCGTAATTGTTGTTATTGCGCTTATTGCGGCGGTGTTGCTGGCCGGATTTTGCGTTAAACTGCTTATGGGTATCGTGGCGCTGGCTCTCTGGCTTGCGATTGTTGCCGTTAAATTCGGGCTCTTCGTGCTGATTGCAGGTGTAATTTTTGTCTTCATATATGTGCAGTTGAAGCGAAAAATGAAGAAATGAATATCAGTGCGTTCCACTGAGAGATGCGATGCGCTTCACCATCCGCTCAATAAGATCCTGACGGGCCAATTCATCTGAATATTCTCTGCGGCAGGTTTCATCGCCGCACCCTTTTCCACCATCCTCCAAAAGGCTTCTCGCCTCGGCAAATTTTGCCTCTCTTCCCATTACGCGACTCAGATTGATTATGAGTGTTCGATCACTGGGTCTTGCCTTGACCGCCTTGCGGCAAAATTCCTCGGCATGGGGCAAATCGCCGCTATTCTCGGACTCTTGCGCCTCGGCGGCATACAGGTAGGACAAGAGGATATCATATTGTTCTTTGCCGGCCCTTTTTATGAAGATCTGTTCGTGGTCTATCAAATATCTCAGCCCTTCGGTTGGATCTTGTTTGTCTATGAAGGACATGACGACCCCGGTAGCACTCTCCGGATTGTCGGGATTCAGCTTGAACGCTTTCTGGAAAAACTCTATGGCCGAATCGGGATCGTCCTGTTCTTTGCGCTCTTTGCCCATTTCAAAGTAGCATGCCGCAAGGGGGACAGCCACGCCATCGAGGCTGCCGAACTTACGGGCAACCGCATCCATGAGCTGGATCGTTGCTTTCTGTCCCACATCGCTTTCAAGGTATTGTTCGTCGTTACAAAGGCTGACGCTCACGGCCATTCGTTGTCTTATCCCGGCCTCTTCGCTCTCTTTTTTTTCTTCGAGCAGCTCACGCACCTGTGCCAGCGCTTCCTTCTCCCGGCCGGCCATAGTGTGGGCAATGGCAATAGAAACGGCTGGAAAGGCCCTGTCCGGATCGCTTGGGGTCACCTTGTTACGCAGCTTCAGGCTCTTGGTGAGATCCCGGATCGCCTCCGCCGGCTTATTGTCGTTCAAAAACAACTGCCCGCTAAAGTAATACGCCTCGGCGCTGAACAGCTTGCTCTGCCGGTCGTACACGGAGTTGGCATCGCTGCCGGTTACCTTTTGTTTAAGAGTGAGAGCTGCATTTTCGAAGTAGCAGTTTGTTGAATCTGCTTGGGGTTTTTCGTGAAGCTCGCCGTTCGCTCCCTCAGGTACAGTTGCAAGCACAAGGGTGTGACCTTGAGCGGGGTTGGGTTCGTCGGGATAGACAACCTGCAGCCTGCCCAGGTCATTGCCGAAAAAATGCCCGATCTGGATGTCCGGACCGCTGAAATAGCCGTCTATCCGATGATCATCGAAGGAGCTGCCTTGCTCCAGGGACAAATCAATCGGTACAGCTCTTCCGGCCATCTCTTCCTTCAGGCATCCGCTGCCGGAAACAGAGATCAGTTCCATTTCGCCGCTATAGAGGGACATGGCCGTTGAAGTGCACGAGGTCAGCGACATGGCGAGAAGTGGTAATACGATGATGGTGTCGACACGATGCATAGAGTACGTCCGGTTATTAATGGGTTATTTTTGAAGCAGCCCGCACAAACGGCCACCATCGGTTGAAATAGTATAGCACACTTTTCTATCACAAAAACATTCCTGTCGCGGCACCTCGTGTCTCGTGGAATGCCATTAATCAAAAATAATATTCCCGCAAATTGACTGCTCGCATATTGACAATACGCTCCATTTTAACCACGAACCGTAGAGATACTTTCCGATAAATCGCGAGGAGGAGGCGGAAAGCCGGGGATCTTCACCAGGGGGCTGGCCGGGCTGCCGAAGGACGTACTCCTGATGCAGGCCGGTCTTTTTTCACGCATGGGAAGAATGAAATCTGAGAAGTTTCGCGGCGGACGATTGGGACGAAACCGTGGCGGTCATGCCGGCATGCAACGGTTTTATCACCGGACAGACTATTAACGTCAACGGCGGACGCTATCTCGGTTAAGGGTTGTTACACTGTGGCATCATTAAAGTCGCCGGTCGGCAGTAACATCCCCGGCGGATCGCGCACATACATCCAGGCGCTGAACTCCTCGCCCCCCACACTCACCGCGACCTCCCTGCGTACATAGAAATGGGGATGCCCTTCCACCTTGTCCAGTTTCTCCAGCATCTCGTCATCCACGGCATACAACTCGCCCACGATCGGATAATGCGCCTCTGCGCCGGTGACGTACGGGTAGCCGCTGACGATATACATGGCATACCTGTCGCAAGTGCTGCCGACACCATAACAATGTGCCGCTCCCATCAATTGATGGTTGCTGTGGTCTTGGCGAAGTGTGCCGTAGACAAATACCAGGTGTTGTTTTTCCATCTGTTTTGCCCCCGTTTGTCAAGAATCGAGATAGCTCCGGCGGAATGGCGATCCCATCCGCAGGCAATCCTCCCATGGTCGTGATAATCGTATGATTGATATCATTTTACCATGAAAAGCCGAAACTACTGCGTCTGACGATAAAAGGCCGGGCGCATCAGGGGAAAAGCATCGTACGTATTTCGGAAACAGGTCACGCTGTCCGCGTTTTTTTCACCATTCACCGTTTAGCCGGACAGGGGGGCTCCTATCCGCCGTTCATTGAAACAGGGGCCAGGCAAAGAGGAGCACCCCTACCCCGCCGGCGAGCAGCGAACCGAACCACACCACCCTGGAGCGTGTCAGCGCCGCCACGGCGCCCAGGGCGATGGATACCTGGAAGAGCGCGACCGCACTTGCGAAGCCGTGATGCTTGTGGAGAAGGTGGTCGGATTCCTTCAGCCGCTCGTCCCGTTCCCGCTCCTTCTCATGGGCCTTGGCCTCGATCTCCTTTTGTTCCTCAGCGTAGCGCTGCATCTTTTCCGCATAAGCAGGGGGAGGGTCCTTGTCCATGGCCAGCCATGGCGTGCGGGACGCCTCCTGGACCGCCGCCTTGATCCCCTTGGCCTGGTAATAGGCCCACTGGTCCGAGGCTTCGGATTGCAGCCGCGCCGCTTCCGTCTTCAGCACCAGGGCCTCATTGACCGTGGCGCCGGCCTTAAGTGAGGCTATGGCGGCGAAAACGGCAAGTAGTGCGGTGGTGATGGATATCTGCTTGAGGAACGATCCCCCCTCCCGTTCGAGTTCTTCCCTGATGGCTTCGTGCAGGTTTTCGGTTTCGACTTCCGGGCCTTCGGGCATCCTGTGTCTCCTTTCATCCGCCGGCACGCAACGACCGGACGCGGACCGGCAGGTTGGTGAGCGTCACGATCGGGCCGCTTCGGCAGCAAACCCTTACGGAGACAAATTATACCAGAAAAAGCAGTTCGAGGGGTGTGGGTGGATGGTTGAGGATTTTTCAGCGGAACGGCTTCTCCTGCCGCCGGCGCCTGCCCGGTTCGGACGGTTTGTCACACCGAGGAGAAGTCGTTTTGGCGGGAGGACGGGAGGGCTCGCCGCGACGCCCTGAAACCAGGAGCGCCCGGCCGATACCGGCAAGGGAGAGCAGTGCGCAGACCCAGCCGATCCAGTCTCCCAACAGCGCATAGACCGTGGGCCCCTGCTTCATGATCGCCACCCGGTCAACCAGCGCTTCCCTGGTCCAGATGCCGCTGCGCGTGACGATACGCCCGACCGGGTCCACGAAAGCGGAGATGCCGGTGTTGGTGGAGCGCACCAGGGCGCGGCGGTGCTCGATCGAGCGGAAGCTCGCAAGGGCAAGGTGCTCCATCGGTTCGGTCGATTTGCCGTACCATGAGTCGTTGCTCAGGTTGATCATCACATCGGGAATGCGCCTGTCGGGACCACCCCGCATCAGGGAGCGGATCTGGCCGGGAAAAATGTCTTCGTAGCAGATGTTCACCGAGAGCAGGTATTTTCCGAACGGGAGCGGTTCAAGGCTCTCCCCCGGCCAAAACCTGCCCACGGACGGCGCCAGCGCGTACAGCTCCGGGAAGGTCTCGCCAAACGGGATGTACTCGCCGAGGGGGACGAGCACCATCTTGTCGTAGGTGCCGACAATCCGGCCGCTGTCGTCCGCAAGCAGGGCGGAGTTATAGTAGCGGTCCGCACTGTCCTGACCGAGGTGCAGGACTGCGCCGAACAGGGTGGGGGTGTGGGTGTCCCCGAGTTCATCGCTCGGCAGGCTCCCGGACCGTGACTTCATCCTGACGTGGAGGACGCTTTCAGGCCAGACGATCAGGTCGGGTCGGTTGTTGGCGGCAAGCGTCCGGGACATTTCCCGGTGATCGCTGAGCAGGCTTTCATGGTACAGGCGCTTGTCCCCGGCGCCGCGGTTGGCCTGAATCAGCCCGATGGCCAGTTTGTCGGCGGCCGCGGCCTGTTGATCCACGGAGCGGATGCGCACCTGGCCATAGATGAGCACCGATGCGAGAACCGCCGCAAAGGCCGCCGCCAGGCGGACGGCAAGCCGCCGGTTCCTGCCCCGCTGTTCGAGCACCGCGAAGAGCGTGGAATTGAGGTAAACGACCAAGAAGGTGACGCCGAGGATGCCGGTCAGGTCAGCGACCTGGGTCACAATGGAGAGCTGGTACTGGCTGGCGCCGAGGTAGTTAGGGAAGAGCTCCGGCCAAAACTTCTCCAGCGCGGTCCAGACCACCGGGGAGACCCAGGCCACGCTCCAGCCGGTATCGCGGGTAATCAGCCGCGTACCCCACGCCCAGGCGGCGAAGACGACGCCGTTGGCCGCAGCCAGGAGCAGAAGACCGAGGACGGCGAGCGGCCAGGGTGCCCCTGCGAACTGCCGAAACATCTGGATGGCCCAGTAGAAGCCGCCGCAGTTCATTGCGATGCCGGCAAGCCAGCCGATCCGAAAGGCCCGGCCGGGGCACTGATCCCGGATCGCCCACAGCACCGGCACAAGGCAGATCCATTCCAGGTAGAACTGGTCGAAACCGGCGTAACCGAGAAACACGAGAATGCCGCCCGATATGGCGGCAATCCAGGGCAGTGCGGCTGTAAGGGCAATCTTTCTCAAGGCTCGATCCTCAGGGTCGGCAGAGTATATGCTCCGGCGCCCGCGGCATGGTTCCGGTTCATGTCGGTAAAATTACCAGATACGGGTTGTTGCCGTCAAATGATGTCTCTGGCTCAAGTTGCCTTGTCAGTGACGCCTTGTGCGGATCGGAAATAGCGTACCACGTAAGGCACGCCGAACATCGCGCCAAGGACAATCATCATTGTGGTATTTGGGTCTCGAATGTAAGAGTTCAGGTGCACGGTCGTCAGTGCGATGACGCCAAAATACAGCATGTCTCCGGCGATGGCAAAGGCCCAGCCCGTAAGGAAGCCGTGGCCGGCAGCAAGCGCCGTGGCGCGGCCCGTCATTGGGTCCACGCCGAAGGAAATCATTACGAGCGAAAGGGGGCCTGCGCCGGTGCCTCCGAAATGTGCCACGCTGCGGGCCGTTGCGGCCTTTAGAGCCGAGCCGAAACGAGCAAGGAAGGGAACCCTCCCCATCACCGCAGCAAGGATGCGAAGGATCGGTTCGAAGGCAAGGGCCAGGAAAATATCGGAAACCAGATAGAGCACGGTGATGACGGGCCAGGCCAAACCTTTGGCGCTGGCGAGCAAAACACCGGCGGGGATCCCGCCGCCGACAGGAATGATGAATAGCTTCAGCACGGAAAACATGATGGATGTTGACTGGCCCGACCCGAGTATTGGGCTGGACTGTAGGAAAAATGACATGGGACTCCAAGCGTGGCAATTACAACTATGAGGTTAAGCAGCAGCTATGCTTCATCGAACTATCGTACCAGAGATGGGCGTGAAGGTGTCAACGAAATGTGGAACTCCTCGAATGGGGTCAGGGCTTGGGGGCTGCCAAAGACCTTCCTTGTGTGTCACAACCCCCGGAGCTTTTCCAGCCACTCCTGAATGAAGAGATCGATATACTCCCGGCTGACGGCGCTCGAATGCGGCGTGATAACCACGTTTCTCCTCCCCCAGAGCAACGAGGAGGGAGGTAGCGGCTCCTCTGCAAAGACATCCAGGGCGGCGCCCGCAAGAGGGCCATTCTCCAGGGCCGTTACCAGGTCCTCCTCCCGGTAACAATTGCCGCGTCCCAGGTTATACAGGTAGGCTCCAGGCTTCATGGCATTGAAGTGCCGCGTGGTGAGAATACCGTCGGTTTCCTTTCCACCCGGCAGAACCAGGACCACATGATCGGCGCAAGGGAGTTCCTCTTCCAACCGGTCGTACGTGATCATCCGGTCGATGTCGGTGGTTTCCGCCGATCCGGCCAATTTGCGTTTGACGCCGGTTACGTGCGCTCCAAAAGCCTTCAGCAATCCCGCCATCGACCGCCCGAGCGATCCGCAACCGATTATCATCACCCGCTGGCTGAAGAGCGCCACGCAATCGCTGTAGCCCAAGCGCCCCCAGACCCGGTTGTTTTGATCATCGAGCGAGGTGCCGATACGCCGGTTGAAAAACAGCATCATCGAGAGGAGGCTCTCGCGCATGATCCGGCCGTGAAAACTCCCGTAGATGGTCTTCACCCGGCCGGACGGATCTTCCGCAACCCAGTCGTGCCCGGCCGCAGGGGTAAACAGCACCTTCAGCCTGGAGGCCCGTTCGTACCATTCGCGCTTGAATGCCCACACCAAGGCACATTCGGCTTCGGGGAGATTTTCCATAAAGTCGCCGTTCCCCTCGGCGACGATAATGCGCGTCTCCGGGAGAGCCTCTCGAATCTGATCGACATGGCGCGATTTGAGCGTGAAGGCATCCTGGCTGTTGTGAAGATGGATCAGGAGATTGTTTATTTTCATGGAGCGTCTTTCTCGTTCAACAACCCATTATTGGATAACTGCATGATCGTCAATCTGGATGACCCGGCAAAAGTGCCGGCTCTAGCCGAACCGTGGTTCTTGACCTTCAACGCCATTGTAAAACCACCAATTTAAATACTCAAAACAAAAGGCCGCACAATCAACCTAAGTTGACCATCACGGCCTTTGCCATTCAGATGAAAGACTCCGTCCCGGACGAAATCATTTCCACTCCCTACAACACGAACCCTAAATATCCAGATTCACCACATTCAGCGCATTATTCTCGATGAACTCACGGCGCGGCTCCACCTGATCCCCCATCAGGATCGTGAATATCTCATCCGATTCGACGATATCCTCGATCTTGACCTGGAGCAGTACGCGGTTTTCGGGGTTCATGGTCGTCTCCCAGAGCTGCTCCGGGTTCATCTCACCAAGGCCTTTGTAGCGCTGGATGGTGAGCCCTTTCTTGGCGTGCTCCATGAAGAAGGTGAGCAGATCTTCGTGGTTGTCGGTCTCGAAAAGGGGTTTGCCCCCTTCCTGCTGCTCAAGAAAGGCCTTGCCGTCGGCCATGGTCTCCACCACCCGGCGGTGGTTCTCCACCAACAGCTCGTATTCGTGGGTCGAAAGTACGGACAGCACCTGGTGGTCGATGGTGGCCCGGATATTGCCGATGCGGAAGCTGATCCGGTCTTCATCAACCTGGTAGTCGGAACCGGGGGAGAGCACCTTCATGGCCTCCAGGTAGGGCTCCAGGGCGGAAAGCTCTTCCAGGCCCGCCGGCACATTGCTGCGGATGGCGAGGGAGAGCAAGTCGCCGGGAATACCTTTCTTGACCACCTTGTCGAAGATGGCGCGGTTCTCGGTGAACTGCTTGATGACCGGGATGATCTGTTTCCCGATGTAGGTCCGGTCCCCCCTCTCCAGGCGGAGGGTCAGGTCCTCGGACCCTTCCTCCAGGAGAAAGTTCTGCATCGCGGCCTCGTTCTTCAGGTACATCTCCTTCTTGCCGCGTTTCACCTTGTAGAGCGGCGGCTGGGCGATGTAGAGATACCCGCGCTGGATCAGCTCCTGCATGTTGCGGTAGAAGAAGGTCAAGAGCAGGGTCAGGATGTGGGAGCCGTCCACGTCGGCATCGGTCATGACGATGATGCGCTGGTAGCGAAGCTTGGCGATATCGAAATCTTCCTTGCCGATGCTGGTCCCCAGGGCCGTGATCAGGGTGCGGATCTCCTGGGACGAGATCATCTTGTCGAAGCGGGCCTTCTCCACGTTGAGGATCTTCCCCTTGAGCGGCAGGATGGCCTGGAACTTCCGGTCGCGCCCCTGCTTGGCCGAACCGCCGGCCGAATCGCCCTCGACCAGGTACAGTTCGCACAGGGCCGGGTCCTTTTCCTGGCAGTCGGCCAGTTTGCCCGGCAAGCCCCCCATATCCAGGGCGCCCTTGCGCCGGGTCAGGTCGCGGGCCTTGCGGGCCGCCTCGCGTGCCCGGGCCGCATCGATGGACTTTTCCAGGATGCGCTTGGCGATCTGGGGGTTCTCCTCCAGAAACTGGGCCAGCTTGTCGTTCAGCAGGGTCTCCACGTACCCCTTGACCTCGGAGTTGCCCAGCTTGGTCTTGGTCTGCCCCTCGAACTGGGGCTGGGGGATCTTGACCGAGATGACGCAGGTCATCCCCTCGCGCAGGTCTTCACCCGAGATGGTCACCTTGGCGTTCTTGAGCAGGTTGTTGGCTCCGGCATAGCTGTTCATGGTACGGGTCAGGGCCGCCTTGAAGCCCGCCAGGTGGGTGCCCCCCTCGTGGGTGTTGATGTTGTTGGCAAAGGTGAAGATTTTCTCGTCATAGGAGTCGTTGTACTGCATGGAGACCTCGGTCTCCACCCCTCCCTTTTCGCCCTTGATGTAGATCGGCTTGGGGTGCAGCACCGTTTTGTTGCGGTTCAGGTATTCCACGAAGGAGTTGATGCCTCCCTCGTAGAAGAACTCGTGGGACTTGTTGTCCACCCGCTCGTCGGTGATCTTGATCCTGACCCCGGCATTGAGGAAGGCCAGCTCGCGCAGCCGCTGGGAGAGGACATCGAAGGAATATTCGGTGGTCTCGAAGATCTCCTCGTCCGGCATGAAGGTGATCTTAGTGCCGCGTTTCTTGGTCTCGCCGGTGGCCTGCAGCGGCATCTGGGGGTCGCCCCTGCGGTAGGACTGGCGCCAGACCTTGCCGTCGCGGCGGATCTCCAGTTCCAGCCACTTGGAGAGGGCGTTGACGACGGAAACCCCAACGCCGTGCAGGCCGCCCGATACCTTGTAGGATTCGTTGTCGAACTTCCCCCCGGCATGCAGCACGGTCATGACGACCTCGGCGGCGGACCTCCCTTCGCTGGGCATCAAGTCGGTGGGGATGCCGCGGCCGTTGTCCACCACCGTCACCGAACCGTCGGTGTTGATGGTCACACTGACATTGTCGCAGTAACCGGCCAGGGCCTCGTCGATGGCATTGTCCACGATCTCGTACACCAGGTGGTGCAGACCCGAGCTGGAGGTGGAGCCGATGTACATGGACGGGCGCTTGCGCACCGCAGCCAGGCCTTCCAATACCTTGATGCTGTCGGCGCCGTATTCTTCTGAAGCGGTTTGTGTCATGTTTGCGTGTTCACTCATGTGATTCATTTCCCTCAAACGTCAGATTGCCGTCTTCCACACGGAAAACGGCGCAGTGTGCGGCATCGCCCAATAGGGCAGGTGATCGTTCCGTTGTCGTGATAAATACCTGGATTGCTCTTGAGAAGAGAAAATCCATTAAATTCCGGTTCCTGCGGGCATCGAGTTCTGAACTCATGTCATCCAGGAGCAGGATCGGCGGCTCCCGGAAGACGGCCTGAAGATTGTCGACCTCGGCCATTTTCAGCGCCAGGACGAAACTCTTCTGTTGTCCCTGGGAGCCGAAGCTCTTCAGGGCCCGGCCGTCCAGGCTGAGCATCAGATCATCCCGATGGGGGCCGGCTGTTGTCGTGCCGTAACGTTCATCGCTCCGCGCATGCCGGACAAAAAGCTCCAGCAACTCGCCGCGAATGGCCTCGCGGCCGCTAGCCTGCACCCCTTCGGGATGGTAGGCGATGCCTGCCGTCTCCCCATCCCCCGATATCGTGGCATAGTGCCGCTCAAGCATGCCGTTGAGCTGCGCCACGTAGCGCTGCCGCCGTTCAATGACCTCTGCACCCGCCTCGGCCAATTGTTCGGTCCAGGTATCCAGGCCGGTCCTGTCGACGCTTTTCAGGAGGTGGTTGCGTTGCTTGAGAATCCGGTGGTAGCCGTGCCAGCTGTTCAGGTAGCCGATATCGCCCATGTAGACGGCCCGGTCCAGGTAGCGCCGTCGCGCATCGGGTCCCAGCCTGATCATGCCGGTATCCTCGGGGGAAAAAACCACCGCATTCAGCTTGCCGTGCAGGTCCGATGCCCGTTGAATGCCCTTGCCGTCAAC
This sequence comes from Oryzomonas sp., assembly GCA_031292255.1. GTDB lineage: Bacteria > Desulfobacterota > Desulfuromonadia > Geobacterales > Pseudopelobacteraceae > Oryzomonas. Next base: position 5,905 of record JARLHN010000017.1, on the reverse strand, counting down.
CTCTACCCGGCGCCCGGCTGCCTCCAGCGTGACCCTTATCCGGTTCAGGGTGGCAGCGGAAAGGACCTCCCCCTGGATCTGCGCGATCTGCCGGCCGTGTCCGATGAGTTCGGGAAGACGGACACTCCTGAAGGACCGGGGGCTCCCCAGCAGGTAGATCGCCTCCAGCAGGTTGGTCTTACCCTGACCGTTGAGGCCGTACAACAGGTTGAAACCTTCGCCGGGGTGTATGCGAACTGCCCCGATATTCCGGAAACCGGCGACAGCCAGGTGTTTGAGCAGCATCCGTTTCTAGCGCTAGAGCCTCATCGGCATGATCACTGCCAAGAAGCTATCCGAATTTTCAGGCACAATGATGGAGGGGGAGAGCTCATCCCTGAATTTCATCTCCACGCTCTCGGTTTCAGCCACGGCCAGCACGTCCAGGAGATAACGGGCATTGAACCTGACGGCGATCGGGTCGCCGTCGTACGCCACGTCGATATCCTCCATGGCGTCTCCCAACTCGGGATTGCTCGAGGATATCTTTACCCCGCCGGAGGTTATTTCCAGCATGATCCCCTTGAATTTTTCGCTAGAGAGTATGGCCATCCTGCGTACGGAGTGGGTGAAATTCTCCCTGTTGATTGTGACGATGCGGTTATTGGCCGCGGGGATGACCCGGTTATAGTCAGGAAACTCGCCATCCACAAGGCGCATGACCATGTAGGAATCTCCCCGTTTGATCACCGCGCTGTTATCCATGAAGCCGAACAGCAAGGTGCCGCTGTCCTCGTCGGTGATCTTTTTCATCTCATACACACCCTTTTTGGGGAGGATGACCCCTTTCAAAAGCTCGGGACCGGCGGTGCCCTTGAGCGCCCCGGTGGCTATGGACAGACGATGGCCGTCGGTGGCAACCATTTTGAGTGAGTTTTCGCCGTTGCCGTTGACCTCGACCCTGGCGAATATGCCGTTTAGGTTGTATTTGGTCTCGTCATTGCAGATGGCATAAGAGGTCTTCTCGATCATCCCCTTTAGCAGTGAGTTCTCTATTTCGAAGAGGTTCTCTTCCTTGATGTCGGGAAAATAGGGAAACTCATCAGGCGAAAGCCCGACGATGTTGAATTGCACCTTGCCGCATTTGATCTCCACCCAGTCGTTGTCTTTTGTGGAAAAGACGATCGCCTGGTTGGGGAGTTCCTTGACGATTTCGTACAGCTTCTTGGCTCCGACCGTAATCTTCCCGGGTGCGGCCACTTCGGCGGGATAGGCGCTTTTCATGCCCACCTCCAGGTCGGTGGCCGTTACGTACAGCCTGGAATCCGTTGCTTCCAGGAGGACATTTGACAGAATCGGCATGGAATTCCGTTTTTCAACGATACCCTGGATCTTTTGCAGCGACTTGAGAAACAGTTCCTTATCGATTGTAAATTCCATCTGTCACTCCTTACAGGAAAAGGTTTTATTTAAAAGATTTATAAACCTTTGTTGTTGTTGTAGGACCTGTTGATATCGTTAAAGTAGCGTAACATTCAGGTTTCATACATGAATTCGACATGCAACCATGTTGATAACAATCGGCCCTACGGAGCGGTTATCAACATGCCGATTGTTATGCACAGATATCCACAACCCGCTAACAGGGTTGTCGTCACTTCAAAATACCACGCCGTATGTCATCGACGACCTTGAAGAATTTCTGATCGTCTTGCATGGCCTTCTCTATCTTCTTGGTGGCGTAAATAACCGTGGAATGGTCCTTGCCGCCGAATTTCGAGCCGATATCGGGATAGGAGGCCTTCGTCATGTCCCGGCAGAGCCAGATGGCAATCTGACGCGCCTGGACAAGATTTTTTTGCCGCTTTTCCGATTTCAGGTCAGCTGTCTTGATACCGAAATGGTCCGCCACGGCTTTTTGTATCAGCTCGATGGTGATCTCCTTGCGCCGGTCCCCAAGGATGTCCTTCAGGCTTTCCTTGGCCATCTCAAGGGTGATGGGGATGTTCTGCAGGCTGCTGTAGGCGCCGAGTCTGATCAGCATGCCTTCCAGTTCGCGGATATTCCTCGTGTCGCTGGAGGCGAGAAAATAGGTGACATCGTCGGGGAGGCGGATCTTAGTCACTTCCGACTTTTTCTTGAGAATGGCTATCTTGGTTTCAAGGTCGGGAGGTTGAATATCGGCTATCAGGCCCCATTCGAAGCGTGAACGCAGTCGCTCCTCCAGATCGGATATTTCCCGGGGGAACTTATCGGAGGTGATGACTATCTGTTTATGGGCATCGTGAAGCGCATTAAAGGTGTGGAAAAATTCTTCCTGGGTCCCGGTTTTCCCGGATATGAACTGGATATCGTCGATGAGGAGCACATCGACGTTTCTGAACCGGCTTCTGAACTGATCCATCTTTTTGAGGCGAAGATGGTTCACCATCTCGTACATGAACTTTTCCGCCGAGCAGTAACAGACATTCAAAGCGGGAGATGCGCTGCGGATGATGTGGCCGATTGCGTTCAGCAGGTGGCTTTTGCCGAGGCCGACGCCGCCATAAATGAAGAGCGGGTTATAGGTATCGGCCGGATTGTTGGCCACCGCCATGGCGGCGGCATGGGCAAAGTGGTTGCCGGTGCCGCTGACAAACAGGTCGAAGGTATATTTGGGATTCAAGGGCGTAAAGGCGGAATCCAACTGGGCGCTCTTTGCCGCCTGTTCAGCCTCTTCCTGGTGCCCCTTGATGATGAGATCTTCCGTCAAAACGGTTTCGGATTCGCTGCTTTTATCCCTGACGACAAAGGCGATGGACAGGTTTTGTCCCGAGGCGACCGATAGAGCGCCAAGGATGACCTTCTGATAGTTTTCTTCCAACCAGTCCTTGAAAAAAGAGGTCGGAACCGAGAGATAGACGGTAGCGCCCTCGACATGGCTGTAGTTTACCGGCTTGATCCAGGTGGAAAAATCTCGTTCGGACAGAACTTTTTCCAGATTTTCGACGGCTTGTTGCCAGGCTTCTTCCATGTTCACATCGCATTCTTCATTATCAAGGGGAGCGGAGGCAGCGGGGTTATCCACAGTGGTCACATAAGGCTGATTACTTAATGGTATGAACTGCTTTTCCTTGCTGACCCCTATGGAGTATCAACAGTTATCAACATAATTCTCAACACCTGTTGATAACTTTATATGTAATAAAATAAGATAGTTAAATATAGTTTACCGAATATTCAGGACTTTTCGGGGCTGAGGCAGATTAACAGAGGCCGGGCCATTTTTCAAGGCAAATCACTTATTGGCGTGCGCTCGCGCCGGTAATAATTTTCTTGACAATATCAAGGTGATATGGTTAATAACTCATTTCCTGATAAATATTTTAGAGGAGCGATGATATGAAAAGAACATTTCAACCCAGCAACACCTCCCGCAAGCGCACCCACGGCTTTTTGGTACGGATGGCCACCAAGAACGGTCGCCTCGTCATCAAGCGTAGAAGGGCCAAGGGCCGCAAAAGACTGTCCGTTGGCATTGCAACCAAGTAACCGTTGTGCGGGGGAGCGGGATGCCGGAGTTTTTCCCAAGTCTGTACGGCTGCGGAAGCGCTTCGAATTCCTCAGGCTGTCCAACTCTCCCCACAAGTTTGCTACCAGGGGCTTCCTTGTCGTATGGCTGGAAAACGGCGGAAGCCAGGCACGCCTGGGGATCACGGTCAGTAAAAAGGTCGGTTGCTCCGTGATACGCAACAGGGTCAAGCGCTACGTCAGAGAATCATTCAGGCAGATGCGGCTTCCGTTACCGTGTGTTGACATCAACGTTGTTGGGCGGCGCGACGCTGCGGCAATGGATTTCAGCACTGTTCAGCGTGAACTTGAAAAGGCCTTCAGGCACATCGGCACATCCCCATGCTCAAGCGCGTTGCGCTCATCGTAATCAGGCTGTACCAGAAGCTGCTGTCGCCGCTTCTCCCGCCGACTTGCCGGTTTTATCCCTCCTGTTCCGAGTATTCCCGTGAATCTATTGTTCGGCATGGAGTTGCCAGGGGAGCGTGGCTTACCCTTATCAGGCTCTGCAAATGCCATCCCTTTCATCCGGGTGGGTTTGATCCGGTACCTTAACTAAAAAGCACAACTGGAGCTTTTATGGAAAAGCGCGCATTTCTGGCAGTCATTCTTTCGATAGCGGTTTTCTACATTTTTTCCATGGTTTTTGGCCCTGCGAAAAAACAACTTCCGCCAAAAGCCTTTCAAAACGCGACCTCCGCCGCTGCAACGGCAACCCCTGCCGGTGCAGCGGCGGCTCAGCCGGCCGCCCCGATGGTGAACGGCGCGCCGGTTCAGTCCGCCCGTCCCGCACAGGACGTGACCGTGGACACGGGTCTCTACACGGCGGTATTCTCTTCCCGCGGCGGGAGTCTCAAGAGCATGACCCTCAATAAGTACCGCGAGCAGAATACGCCCACAGCCAGTCCGGTTGTGCTCGGGACCCACGCCGACCCCTCCCTTCTCAACTTCTCGACCAGGGCGACCGGGATCAACCTTCCGGACGGCGCCATCTTCCAGCCGGATGCCGACAAAATCACGCTGGCCGCCGGCGAGAGCCGGCAGTTGACGTTCAATTACGTCTCGGGCCAGGGCTTTACCGTGCGCAAGGTCTACACCTTCGCCGGCGGCTCCTATGGCATCAAGCTGGAAACCCAGGTATTCAACAACTCCCCGGCCCCCCTGGTGGGGGCCATCCAACAGGTGATGACCTTCACGGCCGAGCACAAGGAAAAGAACAGCCGCCTCGATGTGTCCGGGTCGTACCTTTATAACGACGATGGTCTCAAGTCCGACAAGGCCAAGAACCTGACCGGCGTAGCGAAAAAATACGACCATAACATCCTCTGGGCGGGCTTTGCCGACAAATACTTCCTGAGCGCCATTCTGGCTGAGAAGGGGAGTATCGCCTCCGTCGAAGTGAAAACGAACGCCGCCGGGTTCCTGGAATCGATCGTATCCGCCCCGCAGTTCACCGTCAACCCGGGACAATCGGCCACGGTGGCGCAGCGCCTGTTCGTCGGCCCCAAGGATATCGACGTCCTCAAGGCCCAGGGCAGCTCCCTGGAGCAGTCCCTTGACCTGGGCTGGTTCTCCGCCATTGCCAAACCGCTGCTCTACACCCTCAAGTTCTTCTATCGCTATGTTGGCAACTACGGCATTGCCATCATCATCATCACCGTCATCCTCAAGGGGCTGTTCTTTCCGCTGACCCACAAGAGCTACAAGTCCATGAAGGGGATGCAGAAGATCCAGCCGGAGATGAACAAAATACGCGAGAAGTACAAGAACGACCGCGACGCCATGAACAAGGCGGTCATGGAGCTGTACCGCGACCACAAGGTCAACCCGCTGGGAGGGTGCCTGCCGATGGTCGTCCAGATCCCGGTGTTCTTCGCCCTGTACAAGGCACTCATGTTTTCCATCGAGCTGCGCCACGCGCCGTTCTTTTTCTGGATCACCGACCTGTCCGACAAGGACCCCTATTACGTCACCCCCGTCATCATGGGGATCACCATGTTCGTGCAACAGAAGATGACCCCCTCCCAGATGGATCCGGTCCAGGCGAAGATGATGCTGGCCCTGCCGGTGGTGTTCACCTTCATGTTCCTGAGTTTCCCCTCCGGCTTGGTGCTGTACTGGCTGGTGAACAACATCCTGACCATCGGCCAGCAGACGTACATCAACAAACTGGCCAAGGATTGACGAACGCCGTTGGTTACGGCACAATCGAAGCGCCCCTGCATAGGCAAGGGCGCTTTTTGCTTGTGCGCCAGGCATGGCGCGTGGCGCGTAAGCGCCATCCAATCAGCTATGGTGGCTGATTGGTGACTTGGAGGTGCAAGTCCTCTTCGGACCCTGATGGTGGGAACCGATAGCTGAACAGCAAGGGTGTCCG
>JARLHN010000016.1 GCA_031292255.1 Oryzomonas sp. | reverse complement strand
GGTGTGCATTGCTACCCTCCTGTAAAGCTAGGAAGGCTACACCCAGAACGAATTCATGTCGAAAAAAGAACAATTGTATCAAAGAGCGATAAAACTCAGTTAGTTACAGCAGTACAAACAAAATTTACCGGACAGTAGTGACCGGAAATAATGAAAAACGACGCACCCTACTGGAGCTTCACAATAAATACGAACGTGACGCTGAAGAGAAGGAAATTAAAAATAAAGAATCTTGGATTAAATACCGTGAGGAGCTTAGAGAAGACCCCTCTGTGCTTTTTAACTCGTTTTGCTTAGCATCCTGGTCGGCTGGGGCATTCCGGCTAAAAGATCTTTGTGTTTGGCTGCAACATAAGACCGAAGAAAGATGTGTTGAGGCTTCATTGCAATGGAGACTTCTCGAAGAGGGATTTGGCAGACAGATCGCTGAGGCTTACCGAGATGGAATTATGAAACTCTGGCGTGTTACGCCGCCTGAGCGACCGTCACACAAGGGGATAATATCTGTAAAATATACGACTATCCTCTCATTTGCTGGTTTAGGGGTCGAAGCGGCAGAAGATTCAGATTGGGCATTGCGTTTGAGCCCTGCCGAGGTCAAACGAGCTATACAGCATGCCTGCCTATCCGAGCAGGGTTATCCGGTCTGGATTGAAGAACTCGTTGATCGTCACCCAACAATTGTGCTTCCAGTTTTGCGGAAGACCCTTAAATGCGAATGGTCAGGGCGCTTTGGAAGTCGGTGCGATTTCTTGTCGAATTATGGTTGGAAGGGTAGGCGGATTCAAGGGACTATCCAACCGATCCTGTTCGAGATCATAACCGGGAAAAAACCTAAAGATCTAGAAATACTCAACAATGGGTTACGGATACTGCTGCGTTTGGATTTCAATGATGTTCAACAACGCAAGGTAACCTCTCTTGCTCTTCGAAGGCTTCACGAGGCGCAATCAAAGGACGATGACAAATTAGCTTTCCAATATCTTACGATGTTGTTTTTAGTTCAAGCAGATGTTGCAACACAAGAAGTTGTTGCCTGGATTTCAAGTATTCCATCGATTAATCGTGGTGCCCGCGCCGTTGAATTGCTTGGAATCCTTTTCTGTAGGGACAGTTTAGTGGCAGCAGGTGCTCTTGAAAGTGCATCCGTTTCCTCTCTTGAGATTCTTCTGCGTCTCGCTTACAGCTACGTGTGTCCAGAAGATGACAGGAGGCATGATGGCGTTTATACACCAAATGCAAGAGATAATGCTGAAGAAGCAAGAAATACCGTCCTTAGTGCATTGCTTAATAGGCCTGGAGCGGAGGCATATCGCGCCATGCGACAGTTGTCTGTAGACCCGGTATTTAGTTTGCGAACTATCCGTTTTAATGAGCTTGCACGCGGAAAGGCTGAACAGGACGCTGAGCCGCCGGCATGGAAACCTGCTGAGGTACTTGCGTTCGAACGGCAATATGTCGCGCCTGCGAAGACTGGCGATGTATTGTTGAACGTTGTTATTGGGGTGCTTTCAGATATTTGTTCCAGTTTCTCCAGTTCTGATGCCACATCACGGGCAATGCTTGAAAGAGCAAAAAATGAAGATGAATTCCAAGAATGGCTTACAGAGCAATTGAGTCTCCGTTCGCAAGGACGTTTTCATGTTCATCGAGAGGCACAAGTCGCACATGGCGACAAGCCCGATATTATTGTCTCTTCGACGGCGGCCAAGGTAGAAGTGGCGATTGAGGTGAAACATGGTGGAATGAAATGGTCGGTACGTGATCTTGAAAAGGCATTGATAAAACAACTCGCAGAGGACTACCTGAAACCAACAACGCGACGGCACGGCGTTTTGGTTGTGTCGTGCCATGGTCTTCGCTCATGGCGTGATCCAGACACCCAGACAAACTTATGCTTTCAGGACATGATAGCACGACTGCAGAAGCTTGCGCCATCGGTAGTAAGTAACAAGCTTGGACCTATCGAAGTTAGAGTTTTTGGGATTGATGCATCTGACAAAGCGTTTTCGGGAAATTTGCTGAAATGAATTAAACCGAGTAATAAAAACTATGTCGGAAATCTCAGTACCGAAAATCAAAGCCTTCATTTCCATGGCACTGAATCGAACAGCGAAGGTTCGTGATACCATCTACTTGGATACGAATGCTTGGAGTATGCTCGCCAAAGGGCTCCGGCCTATTGTGCCGCTGGCAAAATGGGTGGCTGAAAGGGGTTACTTCGTATGGATGGCACGAATGCAGTTGGCGGAGATTTCGGCGAGACGGGATATTTTGGTGGGATTGGCCGACGTTTTAGAGCATCTGCCAGTAGTTTTCCTCGATCATGACCAAAGCGAATATGACGGAGGTTACTGGTGGGACGTAGGAATCTCCAACTTCGAATACCTTAACCTTACGACACCCGACCTGAAATCGGTCTTTGTAAGTGAGATGTGGGACCAACTTGCTTCTGTTCGGGAGCAGCTTAAATCTGATGGGGTAAATTTCTGGTCTTGGTTGAAACTTGGTATTGCAGCGATTCCTCCAGAGGGGCCGCAGGGGTGGGCACGGTTCACGAAGTCCGTAGAGTCGAGGATTCGATTTCTCGCCGGGAGCCGTCTGTCTGATGAAGAGTGGCTGAAGGATCCGGACCGCTTCATCGGGATCCGACTGGCTCACTCCGTCCTTTTTGCACGGTACGTTGTGACAAATTCAAAGTGGCAAGGTACCAACGACTATCTCGACTATCTTCATGCGTCTGATATGGCCTATGCAAAAGTTGTGCTTACAGAAAGGAATCTGGCGAACTGCTTGCGGCAGGCTCGAAGCCGCCTAAAACTTATCGCTCCGGATTTGATCGTGGAAACGAATTGGCTTGTAAATCCGGTTGACTATGAGCTTTGACAGAGGAGTTAGGGCACCGGCAGCAACAGCGAAGTAAGAGTCTACCTTATGGCAACCTTGAAAACCCTGATCCCTGACGCAGATGTCCTCTTGTCGCTGGCTCCAGAGGAACTGGCTGATGTTCTCCTGCAGTTAGCCTTTGAAGATGGACGGGGCGGGAGGGTTCACTTCCAGTTTTTGAGCTCCCATATCGCCGGAACTCCAGGGTCGGACAATGGATATCCACGGGAGCGGCATGGGGAAATCGAACTGGCGGCAGCTGAAGCCTGGAATTGGCTTGTTGTGCAAGGGCTCCTTCTCAGTGAGCCCGGTATTAACGGGAACAATGGTTGGATGATATTGAGCCGACGCGCTCGGCAATTGTTGACTGATGGCACCTTTAAAACTTATGCACACAGCCTGGCTTTCCCAAAGTCCCTCCTGCATCCGGCCATTGCTGATGATGTCTGGCTTGATATAGTACGTGGTGATCTCGAAACCGCCGTCTTCAAAGCTTTCAGAGCAGTCGAGATCGCTGTGCGTGAAGCAGCCCAGCTTCCTGATACTGACGTAGGTACGACGTTGATGCGCAAGGTATTTGACAAGACGACGGGGTCGCTTTCAGATCTGCAGCAGCCGGAAGCCGAGCGGGAAGCTTTGGCACATCTATTTGCTGGGGCAATTGGTTCCTACAAGAACCCTCATTCTCATCGTACAGTCACCATTCACGATCCGGCGGAAGCTCAAGAGATGGTAATCTTGGCAAGCCATCTTCTGCGAATCGTTGATAGCAGGCGCTCCAGGTGAAATTGCGAGTGTCCTTCTTCTCTTGAGGCGTTTCGGCCGCAGAAGACTCCGTCATCTGTGACTAACGGAAATTTCGTTGTACACGATCCACGTGTCGCCGTACAATAAGCGGTGAAAACAAGCCAAGGGACTAATTCTGCCGCCGCTAAAAACGTATATTTAAAAGGTCGATTTTAGTCAATATCGGCCTTGTATTATACGAATTTATCAAGAAGATCTATATATTATGAGAAAACTACGTCATAAATGCTTAATATAATTGTTAATAACGAGTTATTCATTCATATGCCTTTTGGCAAAGGGTCTAATAATCCCTTTGAGGCAGGTATCTTTTAAAACTGTAATCTGGGAGCCATAAGCCATTGAGCTTATGGCTTTTTTAGTGTACAAAATAAAATTGCTACTAATAGAAAGAGGTAGAACATTTGCGTTTGGGTACTTGACATCAAAAGGATGCCGCCATGCCATTCAATACGAGCCTCAAGGCTAAGATATCCCTGATCTTCACCCTCCTGGGGATGACGATACTGTGGATTATCGCGGCTTTGACCTACCATTATTCCCGCGCCGAACTGAAAAAATCCATCACCGCCCAGCAAACCGCGCTTGTCAATACCATTGCCCAGCAACTGGATGACCGTCTGGCGCTGATCCACGAGCAGCTCCAGCATTTTGCGGTGCTGAATACGAAGTTGTTGGACGACCCCCGCGAGCTGCAACGCCAGCTCAACAAGGAAGATGACCTGCGTGTCTACTTCAATGCCGGCATGCTCGCCATTGACCGTAGCGGAAAGATCCTGGCCGAGTACCCCTTCCACCCTGAGCGGATCGGAACGACCATTCCCAAGGATTGCGAATATTTCCAGAAAACCCTGGCCGGTAAAAAGCCTTACATTTCATCGCCGTACCGGGACACGCTCTCCCAAGAGCCGGTGATTGCCTTTACGGTCCCAATCCTGGGCTCGGATGGCGCCCTGCGCGCCATACTGGTCGGCAGACAAAAGCTATGGACCAGCAAGTTTCTTGGCGGACTGGCCGATGCCCGCATAGGCAGGACGGGTTATTTCGTCATCATCGATAAGAATCGCAACCTCGTGGTGTATCCCGATAAAGACAGGATATACGAGAGGATCAAACCGGGCGGCAACAAGGGGCTGGAGTTGGCCCTCAAGGGTTTTGAAGGAACCTTGGAGAATGCAAACTCAAGGGGCGTGAAAGGCCTGAGTTCCTACAAACATCTCAAGGCCGCACCCTGGATTTTGGCTACCTTCTATCCTGCCGACGAGGCCTATCAGCCTTTGAATACCGCCGTGTTCTACTTTCTCCTGATCCTCCTCGGCGCCGGAATTATCTCGACGTTGATCATCCGATTCACCATGCAGCGTATGACCTTGCCGCTTCTCAAGCTGACCGAGCATGTCGTCACCATCGACGCAAAGCAGGGCAAAGACCGCCTGGTCCGTATCGAGTCACGGGACGAGATCGGCAAGTTGGCTCAAGTGTTCAATGCCATGATTCAAAAGATCGACGAACATCAGGACAATATAGACGAGGAGAAATCCTTTATCGAGAGCCTGGTTACGAACTCGGCCGCGCCGATCTTTGTCCTGGACAGGGAACACCGCATTATTTACTGGAACAAGGCCCTGGAAAAACTGAGTGGGCACAAAACCGATGATATGAAAGGTACCATACGACAATGGGAGGTGTTCTACAGGGAACAACGCCCCACCCTGGCGGACGTGGTTCTGGATCATGCCCAGGGGTTGCTCCCGAACCTCTACAACAATTACCGTCCTTCACCCCTCGTCGAAGGCGCCTTCCAGGCCGAAGGGTGGTATCATTTGGGCAGCGCCGGACGCCATTATCTCCGCTTCAACGCCGCGCCCATCAGGAACGCCGCAGGAGAGATCGTGGGAGCAGTAGAGACGTTCGAGGACACTACCGATACCAAGCGGATCGAGGAGAGGCTCAACGATCAATTCCGTTTCCTGCAAGAGATTATCGATGCCATCCCCAATCCGGTCTATTACAAGGACCGTCTTGGGCGCTATATCGGCTCCAACCGTGCCTTCGAGGAGTTCATCGGGCGCCCGAAAAAGGATATCTTCGGCAAGACCATATGCGACCTGATTCCTGGCGAGTACGCCAAGGAACACTTTCGGATGAGCCGGGAGTGCATTAATTCCGCTCTTCCGCAGAACTATGAATCCTTTCTTGAGCGCACCGACGATACCCTTCGCAGGGTCATCGTGACCAAGGCCCCCTTTTTCGACAAAATGGGCAAACCGGCCGGGTTGGTGGGAACCTTTACCGACATCACGGAACGCCATGCCTTGGAGGAGGAAGTTCGCAAACTGTCATTGGCTGTCGAGCAGAGTCCGGTCAGCATCGTGATCACCGGTACGGCGGGCGACATCGAATACGTCAATCCCCGGTTCTGTCAAGTCACGGGATACACCAGGGAAGAGGCCGTCGGCCAGAATCCTCGTATTCTGAAATCAAACGAAACGTCTCCGGAGTGCTATACCGATTTGTGGCGCACGATTTCCTCCGGCAACGAATGGCGCGGAGAGTTTCAAAACAAACGCAAGAACGGCGAACTCTACTGGGAGTTTGCCGCCATAACACCGCTTTTCGACCAGGAAGGCCGGATCACGGGCTATCTGGCGAGCAAGGAGGACATAACCGAGCGCAAAGCGGTTGAGATGGCGCTTAACGAGAGCGAGGCGCGTCTCAACAAACTTGTCAACTCCGCCCAGGATGCCATCATCATGCTTAACCCCGATGGTGCCATTTCCATGTGGAACGAGTCGGCAGTCCGAATCTTCGGCTATTCGCTCCAGGAAGCAATGGGCCGGAATTTCCACCGACTTATCGCGCCGGAGCGTTACCGTGGTCCGCACTTCCAGGCTTTCAGTACATTCATGGCGACCGGTGAAGGTGCGGCCGTCGGGCAGGTATTGGAACTCTCCGGATTGAGAAAGAACGGAGACGAGTTCCCCGTCGAACTCGCGATGTCGAGCGTGCAGATCAATGGACAGTGGCATGCGATCGGAATACTCAGGGACATAACGGCCCGTAAACAGGCCGAGCAGTCGCTGGCCGAGAGCAAAGCGGAACTGGAGGTCAAGCACGCCGAACTGGAGGAGCTTTTCAAGTGGGTCGAGGCGGCAAAAGTGGAATGGGAGCAGACCTTGGACAGCCTGCGCGATCTGGTGATTCTAACCGATCCGGCCGGCAAGGTACGCCGCTGCAATCGTCTGCTCAACCAGCTTGCCGACAAGTCGCACGATGAAATTATCGGTATTGACTGGCCTGATATCCTCACCGAGGCAGGCTTCACGTTCTCCGTATTGAATGATACGAGCGGAGAAGTTGTCCATAAATCGTCAAACCGCTTTTACAACCTGTATATCTACGACATCACGTCACCTGATACCGGTATGGTAACGGGAAGGGTGATGTCGCTGGTTGACACGACGGAGTTGCGTTCCATAACCGAGGAACTCCAAAAGGCCTACGACGAGTTGCAGACCACCCAGATAAAGGCCTTCCAACAGGAAAAATTGGCCTCTATAGGGCAATTGGCGGCAGGAGTAGCCCACGAGATCAACAATCCCATGGGGTTCATCTCCAGCAACCTGACCACGCTGGGCAAATACTTCGAGCGCACCAAGGAGTTTGTCGCCTGTCTTTCCACAGCGTTCTCCGACTGCTCAAGCGACTCCGGACGGGCCGGAGCGGACGAACAGCGGAAGCGCCTCAAAATCGATTATATCTTTGACGACTCTCCCCAGTTGATCGCCGAGTCCCTGGACGGCGCCCAGCGGGTACGCAAGATCGTCCAGGACCTGAAGAGCTTTTCCCGTGTCGATGATGCCGAACAAAAGCGCGCCGACCTCAAAGAGTGTCTTGAGAGCACGATCGGCATTGCCTGGAACGAAATCAAGTACGTGGCAACTCTCACGAAGGATTACGGCGATATTCCGCCGGTGCTCTGCTATCCCCAGCAACTGAACCAGGTCTTCATGAATCTCCTGGTCAACGCCGCCCATGCCATCACGGGGCGGGGTGAGATCAGGGTGCGAACCTGGCAGGATGACGACACGGTCTGCGTATCGGTCTCCGATTCCGGCTGCGGTATATCGGAAGAGAACCAGAAGCGCATCTTCGAGCCGTTCTTTACCACCAAAGAAGTAGGCAAAGGGACCGGCCTGGGGCTTTCCATCAGTTATGACATCATCAAGAAGCATCACGGCGACATTCTGGTCGATAGCGAGATCGGCACGGGTACAACCTTCACGGTCAGGATTCCAATCAACGGCGTTCAGGATTAAAATAGAGTGAGGAAAGATGTTGTGATCACCGTTGCGTTGCGGAAAGGCCCCAATGAAATATTTAGACAAAACCCGTATTCTCTGCGTGGATGACGAAAGGAATGTCCTGCGCTCCCTGGAGCGGATTTTCATTGACGACGACTACGAGATCCTGACCGCCTCCTCCGCTGAAGAGGGGTTGCGCATGCTGGAGAACAACGGACCGTTCCAGGTGGTCATCTCCGACTATCGAATGCCGGCCATGGATGGGGTTGAGTTCCTCAAAGAGGTATACCGGCGCTGGCCTGACACGGTGCGCATCGTTCTGTCCGGCTATGCCGATACCGCCGCCATTGTCTCCGCCATCAACGAGGGACGCATCTACAAGTTCATACCCAAGCCCTGGAACGATCACGAATTGCGGGTCACCGTCGCCAATGCCGTGGAACGGTATGCCCTGCAAAAAAGCAACCGTGAGCTCATGGTGGAGCTGTCCCGCGCCAACGATGAACTGGAGCAAAAAGTGAAGCAGCGGACCTTCGAGTTGGAGCTGCGGAACCATGCCCTGACCTTTTCCCAATGCATGCTCGATGCTCTGCCCGTGGCTGTGGTTGGCGTCGACATCGACGGAATGGTCGTCCAGGGCAGCCGCAGGGCCGCGGAGATATTTAACACGGTTGAAGGGGGGTTCTTCGGTAGCGACCGGCGCGCCACGCTGCCGGATGAATTCAACCGGATAATCGATACGCTGGAGGAGGAGCAGATGGCGTATCTCGATTGGACACACGGCGGGACAGACTATGATGTGCGTTGTACAAAATTCCGTTGTTTCGACCAACCCGGGATAGCCATCGTGTTGATAGAGAAGATGTCATGAACAATGTGCTTTTCGTTGACGATGAACCATCCATCCTACGGTCGGTAGAAAGGACATTTCATGATGCTGACCTGCGGATACTGACCGCCGATTCGGGAGAACAGGCGCTGGAAATCCTGGGGCAGGAGAAAATTGCGGTGGTCGTTTCCGATAACAGGATGCCGGGGATGAGCGGTATCGATCTGCTTACCAGAGTACGAACGATCTCTCCCGACACGGTGCGTATCATGATGACAGCCTTTGCCGATCTAGAAACGGCCATAGCCGCAATCAACACCAGCGAGGTTTTTCGTTTCGTAACCAAACCATGGAATAACGAGAATTTGATCGCGGTGATTAATGAGGGGCTGACACGCTACCGTGTCGTCAGAGAGCTACGGGAAGGAGATGAATCCCGCTATCTCTCGATCGCCCAGGCTATTGAACTCAAGGACTCCTACACACGTGGGCATTGCGACCGGGTCGCGAATTATGCCGTCAGCCTGTCGGAGGCGCTGGGGCTTCCGGAAACGGTCATCCGTGAGATCAGATTCGGCAGTTGGCTGCATGATTGCGGCAAGATCGGTGTCCCCGAGGCGATTCTCAATTACGGGGGGCGACTGCCGGTCGATCAGTTCGAGCTTGTCAAGCAACATCCCCTCTGGGGGAGTGAGGTGGCTCGCCAGGCGCGCATGTCCAGGACGATCGTCAACATAATCCTCCATCACCATGAGCGCTATGACGGGTCGGGATATCCCGCCGGTCTGAGAGGGGATCATATTCCGATCGAGGCGCGTATTGTGTCCATTGCCGACGTTTTCGATGCCCTCCACACTGACCGCCCCTACCGCAAGGCATATGAAGGGGCAGGCGTTCTAAGCGTCATGCAGGAATTGACCGGTTCTTCCTTCGACCCTCACCTTATGGAGATTTTTATGCCGATAGCAGAGAAGGTATGCGCGTAATGAGTGATAGCGACAGAAGCATACAAGTACTCCTGGTCGATGACGAGGAGAACATCCTCAAGTCTTTGCAACGGCTTCTCATCGATGAGGAGTTCGAGGTGCACATGGCCGCCTCGGCTGAACAGGGTATTGCAGCCTTAACGGGGCTCCACAATGTGGGGTTGATCATATCGGACCAGCGTATGCCCGGCATGAACGGTTCAGAGTTTCTCCAGTACTGCCGTGAAGCCGTTCCAAATGCCTTGCGGATACTCCTGACCGGCTATTCGGATATTTCGGCGACCATCGACGCCATCAACAAGGGGGGTGCCTGTCGATATATTTCCAAACCCTGGAATGACGCCGAACTGGTTCAGACCATCCGCGATGCTGTCCGCCAGTACGCCTTATTGAGGGAAAACAGCCGTTTGAACGAACTCGTCCGTCAACAGAACGAGGAACTGCAAGAGTGGAACCGGAACCTGAAGGGGCGCGTGCTTGAGCAGACCACGGCCATCCGTCAAAAAAACGAGGAACTGCACGGACTTTTAAAGAGGGTGAAGGAAGACTACGACGCAATTATCGCTGTCTTTTCAGGACTTGTGGAGATGCATGGCGGCAAGCTCAGGCAGCATTCCCGCAATGTGGCGGATCTTTCCGTCAACGCTGCCAGGGAACTCGGGATATCCGGCAATGATCTTGAAACCATCCGCATCGCTGCGCTTTTGCATGATATTGGCGAGATAGGGATACCTGAACGTATTTTGTCCAGGGATCGCGATGCCATGAATGCCGATGAGCTGAAGGAATATCAGCAACACCCGATCCGGGGCCAGGTGGCCATTGACACCATCGAGGGGCTCAGGCCAGCCGGATTGCTCATCCGCCACCATCATGAAAATCTCGACGGCAGCGGATTTCCGGATAAACTGGCTGGTGATGCGATCCCCTTGGGCGCCAGGATCATTGCCTTTGCCGACCGTATCGACAAGGCATCGGAAACATGCAGAGGAGACATCGCTGATCAGGCGTTGGTCAAGGCGGGGCTTGTCGTGGGGGCGCAACTGGACCCTTCATTGCAAAAAGCCTTCAGTACAGTGTCCCGTTACACGTATTTGTCCTTGGGTGTTGAGGATAAGGAACTCGTGGAAGTTGAACTTGACCCCAAGGAATTGAAGGAAGGCATGTTTCTTTCCAGGGATGTCAGCAGCGCTTCGGGCATTCTGCTTCTAAGCCGGGGGGTTGCGCTCGACGAAACAAAACTTGCGTCCATCAGGCGGAATTACGAGCTTGACGCGCCGCCCCACGGAGTATTCGTAATGGTGAGGCGCTAATGGCTTTTAAAATAAATCGATTTGAATTTTCATTAGGAGAGAACTGATGAACTGCAAAATCCTTTTGGTCGATGACGAGGAAAACGTCCTGTCAGCTTTGAAACGGGCTCTTATCGAGGAACCGTACGAGGTTTATGGCGCAACCAGTGGAGAGCAGGCCTTGGAGGTCATGCAGGCGCATTGTTTCAAGGTGGTCATGTCCGATGAGCGGATGACCGGGATGCAAGGCTCCGAATTCCTCTCGCTGGTCAGGGAGCGTTACCCCGATACGGTGCGCATCCTGCTTACCGGCCACGCCACCCTGGACGCAGCCTTGAGGGCGGTCAACCAGGGCGAGATTTACCGCTTCTTCACCAAGCCGTGGGACGATACCGAGATCAAATTAGCCGTCCGTTTAGCAATCGAAAAATATGACCTGGAGCGAGAGAACCGCCGGCTGTTGAGTACGATCAAGCGGCAAACGCTGGAAATGAAGGTGTTGGAGCGTCGTTTTCCGGGCATTACACGGGTAGGCAGGGACAGCCAGGGGAGCCTGGTTCTCGACGACATGCCCGAAGAAGAGATTCGTCGTTTGATTAACATGTGCGAGCAGGAGATCGAGGAAGAGCTTGAGGGGTCACATGGGGTCAATGTTTGAACTTCAGGAATTTGTCATGGCTTTGACCGTGATATTGTGGTTATTGATGTCATGTCGCCGGCCGGTTCAGAAGACAGGGGGATAACCTTCGGCAACGAGCATGTGCGGCAGCAGAATCCGTCCGACCATCGCAATTAAATGCTATAGACGTAATCTTTAATAAGCTGTGCTGCAATTAAAGGTTATGCACAAGTGTCTGCTCAAGGGACGAATGCGATGTTTTGATTGGCTCATAATACAGGCCGAAACCCCAAAGCGGGTTAACGTCACAAACCTTCTGGTGCCGATCAAAGATAATGAACGACCATCTCCCGCCAGTAGCGGGCACGATGGGCTTCACCTTCCCAGACATGGAATTGGGGTTGGAGCCCTTTTTCCCATAATGCGCCGCTGAATATCATGTTGTTTTCCAGGAAGGCGTCAGCCTCGCCAGATACCAAGGTTACTTCAAAGCGCCGGATAAGGCTGATAAGTTCAGGATCGGTAATATTGGGTACAAAGTGGGAAGGGTTGTTGAAGTAGATGTCTTCATCGTAATATCCGTCCATGAGATCACGAAAGCTGCCGATTTGGCTGGTCAGGTCGTACCTGCCGCTGAAGGCCACGATCCTGCTGAAAAGCTGTGGGTGTCGGAAGGCGATATTGACTGCGTGATAGGCTCCCATGCTGCAACCGTGGGCGATCAGGGCGGGATTGGGGTTTTTTGCGTGCGAAAAGGGTATGACTTCGTTGAGTATATACTCTTCATACTGTTTGTGGCGGGTAATTCTATCGCGTGGCGGACACCAGTCGCAATAGAAGCTCTCGGCATCCAAGCTTTCGACACAGATGAGTTGCAGACAGCCGTTTTCGACCTTTTGACGCATCGCATTGGCGATGCCCCAGTTTTCATAGTCGAAGAACCTGCCGCAACGTGTCGGGAAAACGAGAACCCGCGCGCCCGCGTGGCCGAAGACGAGTAGCTCCATATCGCGCCCGAGCCGCGAGCTGTACCAGCAGTGATACTCTCTGTTCATTGTGGTTGTAAAGTATACTACACTTGTCACGGAATTATTACGGGACGGTTAAAATATCTTGTCTCTCCACGTGTTCAGAACGTTGCGCCAGACTTGATACCCCTTCGGACTGACATGCAGGCCGTCTTCGAGGAACAATGACGTATCCGGCCGGCCGTCAGGGGCAAGCATGGGGGAATACACGTCAATGAAGTACCGTTGCGTACGCTCTTCCAATTCCTGACGGAGCATATCGTTGGTGCGGCGTATCCTGTCGGCAATACCCAAGCGGGAGGGGCTTTGCTTGATGGACATGAAGGAAAACGGAATGGCGGGGAAATGTGCGTCAACCTTGTCGAGCAACCTCCGGAAGTATGTCAGTACCTCATCGGGTGCCTTGCCATCGCCAAGGTCGTTGTCGCCAGCATAGCAGATGATGGAACGCGGCGAGCAGGGGACGACGAGCCGCTCGAAAAACCAGGCGCAGGCCTCCAGGGTTGAACCGCCGAATCCCAGATTGAGCACGCCGATTTCTCGAAAATCTTCGGTCAGAGTGTCCCAGAGACGAATGGAGGAGCTGCCGTAAAAAACCACAAGTCCGGGAGGGAGCGGATTTTCCAAATGCTTTCGCTCTATTCCACGGACCTCCTCTTCATACCATTCCATTAAAATACTCCTGAAGACGTTCCCGCGGTTTTATTGCTGTAATACTACAGAAGGATAAAAAATGCCGGATGTTAAGGCGCTGATGCAAGCAAGGGGGCGATTGGGCTCTCTTGCCGAGAAGGTTTTTTTCGGGATTACTTGATGCCCTTCTTGTTCATTACTGGTCCATACCGCTTGTCCATGCCCTGGATGTGATTCAGCAGCCAGTCTTTGAGGAACGTCATCACTTCCTGCCCGAGCGCCGTGCCGGCGCGGTATTTCCCCTGGATATCAACCACCTGGGCGATGAGGGCCTCGTGGGCGCGCTTTTGATCGCCGTATCCCTCATACCCCGATTCCTGCATCAGGCGCTCTTCATGGGCAAAATGGGTCTTGGTGTAATCCAACAACTCATCGAGGATCGTTCCAATGGCATCCTTGCTCCGGCCTGAGCGCATGGAGGTATAGAGATTATTGATGATATCGATCAGCCGCTGGTGCTCCATGTCCATCTTACTGACGCCGACGCTGTAGCTTCTGCTCCAGGTGATCATCTTGCCCGACCCGGCCAGCTTGAACTGGCCGACGAGGTGTTCCAGCTCAGCCGAAAGGCGGGACAGATGCTCCGCGGCGAACGTGGTCTTTCTGGCACCCTCGACAGTCTCCTGCGCCACTTCCGTGATGCTGTGGATATTGCTGCTTATCTCATTGGTCGTGGCGGTCTGTTCTTCGGCGGCGGTCGCAATCTGCTGCACCTGCAGGTGCAGGGCGTTGATTTCGTCCTGGATCTTGCACAACGCCTCGCCCGACCTGGCGGCCTCGCCGGTTCCCTGCTCCACCTCGCTCACACCTTCTTCCATAGCCGTCACGGCGGTCCTGGTCTCCTGCTGGATCGCCTTGATCATCAAGCCAATCTCGCGGGTGGCCTTGGTCGTTCGCTCCGCCAGCGCCCGTACCTCATCGGCAACGACGGCGAAACCGCGCCCCTGCTCACCGGCTCGGGCGGCCTCTATGGCGGCATTCAGGGCCAGCAGGTTGGTCTGGTCGGCGATATCCTCTATGGTGCCGACAATGGCGCCAATCTCGTCGGAACGCCGCCCCAGGGCTTCTACGGTCTTGGCCGACGACTGGACTCTTTCGGCAATCCGGTGCATCACGGAGATCGATTTCTCCACGACCCCTGCACCGTGTTCCGCAGCCTGGTTTGCCCGTTCCGCCCCGTCCGCTGCCATCTGGCAGCTCTGGGCGATGTCGCCCGATGTTGCCGACATCTCCTCGCTGGCGGTCGCCACGGTGATGGCCTGAATGGCAACCTTTTCGGCTCCGTCGGCCATCTGGGCGGCATTGGTCTGCATCTCGGCCGATGATTCGGATACATGGGCCGATGAATCGGCGAGGGTCCCTATCATCTCGCGCAGATTGTTGACCATTTTTTCGAACGACTGGGCCAGTTGCCCGATTTCGTCGTCGGAACCGACCTCGACCGCCACCCCCAGATCCCCCGATGCAACCAGCTCCGCATCGACGGAAAGCCGCTTCAAAGGGGCGCTCAGCGCTCGCGAGAACCTAACGACAAAAGTCACGCCGATCAGGACGCAGGTGACAAGCAGGACAATGATCCACACCATCGTGGTTTTGGCAATGGCAAGTGCTCCGTTATTTTCCCTCTGGGTCTGCTCGATGTCATACTTTTCCAGCCTGTCGAGAGCCGACAGTGCCTGATTGAAGGACGTACTGGAGGCCCCCTGGATCAGCTTCGACACATCCTCGCTGCTGCCTCCCTGAAGTGCCAATTCCTTTACCTTCGGATATTCGGCGCTATAGGCTCCCCAGGCGGCCTTGAATTCGTTGTAGAGCCTTTTTTCCTCTTCGGTATCCATGAGTTTTTCATATGCTGACTGAGCCGTGGAGAGCTTTTCCACGGCCTCCTCGTTCCGTTTGACGTATTTCTCCTTGATATCCTTTTCCGTTGCCAGGAGCATCAGCAACTCGCCGCGACGATGGCTTCCCACCAGGCTTTCGATCAGGGTGGCCGAATGGATGCTCGGGACGTCGCTGCCGGCGGTCCGGGCAACGATACTGGTCAGCCTGCCGTTCTGCACGATCGCAAATAACCCGATGACGGCCGCCAGTGCGATCACAACCAAAAACGTCAGGATCATCTTGGTGCCGATCGACAAATGTCTGAACATAGTTCTCTCCCTTGCATGCATCAAAAATCGTTGCGAAACTCTGCCAACACCATGGTAATCCTGCCCTCGGAGACATGGCGGGTTCATGGGGAAAGGGTCACGGTG
Organism: Oryzomonas sp.; assembly: GCA_031292255.1. Classification (GTDB taxonomy): domain Bacteria; phylum Desulfobacterota; class Desulfuromonadia; order Geobacterales; family Pseudopelobacteraceae; genus Oryzomonas. The sequence goes on along the minus strand of JARLHN010000016.1, from coordinate 257,815 downwards.
CCCATTGTTATCGAGCCGTTCGTGATATGTCCCTGAATGATTCTAAATCATATATCCTGGAATGCAACGACCCGACGTTGCAGCAACGGCTTCATTGAAAACAGCGGATCAAGCCCTCCTGAGAGGCCTTTCAGCGCCATGGCGATATGCAGGTATGGCGCATGACATATCTCGCGAGCAGGTGATATCATAAACCATGAATATATAAAATAAATTAAAGTTAAATTAATAACATCTAAAATAACAATTGGCAATGTATTTAGAAACGGGAGGCGTTCGCCGATGCGTTCCTGTGTCCCGCGTGGTTAGTTAGTACTCGTAATTCCGGATCGTTTTGCCGCTACACCGTTGCGGTTCCTTGATGTAGACCTGGTACACCCACGTCGTCGCGCCCCAGGAATAACGTCACCCCCCATATGGTTTGTAATCTTTTGGCTCAAACAACGGTCTTACATTATAGGAAGATAATCCGGGGAGGGGCGGGTATCAGTCTGAAGAGAGGCATCAAGAGAATGGAAAATGATTTAAAGAGGGGAGGCTGACATGAAGAGGTTCATGCAAATTTCAGTGGCGGTTATGGCGGTGATCATGGCGTGTGCCACGCCCGGACAGGCCGAACGCTTTCATGGTGGCGGTTGGGGATGGGGTCCGGCATTGGGTGTAGGATTGCTGGGGGTGGGATTGTGGGAGGCGTCCTATCCGTATTATGCCTATCCTGGGCCTGTAGTTGTCCAGCAACCGGCAACAGAGGTGTATGTGCAGCCGGCTCCGCAAAGGTCGGCGGAATCGGGCTACTGGTATTACTGCCAAAACCCGGAAGGGTACTATCCCTACGTCAAACGATGCCCGAATGGCTGGATGAAGGTTGTTCCATCTCCCCCACAAAGGTAGGGACGATGACACTATGAGGTCCGGAACTCGGTTTTGTGCGCGTCGGTTGCAGCGATAAATCAGTGCAAAGGGGATGTATGAACTTTCCTGGTCCCCAAAAAGCCTGAAATGGGATATAGTTTGGTAAACGCTTCGGAATTTCTGCGGCGAACTAACCGCACAGGACACTACGCTCAATTCTATGAGGCACACGCATTAAAGATCTTGCCCTTTTAGTCCCATACCTTGGTGCGCTCCGCCGCCGTTATGCCGGTGGGGCGGTTTTTCTCCTGTTGACCAACGGCTTTGCCCTGCTGATACCTTGGTTCATGAAGCTGGCAGTGGAGGGGTTGCAGCATCCGGTCGCTTCACGCCTCTCCCCCTCCACCTGCGCCATGATAATTGCCGCCCTGGCCTCAGTACACTGCATCACCCGCATCTTTTCCCGCACCCTGATCCTCAACGCGGCCCGCATCATTGAGTTCCGCATCCGCGATGATCTCTTTCGCCGTCTGATGCTCCTTGATTTGCATTTTTTTTCCAGCAGCAGGACCGGCGATATCCTGTCCCGGTTCTCCAACGACCTGACCAATGTCCGCATGATGGCCGGATTTGGCGCCATGAGCGCCGTAAACACCCTGATTCTTTACCTGGCGGCTGTGACGCTGATGGTGCGCATCCAGCCCTGGCTGACTCTGTGGGCCGTGCTTCCCTTCCCCCTGATGGTGCTGGTGGTCAAGCGGATCAGCCAGCGCTTGTTCCTGCGTTCACTTGAGGCCCAGGAAGAATTGGCCCGCCTGTCGAGCATTACCGAGGAGTCGGTCTCGGCGGTACGTCTGATCAAGTCCTACTGCCGCGAAGATCATTTTCAGGACATTTTCAAGACAATATCCGGCAACTACCTCCGCTGCAACCTGCGTCTGGCCGGGTTGCGCGGTCTTGTCCTGCCGGTAATGGCGGCCGCCACCGGGGCCGGCACGTTGGTAGTGATGTTTTTGGGGGGGCGCCTGGTCATTGCCGGATCTATGACCTTGGGAGACTATGTGGCCTTCAGCGGCTATCTGGCCATGCTGGTTTGGCCGACGGCGGTTCTGGGGTGGATACTGACCCTTGCCCAGCGCGGCGCGGCTTCCATGGCGCGGCTGGCCGTCATTCTGATGGCTGAACCGTTGGTGACGGATGCCGCCGACGCGGAACCTCTTGTTGAGGTGCGGCAGGGAATCGAGTTTCGCGGACTCAGCTTCAGCTACGGGAATGAGGCAGTACTGGAGCGGATTTCGCTCTTCATCGCTCCAGGTGAAAAGGTGGGAATCACCGGCGAGGTGGGAAGCGGCAAGTCCACGTTGCTCAGGCTGCTGCTGAGGCTGTTGCCGGTGGGCGACGGCATGCTGTTTGTCGATGGCAGGGATATCAACCAAATTGCCCTGAGCAGCCTGCGCCGGTTGGTCGGATATGTGCCCCAGGAGGCCTTTCTCTTTTCTCGCAATATCCGGGAGAATATCGCCTATGGCCTGGCGGCGGGCGCCGAAGGAGCCCTTGTTGATGAGGCGGCCCGACAGGCAGGGTTTCTGGAGGATGTGGCGCATTTTCACGAGGGGCTGGAAACCCTGGTGGGGGAAAAAGGGGTGATGCTGTCAGGCGGACAGAAACAGCGGCTGGCCATTGCTCGGGCACTGGCGACGGACCCCCGCATCCTGCTGCTGGACGACCCCCTCTCGGCCGTTGACGCCGGTCGAGAAGAAGACATCCTGGTTGAACTGGGCTCGTTCTGCCGTGACAGGACCGTGTTGATCGTCTCTCATCGCCTGTCGGCCTTTCGTGACTGCGACCGGGTCATTGTGCTGAAAAGCGGCGGGATCGCCGAGCAGGGAAGGCCTGCCGAGCTGTTGAGGGAGGGAGGTCTGTATGCGCGGATGTACCGCATGCAGCGCCTGCGGGAGGAATTGTTGTAATCCCAATTCCAAATCAAAGCGGCATCTTCGTCGCCTCGATCCTCGCCGCCTTGATGTCATCTTTGATTTGAAGCCGGAATAAGGGAGAGAAGGTTCCCGGCCGGTGGGTCCCGCAGGTTGTTGAAAATCGTCATGGGGAGGGCGTTATGCAGGGCGCAAGCGAGCGGCAACACGGCTGAACGGACCCGCGGTAGATTTTCGGCAACCTGCTAAAACGGGTATCCCAGCCCTACGAAGATGGCCGGCCCGTCGCGGCCGATCCCCATATCGACCCGGCCGATGATGTTGGGGCGGACAATGGCACGGAAACCGATGCCGGGGTTGAATTCGAAGTCGTTGGCGCGGGCCTTGTCCAGGGTATCCATCACGGCTCCCAGATCGATAAAGGGGGCGAGTTCCCAGTCTGCGGTCACATTGAATACCTCCCAGCGGAAAAGCCGAATCCGTTCCTCCAGATTGCAAAGAAGGAAACTGTTGTCGATGAAGCGGTTTCGACCATAGCCCCGCAGAGTGTCCTCTCCTCCCAGAATGCTTTGTTCCAGGAAAGGGACTCGATGACCCTGGGTTTGGCTGTACATGAGGCGAAAAACGCTGATGTAGCTGGCATTGTCCAGGGGGATGAACCCCTTGGTTTCAACCTCGTAGCGGCGAAAGTTGGACGTCCCGCCGAGAGCCTTGAAGGCGGGTTCGACGGTCACCTTGGCAAAGCCGCCGAAGGTGGGGGCGATAGCGGAGTCCAGCGTGCTGTAGACCAGGGAGATTCGCTCGGCATGGGTGGCAAATCCATTGATTCCCGGGACAGCCGATTTGCCAAACTCGTCTTTGATATAGGGTATCCCTTTGACGGCCCCGGGTTCGATTTCGACGTCACGGTAGCGTTCTCCCAGAATCACCTGGTAATGGCGGCCGATGTCGTAGCCTGCGGACAGGTTGAAGCCGACCTCTTTATCGGTGTAATTGGTTTCCTGTTGCTGGGGGCTTTTGGCCTCAAACCCGAAAAAACGGGCCGAGCCGTCGCTGAAGACAAAAGTTGAAAGGTTCACCTCCAGTTTTTTGTCGAAATATGTTTTATCGCGCAGCTTGAAATCGTAATCATCATTGATTTTGGTGGATTGGGACAGATCGATCTCGATATTCCGGTCAGGCGTGGGATAAAACGCACCGTACACGGTCGTGGTGACGCCGAAATTCGCGTTGTAGTTCACCTGCGGCGCCACCAGGGCGTCGATCTCATCATTTTTGTTGTGAAACAGTAAGGCCGTCAAAGCGCCGCCGGTTATTCCCTCGTTGGGGCTGGAGGCGATTACCGGCAGCGGTATGGTGACTAGCTTTACCGGGATGGCACTGGAATAGGACGCAAAGACATTGGGAACCTTTTCCTGTTGGATATAGCTGGTACAGCCGCCGAGCACCAGCGTGAAGAGCAGGTAAAATGTAAACTGAATCAGGCTGTTGCCTGCTATGTGACGTATTTTTGACATGGTGTATATATTTATCACTCTGCTGCGCCGGGTGTCAACGCCGCAGTTGGTCAACACAAGTTATAGCGCTTGTTTCCAGCGCCCCCCTGGGCTATAATTTTTCCATTTCCGATTATGCAAGGGTTTCCATGAAGCTTAACGCCAAACTCGTCATTATCATGCTTACACTGTTGGTGCTTGCCATGCTGACCCTGTTTATCCTCAATCAGTACGCCCAGGATGACTTGGTGCGCGAGATACAGGAGAGTTCCCAGGAGATTTCCAAAGCGGTCCAGATGAGCATCGCGGATCTTACCTCTGAAACGGAAACCTCCCACCTGACCGATTATCTCAATAATGCCCGCGACAAAGGCATCAATGAAATCAATATCATCAGCAACGAAGGGGAGATCATCGACTCCTCCGATCCCGAAAAGATCGGAAAGAAACGTGAGGTGAAGAAGCTGGAAAAGGGTATCCGGGCGGTTCAACACCCCGCCGGCGGGTCCCTGTTTTCCCAGAAGCCCTATGAGGTGGTGGTGCCGGTCATTGTCGGCGACGAGCAGCTTGGCTATGTGCAGATCAACATGCTGCTGGACAAGATTCACGACATTCAGCACGCCAACTTCATCCGCCGCCTGTTTGCCACCAGCATGGTGTTCGTCGTCGGTATCGCCCTGACCATCTTTCTGGCTCGCCGTTACACGGAACCGATCCATCGTCTGGTTGATGTCTTCAAGCGGGTTTCGTCGGGCGACCTGTCGGTGACCATGCCCGCCGACAGCAAGGACGAGATCGGAGACCTTGCCGTCGGTTTCAACACCATGGTGGAAAAACTGCGCGAACGCGAGGCTCTGGAGAAACGGCTCTATGAGGCGGAGCACCTCTCCCGTGTCGGCCAGTTGGCGTCGGGCATTGCCCATGAGATCCGTAATCCGCTGAACTACATAAGCCTGGCCATCGACCACTTGAAGGCCGACATGCTTCCGTCGTGCGGCGAGCGCCGCGATGAGTTGGAAAGCCTGGCCGACAAGATCAAGGATGAGGTGCGTCGGGCCAACTATATGGTGCTCAATTTCATGAATTACGGCCGGCCGCTCAAGCTGCGCAGGGTGTTGGTATCCTACGGCGATATTCTGGCAAAGACCTTGCCGCTCTTGAACGAGCGGCTGTCGGAGCAGCGCATCGTTTTGGAGCAACGCCTCGCTCCCGACCTGCCGCTTTTGTGGGTCGATCAGGAACTGCTGCGCAACTGCATCATCAACTTTGTCACCAATGCGGCCCAGGCCATGAATGAGGGCGGCGTCATCACGCTGGGGGCCGGCAGGGACGAGGGGGCGGACAGGGTGCGGTTGACCTTTGCCGATCAGGGAAAGGGTATCAGCGAGGATGATCTTGTCAAGATATTTCAACCTTATTTTACCACCAAAGATGTGGGTATCGGGCTGGGCCTGGCGATAACCGAGCGGATCATCAAGGAGCATGGCGGTGAAATTCTGGTGGAAAGCCGGCTCGGCGAGGGTACGACGTTTGCCGTGGTGCTGCCGCTTCAGCCGGAGGAAACGGATAATTCAAGAGAAAAGGGGGCCGTGTAGTGGCTGCCACATTAGGGAGTATACTGATCGTCGATGACGAAAAGGGACAGCGGGACATCCTCACCGTGATCCTGCAGAAGGAAGGCTATGACGTTGCCGATGTCCCCGGCGTGCGCGAGGCTCTGGAGCAGTTGGACAGGCGGGAGTTCGACCTGATCCTGACAGATCTGAAGATGCAGGGGCAGAGCGGCCTTGACCTGTTGGAGGCGGTCCAGGCCGCAGACCCACAACAGTGTGTCATTATTATGACAGCCCACGGCACTGTGGATTCTGCGGTTGAGGCCATGAAGAAGGGGGCCTTCGATTACCTGGAAAAACCACTGGAACGGGACAATCTGATCCTGACCTTGCGCCGGGCCTTCGAGCGCATCGGGCTGGTTCGGGAAAACCGGGTCCTGCTGAAACGGGTTGAACAGATTCAGACCATCCCCAATATCCTGGGCGAACATCCCAAGATGCGAGAAGTGTTCCGCATTGTGAGCAAGATCGCGGCGACCAGCTCCACGGTTCTGATTGTGGGCGAATCGGGCACAGGAAAGGAGTTGGTGGCCCGCGCCATTCACGACGGCAGTCAGCGCCGGGATAAGCCGTTTATGGCCATCAACTGTGCGGCCATACCTGATTCCCTGATGGAAAGTGAGCTTTTCGGCCATGAGAAGGGGAGTTTTACCGGCGCCAACGTTCGTGAGATCGGTATCTTCGAGGCGGCCAACGGCGGCACGGTGTTCCTGGACGAGATCGGCGAGATGAATGTCGCCATGCAGGCTAAATTGTTGCGGGCCATCCAGGAAAGGGAGATCCGCCGGGTGGGGGGCAAGGTCAACGTCCCGCTGGATGTGCGCATTCTCTCCGCTACCAACAAGGAGTTGGAGCAGGAGATCAGGCGGGGCAACTTCCGCGAGGACCTTTTTTACCGCCTAAACGTGATCCGCATCAATCTTCCTGCCCTGCGTGAGCGGGGCAATGATGTCAAAAATTTGGCAGACTTCTTTGTCAAAAAATACAGCCAATCCTCCGGCATAGCTGTGGAGGGCATTTCCAAGCCGGCATTAAAATTGCTTATGAATTACGCTTGGCCCGGCAACGTACGTCAGCTGGAATCGGTCATCGAGCGTTCCGTGTTGATGGCGGAGAGCAATTATATCGAGCCGGAAGACCTGCCGGCCGAGGTAACCCTGACTTCGGCCCTTTCCGGTGGTATCCCCTTCGATTTGCCGCCGGAAGGTATCGCCTTCGAGGAATTGGAGAAGGGCATCATCGTCTTGGCCATGGAGCGGGCCGATTGGGTGATCGGCAAGGCGGCGCCTCTTTTGGGGATGAGCTACAAAACGCTGCAGTATCGTCTGGATAAGTTTGGTATTAAGAGACCAGAGAAGAGAGTGAAATTGTAATTACTACGTACAACTAATTGTTTATATGGAGAACTTTGTAAATTGACTACACCCCGATCCACAATGTATGAACATATGGACGATGCACGCAGGCATCATAAAGCAGGGCGGGCATTCGAGGCGGAAAAATGCTATCGGCAGGTCTTGGAAATAGAACCTGAGAATTTCGATGCGCTACATCTTCTGGGATTACTGGCACATCAGGTCGGAAGAAACGACATTGCAGTGGAACTCATACAAAAAGCCCTGCAAATTTTTGAAAGTCCTGTTGCCTTTAATAACCTGGGGCAGGCGTTTCGTGCTCTTTCCCTTGCGGATGATGCAGAGAAATGCTTCAAAAAGGCTATAATGTTAAAGCCGGATTATGTCATTGTGTACAATAATCTCGGTGCGCTCCTGCAGGAAACCCGAAGGCCTGTAATGGCCGAAGAGGCGTATCGGCAGGCGCTGGTTCTCAAGCCGGACTTTACCGAAGCCTGGTACAATCTGGCCAATGCGCTTCAAGACATGGGACGTTTCGAGGAGGCTGAACAGGCCTGCCGCCAAGCACTGATGTTCCATCCGGAACTCGCTGTGGCATATAACACTCTCAGTAATTTGCTGCAGCATCTGGACCGGCTGGAAGAAGCCGAACAGGCAAGTCGGCGGGCCTTGGCGCTGAAACCTGACTTTGCCATGGCATTCAGCAACCTTGGCACCGTGCTCCATAGGCTTGGACGATTGGATGAGGCTGAACAGGCCTATCGTCGGGCATTGGAGTTACAGCCTGATTTGGCAATGGCGCATAACAACCTCGGCATGGTGCTCCGCGAACTTTCCAGGCACGAAGAATCTGAATCGTCCATCCGCCGTGCAATTTCCCTGCGACCTGATGATGCCGAAGCGTACAGCAATCTTGCCAGCACGTTGAAAGAAATTGGGAGACTGCTGGAAGCAAAAGACGCCTGCACCAAGGCATTGGCCATTAATCCGAATCATATAAATGCGTGTAACAACCTCGGAGTTATCGCAATGCAACTCGGGCTGTTTGCAAAGGCAACAGAGGCCTTTCTGCAGGTGCTCGCAATTAACCCGGAGCATGCGGATGCCAATTTCAATCTGTCATTGCTCAACCTGCTTAAAGGAGATTTTGAGTCAGGCTGGGAAGGTTATGAATGGAGGCTGGTAGCCAGAGAGGATCCGCGTCGGGAATTACAGCTTCCTCGTTATGACGGTTCCTGCATGAAGGGAAAAACCATTTTCCTTTATTCGGAACAGGCCATCGGAGAAGAAATTATGTTTTCTTCGTGCCTTCACCGCGTGATCTCCGATGCGAAATTTTGCATATTGGAGTGTGAAGCCAGGCTCGTGCCGCTATTTTCGAGGTCTTTCCCATCTCTTGTTGTTCTCCCTTCCACGGAGCTTGACGATACGGCATTACTACAGAGCTTCCCCCGGATGGATTTTAAGCTTTCGCTCAATTCGCTTCCGAGGTATTTTAGAAATTCCGAACGAGATTTCATTGGGGCGGCCTCATGGCTGATCCCCTCACGGGACGCGGTCTGTAAATGGAGGAGCAGGTACGAAGCCCTCGGTGAGGGGCTGAAGGTTGGTATCTCCTGGCGTGGCGGGTTGAAGCCGGAACAGAGGCGAACGCGGTCAACAGCCCTTTACCAGTGGGTAGATGTTTTAACACAGGAATTCAGCCATTTCATCAACCTTCAATACGGCGACTGTTCGAAGGAGCTTCAGGATGCCCGCAAAGAATTGGGAGTGTCTATCCATTCCTGGGATGACGCTGACCCGCTTCGCGATCTTGACGATTTTGCCGCGCAGATTTATGCGCTCGATCTCGTGATTTCCATTGATAACTCCACGGTTCATATGGCCGGCGCCTTGGGGAGGCCGGTCTGGTGCCTGTTGCCTTTTGTTCCCGACTGGCGTTGGATGATTGGTCGCCGGAATTCGCCTTGGTACCCCACGATGAAGCTTTTCAGGCAAAAAGAGCAAGGCGACTGGGAGGGGGTCTTTGCCGATGTGGCCGGAGAATTCAAATCAGAGAGTGAATGTCATAAATCATAACAATATCGACGAATTGGAAATTGCCAGGGAAATCTGCTCCCTGGGTACGAGCATGCTTCACACGGGCAGGATTCATGCGGCCAGCATCCAATTCAGGAAGGCATTAAGTATAGCTCCTCAGCTTGAGGAGGCACTTTTTTATCTGGGGTATTGTTTACATCTTAGTGGCAGATACGATGATGCGCTATCGGCGTATAATCAGACGCTGGCAGTTTCTCCTCTTCATGTGGCGGCATGGAACAACCGCGGCAATACGCTTTTAAAACTGCATCATTATGAAGAAGCGGCGGAGAGCTATTCCCGGGCATTGCAGCTCGAACCCGACCTGCATGACGCTCGTATTGCCCTGGCAACCTGTTTTCAGGCCCTTGGGTTGGTAAATGAGGCGATGTCGGCATGCAATGAAGTGCTTGGGGCCGCTCCGGAACACGCCGAGGCCCACTGGAACAGGTCACTTTTGTTGCTGCTGAACGGTGAATATCGGGAAGGATGGCAAGAATACGAGTGGCGTTGGAAAAAACGGGATTTTACCTCGCCGTCCCGATCTTTTAATCAACCGTGCTGGCAAGGCGAAGATATAACTGGAAGGATTGTTCTGGTGCATGCCGAGCAGGGTTTCGGCGATACCCTTCAGTTTTGCCGCTACATTCCACTGCTCTCGGCCCGTGGGGCACGGGTTGTTCTGGAGTGTCATGCCCCGCTTGTCTCGTTGATGGCAAGGGTAGCGGGAGTTGCGGGGGTGATCCCCACGGGCGGAATTCCAGGCCGGTATGATCTGCATGTACCGCTGCTCAGCCTTCCGGGAATTTTTGGTACATCGCTGGAGAACATCCCCAATAATGCCCCCTATTTGGCGCCTCCTCCCGATCGTCTTCCTTTCTGGCGTGCCCTGACAGGCAATGAGAATTACCTCAGGGTGGGACTCTGCTGGTCTGGGAAATCCTATCCCGATCCGGGTCGAAGCTGTCCGGCTGATCAGTTGGCGCCACTGGCGGCTATGGACGGTGTTGTGTTCTATTCCCTGCAGCTTGGCCGGGAAGGCGCTTTGCCGTTTGCAATGATCGACCACACGAACCTTATTCGCGATTTTGCCGATAGTGCCGCCCTTATTGCCCAACTCGACCTTGTAATCACTGTGGATACCGCCGTGGCGCATTTGGCCGGCGCCATGGGCAAGCCGACGTGGGTTTTGCTGCCATACTCGCCCGACTGGCGTTGGCTGCTGAACCGCGACGATTCCCCATGGTATCCGTCGCTACGCCTCTTTCGGCAGTCATGCCGCGGTTCGTGGCAGGATGTCATTCAACGGGTGAAGTCAACGCTTCGGGACAAAGTGGCATCTTCCAGATAAAATCCATTAAATAATGGCCGCATTTTTCCGATAGATGAAGTATAAGTGGTAATAAAAGGAGTGGACAATGAGCGCTTCAGTTTTTGATTCCATGAGCGGATACGTTGACCTGACATCGATCTATCAGAGTGCCCAGAGTCAGCAAAAGCAGATGGCTCAGTACACCATTGCGCAGGCTGCAAATCTTATGGGGCAGAATAAGAATGCCAAGGCAATCACTTTGTTCAAGCAGGCTTTGGGCATGGATCCGCAGAATACGACGGCCTATAGTTATTTAGGCCAGTTATACCTGGCGCAGGGGGATAACAACGACGCCATCAACACGTTCAAAAAGCTCGTGAGCGTAATGAGCGCTTCCGCCAGTTCCTACACAACCGCTGCCACATCCTCATCCTCGACCACCTCTGCCACGCCCACGCTGCAGACCGCCTACGTCAGCCTGGGAAACGCCTACCTGCAGAACAAGCAGTATAGCGACTCGGAAAAGGCGTTCAAGAAAGCGGAACAGTTGAACCCCCGTGATCCGGTTGCTCCCTACACCCTCGGGCAGCAATACCTCACGCAAGGCAACCTCTCCGGGGCCTTGACGCAATTTGAAAAAGCTCAGAAGATTTCCCCGAATGACGGCAACGTTTACTATGCCCTGGGAGAGGTCTGCAACAAGATGGGGGACTATAAGGACGCGGTGGCGAGCCTGACAAAATCATTATACCTGAAATCCAATTTCCCTTCTGCCAACTATCAACTCGGTGTGGCTTACAACGGGCTCGGTCAGACCGCAGATGCCCAAAAACAGTTGACGATCCTGAAAGGTTCGAATACTTCCCTGGCTTCGCAGTTGCAGAATGTACTCAGCAATCCCCAGATGGTGACAGTGGATTCAATGGCTACCCAGAATAATAAATTTGACGACATCCTTGGGCCGGCAACCCCTCTCTGGTATCTGGATACGTCATTGTCCACCCCCAACAGCTCCGAGACCTTTTCCATGACCATCGCCTTTAACAATGCCATGGATGTCAGTTCGATCACAAACCCCGCAAATTGGACGCTCTCGCGTGCCAACAGCCCGGAAGCCGGCTATTACAACGACATGATGCCGCAATCCAGCAAAGATGCCGCAATCCCCCCCACACCGCTTTCGGTCACCTACAATACCCTTACGAACGAAGCAACCGTCAACTTTCAACTCAGTCAGAACGCCGACGGCAGTGCCGTGATCGACCCCTCCCATATCGTCTTCACGTTCAATGGCAAGGATGCGCAAGGCCGAACCATGGACCAGGCAGCAAACTCGGTCGATGGAGCGAACGCGGCCCCATTCTGAGGTTTTTTATTGAACTTGAGATGATTTTCCCCTAACATTTATTTAACTATCACACGAGTCCGAGAGGGGCGCATACCAATGCCTGCAAATCAAAACCTGATCGCCATCGAGGGGACCGCTACCTACGAGCGGATCCTGTCGGTTGTCCGCGATGTTGAGATAGACGAAGCAATTCATCACATTCAGGATTTCCTGAAAATCTATCCCGAGTTCAGCCAAGCCCACAATGATATCGCAGTGCTCTACTATCGCGACGGGAACCCGCTCAGAGCCTTGGCGCACCATGAAAAGGCCCACAAACTGGACCCAGGGAACATCGTCTATCGGAAGAATCTGGCGGACTTCTATTTCACGGAGCTGGAGTGGGCCGGCGATGCCATCCAAATCTACCTGGATATCCTCAAGAACAATCCCTTCGATGTCGAGGCCCTCAATACCTTGGGCACCATTAGCCTGCGGATCGGGCGCAAGGAGCAGGCGCGGCAATACTTCACCCGCACCCTGCAACTCGACGACAACAACAAGGAGGCACGGCAAGCCCTGGATCAGATGGGCGCTTCCCAGGCGGCCCAGCCTGATACCCGTCGGATTTCCGGAGAGGCTCCGCCGGCGTGCCAAGGGGTACCGGCGGTTGTGCCCGTACCCGCTTCCCAGCCAATAGCGGCTTCTTTGCCCGAGACCCGGCCCGAGCCGGCACGATCACCTGACGAGCTCTACAATGAGGCCATCAACCTTGTTGATACCGACAGGCCCGATGAGGCCCTTCAGTTGTTGGAAACGCTGGTAGCCCAAGACCCCGGCAACGCCTTGGCCCATAACGATCTTGGCGTACTTTACCAGAAATGTAACGATCTCCAGCGTTCCCTCCGCAACCATGAAGAAGCCGTGCGTCTTAAACCTTCCAGCGCTGTTTTCCAAAAAAATCTGGCCGATCTGCTTTGTGTGGGGTTTGGTAAGTTTGAAGAAGCCCTTCGAATCTATGTGAGTCTTCAGGCCAAGGCGCCACAGGATATTGGAATACTCAAGGCGATTGCCTATGTTTGCTGGCGGGTAGAAATGCCTGATAAAGCAAGATTTTTCCTGGAACGCGTACTTGCCTTGCAGCCGTGGGATCATGAAGCGCAGGAGGCCTTGACGCAGTTGGAATCAGATAATACACGCAAAGAGTTGAGATGAGAGTTTCCATGCCCAGCGGCCGAGCCCATGGTTGGGGAATTGCCGGTGGATATCTTACAAAGGAAATTGCCAAACTTCCTCCCCTGGACGGGGTGACCCTTCACTGCATCGGCGGTCACGATTTCCGTCCCATGAATTCCGCCGATTGGGACCGGCTCAACATCGGTTACTGTTTTTTCGAGAACGACGTGGAGGCCCTCCGCCATACCCGCCGTGCCGCCCATGAATGGGATTTCATCGTTGCCGGCTCATCGTGGTGCGAGTACCAGCTTCGGATCGGTGGCGTCCGCCAGACCGCCACTATCCTGCAGGGGATTGACCCCGCCAATTTTTATGCTACACCACAGCGTCCGGATGATGGCCGCTTCATTGTCTTTTCCGGCGGCAAATTCGAACTCCGCAAAGGGCAGGATCTGGTGATCGCCGCCATGCGGGTATTCATGCAACGCCATGCCGACGCGTATCTGGTTTGCTCCTGGGTAAATCAGTGGCCTTTTTCGCTGGCTACCATGGCAAACTCCACCTATATCTCATTTACGCCCACGGATGACGATTGCCTGGCGATTCTGTGGCGAACTCTCCATGAAAACGGAATCCCTACCGGACGGGTCTGCCTCCTCCCCCTCATGGATAATGCCCAGATGCGGCAGGTGTATCAGCAGTCCGATATCGGCATCTTTCCCAACCGCTGCGAGGGGGGCAACAACATGGTCATGTGCGAATACATGGCCAGTGGGCGGACCGTCATTGCCAGCGATGCCACAGGCCATGCCGACGTCATCACCGAGCGAAACGCATTCCCGTTGACCAGCTACACGCCAACAGTGGTCAATGACACCCAGGGGCAGCCCTCCGCAATCTGGCATGAAGCGTCGGTGGCGGAACTGATCGAGCAGTTGGAATTTGCTTACCTCTACAGAGAGGTGATAGCAAAAAAGTCCGCGGTTGCGGCTGAGGACATGAAGCGACTGAGTTGGGACAAGGCGGCGCAACAATTTCAATGTATCGCCACCAAGCTCAGTAATGCGGCCACATTCAACAATTCAAGAACATGAGGAATTTTGATGGATGTTTCATTCAAAGGGATTTCCCGCCTTGTCTCCTTTGTAGATAAAATAGAGAGTGAAATCTATCCGGAGACACCGTCCCCCCTTCACTCGAATATTACAAGCGAAGTACTCAACGCACTCCTGCCCAAGTATCTGATCAGCACGGATAAACGAATTCTTGACATCGGCTGTGGCCAGGGGCCTGCATTGGATATCCATCACGAAACAAACCCCAATCACTACAGCGTCTTCGGCTGCGGCACATGGACATCGCTCCTTGGCCGCTCCGGTTTTATCGTTGTCGAAGGCATCAAATTTTCATTTACCACTGGCATGGGACCCGATGAATACAGGGGTTCCATCTGTATAAAGGCATGACCCGGACGAACAATGGACAAAGTGGCCAGGGAGCCTGCATAATGAATGAACTGAACGTCTGGCTGGCCTACGTGGCCCATCCGATAACAACTGCCGTCTATTTGGAGCGGGTACTGCGCCGGATATGCCGATTGACAACTATTGGTCCCCATGTGACTGAGCATCTGCTCGAAGTCGGGAAGTTCCAGAATATGAAACTGCCTGTGCTGCCTCATGACATAGAAACCTCGCCCACTCCCGATATGGCCGAAATTCTCACCACCACACCACCTGAGCAGCATCCTGACCTCTATATCTGGGTACATTCGGTGGATGGGCACTTTCCCCATAACTTGGAAGCACTTTCCTGTCCCAAGGTTTGTTACCTCATCGACAACCATATCTTTCTTGCTGCGCAAATTCAGTGGGCAAAAAATTTTGACCGGGTATTTATCGCCCAGAGAGAATATCTCCCGGATTTCAGGGCGCAGGGGTGCAATGCATACTGGCTTCCTCTTGCCTGTGACCAGGAAATTCACTGCAAAATCGACTTGCCGAAGCTTTATCCTGTTAGTTTTGTGGGAGGCGTGCCGGCCGGGTCGCGCCGCGAAAGACTCTTTGTCCAACTGGGGAGCCAGATCCCGCTCTATTATGAACGGTGCTTTTGGGACGATATGGCCCGAGTTTTCTCTCAATCCAAGATCGTATTAAATGAGGCGGTGAGCAACGACCTGAACATGCGGGTCTTCGAGGCGCTGTCAACCGGTTCGCTGTTGCTCACCGATATGGCCCGGAACAGCGGCCAGGATATACTTTTCAATAACGGCGAGGATTATGCTCTTTACCGGCGTGACGAAGAGCTGGCTGAGGTTGCGCGTTTTTATCTGGAAAATGATGCCCTCCGTGAACAGATTGCCGCCCGTGGCCGGCGGTTGGTCCACAATGCCCACACTTATGCCCACCGGGTGGAGGACCTGTTGGCGGTCGCCCTGGGCGGCAAGCCGGATACCTTCTCCGCGGAGGAATTGCGGGAGCGTTCCCTTGTGGATGTGTCCGCCATTGACGCCGCAACCCACGACGCCGTCTGCATCAGCAGCGCCCGGCGCAGCTTTGTCATTCCTGTGCTTGACATGTCGCCGGCGAGTGAATACAACGTCGGCACCTTACTGCATGATCTGGAAGAGGTGGATGGCGATGTGATTGTGATCTTCAACGGCCAGGAAGTGGCGGAGCAGCTTAAAGGACATCCCCGCATCAACCGCTACGCCATCATGAAACAGAACATCGGGGTTGCCCGGGCCTGGAACCTGGGGCTTGAGATAGCCGCAACCCCAACCGTCTTCATTATGAATGCCGATCTTCATGTGGAACGGGCAGCCATAATCTCACTCGAACAAACGCTTAACTCGCTGCCGGGAGCGGCCTGCGTGGGTCCCCAGGGGAGTTTCTTTGATTTTTCCTTGACAAGAGATAACATCTACTTCGACAAGGGGAGTTTCAACCAACCCCTGGCGGTGGATGCCGTTTCAGGGTTCTTCTTTGCCGTAAAGCTGGAGCACTTCAACGCAAAACTGATCCGGTTTGAAAATGGATTCACTCCCTGCTATTTCGAGGAGTGGGACTTGGGTTTGCAGATCAAACGGGCGGGCCTCAAGAGCTACATCGTTCCAACAACCACCTACGACCATCACTGGAGCGGCACTATTCGGGCGCTGAGGGAAATTCCATTTTATGAGCGGACTGAAACGGCCGGGGAAATTCTTCTCCGCAACCGGTTGCTGTTTCTCAACAAGTGGCGGGGCATTGCTGATACTGATAACAATCAAGAATTACTAGTAAGTGGTTTCAAGTGGTATGTTATAAACTGTGCTAAAGAATACATGGACAATAAGAATTATGATGCAGCCTGTATATGTTTAAATCAATGTCCAGATGACCTGGAAATCAGTGCATTCCGACGTTTTTTGGAGTTCCAACGTAATAAATTGGAGTACCATGAAATCCAATAGATTAACTAACTGTTAATTTAGACAGGTTAGGCAGTTGTGCTCTAAATGACAAAATCGAAAAGAGGACCAAATGCTACCAATTTATGACGCATGGTGCGTACAAATAGATATCACTAATTATTGCTATCACTCTTGTCTCTACTGTTCACGATACAATCGTCATCTACGTAGAGATCAACGAAAGCATATGACCCTGCAACAAATAGTTACAGCCTTGGATTCCCTGAAAACATGGCCGAGCAAGATTGGGATTATTGGCGGAGAGCCATTGCTACATCCAGAATTTCCTCAAATTTGTGAGCTTATTAGATGTAAGTTCCCACCATCAAAAATGGGACTGTGGACTTCGGGAGGTAAGAATTTTCAAAAATATTTACCTCTGATTCAAAAAACTTTTGGCCAGCTTGCTTACAATGAGCACAACGAAACTCAACTTAAAACATGTAAACATCAACCATTAACAATTGCTATTAAAGATGTGGTTAAAGATGACGACTTGAGAAAATCATTGATAGATGACTGTTGGGTACAACGTACCTGGTGCGCTACAATTAATCACTTTGGTGCGTATTTCTGTGAGGTAGCGGCGGCTCAAGATGTCCTTCTCAATGAAGGGCGTAATGCATGGCCAGTTGATGCGGGATGGTGGAATAAAGTCCCGGCACAGTTTCAAGATCAAGTTAATAAATTCTGCGACAACTGTGGCATGGCTATCCCTATGGAACGCGAGTTGATACTGAAAAAGACGGAAAAATTTTCACCATCAGTACTCAAAATGTTTGAAGAAAAAAATTGTATGAAAATATCAGACAACGATGTTGAGTTGTTTCCCTATCAATTTACAAAGGAAGATATTCTTAAAAACATCGAAACATGGACACCGGGTAATTATCGGGGAGACTTAAAGAAAGATGAAAATGCACCGGAAGGAAAAGGGTTTACAAAAGACATTGAATAATAGTTACGCAAATATAAAAAGAGGTAATTAATAACATGATCATTGAATTGATTACGATGTGGTATAATGAAGAATTTATGGCCCCTTTTTTCTTAAGTCATTATTCTTGGGTCGACAAGATACATATAATACTTGATAGTGATACTAATGATAATACTGAGTTTATAGCGAGACAATATCCAAATGTTGTAATTGAATATTTTCAATTTACTGACATGATGGACGATGTTATCAAAGCAAACGAATTTAACAAAAAATATAGAACAATTACAAATGCAGATTATGTTATTTTAGTTGATTCAGATGAATTCATATTTTGCAACCCATTGGAAAAATCAGTCCGGTCACATATTGAGGAGACACAAAAAGACATTTACTTCGCAAATCTTTGGCAAATATATAAGCATAAGGATGATGCCCCGTTAGATCCTAAGCTCCCCGTGCCTCTCCAGCGCAGGCATGGCGATCCGGATATGGACGATCCAACTAATATTTTATACGTTAAACCTGCAATAGTTAAAGCCGGCAAAGATATTTGTTGGGGACTCGGCAATCATGAACTTCTTTACGAAAAATCATTAATTAAATGGCATAACCGCGACGTTGAAAATATGAAAGCAAAGAATATTTCAGTAGATGAAAATGAAATATTATATGGCGCACATTGGAAATTAGTTGACTTGGATGCTACGATCAAACGACGAATTATTGATCGCAAACAACGGCAATCTAAATTTAATCTTACCGCCGGTCTAACTTTCCAGTACCATCATGTTACCGAAGATATGATTATCAAAGAGTACAAAGATAACTTAGATCGTCCGATTGTTATAATGGTCAGTCCATATTTCTCAAAATTATATGGTGTAACTGAATCGGCTGTATCGCCTGGCTCGGTAACTCCCACTTTGCAAGCGGAGTCTTGCTCTCCAGTTACGGCGAACATTTTACCGACATCGCAAAAGGGGTCATTAGTATCATCCCGACTTGATAAAGCATTACAAGAAACGCCATCTGGGGACTTGAGCCAACAATACGACAACAACACACGTTTCATATCAAGTAACATTTTGGAAAGGCTTAAGGCGCAGGTGCGTCAGTCAGTAATCCTTCAGAAAGAAGGAAAGCTTGACGCTGCACTTGGCGAATACGAGCTTGTTTTTGAGGTGCTCCGATTTTACGAGGAAATCGGCTACGTACAGGAAGTTGGAGAGATACAGCGCTTGGTGCTGGAATCGCAATCTTCACCGGAGATGACTCTCTATTTCCATGGACTGATGCTTTATCATCGCAGGCATTATTCATCGGCTGCAGATGCGATTGATGCAGCTCTTCTGCTGGTGCCCGGCCTGCTGCTTCTGCAGGTGATGCGAGCAAAGGTGAGGATATCTCTCGGGGACCTTTCCGGCGCGCTGGCAGCCTGCGAGAATATTCAACAGCTGTTTCCGCAGTCCAATGCCGCCCGAGAGGTGCTTTTTGTATTGGCCGTCGAGCAGGAGATGCCGGGGGAAGATTACTATTCTTGGTTGCAACGTTTCCACGAGCAGCTTCGACCGGCCAGTTACGTGGAGATCGGCCTGGGTCACGGTCGATCACTAGCCCTGGCCGGCCCGGAGACAAAGGCGGTTGGGATCGACCCCTACCAAGGTTTCTGGGATCGATTGAACTATGTCTGTCCCCATGGCCCCGCTACGCTCTTCCCGTTGACCAGCGACGATTTTTTTGCTCAACACGACCTGCGTGAGGTTATTGGCAAAGATACATTTGATTTGGCATTTATCGACGGCCTCCACCTCTTTGAACAAGCGTTGAAAGATTTTATCAACCTTGAGCGTTATGCTGGCGAGAAGTCGGTGATATTGATTCACGACTGCCTGCCGATAGCGCCCGTTGTAGCTGAGCGGGAGCGCTGCACCGGTTTTTGGACCGGTGATGTGTGGCGGATTATTCCTTGCCTAAAGGCCTTCAGGCCTGATTTGACAATCAAGACTATCCCCGCCAAACCGTCCGGGCTTGCAGTTGTAACGAACCTGAATCCCGCATCCCAAACCCTTGCTGATAATTTTGACGATATTGTTGCTTATTATCGTTCTCTGCATTTGCCGGAGAGTTTTGCCGAGCGGCGCATCATATGCAATGTTGGGACAATCAACGACATAAACTCATTTGTTACGAATTGAAAAGCTCTGAAAAAAATATTTATTTTAATGTAGCTTCCCCAATAACAAAATTGCCGGCTCCCGGACCATGACAATCGACGGCACAGGGCACCAATATTTAAGCGTCCTCCTCATCCCGGCTACCTGAGCAAAAATAGCCGATCTATAAGGAAACAGTACTGTTCTCGCAGACAAAGCCCCGCCCAGGGCGGGGTACAATGTTCACCCCAAAAAAAAATTACAGATTCGTAATCACATGCCGATAAAGTAAATGTGCGGTTTTAGGGGTAGAGGATTTACGCTTGCCGGCGCCCTCAAAGGGCGCATATCGCAATCGAAAAATCAAAAACCGAAACCTTAGCGAACTGTATCATTCCGGAACTGTGGGAACATTTGAAGCCCCTGGCAGAGCCGCAGGGTTACCTTAATAGGAAATTAAGCAATTTTTGACATTACATAATTATTTAGATTAGGAGGGTAACATTATATGTCTATCATCTCATCGCTAAGCCCTACACAAATCGCAAATTTGACGACAAGTCAGATACAGGGCATTGGTACGTCGGACGTTCAGGCATTGAGTACTGCTCAGTTTGCCGCTTTAAGCTCTACCCAGCTTTCGGCCTTCTCAAATTCAGATATTGTCAGTATCAGCTCTTCTGCCATTGCAATCATGAGCACCAGTCAACTGCAAGGATTATCGACTACAGATATTTCGATACTACAGGCATCGCAGCTCCTCGCGCTGGCGACAGCCCAAGTCAACCATCTGTCCACCGCCCAGGTGGCGGCGTTGACTTACTTGCAGATGGCGAGTCTGTCAACGGCAAACCTTGCTGCGATGAACACCGGCCAGTTTGCCAATTTGTCCACCGCGAGCATTGCGGCGCTGACGACCTCGCAAGTTGCCAATCTGACAACGGCCGAGTCAGCCAATCTGACCACCGCACAGGTGACGGCGTTGACGACTGTGCAGATTGCGAATGTGACAACGGCCCAGTCAGCCAGTCTGACCACCACGCAGGTAGCGGCGCTGACGACTTCGCAGATTGCAAATCTGACAACGGCTGACTTTGCGGCGCTCGGCACCAGCCAGATTGCCAAGTTCTCCACCGCGGGCATTGCGGCGCTGACGACTACGCAAATTATGAATCTGACCACCGCGCAGGTGGCGGCGTTGACGACTTCGCAGATTGCGAATGTGACAACTGCTGACCTTGCGGTGATGGGCACCAGCCAGATTGCCAAGTTGTCCACCGCGCAGGTAGCGGCACTGACGACTTCGCAGATTGCGAATCTGACAACGGCCCAGTCCGCCAATCTGACTACCGCGCAGGTTGCGGCGCTGACGACTTCGCAGATTGCGAATGTGGCAACGGCTGACCTTGCGGCGATCGGCACCAGCCAGATTGCCAAGTTGTCCACCGCGCAGGTGGCGGCGCTGACGACTGCACAAATTGCCAATCTGACAACGGCCCAGTCCGCCAATCTGACCACGGCGCAGGTTGCGGCGCTGACGACTTCGCAGATTTCGAATCTGACAACTGCTGACCTTGCGGCGATTGGCACCAGCCAGATTGCCAAGTTGTCCACCGCGGACATTGCGGCGCTGACGACTGCGCAAGTTGCCAATCTGACCACCGCGCAGGCGGCGGCGCTGACGTCTGCACAGATTTCGAATGTGACAACGGCTGACCTTGCGGCGATTGGCACCAGCCAGATAGCCAGTTTGTCAACCGCGGGCATTGCGGCGCTGACGACTACGCAAATTACTAATCTGACAACGGCCCAATCGGCCAATTTGACTACCGCGCAGGTGGCGGCGCTGACGACGGCACAGATTACGAATGTGACAACGGCTGACCTTGCGGTGATTGGCACCAGCCAGATTGCCAAGTTGTCCACCGCGCAGGTGGCGGCGCTGACGACTACGCAGATTGCAAATGTGACAACGGCCCAGACAGCCAATCTGACTACCGCGCAAGTTGCGGCGCTGACGACTGGACAGATTGCGAATCTATCAACGGCTGCCCTCGCGGCGATCGGCACCAGCCAGATAGCTAAGTTGTCCACCGCAGGCATTGCGGCGTTGACGACCACGCAAGTTGCTAATGTGACAACGGCCCAGTCAGCCAATCTGACCACCGCGCAGGTTGCGGCGCTGACGACGGCGCAGATTTCGAATGTGACAACAGCTGCCCTCGCGGCGATTGGCACCGGCCAGATAGCCAAGTTGTCCACCGCGGGCATTGCGGCGCTGACGACTGCGCAAGTTGCCAATCTGAGCACCGCGCAGATGGCGGCGCTGACGACTACGCAGATTTCGAATGTGACAACGGCTGATGTCGCGGCGATCGGCACCAGCCAGATAGCCAATCTGACCACCGCGGGCATTGCGGCGCTGACAACCACGCAAGTTGCGAATGTGACAACGGCCCAGTCAGCCAGTCTGACCACCGCACAAGTGGCGGCACTGACAACTACGCAGATTTCGAATGTGACAATAGCTGCCCTCGCGGCGATCGGCAGCAGCCAGATAGCCAAGTTGTCCACAGCGGGCGTTGCGGCGCTGACGACTACGCAAGTTGCCAATCTGACAACTGCCCAGTCGGCCAATCTGACCACCGCGCAGGTGGCGGCGCTGACGACTGGGCAGATTGCTAATCTGACTACAGCTGCCCTCGTGGTGATTGGTACCAGCCAGATAGCCAAGTTGTCCACCGCGGACATTGCGGCGCTGACGACCACGCAGATTGCGAACGTAACAACGGCCCAGTTGGCCAATCTGACCACCGCGCAGTTGGCGGCGCTGACGACGGCGCAGATTTCGAATGTGACAACAGCTAACCTCGCGGCGATCGGCACCAGCCAGATAGCCACTTTGTCCACCGCGCAGGTTGCGGCGCTGACGACTACGCAAATTGCCAATCTGACAACGGCCCAGTCCGCCCATCTGTCAACCACGCAGGTTGCGGCGCTGACGACTGGGCAGATCGCAAATGTGACAACAGCTGACCTCGCGGCGATGGGCACCAGCCAGATTGCCAAGTTGTCAACTGCGGACATTGCGGCTTTGACGACAGCGCAAATTGCGAATCTGACAACGGCCCAGTCAGCCAATGTGTCCACCGTGCAGGCGGCGGCGCTGACGACAGCGCAAATTGCCAATCTGTCGACATCTGCTCTTGCGGCGATGGGCAGCAGTCAGATTGCCAAGTTGTCCACCGCGGACATTGCGGCTCTGACGACAGCGCAAATTGCCAATCTGACCACCGCGCAGGTGGTGGCGTTGACGACCGCGCAGATTTCGAATGTGACAACAGCTGACCTCTCGGCGATGACCACCAGCCAGATTGCCAAGATGTCCACCGCGCAGGTAGCGGCGCTGACGACTGCGCAGATTTCGAATGTGGCATCCCAGACAACAATTGCGGATCTGACAACGGCCCAGTCCGCCAATCTGACTACCACGCAGGTTGCGGCGTTGACGACTGCGCAGGTTGCGAACCTGACAACAGCTGACCTCGCGGTGATGGGAACCAGCCTGATAGCCAATTTGTCCACCGCGGGCATTGCGGCGCTGACGACCTCGCAAGTTGCTATTCTGACAACGGCCCAGTCGGCCAATTTGACCGCCGCGCAGGTAGCGGCGCTGACGACGGCGCAGATTACGAATTTGACAACATCTGACCTCGCGGCGATTGGGACCAGCCAGATAGCCAATTTGTCCACAGCAAACATTGCGGCGCTGACGACCTCGCAAGTTGCCAGTCTGACAACGGCCCAGTCGGCCAATCTGACCAATGTGCAGGTTGCGGCGCTGACGACGGCGCAAATTACGAATGTGACAAATGCTGACCTTGCGGTGATTGGGACCAGCCAAATAGCCAATTTGTCCACCGCGAACATTGCGGCGCTGACGACTACGCAAGTTGCTCATCTGACAACGGCCCAGTCGGCCAATCTGACCAATGTGCAGGTTGCGGCGCTGACGACGGCGCAGATTACGAATGTGACAACATCTGACCTTGCGGCGATTGGGACCAGCCAGATAGCCAATTTGTCCACAGCAAACATTGCGGCGCTGACGACCTCGCAAGTTGCCAGTCTGACGACGGCCCAGTCGGCCAATCTGACCACCACGCAGACGGCGGCGCTGACGACGGCGCAGATTACGAATGTGACAACATCTGACCTTGCGGCGATTGGGACCAGCCAGATAGCCAATGTATCCACCGCGGGCATTGCAGCGCTGACGACTACGCAGATTGCGAATCTGACAACGGCCCAGTCGGCCAATCTGTCCACCGCGCAGGTTGCTGCGCTGACGACGGCACAGATTACGAATCTGACAACATCTGACCTCGCGGCGATCGGGACCAGCCAAATTGCCAATTTGTCCACTGCGGGCATTGCGGCGCTGACGACAGCGCAAATTACGAATGTAAAAACGGCCCATGCGGCCAAACTGACCACCGCGCAGGTTGCAGCGCTGACGACTTCGCAGATTGGGACTCTGACAACATCTGACCTCGCGGCGATTGGGACCAGCCAGATAGCCAATGTGACCACAGCGGGTATTGCGGCGCTGACGACTTCGCAAATTACGAATCTGACCACCGCGCAGGCGGCGGCGCTGACGACTTCGCAGATTGGGGCTCTGACAACATCTGATCTTGCGGCGATCGGCACCAGCCAGATAGCCAATTTGTCCACCGCGGGCATTGCGGCGCTGACAACTTCGCAGATTGCGAATCTGACAACGGCCCAGTCAGCCAATCTGACTACCGCGCAGGTGGCGGCGCTGACGACTTCGCAGATTGCGAATGTGACAACAGCTGACCTTGCGGTGATGGGTACCAGCCAGATAGCCAATTTGTCCACCGCGCAGGTGGCGGCGCTGACGGCTTCGCAGATTGCGAACCTGACAACGGCCCAGTCAGCGAATCTGTCCACCGCGCAGGTGGCGGCGCTGACGACTTCGCAGATTGCGAATGTGGCAACAGCTGACCTTGCGGTGATGGGCACCAGCCAGATAGCCAATTTGTCCACCGCGCAGGTGGCGGCGCTGACGACAGCGCAAATAGCCAATCTGACAACGGCCCAGTCAGCCAATCTGTCCACTGCGCAGGTGTCGGCGCTGACGACTTCGCAGATTGCGAATGTGGCAACGGCTAGTCTTGCGGTGATTGGGACAAGCCAGATAGTCAATTTGTCCACCGCGCAGGTGGCGGCGCTGACGACTTCGCAGATTGCGAATCTGACAACGGACCAGTCAGCTAATCTGACAACGACGCAGGTGTCGGCGCTGACGACTTCGCAGATTGCGAATCTGGCAACAGCCGACCTTGCGGCGATTGTAACCAGCCAGATAGCCAATTTGTCCACCGCGGACTTTGCGGCGCTGACGACTACGCAGATTGCTAATTTGACAACGGCCCAGTCGGCCAATTTGACCACCGCGCAGGTGGCGGCGCTGACGACTTCGCAGATCGCGAATGTGACAACAGCGAACCTTACGGTGATGAGCACCAGCCAGATAGCCAATGTGTCCACCGCGCAGGTGGCGGCGTTGACGACAACGCAAATTACGAATGTAACAACGGCCCAGTCGGCCAACTTGACCACCGCGCAGGTGGCGGCGCTGACAACTTCGCAGATAGCGACTCTGACAACATCTGACCTTGCGGCGATCGGCACCAGCCAGATAGCCAATCTGTCCACCGCGCAGGTGGCGGCGCTGACGACTTCGCAAGTTGCGAATCTGACAACGGCCCAGTCAGCCAATTTGAACACCACGCAGGTGGCGGTGTTGACGACTTCGCAGATTGCGAGTGTGACAACATCTGACCTTGCGGCGATCGGCACCAGCCAGATAGCTAATATATCCACCGCGGGCATTGCGGCGCTGACGACAGCGCAAATTGCCACTCTGAGCACCGCGCAGGTGGCGGCGCTGACGACGGCGCAAATTGCAAATGTGACAACATCTGACCTCGCGGTGATTGTAACCAGCCAGATAGCCAATTTGTCCACCGCGCAGGTGGCGGCGCTGACGACTACACAAATCAATAATCTGGCCACCGCGCAGGTGTTGGCGCTGACGACTTCGCAGGTGGAGTCGTTGTCGTCCACACAGGTGCAAGCTCTTACGACTACACAGATTGGATATCTCCAGGTGACGGCGTTTACGTCTACGCAAATTGCAAATCTGACAACACCCCCGCCGGCAATTGCGGATCTGACGACGGCCCAGTCAGCCAGTCTGACCACCGCGCAGGTGGCGGCACTGACGACTACGCAGCTTGCGTATCTGTCAACAGCTGACCTTGCGGCGATCGGCACCAGCCAGATAGCCGCTTTGACCACCGCGAACGTTGCGGCGCTGACGACTACTCAGATTGCGAATGTGACAACGGCCCAGTCGGCCAATCTGACCACCGCGCAGGTTGCTGCGCTGACGACGGCACAGATTACGAATCTGACAACATCTGACCTCGCGGCGATCGGCACCAGCCAGATAGCCAATTTGTCCACTGCGGGCATTGCAGCGCTGACGACGGCGCAAATTGCGAATCTGACAACGGCCCAGTCGGCCAATCTGACCAACGCACAAGTGGCAGCGCTGACGACGGCGCAGATTACGAGTGTGACAACATCTGACCTCGCGGCGATCGGGACCGGCCAGATAGCCAATTTGTCCACCGCAGGCATTGCGGCGCTGACAACGGCGCAAATTGCGAATCTGACAACGGCCCAGTCGGCCAATTTGACCAACGCACAAGTGGCGTCGTTGACGACGGCACAGATTGCGAATGTGACAACAGCTGCCCTCGCAGCGATCGGCACCAGCCAGATAGCCAATGTGTCCACCGCGGGCATTGCGGCGCTGACGACGGCGCAAATTGCCACTCTGACAACGGCTCAGTCGGCCAATCTGCTCAACGCACAGATTGCGGCGCTGACGACGGCTCAGATTGCGACTCTGACAACATCTGACCTCGCGGCGATTGGGACCAGTCAGATAGCCAACTTGTCCACCGCAGGCATTGCGGCGCTGACAACCACGCAAATTGCGAATGTAACAACGGACCAGTCAGCCAATCTGACCACCGCGCAGGTTGCTGCGCTGACGACTGCTCAGATCGCGACTCTGACAACATCTGACCTCGCGGCGATCGGGACCGGCCAGATAGCGAATCTGTCCACTGCGGGCATTGCGGCGCTGACGACGGCGCAAATAACGAATCTGACCACCGCGCAGGTTGCTGCGCTGACGACTGCTCAGATTGCGAATGTGACAACAGCTGACCTCGTGGTGATTGCAACCAGCCAGATAGCCACTTTGTCCACCGCGGACATTGCGGCGCTGACGACTACGCAAATTGCCAATCTGACCACCGCACAAGTGGCGGCACTGACGACTACGCAGGTTGGGTCGTTGTCAGCCACGCAGGTGCAAGCTCTGACGACTACTCAGATTGGATCTCTGCAAACATTATAGAGGCTCTTGCAAAAGTAGTAAGAATGTCTGTTTCCCCCTCCCTTAGCGGGAGGGGTCAGGGTGTGGTTAAAGCTGCAACCGGCTGATTTCATGGTAGCCTCACCTCCAGTCCTCCCCCGCAAGGGGGGGGACTTTTGTGACTTTTGCCAGAGGCTCCAATGGATAACGAAGATTGGCCATAGATAGTTGATTTTGTTTTTTGATTGCACTTGAGATACTAGAACCTGCGAGGGAACATGAAGCGTAAAAAAAACAAGATGGCACAATCTCGGGAGGTGGCCCGGAATGATAGCAATAATCCATTGCAGGTTGCGTTAGAGCTCCTGCAACAGGGAAAACATCTTGAAGCGGAGTCCTTGTTCCGCCAGATTTTGATTGTTGCCCCTGACAATGCTACCGTCTTGTACTCATTGGCAGTGCTCGAACTGAATTCAGGACGTCATGAAGAGGCACTGCATCATGCAACTGTAGGAGTCAATGCCACCCCTGACTTTGCTCCCCTCTGGTTTGTGCAGGGTGCGGCTTTTCAGGCCCTGTTCCGTAGGGAGGAAGCGCTTTCCAGCTTTGACCGCGCTCTTGCAATTAATCCATCTTTCGTTGAAGTTCTGGTCAACAGCGGGGCCTTGCTCCGGGACATGAACCGTCACCATGAAGCCTTGGAACGTTTTCACCGCGCTCTTGAAATAGACCCTGAACATGAAAATGCCCTGGGCAACTACGGAATCCTGCTCACCGAGTTCAAACTCAACCAGCAAGCCGTGGAAGCCTTTGAACGGTTGTGCCGTAAGAATCCGGACTATCCGTTCTGTAGTGGCCTCCTCTGTTTCGAGCGACTTCACCTGTGCGACTGGACCGACCTGGATGCACTGACCCGTTCCATCACCGACGGCATCCGCGAAGGGCGCAAAACCTGCAAAACCCTTGGTTTCATGGCTCTGTCAGATTCGGCTGCTGATCATTACCGGTGCGCTGAGATCTTTGCCCGGCACCAGCATCCGAAGCGCCGCGAGCCGCTATGGAGAGGCGAACGCTATAATCATGGCCGCATCCGGATTGCCTATGTCTCTCCTGATCTGCGCGAACACCCGGTAGGCCACCTGATGGCCGGCGTTATCGAATCACACGATAAGTCCCGTTTCGAAACCATTGCCATTTCTCTTGGCCTGGACGACAATAGTCGCATCCGGAGTCGCATGATCTCCGCCTTTGACCGCTTCATCGACGCCAGAGACTTGACGGCCCTCCAGATTGCGGAGCTCATGAGACAGATGGAAGTCGATATTGCCGTTGATCTGGCCGGTTACACTTCCGATGCCCGCACCGATATATTCCTGTACCGCCCAGCTCCAATCCAGGTTAACTACCTCGGTTATCCGGGGACCATGGCCCTTGACTGCTACGATTACATCGTTGCCGACCGTGTGGTGCTGCCGGAGGAACACCATGCGTATTATTCAGAGAAACCGGTGTATCTGGATCATTGTTATCTGCCGGTCGCATCGGGTGTCGAAGTCCCGGAGCCATTGTCACGCAGCGAGTACGGCCTGCCTGAGAAAGGCTTCGTCTTTTGCGCCTTCAGCCATGACTTCAAGATTCATCCACGGATGTTCGACGTCTGGATGCGTCTTCTGGAAGTAACGCCGGACAGCGTGCTCTGGCTCATGTCCCGCAATGAAACGTCCCAGCGGAATTTGTGTACGGCAGCTCAGGAACGGGGCATTGATCCCGACCGTTTAGTATTTGCGACGCGTGTACCCCAGGTCGAAGACCACCTGGCGCGCTATCGGGTTGCCGACCTGTTTCTGGACACATGGCCCTACAACGCCCACACCACGGCGGCAGATGCCTTGTTGACCGGACTTCCCATTGTTACTTACAAAGGAGACTCCTTTCCGTCCCGCGTTGCCGCCAGCCTGCTGACGACCTTGGGTTACGAGCAGCTCATTACCGAATCCTTTGACGGGTATTTCGAGCTTGCCAACAGTCTTGCCCATGCTCCCGAACGGCTTAGGGAGTTGCGGGAAGGCCTGGCGGCCTCCCATTATGTTCTCGGCAAACCATTTGCCGCATCGCTTGAAAATGCGTTCAGAAGTATGCTTCAACTGCCGGAAGCTGCAGGAGCCACGGTTGATCAACCGGATTCGGGCGACACTATCAACGATATTTTCCTGGCCAATGCCCAGAACCTCTTCCTGCAGGGCAATCTGCCGCTGTCCGAGATCAACGCCCGCTGGAGTCTTGCCCATAATCCGGGCAACAGCGAGGCTTCACAACTACTCGTCAACCTCCGTCGGGGTTACGGCATGGCCGATGATTTCGAGCTTTCGGAACAGGCATCGATAAAAAATACCGAGAAGCGTTACCTGTTCATCAAGGCTTGGGGTTATGGCTTCTGGAGCGAGATTCATCATCTTGCGGGACAATTGTTGTTAGCCGAGCTTACGCAACGCACTCCGATTATCCTGTGGGGCAGTAATTCCCTCTTCCGCCGCGAGGGAGACGTCAATGCCTTTGGCCATTTTTTTGAGCCGGTGACGACTGCTTCTCTTGAGGATGTTCCGGCCGAGGTATCCATCTTTCCGGCAAAATGGTCACGGGACAATCTGTATGTGGAGAATAACTGCAAATGGGAGGGAAACTGGTCGCGCCTGGCAGCGCAATATCTGTTCGATCGGCCGGAAACCCTTTTGGTCAGTGACTTCTATTCCACCGTTGTATCGATCATCCCGTGGATAGGCCCCAGCTCTCGCTATTACGGACTCACCGATGATGCGATTTATGCGGAAATCATGCAAAAATACCTGAAACCGGTGCCCGCCATTTCTGCAAGGGTCGAGGAGTTCTTTGTCAAGAACATGCTGGGACGGCCGTGGATAGGTGTTCATGTCCGTGGCAGCGATAAGGTCAATGAATCGCCGAATCTGACCAAAACAAATGCCGACTACTTCGCGTTTATTGATCGAATCATCGAATTGAATCCGACAATCGGCGTGTTCCTGCTCACCGACTCTTCGCCGGTGATCGGTGAATTCCAGAGACGTTACGACCACAGACTGCTCTATACCCATGCAATGCGTACCGAATCCGATATCGGCGTTCATATGGGTGATCACGACGGATTGACACTGGGGGAAGAGGTTCTGGTAGACACTCTGCTTGCCTTGAAATGCGATTACTTTGTGGGTAACAAGGAATCAAACATAGCCCTTGGCATCGCCAGCATGCGCAACTGGCTTCCTGGCTACATCTTTCTCCTGGGAGAGAATATCCGCGGCGAAAATCCGTTTCTTCACCGAGTCAACTTGAGTACTCATATAAGCAATCTCAGTTGACAAAACGTCTGGCGGAAAACGGGACGCTGGCGCCGGCTTTCCTGACGGCCCGACGATTGGCGTTGCCGTTTTTGGCCGGAACGATTCGATCAACTCCAACCGGCAGGCTTCCAGTAAACTTTGCAGCCTCGATTGACTGGAAATAGCTCCAATGCACCACGCCGTTGCGCCGATTAATCCAGACGTTCAAGGCTCCCGATCAATGGGACAATTCTCTTCTAACCCCCTATTACAGATGGCAAAAGTCATATTACTGAAGTTGTTGTCACGGAGTCTGGCATGAATGAAAAAATCAATTTAGTATTCTGTATCGATACGGCTTACGTCCAGCACCTCGGTGTAACACTTGTCTCGATTATTATGCACAACAACCCTAGTTCCTTACGGGTTTTTATATTATATTCCAACTTAGAGCAAAATGAAAAAGAGCTGTTGTTGCAAATAGGTACAAAATTCAATGTCGAAATAATACTTGAAGAAGTTTCCATAGAAAGAATAGCTGGCTTACGATCCCACCTGCACATTTCGCCCGCTATGTATTATCGCCTATTGTTACCCGAGATACTGAGTGATCTGGATAAAATTATCTATTTGGATTGTGATCTTGTTGTGGAGACTGAGTTGTGGGATCTTTGGAGGACTGACTTAAACGGATTGGGCTGTGCCGGGTGGGATGAAGAAAACCCGGCACAAACAAGTCGATTGGACCTGGATACGGACATTTACATTAACTCCGGCGTTTTGGTAATTAATCTGGCGCTTTGGCGGGAAGAGGGAATAAGCGATATGTGCCTTAATTGGCTCCATGCCAATTCCCCAAAGGCAATACTTCCTGATCAAGACGCCATCAATGTCGTTTTAAAACATCGTAAGGGGAAGATTGATTTGAAGTGGAATCTGAATCCCGTGTCACAGGGAGACATTGGGATGCTTACGCAATATCCTGAGCGTATCCTCCACTTCGGCGGCCCCATTAAGCCCTGGCATAAATGCTACGATTTTGAACTGCAGTCTCTTTACCGTAAATACCTTATGATGACACCATGGGCTGATGATTTTAAACTGATTGAGCCGGTCAATACCGGGCAGGCTTGTCTCGTTGCAAATCAGCTATTTGTCGCCGAAGACTATGTCGGCGCCTGCCGGTACTACCATCGTGCAATTGATTTTCAAATGAGCCAGAGGGGATCTGTGCAAAAGTTGGTGTTTGACTGTATAAATGGAGGACATCGACACTTTAACTGTCAGGACTATTTCAGCGCCTGCGAGCACTACCGCTCTTGCATTGAACATTGGGGGTATCCGACGACATACGAAATAGATATCTATAAGATGCCGGGACTTCTCGATAATATGTTTTGATTATATATGGGTTTTTACCTGGATTCGTGAGCGAGCACACCGTATTACGTTGGCGAGTCCGACAGGCTGCTGGTGATACATTTGAATAAACAGGTGGGTGGTAAATGAATCAAGGTAGAAATATATCAATTATTACAAATCAGCTAACGATAAATGAGGTCATTGAAATTGGTTTCATCCAAAATGTAATCTTGCAGCAAATACCATTCGGGCTGGAGTGGGATTTGCATAGCTATCATGACGGTGTTGTTATTTACCTGGAACTTGGATGCCTTAGTTCAGAAATTATCGAGCAGCTGAAAGCTCAAGGCAATAAAGTTGTAATTTGTCAGCTAGGCGACGAGTTCAAGGAAAAGTATAGTCTTGAACTTTATAAAAGTTGTGATCTGATTCTTAGGAACTACTTTTTTTCTGATATTTTTACAGACCCGGAGGTCGGATGTAAAACCCTCTGGATTCCCAATGGCCCCAAGGCAGGGGTAGGGGGCCGTCGTGCCGAGATGCTCAGGCCGGCTAATCATCGACACTTTCTTTCCTCCTTCCTCGGCTGGTTAGACAACCCTCGATCCTTCGGCAATGAGCGAGAACTTTTTCGTCAGGCTGCCATGCAGGCCCCTCACGACATTTTGCTGCAACCAACCGAATACTTTGCAAAAGGGTTCAACGTCGGTATGTACTCCGCTATTCTGGAGTACTCCATTTTTTGTCCCTGCCCAGCCGGGAACTCTCCTGAAACTATCCGACTCTACGACGCTTTGGAGATGGGATGTATCCCCATCAGCCTAAAGCATGACTTTCTGCAAAGTCCTCTTGCTCTCGGTACACCTCCCTTTCCGCTGCTGGACAGTTGGGATCAACTCCCCGCTCTTCTCGCAGAGTATCGTGCAAAGCTGGCAAGCGACCCTGCTTCCGTTGTCGGGCAACAGCAAAGATGTCTGGATTGGTGGGGTATTTATAAGAAAAGTATATCCGCCACGGTATCCAAGAAGCTCTATGAACTCAGTGTGCGGTAACTTGGAACGCCAAAATACCAGCCCTGGACACCAGTCCAGGGCTTATTCGCTGGGCACATGGCTTAGCTGGTAGAGCAGCTACCGTGTTTCTGAGGTTAGGACAGTGGCAACAGCCGATTTCATGTAATTTAGCCGGAAAACCCCAAATATGTTTATGGAGAATTTACATGGCCGACCGCATCTCGCCGCAAATAGATGCTGAAATACTGGAAAATTTGGGGCACGATGATGTCATTTGTAATGTATCAATACAATGGGATTCAAATTCGAGAATGACACGTATGAAGCTTCACCTAGATAGAAAAAAATATATGCACAGATCATTTTTTGTAAACAGTGTTCAGAATGGCAACTGCTATGAGCCAGATTACACTAGTATTATGCTGAAAGTCCTTCGGCCTGGGGATACAGTCATAGATATCGGTGCCAATTTTGGTTATTTTTCTTTGTTGGCGTCATCGCTTGTTACAAGCACGGGAAGGGTGATTTCCATTGAACCGGATAAGGAAAACTTTTTTTTCTTGATCAGAAACATAGAAATAAATAAAATGTCTAATATAAAAGCTATCAACTGTGCAGCCGGTAACCTTAAAAAGGAGATAGATTTTTTTCTCGACCCACTAAATGATGGCGCCCACTCATTATGTGGAATATCACCTGAGACTATTCAACAGATTGGGGACAAAAATACCGTTACATCAAAAATTCAAATGGACATGGTGGATTCGCTGCTAAATTCAGAAAATATTGCTAATATAAAAATTATAAAAGTTGATACCGAAGGATGGGAATTTCATACCATTGAAGGGGCAATTTCAGTCATAAAAAGGTTTTCACCAATTATTCTTGCCGAGGTTAATAGGTCTGGTCTTCGCAGGTCCGGTGCATCAGAAAAATATTTGCGATTATTGATGCAAGAGCTTGGATATTCAACATTTATAGCCACGTATGAAAAAAACACAAACAAGGTTTATTTAGAATCGGTTCCTCAAAATTATTACGCTGAACCGGAACTTGAACATTATAATTACAACGCAGTGTTCGCCAGACCGGAATCGCTGAAGAATTTATCTCAATGTTGTTACGTCTTATATTAATTGCCGCTCTGTACAATCAATAAAAGGAATGACATTATGCCGGACTTGGCATTAGAGCCGGATGTAACATACTACCGCCGCGCCGGTTA
This sequence comes from Oryzomonas sp., assembly GCA_031292255.1. Lineage (GTDB taxonomy): Bacteria > Desulfobacterota > Desulfuromonadia > Geobacterales > Pseudopelobacteraceae > Oryzomonas. The sequence goes on along the minus strand of JARLHN010000016.1, from coordinate 223,703 downwards.
GCGCCACGTTAATCATTGCATCTGAACTTCTGATACCTGAAAAATCATTTACGCAAAATTCTTTACAGCCCCGAAGATTCATTTGTTTGCGAAAAGAACATCATTCTGACTAATCTGCTCGACAAATGTATAACCAACTTCACCAAGATACGCTGACAATTTTTCGAAATTTCTATTCTCGATGCACAAATACTTAAACCGGAAAAGGTTATGGTCGATACCTTTTAAAACCTCAATTTCAGCACCTTCGACATCCAAAGATAAGAGATCGATTAAATGGGGAGCGTTTGAATCTATCAGTAGTTTATTAAGAGGTGTAGCCAAAGCTCCGAAAATGAAATTATCATCTGTTGGTTTTAAAAATTGCTTACCTTCATTAGCGTGTTCCATAGCATCAGGGATATCCGTTTCAAGCCCCAATGGTGTTGACATTAAGTTTGAATAGATGATCTCCACGAATTTATCCGTGTATTCGAAAGACACACAGGCATTACAAAAAATATGCGTGTCCTTTGATCTATGCTTTTTGCAAGATAAGAAGTTGTGAGGAGTCGGTTCTACAAGAACGCCCTTCCAATTTCTATGGCGCTCATAGTAAAAAGTATTTGACTGGTCTATTCCATTGTTTGCTCCCAGTTCAACGAAAAAACCATTGTCATAGTCAAGCCATTTCTCCAATATTTGATCCAAACCACCCAAGCCATGATATTTTTGATTAGATCGATTAGTGCCGTAGGCAGTATCTGCCAATTCTTTAATTGTCAGGGCCAACTCAGGATGATTTTGCAGAAGATGGTTAACCATTTCATATATTGTGGTTTGAAGGTCTGCCATGTGTTCCCTCTCTCTTGCGCTTAATTTCATTCAATATAAGGTTCAATGCTTCGTATCATAATCTCATGGCATATTCAACTGGGAACGTATCGACAATCACCCCGTCTTTGTCCGAATCCTATTCATGAGAGAGTGTGTCATCCCGGCCATGTTGATTTCAGCATTGAGTGGCCCGTACGCTCCTTGATTTGGTTTGCAATTCTGATCTATAGCGACTATGTCCGGTCCGTCTTCTTGCCAGAGGCGGCATTTTTTATTGAAAATATCAGCACCTCTAGTTATGCTGAAAGTTCAGTATATGAAATGATGAAAGAACATATGAAAATGGAAGATCATGCAAAATATGTTTCAACGCAGCATTACAAGCGGTGTTTAAACAAGATAGCCGGTTTACAGTGAATGGATACGCGCATGGGGCATCCTGAGAAACGGAGGGAGGGAGCGGCTTCATGCCCGGACACCCCGGAGGCCTGGTTCAATCGTGGTATAACGCATATAGACGAGGGTGATTACTCCGCTGCCGAAGAATGTTTCAGCAGGGCGGTTGCCTTGGCGCCTCAATCTCGTGAATCGATGCTGAACCTCGGTTATGTACTGGGCGAGCAGGGGCGGTCGCAGGAGGCGTGCCGCTGTTATGAGTCGATCCTTGCGGTATTCCCGGCATGTGCGGAGGCGCGCTACAATCGTGCTGCGCATCTGCTCCGGGCCGGGGATTTCAGAGCCGGTTTTGCCGATTACGAGACACGTTTTGCCGCCATGAAGTCTGTTGATCAGCGGGTCTACTCCCAACCCCGCTGGGACGGTTCTTCCCTCCAGGGCCGCAGCATCCTTGTGTATTGCGAACAGGGGCTCGGCGACGCTCTCCAGTTCAGCCGCTATGTCCCCCTGTTGGCTGAACAGGGGGCAAAGGTTATCCTTGAGGTTCAGCGACCGCTCCTCTCCCTTCTGGCCTCCGTCAAGGGGGTCGAGAGGGTCGTCGCGAAATCGGATACCCCTCCTTCCGCGGATTTTCACATCCCGCTCCTCAGTCTTCCGCACATCTTCGGAACCACCTTGGAGAGCGTCCCCGCGTCCGTACCTTATATTACCCCTCCCGAGACGCTTGTTGCCGCTTGGCGCAAACAAATCGGAGCCGAGCCCGGCATCCTGCGCGTCGGGCTGGCCTGGGCCGGCAAGGAGCGCCCCTATCCCAACCGCTCCTGTCCCCCCGAATATCTTGCTCCCCTCTTGGCGGTCAACGGAACCCGCGTCTACTCGCTGCAAATCGGGGAACGGGACCGGTTGCCGCTTCCGCCGGAGTTGGCCGAACAGGTGATCGACCTGACCGGCGGTATCGAAAATTTTGCCGATACCGCCGCCTTGATCGCCAATCTCGATCTCGTCATCACCATCGATACCGCCGTAGCCCACTTGGCAGGGGCACTCGGTAAGCCCGCCTGGGTGCTTCTCCCAAAATGGGCTGACTGGCGCTGGCTGGCGGGGCGGGACGATTCGCCCTGGTATCCATCCATGCGTCTATTCCGGCAGTCGCGGCAAGGTGATTGGGCTTGTGTGGTGGGACATGTGGCCCGAGCTCTTCGTGAACGGATAGCAGGAGAAGTGTCTGCCGGCACCGCATGTCACGAAATGCTTGAAAGCTTATTCAAATCAGCAATGGAACTTCTTGAACAAAAAGCATTTGCTGCGGCAATATTTCAGTTCCGAAAGCTTCTTGCAATGATATCGAGTGATCCGACGGTCTGGTTCAACTTGGGACGAGCATATCACCTCAACAAAAATCTTGCCGATGCTGAATACTGCTATTTGCGGGCTATTGAGTTGAAACCCGACAGTCATGCGGTTTGGTTCAACCTTGGAGATCTCTACCTGAATCAGAACGAATTCCCGAAGGCTGAAATATGTTTACGCAAAGCGCATGTACATGCGCCGGATTCGGTTAAGATTCTGCTTTGTCTTGGTGCGGCCTTGATTCCACTGGGAAAAATCTCTGATGCCTTTGATTGCTGTCGAAAGATTCTCGCCATGCAGCCCGACAATGTGGAAGCTGTCTTTAATATGGGTTACCTGCATCTGCGTAGCGGTAATTACCTGGAAGGCTTCGCAAATCTCGAAGCCAGAATCGGGATGGAAGCTTTGGACATAGACCGGCGCAGGTACTGCCAACCGCGATGGGACGGCTCTCCATTGCAGGGGAGAAGTATTCTCATATACGGAGAGCAGGGGATGGGGGATGTTATCCAGTTTTGCCGCTATATACCACTGGTTGCCCAGCAAAGCGGGAAAATAGTTTTTGAAGTTGATCCGCCACTGGTTACGCTTTTGGAGAGTTCTCTCTCTGGTGTGGCGCAGGTAGTTCCAAAATCGGAAGCACCACCATTGACGGATGTTTACATCCAGTTACTCAGCTTGCCATATATCTTTCGCACTACCCTCGAAATGCTTCCGAATACCATTCCCTATCTTGTCCCTGATTCGTTAAAGCGGACAAAATGGAGAGATCTGCTGGCAAAAGATGCCGCATTACGGGTTGGTATTGTCTGGCGCGGTAACCCTCGTAATCCTATGGACCGGGAGCGTTCCTGCCCCATGGCGGCATTATCGCCACTGGCTGGAGTGAGGGGCGTAAGCTTTTACTGCCTCCAGTTGGGTGCTGCATCTGAAGAAATCCATGGTATGAAGATCGTTGATTTCACCACGGAATTGAAAGATTTTTCCGATACCGCCGCTCTGATGGCGAATCTTGACCTGGTTATCGGTGTTGACACCTCTGTTACCCATCTGGCAGGTGCCCTTGGCATACCGGTCATGATGTTATTGACTTTTGTTCCTGATTGGCGCTGGCTTATCGATCGGGAAGATTCCCCCTGGTATCCAAGCATGCGTCTATTCCGTCAGAAACGATGTGGGGACTGGGGGGGGGTGATCGAACGGGTCAGGATTGCGCTGGATTCGCTGGTGAAGGAAAGGGCACACGGAACGAGGCCTTATGAATATTGAATCATGCTATCAACTCGGGGCAAAGCTGAAGGAACAGGGCAATCTTATTGGGGCGGAACGCTGTTTCAGGGAAATCGTCGACTACGCCCCCGACTTGCCGGACCCGCATCACAGCCTTGGGGTCGTGTTGCAACTTCAGGAAAAGCTGCCGGAGGCCATTGAGCAATATCAGGCGGCAATCGCCCTTGACCCCTGTTTTGTCAAAGCCCACTACAATCTAGCAACAGCCTTGTGGCGATGTGGTTCATATCGAGAGGCGATTTCTTGCGTCAAAAGGACGCTGGCCCTTGATCCGTTTCATGCCGAGGCCCATTGGCTGCTTGGCCAGTTACTCCTCCTGACGGGCAATTTCAGTGCTGGGTGGCGGGAATACGAATGGCGTTGGGAGGTCGAAAGATTTTCCACCAGAAAACAGAATTTCAAGCAGCCCCAATGGGACGGCTCTCCTTTGGCGGGGAAGACGCTTTTGATTCATATGGAACAGGGGCGGGGCGACATGATTCAGTTCATTCGCTATGCGCCGCTGGTTGCCGCTTCGGGGGGGCGTGTCGTGGTCTGCGCCGTTAAGGAGTTGGTATCGCTTTTGGCGACGATTGAAGGGGTCAGCCTTGTGGTGGATCGCGAAGAGATCCTGCCGGCATTTGATGTACATATTCCCGTGCTGAGCCTTCCCCGAGTTTTTGGAACGACACTGGAAAACATACCCCACGAGGTGCCCTACTTGCGGGCGGATGCTTTGAAGGTTGCACAGTGGCGGCAAACGCTGCCTGCTCGTGGACGGGTGCGTATCGGCTTGGTCTGGGCCGGCCAGGAATGGCCCGATCCTTCCCGTTCCATTCCCTTGCGTGAATATCTCCCCCTGTTGTCCTGTCCACAAGTCGAAATTCATTCCCTGCAGGTTGGGAAAGGAACGGAAGAGATTTCCGCACTTCCCGAAGGGTGCGAGATCATCGATCATTCCGGCCGAATATTTGATTTTGCCGATACCGCCGCGCTGCTGGCAAATCTTGACCTGATTATCAGTATCGATACCGCAGTGGCTCACCTGGCTGCCGCCCTCGGCACGCCGGTCTGGACATTGTTGCCGTTCGTGCCTGACTGGCGTTGGCTTCTGGTGCGTAATGACACACCCTGGTATCCCGCCATGCGTCTTTTTCGCCAGACATCACCGGGAGACTGGGGGGAAGCCGTCGGGCAGGTGCGAAAAGAGTTGATGCAACTGCTTGAAAGCGCCGAATTTCACAAACAACGCGGAATCAGGTTGTTGCAAACAGGTATGCCCGAAGAGGCTGCCCAATCCTTTTCCAGGGCGATATCGCTCGATCCTGCCGATGCGGAAACGTATAACAATCTCGGTGTCACCCTTGACAGTCAAAGGAAGTATGGGGAAGCGCTCGCCGCATATGGGAGAGCGCTTGAACTCGCACCGGATTCAATCCAGGTATCTTTCAATATGGGCAATACCTGCAGAAGCCTGGGTAAGAACGACGCAGCCCGGCACTGTTATGAAAAGGCCCTGACGCTTTCACCCGGATTGGTACAAGCCGAGCTCTGCCTGGCTCAGATATGGAAAGACGAAGGTAATCCCACGCAGGCTCGGGACTGTTTGGATCGCGCACTCGTCCATGATCCCGCTAATGCCGAAGTGCTCCACAGTCTGGGAGAGACCTATCAATCCGAAGAACGGTTTGCCGAGGCCATTGATGCCTATTCCCGCGCGCTGGCGATTGATCCGGGCCACATGAAGGCTCTCAACATGCTCGGCTCGGTCTTTCATCTGGTCGGCAGATTCGAGGCTGCCGAGGAGTGTTACCGGAAAGCTCTTGTCCTGAAACCGGGCACGCTGTCGGTACTCAACAACTTGGGAGCCCTGTATCAGTCCCAAGAGCGATTTTCCGAATCGATTACGGTACTGAGACAGGCTATTGCCATCGATCCCTCTTATGCCGACGGACATTGGAATCTGGCCCTGTCGCTTCTGGCGCATGGCGAATATCGTGAAGGGTGGCAGGAATACGAGTGGCGGTTTAAAAAGTCAAATCCGGTGCCGGAGCGGCAATTCACCCGGCCTCTATGGGACGGGTCTCCCCTTGAGGGCAGGACCATCCTCTTGCACTGCGAGCAGGGCTTTGGCGATACCATTCAGTTTATCCGTTATGCAACGCTTGTGGCGCGGTGTGGGGGCAACGTCGTTGTCGAATGCCAGACGCGTGCCCTCAAACGCCTGGTTGCCGGTGTCGAAGGGGTTTGCTCCGTTGTTGCCGCCACGGAGCCCCTCCCCTTTTTCGATTTTCATGCGCCATTGTTGTCGTTACCACGGATCTTTCGCACAACGCTCGCCGATATCCCGGCGGAGATCCCCTATCTCCGCGCCGATCCTGACGATTTGATGACGTGGAAAGCCCGCGTGGCATCAGGCACTGCACTGAAGGTCGGTCTGGTCTGGTCTGGCCGCCAGAATTTGGTGCTTAACAGAAAACGGGCTTGCAGCCTGGAACTGTTTGCGCCATTGGCCGAGATCCCCGATACGATCTTTTACAGTTTGCAAATAGGCGAGGGGGCGGAGCAGGCAGCGGCGCCTCCGGCAGGTATGAAGCTTGAGGACTTGACGGCACAGATCAATGATTTTGCGGACACGGCGGCCTTGATTGCCAACCTGGACCTGGTAATTACCATCGATACGGCGGTCGTCCATTTAGCCGGGGCGATGGGCGTGCCGACCTGGCTTCTTCTTCCGCATTCCGCTGACTGGCGCTGGATGACGGGGCGCGATAACTGCCTATGGTATCCAGATATGCGACTGTTTCGCCAGTCAAAACCCGGAGAATGGCAGGAAGTGATCGGATTGTTGTCATCCGAACTGTGCCGGTATCGCCGGATAACCCCTGCAACGAAAGCCGGCACCCTTATCGAGCCGTCCGATCCTGTTGCCCTTGCAGGGGGTCGCACATTTTCCGGCAGTGACGTGTGTGTGCCGCAACCGGACCGGCATGCCGATGGTTTTAAGATAGGCCTGGCATGGACGGGACGCCGAACCCATCCACACAATTATAATCGATCGTGTCCCTTGGTGGCATTTTCTCCCTTGGCGGCTGTTGAACATACGACCTTTTACAGCTTGCAGGTGGGCGACGGCGCGGAACAGGCAGATGCCCCCCCATCGGGCATGGTGCTCAAGGATCTCGGCAATCATATCCATGAATTCGAGGATACCGCGGCGTTGATTTCCGTTTTGGACCTGGTGATTTCCGTCGATACTTCGGTTGCCCATCTGGCTGGGGCAATGGGTGCGCCGATTTGGCTGCTTCTCTCCGAGGTGGCTGACTGGCGCTGGATGACGGGCCGGGAAGACAGCCCCTGGTATCCGAGTATGCGTTTGTTTCGCCAGTCTGAACAAGGCGATTGGGGGGGGGTAATGAGATCGGTCGCAGCCTCCCTGGCCGGTTTTGCCCCCGACTCTGTGCCGAAGTCTGCCAATCCGCATGTTGGTACGGATAATGAATCCTCTCTCCGGGAAGGTACATCCTTGGAACAGATACTCGCCAGGCATCGGCTTTCACAGGCCCTGGCCCCCACTCTTTCCGACCCGTACCTGAATACAGGCACGGAACTGGCTTTGACCGGCAGGCACCGGGAGGCGATTCCCTACTACAGAAAGGCGTTGGAACTGTCGCCTGAACATGTCCAGGCGCATCTGAACCTTGCATTCTCATTGCTGACCCTTGGGTTTTTTCAAGAAGGGTGGCAGCATCACGAATGGCGCCACAAGATGCTCGAATCGCCGCTTCCTCCCTGGCCCTTGCTCACACGGTCCAATTTCGGTATGCTTTCGCGCACAACCACGCTGCTTGTGCATTGTGAACAGGGATACGGCGATACCCTTCAGTTCATGCGTTATATCCCTTTGCTGTCGGATATGGGGTATCACGTCACCGTGACCTGCCAGAGGGAGCTTGGAACGCTCATGGGTACGGTGCGGGGCGTTTCACGGGTCGTGCCGCACGGGGAAATGCTTCCGGTCTGCGATTTTCAGGTATTGTTGCTCACGGTCCCTTACTTGTTCAATACCGTGTTGGATACGATACCGGGCACGGTGCCCTATCTCGCACCCCGCCCGCACAAGGTCGCCGAATGGCGCAGCCGGCTGCAGGGACGGTGCGCTTCCCTATTCTGAGATTCCATTGAGCGGAAATTTTTTTCACGGCATTTCATTTTTTTTCTAAAGTGTTTCCCGCGTCGGACGATATTATAAACACTAAGTGCAGAATGCACTACCGGCGGAATTACCGGTAATACCCAGAAAGGAGTATCACTATGTCAATCGACAGCATATCTCTCACCTCAGGCATGCGTAACAACCTCATTTCGCTGCAGCAGATCTCGTCAGAGGTCAATACGACGCAAGGACGCCTGAGCAGCGGCAAGAAGGTCAACTCGGCTCTTGATAACCCCACAACGTATTTCGCATCCCAGTCTGAATTGCAGCGCGCCAACGACCTGTCCAACCGGCAGGACGGCATGAGCGAAGCGGTCCAGACCATCCAGGCAGCCAATGCGGGCATCAGCAGCATCACCTCGCTGATCCAGTCGGCCCAAGGTCTGGCATCTTCAGCCGCATCGACAAGCGACACCGCCAGCCAAGCCACCTATTACAGCCAATTCCTGCAACTGCAGACCCAGATTACGCAGATGGCCAGCGATTCCGGGTATCAGGGAACCAACCTGCTGACCGCTGGTACCCTCACCATTCAATTCGGCCAGGCCACCGGTTCTTCCAGTCTGACAGTGAACGGCTTTGCCGCCGACAATACAGGTCTGGGTGTGACAACCGTTGGATCGTGGACTACTGCCGGCAATGCTCAGAGTGACTCCGCATTCATGGATGCCGCAATCACCACGTTGCGCTCACAGTCCTCCAGTCTGGCCAGTAACCTTGGTGTTATCACCACCCGTCAGAGCTTCACCACCAGTCTGATCAACACCCTGCAGACCGGTTCCGACAACCTGACCCTGGCTGACATGAACGAAGAGAGCGCCAACATGCTGGCTCTGCAGACCAAGCAGTCCCTGGGTACCACGGCTCTCAGCCTCTCTTCCCAGGCAGCCCAGTCCGTGCTCAAACTGTTCTAGACAAGGCCTGAAGTATTCGGTGAAGCACGTTTCGAGGTGGAGGGGATTATCATTCCCTCCACCTCGTCTTTTTAAAAGGAGATTCATGATGGGGCTCCGGAAGATAACAGAGGTGAACCAAACGTCCTCCGGCATCACACCGGACGAGTTTCCGGCTGCGGCCGCATCGCGGCAGGCCGTTACGGCGTTCGCGACACCATCCCGTAAGACGATCCTGCTTAAGAAACCGTAGTTCACATGTCACTCAAGATTACCCTCAAGCCGCATGAAAAGATCGTCGTTGGCGGCGCTGTCATAGCAAACGGCGCTACCACCTGCCACTTGTCCGTCGAAAACAAGGTGCCCGTGCTGAGGCAAACGGATATCATCACCGAGGCCGAGGCCACCACGCCCTGCCGCCGCCTCTATCTTGCCGTTCAACTTATGTATATCGATGGGGAAAAGTATGCCGACATACTTCCACTCTATCGTGATCTGGTGGCTGATTTGCTCGCAGCCGTGCCAAGCATGAAAGACTTGATTACGCAGACGGATGAGTATATTATAAAAAGAAAATATTATCGGGCGCTGAAGCATGCCAGAAAACTCATAACCTACGAAGAGGAGTTGCTGCGCAATGTATCATAAACCATCTGACGTATATGTAAACATGCAGAAGGACGCACTGAGTGGCAGGGAGCTTGAGGCGTCCGTGTTGGCGCGCGCGGGGGTCATGCTGAAACAGGTCCAGGACAATTGGGATGCTCACGACCGGGCTTCCAAGCTGTTGGAAGCGATCAAATTCAACCAGAAGATTTGGAGTTTCTTTCAAGCCGAGTTATCCGATCCGGGGAATCCCCTCCCCAAGCCGCTGAAGGAGGACATCCTCAATCTCAGCATCTTTATCGATAAATGTCTTTTTGAAGTCATGGCTTTTCCTGATAAGGAAAAGCTCTCCGTTGTCATCGACATCGATTTCAACCTCGCTACCGGACTGCGAACCAAACCGACCGAACAATAACCCGATCATTCGACCGTTAGGGCGTATCCCTTCATCTCAAGATGCTCTATCACTGCGCGGATATGCCCGTCGCCGCGGGTTTCCAGTTCCAGCGAGACGTCGGTTCGGCCGAGGGCCAATGATTTGGAGCGTCTGTCGTGGCTGATGTGGAATATGTTGGCGCGTGTCTCCGCAATATCCGTCGCTAACCGCGCCAACGCCCCCGGCAGGTCATCCAGCTCAACCGTCAGTCTCAGATAGCGTCCCGCTGCCAAAAGCCCCCTCTCCACAACCTGCGCAATGGTCTTGACGTCAATATTGCCGCCCGATAACAGGCAGATAGTCTTGCCTCTCAGCTCCCGAACCTTGCCGTGCAGCAATGCCGCCAGGGGAACGGCGCCGGCCCCCTCCACCAGCAGTTTCGTCCGCTCCAGGAGCGATACGATGGACTGGGCGATCTCCTCTTCTTCCACCAGGACGATCTCATCCACACAGGCGCGAATTATGGGCAGTGTCAGCTGTCCAGGGCGTTTAACGGCAATACCGTCGGCGAGCGTAACCTTGACCGGTACTTCACAGGGGGTCCCTGCCGCGAACGAGACCGACATGGACTGGGCCGCCGTCGATTCGACGCCGATTATGCGTACACGGGGGGAGCGATCCCGTATCGCCGCCGCAATGCCGGCTATCAGGCCGCCGCCTCCCACCGGGATGAGCAGGTTTTGCACATCCGGCAACTCTTCCAGAATCTCCAGCGCGATGGTGGCTTGGCCGGCCATGACCAGTTCATCGTCAAAAGGGTGTACGAAAAGGGCGCCGGTGGAACGTTGTGCCTCCTGCGCCGCCACGCAGGCTTCGTCGAAGTTTTTGCCGACCAATACGATCTCGGCGCCGTAATCGCGAGTGGCCTGCACCTTTTGGGGTGGGGTGATCTCCGGCATATAGATGGTCGCCTTGACCCCCAGCAGGTCTGCTGAAAAGGCAACGCCCTGGGCATGATTCCCTGCCGATGCGGTAATAACGCCGTTCTTCAAGGCTTCCCGCGTCTGGGCAGTCATGAAGTTGAGGGCTCCCCTGATTTTGAAGGAACCGGTTCGCTGGAGGTTTTCGCACTTGAAGTATAGCGGCAGCCCCAACCGCTCGGTGTAATGGTGAGAATAGATCAGCTCCGTGCGGCGGACGCGTTTCCTGAGGCGGTCGTAGGCTTCTTGTATAAGTTCGTAAAGGGGCATGGAACGTTGACACTCCAAGGGTTATTTCGGGGTATAATAGCAGAGGGATCGGACATGGTCAAACGGGCTGTTGCGAAAATTGTATTGCGAAGGGCCGTCCGCGGAGTCGTCCGGTATCCGGTTTTCCCCAGGACGATATTCGACAGCCTGCAAATATGAGAAACCGCCGTTTTGATCTCTTGGCAAGTATCCGGTTTGCTGGTACATTAAACGAACTACATGTTACAGGAGGCGTCATGGAGGCAGTGCACCACAAATTGATCATTCTCGGCGCAGGACCCGCAGGTTATACCGCGGCCATTTATGCCGCTCGGGCCAACCTGAGTCCGGTTCTCATAACCGGCATACAGCCGGGTGGGCAATTAACGACGACCACGGAAGTGGACAATTGGCCGGGAGAATACGGGGGCATCCAGGGACCTGACCTGATGGAGCGCATGAGGCAGCATGCCGAGCGGTTCAACACCCAGATGGTGGTGGACCACATCAAGCGCGCCGATCTTCTCCAGAGGCCGTTTGTGCTCGAGGGGGACAGCGGTCTCTACAGTTGTGATGCCCTGATCATTGCCACCGGCGCCTCGGCCAAGTATATGGGGCTCCCGTCCGAGAAGGCCTTCAGGGGAAAAGGCGTTTCCGCATGTGCCACCTGCGACGGTTTTTTCTACCGTGGACAGGATGTGGCTGTTATCGGCGGCGGCAGCACGGCGGTCGAAGAGGCGCTCTATCTCTCCAATATTGCCCGTCATGTGACGGTGGTGCATCGCCGCGAACAGTTCCGTTCCGAAAAGATGCTGGCTGACCGGTTGATTGAGAAGACAAAGAACGGCAATGTGACGATCGAGTGGCACCATGTCCTGGACGAGGTCCTGGGCGACGCCAATGGCGTGACCGGCATCCGCATCCGCCATCGGAGCGGCTCAACCAAGGAGGTCCCGGTCCACGGCGTGTTCATTGCCATTGGCCACACGCCCAATACAAGCCTCTTCGAGGGGCAGCTGGATATGGACAACGGCTATATTCGCACCAAGTGCAGCCTTGAGGGGAATCTTACGGCCACCAACATCGAAGGGGTTTTCGCCGCCGGTGATGTGCAGGATTATTATTACCGCCAAGCGATCACATCGGCCGGCAGCGGCTGCATGGCTGCCCTGGATGCCGAAAGGTATCTGGATATGCTCAGATGAGCGGAGGGTCGGCGGATATGCCGGAGGAATTGGACGGCCTGGAAAAACTCCTCATGGATGTGCAGAAGGTCATTCGCGACAACGAACTGTTTCTCAAGAAACTCGGGGACGATGCGATGGAAACAGGTTGCGACGAAGAGCCATCCGATGGCGAGAGTGACTGTGACAATGCGGAGGGTTTCGAGGAGTTATAGTTCATGCTCTCGATGAAACGGCAAAAAAATATCCCCCGGAGAGCAATCTCCGGGGGATATTCGTTTGGTAAAGGCAGCGGTGGCTGACCGGATCAGTGAAGCCCTTTGAGCTCCCCTTGACCCTCGCCGGGGATGTCGTGCCCTCCGGCGGAATGGCATTCGCTGCAGTTTGTCTTGTAAAGCTCGTTACCGATGTCAACGGGATGGACGAACTGGGTAACCGGTTTGCCCGCCGGGATATTTTCCTGGACCTGACCGAGAACGTCATGACAAATCGTGCAGTCCTTGGGGATGATCCTGCCTTCGGCTGACTTGTGTTTGCCGTCGTGACACCTGAAACACCCCGGCGTATAGAAATGGCCGATATTGTTCGGATAGGTGTTCCACTTTACCTTCATGGCCGGGAAAAAATTGCGCTCATAGATGTCTTTTACCTGTTCCACCGCCTGATTGATGGCGGCTGCCTTCTCCCGGGCAACGGCCGGATAGTTTTTGGCGTAATAGGCCGGAATCTCGGCGGTGATGGCGGTGAAGCCATCCTCTTTGGTCTTGTAGGGTTTGTTCAGGATCTCGACAGCGACCTTTTTGATGTAGGGCAGTCCACGGTCTATGTGGCCGGATACGAAGCCCATGTCCATCTCCTCGTTTGGCGAATGGTAGATGTGGGTTGGCCTGTTGTGGCAATCGGTGCAGTCCATCAGGCGTTTTTTCCCTTTGGCGAGCTCATCCTTGGTAAGCGGATTTTCGACATTCACATACTCGGTTATTTTGCCGTCCTTACCCTTGACGGCTATGTACGGAATATCGAATCGCTTCTGGTCGCGGGCAACAAAATAAACCTCCTGGCCGATGTGCCAGTGGATACCGTTGGCGTTGGGTATTTTGGGGTTGCCTCCGATATGGATCAGCATGTCAATCTTGCGGGGAGTGTTCTCCTCGTTGGGTGCGTAGTGATAGAAGATCTTCTGGCGTCCGACGTAGAATTTCGCGGGCCAGTGGCAATGTTCGCAGGTCTCCCGGGCCGGGCGCAGATTCTCAATGGGAGTCTCGATGGTCTCGGGATAGGTATGGAACAGTACGGCATAGAGCTGCTTCATGCCGGATATCTTGGCTTTCACGTACCACGCCGCTCCCGGGCCCACATGGCATTCGACGCATCTTACCTTGGCGTGGGGCGAGTTCTTCCAGGCGGTGTACTCGGGGGTCATGACCGGATGGCAGAGTTCGCCACAGAAGGTGGTTGATTCGGTGAATTCATACCCCTCGATGGCGGCGAGGGTCACGACCACGATGAAAACCGCCGTTGCAACGATGAAAAAGATAAAGAGGCGGCGATTGTGCGGATTGTTCAGATCCATGCGGGGGAATTTGGGAATCTCCTCTTCGAGGGAGGTCATCCCTGCGAGAGCCCCCTTGCGGCGCTGCTCCCTGACGCGCCATGCCCCGACCGGCACGAGGACCAGGCCGCAGATCAGCATGCCCGGGAAAAGGAAATAGGTCATGATGCCGAGATACGGGTGTTCGATGCCGGAGATTGCCTCAAAGGCACTGAAGGCGATGATGAGGCCCGTGGCTGTCATTGCCAGGATAATCCCGATCAGGCTGATAATATTCCAGGCGTACCCGGCTGTTTTTCGAATGGCCATAGGCTTTATACTCCTTGTTTCCTGATGTCTATTGGTAAAAATGCATTTAAATGAGACAAATTACATTGATAGTATACGCTTTGTCAAAACTTTTCTGAAGTGCCGTCGTGATGACGGGTGGATTTTCCCGGCATGCCGCGTTTATGAGACATGTGGTGACAAACAACGGGGCAGCGAATAATTTGAACAGTGTTATACTGTATGAAATGACACCTGGGCCCATGGTGGTTTAATGTGATAATAGACTGAAAAAATGCAGCAACGGGGGTGCAGAACTTGAAAAATCACGTTTGGCGGCCATTGTTCGTTGCCCTGGCGATTGTGGGGTGTATCCTGTTTGCTAGAACATTGTTAGTGCCGCGTGATTTCGGTGCCCATGAGCGCGGCTATATGTATGGCTGGCACCGCAAATCCAACGAGGCGGAATGGAAGGCCGTCCGCGTGAAATATAGGACGGCCAAGGTCTGTTGGGGATGTCACAAGGATAAGTACGATGCCATCAGGAACTCCGCGCACCGTTCCATCGGTTGCGAAAACTGCCATGGCCCCAATTACGACCATCCCAAGGACCCCGTCGGCCTGATCATCGACCGCACCCGGTCGCTGTGCATCCGTTGTCACTCCTTGCTCCCGTATACGGCAAGCGACCGGGGCGGCATACGCGGTATCAATCCCGAGACCCATTTTCCGCAGGCCGCATGTGTGCTCTGCCATATTCCCCACAACCCGAAGCCGATGAATCAGAAGCGGGAGGCAATGTCATGATGAACCGCCGCGAATTCTGCAAAAAGGCGATGATCGTGGTTGGCGGCATTGCATTGCCGCTTGCCGCCCTGGAAGTCTTCAACCCCAAGAGGCTGCAGGCTGAGAAAGAGGGTAGGGGCAAGGTGCGCTGGGCATTCCTCGTTGATACCCAAAAATGCGTAGGGTGCGGATTCTGCGTCAAGGCATGCAAGATCGAGAACGAAATCCCCTATGATGCAAACGTGACCCGCACATGGGTCGAGCGTTACGTGATAACCAGGGACGGCACGACGCATATCGATTCTCCCAAGGGGGCGCGGGACGGTTTTACAACCATGAAGATAGACCAAAATAAGGAGGGTATGCTGGATATATCATCGGCGGACATAGAGAAGGCTTTTTTTGTCCCCAAGCTTTGCAATCAGTGTGACAACCCCCCCTGCGTTCAGGTCTGCCCTGTCGGCGCAACCTACCAGACAGCGGACGGGGTCGTGCTGGTAGACCGCACCTGGTGCATCGGGTGCGGCTACTGCATCATGGGGTGCCCGTACAGTGTCCGGTTCTTTCATCCCGTGTACCACGTGGCGGAGAAGTGCAACTTCTGTTACCACCGCATCTCCCAGGGAATGAAAACGGCCTGCGTGGATGCCTGTCCGTTCGGTGCGCGCAGGATCGGCAACCTGCGCGATCCGGATGATCCGGTGACCAAGATTATCATGACGGAACGGGTAAACGTCCTGAAGGAAGAGTACGGCACCAAGCCGCAGGTGTTCTACCTTGGATTCTCGAAGGAGGTGAAATAGCCATGGTACACGGTGAAGCCTGGACAATAAAAGAGTTCTTCGTCTATCCCGACGAGTACATCTACTGGTCCATCCAGATCGTCATGTATCCCTTCATGACCGGCCTTGTGGCGGGTGCCTTCGTTCTTTCGTCCTTGTACCATGTTTTCGGGGTCAAGCAGTTGAAGGAGATCGCCCGCTTTTCCCTGGTATTTTCCCTGTCCCTGCTGCCCGTAGCCATGATGCCCCTGTTGCTTCATCTGCAGCAACCGTTCAGAGGGATCAATGTCCTGATGACGCCCCACTTCACCTCGGCAATTGCGGCCTTCGGCATTGTTTTCACCACCTACGGCATGATCGTGGCTTCCGAAATATGGTTCGTCTACCGCGGGTTCATCGTTGAAAGCGTTCTTGCCCTGCGCGGGAAAAAGGAACGAAACGCCGTGGATACGCTGCGACTTGTCATATATACCGTGCTTGCCATGGGGGCCATGGATCTCAGTGCAGAGGCCCTGCACAAGGACGAGCGGGCCGTGGGGCTCCTTGCGGCAATCGGCATCCCGGTGGCATGTTTTCTCCATGGATATGCGGGCTTTATCTTCGGCTCGGTCAAGGCCAATGCCCTTTGGATGACGCCCCTCATGCCGGTTATCTTCATCTGCTCCGCCGTTGTGTCGGGCATAGCCCTGTGCATGATCACCTATATCGTCACCATGGAGATCCGTAAGCTGCTCCTGACCTGGAAACGGAAGGACAATCCGTGGTTCCCCTCTACGGATGAGCTTAAAGGCGCCGAGGTTCAGGTCGTCACCATGACGGCCAAGTATCTGGTCATGTTCCTGGTCCTGGCCATTACGCTGGAGCTGCTGGACTTGATCTTTCGCGGCTACACTGCGGTCAGGTCGTGGGACATCCTGCGGAGTGTCATCTACGAAAAGGACTTCACCAAGATCTTCATCCTCCAGTATGGGCTGGGCAACCTGATCCCCTTTATCATCTTCCTCATGCCGCGTCTGACTGTCCGCAAGGCCGCGCTCGGTTCCTTGCTGGTACTGCTGGGAGTTTTCATGATGCGCTGGAACGTTGTCATCGGGGGACAGGCGTTCTCGGCGTCGTTCGCCGGTTTCATGGAGTACCGTCTCCCCATCTGGCCCGACAGCCTGGAAAACTTCAAAGAGGGTTTATTCGGAGCTTTGACCGTTATTGCCACGCCGTTTGTACTCTTCTTTCTGGTGACGAGGGTCCTGCCGGTTTTCGGGGTGAAGGATTCGCACTGAGTCTCGGTTGCAACGGCACGGCTGGAGGCGCAAGGATGTAACGTACCGATCCGGCCCTGGAGATGCGGTTTGAGGAGCTTGCCGCCCGGGTACAGGCGTTGGAGCTTCGTTTGGGGCATACGGCGGTATTACGATAGGCCGGTGTCGCACCGGCATTGCCCCGCGCAAACCGTCACTCTGCAGAAGCGGCAGGATGAGGGGGTTGTGGTGTCGTAAGATTGCACGGATAAATAAAAAACCCGCCTGTAACGGCGGGTTTTTTATTTACGGGGGGCACTCTGCGTCCCCCATGCGATGAAAGAGACGGCTCGTTATTCCGCGCCGTTTATAAAAGCGAGGATAATGAGCAGCAGCAATGAAATGCCGGTGAAAAGGGCGCAAAAACCGAATCCCTTGACCAGGAAGTCATAAGCCACGCCGCTGGTCTTCTTGCAGGCGTACTTCTCGATTACACCCAGTTCCTCATAGCGTTTCCACTGATCGCCACGTTCTTCAAGCATCTCTTCCTTGCCGATCTGGCCATTGAAGATGACGAAGTCCATGGGGAACTTCTCCGGACGCCCGTGGGTGTTGAAGAAGTGGACCGAGAAGATGAAGCCGGTTGCCAGAAGGGCCTCGTCCGAGTGGACGATGGTCGCTACGTTGAACGCCCATCCGGGCAGGAAATAGCCGAACAATTCCGGGAACCAGAGCATCAGGCCTGAGCCGCCGATGGCGAACATACCCCAGAAGACGGCGACAAAGTCGAATTTTTCCCAGTAGGTCCACCGCTCGAAGGTGGGTTTCGGCCCCCGGAAGAAGAACCATCTGACCATGCGGGTCACGTCCATGATATCCCGCAGGTTGAAACAGAGGGAATCAGGGCCGAACAGGCGCTGGATCGGATTCCCCGGGATGTCCTTCTTGATGAAGAGAAAGTTGATGCTCATGACTATCGCCATGGCAAAATAGACGAAGGTGATGCCGGCGCAGATCCGGTGAATGAAACCGGCGTTGCCCGAACCGCCGTACAGATTCATCAGGGAAATCGCCCAGTGCTGGGTGCTGAATTTGAGCGGCAGGCCGGTCAGGGAAAGCCCCAGGAAGCTGGTGATAACCAGGATGTGCATGAAGATGTGGATGCGGTTGAAACGGCGGTACTGTTTGTGGGCTTCCGGCACGACATGGCAATAATCGCCCCTGGCAAGTTTGTCCGCTTTTTCCCTGTTTTCCACGAAGCCGCGGAACATCCAGAGCAGGGTGTGAATCCAGAAGACGGTAAAGGTGCTGAGCAACAGACCGGTCATGGCAAGGAAGGTGTAGTACAGGATCGGATACTTCTCCCGGTCGCTATGCTCGCCATGGGCGTAATACTTGGTAAAGAGCACGGTCGCCTTGGCGTGGCACTTGGCGCAGGTGTTTACCAGGTTGGCCGGATTGACGCTTGAGTTGGGATCGTCTTTTGGGAGCACCGAGTGGGCCGTATGGCAGTCGGCGCAGCCTGCGACCTTTTCAGGGAAACCGAGGCGGTAATTCTTGCCGTGGTAGCTTTCCATGTAGGTCTTGACGGCAACGTTGAAGACGTTGTTGCGCTTCATCATCTCTTCATCGCTATGGCATTTCAGGCAGACCTTGGTGTGAAACTCCCTGTTGGCATGGCTCTTGGGATCCCCCAAAGGTTTTATCTCGTGCAGGCCATGGCAGTCATTACAGGCAGCCGAGTCCTTGTTGCCGGCAGCCACTGCCTTGCCGTGGATCGACTTCTGGTAGACCGCCTCCTTGTCGTGGCACTGGATGCATTTGGCAACGACGATGCGTTTGTCGCCTTTCCAGTATTTATGGACATGAATATCGGTGTGGCAGTCGGCGCACATGACACCTTTGGCAATGTGAACGCTGGCATAATGTTCGGCGTTCTGCTTTTTGTGGCAGCGCTCGCACTGGACCTTCTGGACCTTGATCTCCCCTTTCATGTGCTTGGCGAGATCGGTGATGTCCACGTGGCAACTGGTACAGGCATTTTTGCCATGGACCGACTCGGCAAACGCCCGCACGGAGATCTTGTCGCCGTGGCAACCCAAGCAGGTGACCGGGTCGATCGCCATTCCCTGCTCGGCCAGCGACGGACTGGCCCAGGCAATTAGCAGCATAAGAAACGGCAGCAAACGACAGAAAACAAACTGCATAACAGTGCTCCTCCATACCATTGGTTTTAATGAAGATGGGGTGTATAAATTTGATATACACTACACAACAGAAGATTCTAAATCAACGAAAATAGTATACTGCATACATACTTTCCGGATTATTGCTTCGGTAATTTCATAGAGTAATTCCCGTGGGAGCACATTACATGCGCCCTGATTGGGCGAGCAGCAGTTCGCAACTACGATTCGGAGATTGAAACACCGTAACAATCAATGCAGTCAAAAGAAGTTTGGATAGAAAGACGATAAATAAGGTCCTTAATGGGTTGTTTTGGGGGTAAACTAGTTAGCATTGATAACAGGCAGTAACTTCTTCCATGCCGCGTCGCTTTGGTGCAGGGTGGTCTAACCTCCCGAATTCATGGCTCTTGAAAACGTTGCACCCTTGACTTTGCCAAGGGCTTTTGTTAGCTTGCAGAAGAAACACCACTCACGGCAATTCGGGAGTTACTTATTTATGTACAAAAAGCTATTTATTCCCGGCCCCGTGCCGGTTCATCCTGAAATTCTCGCCGCCATGGCAACCCCCCTGATCGGGCACCGCATGAAGGAATATGCCGAGTTGCACGAACGTGTGACATCCGGCCTGCAAAAGATTCTGTATACGGAAGGAAAGGTCTTTCTAGC
This sequence comes from Oryzomonas sp., assembly GCA_031292255.1. Classification (GTDB taxonomy): domain Bacteria; phylum Desulfobacterota; class Desulfuromonadia; order Geobacterales; family Pseudopelobacteraceae; genus Oryzomonas. The sequence goes on along the minus strand of JARLHN010000016.1, from coordinate 203,891 downwards.
CACCTCCAGCGCCTTTGGCGTCATGGAAGGAGCTATTCGTAATCTGGTGGGAAAGCGGTGCGCCAACTTCTGCAACGGTGCCTTCTCGGACAAATGGCACGATGTCACCCGCCGCTGCGGCAAGCAGGCTGACGCCATCAGGTTCGACTGGGGCAAACCGGTCACGCCCGAAGCGGTCGAACGGACCTTGTCTACCGGTTTATACGACAGCATGACCATGATCCATAATGAAACCTCAACCGGCGTGATGTCACCCCTGCCCGAAATCGCCGAAATAATGCGCAAATTCCCGGATGTCATGTTTATCGTCGATACGGTTTCCTCCATGAGCGCCGTGAAGATCCCGGTGGATGAACTCGGTATCGACAGTTGCATCTTTGGGGTGCAGAAGGCCTTCGCCCTGCCGCCGGGGTTGACGGTCTTCACCGCCAGCGAAAAGGCGCTTCAGCGGGCAGCAACCATGGAAGGCCGTGGTTACTACTTTGACTATATGGAATTTGCCGCCAACGACGCCAAACACAATACACCCTCTACCCCCTGTATTTCCCTGATTTTCGCCATGGATCGCCAACTGGAGCGGATCTTTGCCGAAGGTCTTGAGGCGCGTTGGGCACGCCACCGCGACATGGCCGAGTATGTGCGTCAATGGGTGATCGATCGCGGCTTCGGGCTTTTCCCCGATCGGGAATATTGCTCGCTCACCCTGACCTGCGCCCGCAACAGCCGAGGAATCGATTTGGCCGGGTTGAAAAAGAATCTGGCTGAAAAGGGGTTTGCCTTTGACGACGGCTATGGCAAGATTAAAGGCGAGACTTTCCGCATCGCCCATATGGGTGACATGACCCGTGATGATCTGGAAGAACTATTTGCCGCCATTACCAGCATTATGCCCGACCTGGCCTGAAATCCGCCCGTTGCAACGGCCCGTCGGCACGAGCAGAATACCAGGAGGAACAAACTATGAAGTGCCCACATTGCGGTAACAGGACATCGTTGAATCTTGACATGCATTCCGGCGGGTTTTCATCCGACGAAGCGCCACTCAAGGAGTGCGGAGCATGCGGGCTTGTCTGGCGGGTCAAGACCGAGGCAGGTGAAACGAAGATCGACATCATCAAGCCTGCCGAAAAGAAAAAATAAAAAACCCTCCCGAGGGAGGGTTTGAAATACGTGTCGTGGCCTTGGTGGCCCACGAGGCGCCGGTGAACGCCTGACGTGTCTTATTCTTTTTCAAAGACATCCTTGCCCGCGCCGCACAGGGGACATGTCCAGTCGTCCGGCAATGCCTCGAAGGCCGTTCCGGCAGGGATGCCCCGGTCAGGATCTCCGGTGGCGGGGTCATAGACATACTGGCAGATGGTGCAGATCCAACGTTCCATGGTAATGCTCCTTTGTGAGAGAGATTATTCCCAGCTGATACACTGGACGGGACAGCCGTCAATCGCCTGCTGAATATCCTTTTCAGGCGCGCCGGAGGGGTCGAAACATTCCGACGTGCCGGCACTGTTGAAACGAAAGGCCCCGGGGCAGAGCGAAATGCAAAGACCACAACTGATGCAACGTTCCTGATCCACAACCGGCCGTTTCATGGCGACCCCTTCCTGAAATCCTGGGGAAAGATTATAGCAGCTTCATGCCGGATGTCAATCAAGTGGGAGAAATGACGATGATATTTGACGTGATGGCCGTCGGCCCTCTGTCGGTCAATTGCCTGATCCTGGGATGCGGCGAAACCCGCGAAGGCGTGGTGGTTGATCCGGGCGGCGATGTGGAGCGTATTGTCCAGGCGGTTCGGCGCCATGGTCTGGCGATTCGGTATGTCATCAACACCCATGGGCATTTTGACCACGTTGGCGGCAACCGTCAGGCGGTTGCGGTGTTCGGGGCGCCGTTGTTGATCCACCAAGCCGATGCCCCGATGCTTGATCGAGTTGCCGACGTGGGACGCATGTACGGCATCCCGTGCGAGAACTCGCCTCCGGCTGACGATTTTCTCGTTGACGGGATGGAGATCGAGTTTGGAGCGTACCGCATGAAGGTGCTGCACACGCCGGGCCATACCCCTGGTGGCTGCTGTCTCTATCTGGCCCAAGAGAGCAAGGTAATCACCGGCGACACCCTGTTTGCCGACTCCATCGGCCGCACCGATCTCCCCGGCGGCTCCCATGACCAACTCCTGGAATCCATCCGCAGCAAGCTTTTTACCCTGCCGGACGACGTGGCCGCCTATCCGGGCCATGGCCCCGAAACCTCCATAGGCCATGAAAAGCGCCACAACCCCTACTTCTGAGGACCATGATGCCATGCTGAAGGATACGCGGATTGTGTTGGGTGTAACGGGCGGCATCGCCGTATATAAGGCGGTGGAACTGCTTCGCCTGCTCACCAAGGCCGGCGCCTGTGTGCATGTGGTCATGACCCGCGCAGCCCAGGAGTTCGTCACTCCACTAACCTTCCAGACCCTTTCGGCCAATCCGGTGCACAGCGAGCTGTTTAACCTGATCGCCGAACAGGAGATCGGGCACATCTCCCTGGCCGACCGTGCCGACCTGTTTGTCATCGCCCCGGCCACGGCCAATGTGATCGCTAAGATCGCCAACGGCATTGCCGACGATATGCTCACTACAACCGTAATGGCCACCAAGGCGCCGGTGATGATCGCCCCGGCCATGAACGTCAACATGTACACCAATCCGATCTACCGCGAAAACGAGGGAAAACTGCGCCGACTCGGGTACCTCTTCGTGCCGCCTGAAAAGGGTGCCCTTGCCTGCGGTTGGGAAGGGGAAGGAAAACTGGCTGCGCCGGAAACAATCTTCAAAGCGGTTGTGGCGGCGATCAGGCCCAGGGATCTGGCCGGGCAGACCGTTATGGTCACCGCCGGGCCAACCCGAGAGGAGATAGATCCGGTCCGCTTCATCAGCAACCATTCCTCGGGCAGGATGGGTTATGCCATAGCGCAGGCCGCCAGGCAGCGGGGTGCGCGGGTGATCCTGGTCAGCGGCCCTACCGGACTTGCCGCCCCGGCAGGTGTCGAACGGGTATGCGTTGAAAGTGCCCGCGATATGCAGGCGCAGGTGATGGCGCAGGTCAAGGAATGCACGGTGGTCATCAAGGCTGCGGCGGTTGCCGACTACCGGCCGGCCGAGCGCAAAGCGGTCAAGATCAAGAAACAGGCTGCCGAGATGACGCTGGTGCTGGTCAAAAACCCGGACATCCTGGCTGAACTGGGCCATCTTGAAAAACGTCCGTTCCTGGTGGGCTTTGCTGCCGAGACCTCCCGCCTGGAGGAGTATGCCGTTCAAAAGCTAGCCGAAAAGAATCTGGATATGATCGTGGCCAACGACGTCAGCATGAGCGATGCCGGTTTCAATGTAGACACCAATCGGGCGCTGTTGCTCTTTAGGGATGGCTCAAGGCAGGAGTGCCCCCTGATGTCCAAGGATGAGCTGGCCAACCGTATCCTTGACCAGATCGTCTCGCGCCTTCCCACGACTAACCGCACGGGACAAATCAGTGTCCCATGCGGTTAGTTTGTACTCGTAATTCCGGCTCTTTTGACCGCTGCCGTCGTTGCGGCTCCTTGATGTAGCCCCTGCTACACCTGCGTCGCCGCGTCTTGGCATCAGCCAAAATAGCAAAGGAATTACTTCCCACGACAACCGCACGGGACACTGACCCGGCGATTACCCGCTGTGTAATCCCTTCAATAGTTCCGGCTTGCGCAGCGACTGCCGCAGCTTGTCCTTCAGCAGTTCCACCTGCTCCATGCCGTCGGCCCTGGATATCCGCCCATTCTTATACAACAGCCGCAGGTTCTTCCGCAGGGCATCCGCGACAGCCAGGGCTTTCTCGCCGGTTGGGTCCGTAAGCAGGCATTCGGATTCTTGGGGATGACGCAGAAAATCAAAGACCGCCTCCTCGGTCAGGGTCATGTATTCGTCGCGGTCACTCTCCGCCAGGGTGTATCGCGAATTGTCCGACAGGGCCTGCATGACCTTCTGCCATTTTTCCAGCCGAGACAGGAGCATGATCGAGTTAAAGATGCGCTTGTTGGTACCGAAGGAAAAGAGGGTGTTGGTCAGAACGCCGCGCAGCATGGCGTCATTGGCGCGCTGGTCCGAGCGGCAGATCTCCCGTGCCCGTTCCCAGACCACCTTGTCCGCAAAGGTCTCGAAACGCATCTCCCAGTAGGTGTGCTTCATGGTCACCGTGGCAAATGAGCGCATGATCTTGTAGGGGACGTAATAGTTGTGGGCAATGCCGTCCGCCGCCAAATGGGAGAGATAGCCGTAGGCGCAGGCCTTTTCGCCGTCGCTCTTGGCCGCCTGCAGCACCTTTTGTCCAATGCGCCAGCGATGGCAGTTGAGCAGGTAATGGGTATATTTTTTCCCAACGATGATGTCGGCTGCGATGCAGCCGTAGAGGTAATCGCGGGGGTATGCCGCCAGGACCGCCGCGATGTCGGGCGGCAGGGTATCGAGAGCAGCCAGCACGCTCAAGCCTGCCTGGAGATGGATGCCGCCACCCCAGGCATGGGCCGCATCGGGGACCAGCACGCAGCAGACGATTGTGAACAGCGCTAATGGGAACATGGTGTCTTTCGCTTTGACATGGCTTTGGAGGAACTGGTACAGTCCAACAGGCTACTAATGCTACCCCAGAATGGGGAAGGATTCAATAAAAGGGATAGGGATGGCTCAATCATTCAAGGCAGTGGCGGCATCGTCCCTGCGGGAATACCTGCTGGCCCTTCAGGAAAGCGGTCTGGACGGCCTGCCTGAGTCCTTGGCTTCTCCAGCGGCGCACCTTGCGGTGCAACAGCCGGCAGCGCTGCCGGCGGCAGCGGCCGAGGCCGGTGCGACGCCACACGACCAAAAGCATGAATCCCTGGAAAAAATCAGGAAAAGCCTGGGTGACTGCCAACGCTGCAAGTTGGCGAAAGGGAGGACGAACCTGGTGTTTGGCGCGGGCAACCCGCAGGCGCGGCTGGTGTTCGTGGGCGAGGGGCCGGGAAGGGACGAGGATCAGCAGGGCGAGCCGTTCGTTGGAGAGGCCGGGCAGGTCTTGAACCGCATCATCACCGCCATGGGGCTCAAGCGGGAAGAGGTGTACATCTGCAACGTGGTCAAGTGCCGGCCACCGGACAACCGGGACCCGGAAGCGGACGAGATAGCCGCCTGCGCCCCGTTTCTCCTGCGGCAACTGCAAGCCGTCCACCCCGAGGTCATAGTGGCGTTGGGCAGATTCGCCGCCCAGACCCTTCTGGGTACGAAGGAGGCGATCTCAAAGCTGCGCGGCAAATTCCGCGATTACCACGGCGTTCCGGTCATGCCTACCTATCACCCGTCCTACCTCCTGCGCAACCGGGCGGTTTCCGGGCCCTTCTGGGAGGTCTGGGAGGACATGGCCCAGGTGCTGCGGCTCCTGAAACTGCCGGTACCGGAAAAAACACGCAAAAGATAGTCGCAAGCAGGTTGTTGCAAATCGTCATGGGTCGGCCGTTATGCAAGATGCAAGCGAGCGGCCCCGCAGTAGATTTTCAACAACCCGGCTAGAGACCGAACCATCTTCTGACCACAAAGATCCCCTCCTGTTTCCCCTTGGCCGGCCAGGCATCCACCGGCCGGCGGGTCCGCATGATCTCTGTCAGCCTCTGTCGCAAGGGTGTGGTCACCACCCCGCCATTGGCGGGCCGGCCGCATTTGAGCCGGCTTTCGATGACCGTATTCCGGTCCATGACGATGATCACGTGGCCGCCCCAGGCGATCAGGTCGAGCGGTTTCAGGCTTTCAGCGATCTCCCGCGCGTCTTTCCCTTCCACCGTCACCCCGGTGCCGTAGGAAACCAATTGTGAGGTGTTGCGGGGCGTCCACCCCCCGGTGGCCTGATAGAGCAGCCCTGAACAGTCCACCCCGGCAAGGGTGATGCGCTGTTTGACCCTGTCGTCGATCGCCGCCCCCGCAGGATAGAGTGTTCCGATCAGGGCGTTAACCCCCTCCGGGACGTTGCCCCCCCAAACATAGGGGTTGCCGATGGCTTTCTTCAGCGCGGCAATGATCCGCTCACGGGTGGGCAGCGTTCTGGTGCGTGCCGGGGGGCGCTCGTCGCGAAGCTCGATGAAGCGGCTGTCAGCGTAAAGCGAGATGCCGTCCGGAGCGAGGTAGTCGTCGGTTTCCACGCGGTAGACGGTGGTCGCGGAACCAGGGGCCTTTCCCAACAACCTGAAGACGGTCCCCGGCAGGGCGATGAACTCCAGTTGCCGTACCTGGCCGCATCGGTCGGTCTTCAGGGATCTGCCGTCCGCCCCACCGAAGATATCGCCCAGTGCCGGGCTGTTCAGCACCGGCGTCGCGCTGCGGGCAACGCCATAGGAGGCGGCCCCGCAGGGGGCGTTCCAGCCGAGAAGCACCGCCATGATGATCGGGACCAGACGTATCACGCTTTGCCACCCCTGCTGCTCAGGGCTTGCCGGACCAACTCCTTCTGGGTGCCCGTCAGCCGCGGCACTGAGAGCAATTCCCGCAGCGTGCCGAGGAACAGGGTAAACCAGATGGCCGGTGTCCGGGGATTCTTGCGGATCGCCAGGCGGATGTTGGGCTTGCCCTTCCAGCGGCTGCTCCGGGCGATCATGGATATGCTCTCGGCGTTTGACGCCGCGGAGACGATGAACTGGTGAACCGCCCCTTCCTTTAGATACGGCCCGAAACAACTCATCCTTGTCTGCCGCAAGGACCCGTTGGAGGTCATGTGACATTTTTTGATCGATCTCCGCAATTTTTGCAGGCTGGTTCATCTGAGTGGCGATCTCCTGAGTGACGTTCGAGAGCGGTTCTCCCCGGGGGGGCGGACCTGTCCCGGTCTCTTTTACAGGATTATGATACTGCAAACAACCTGCCAGAGGAATACCTTTTCCGGACGGAAACCGGCTCACGCAGATGCGGTTGCGTCGGAAGCGGCTTCGTGATACAGATGTAAACGGGATATGTTCCGGTAAGCGGCAGAGTAAAGGCATCCTGTTTGCACGCGCTGGAATGTCCCCGCGCCTTGGCACCAGCCAAAAGAGCAAAGGAATTACTTTCCACGACTAACCGCACGGGACACCAGGCAACCGGTCCGGCAAGGAAGGCAGGAGTGAAGGTACCCTTGGGCGTCAGTATGTTTACGGCATTGCCGGAGGTAAGCGACGAGGAACTCGCGGAAGTCGGTGCGATCCTGGACAGGCGGCGCGGATTCAGCCTGGCCGTCTATAAGGATGCCTGCATGAAACGGCGGGTGGCCATCAGGATGCGCTCGACCCGCATCAGCGATGTCGCCGTCTATTGCGACCTCTTGAACCACAGCGATCAGGAACCGGCCCTGCTCCAGAAATCGCTTACCATCCATGTCAGCCAGTTTTTCCGCAACCATTCAGTGTTTGAAAAACTGCGCAAGGAGGTCATTCCGGAGTTCTTCGCCTCCCGGCCGGATGACCGGGACGAACCGCTTCAATTCTGGTGTCTCGGTTGCGCCTGCGGAGAGGAAACGTACAGTCTGGCTATCATGCTGCGGGAATTTTTCAGCAGGGAGATTCGCCAAGCGCGTGTATCCCTGTTGGGTACCGACATTGACGATACGACCCTCCAGGCCGCCCGGACGGCCGAATACGACGAAGGTCGGTTCAAGGAGATGCCGGATGGCCTGCGGGAACGCTACTTTCGCCAGAGCGGAAAATTGTTCCGCCTGATCCCCGAAGCCCGTGAAATGGTGCACTTCCGGAAGGCGGACATATGCGATCCGGAAGAGTATGTGCCGAGCGACCTGGTGTTTTGCCGCAATACCCTGATCTATTTTACGCGTACGGAACAGGAGAAGATTCTCAACAGGATAGCGGATATTCTTAAGCCGGGTGGTATTCTGGTGCTGGGCAAGTCCGAGGTACTGGTCGGCAACTCACGCGACCGTTTCACGCCGATTTGTCGCCTCGAACGCATCTATAGGCGGATATAATCCAATAATCGGCAGTTTTGCCACAGAGGCGCAGGGTAAATCACGGAGTTTTTTCAAATATTCTCAAATCCTTAAATGGCGAAGAGAAATTAGACCGAAAAATTGTCTAACCATTTGAAATGGTTGTCTCCGTGTTTGAGTTGGACATGCATGTTTCTGGGATAGTGAGCTGATTTATTACAGACGGAGGGGCGTTATGAGGATTCCCATTGGCTATAAATTTATCCTTGGGTTCATTGTTGTCGTGGCAGTGGTGGTTTTCAGCCCCCGGCTGGTGGCCCTCCTCGGGTATTCGCCGGAGATCTCCGGTATCCTGGCTTATGCCATGGCGCTGACCTTGGGGCTTATCCTGGGGTGGCTCTTCTCCAAGGGGTTTACGGCCAATATCAGTCGTTTGACCGACTCGGCAGAGTCGATCAGCAGGGGCGACCTGACCCGGTCGGTGGACATGCCTCCTTCCCATATACCTGACGAAACCCATGAACTGGCCGACCTGATCAACCTGATGCTCCAGAACCTGCGCGACTTGGTGGGGCACATCAAAAAGACCTCGGGCAAGCTCACCAATTCAGCGCGCGAGATCAACTCCAACGCCCTGGAGATCAGCGCCTCAACCGAAGATGTTGCCAAAGCCATCGGGCAGATCTCCCGCGGTGCCGAAACCCAGGCCGAGATGGTGGAAAGGACCTCCAAGACCATCCGCGAGACAGCCGTTTCCATTGAGCTGGTTGCCGCGCGCGCCAAGGAAACCGCCAAGGTGGCCCGGGAGACGAGCCTCACGGCCCAACACGGCGGCAGCCTGGCCACCGACTCCCTGGAGAGGATGAAGGACTTTTTCGACTGCCAGGAAAAGATCAGCCGTCAGTTCGACGTCTTCAGCTCGAAATTGCAGAAGGTCGGCAGGATAGCCGATTTCATCGCCGACGTGGCCCGTCAGACCAACCTGCTGGCCTTGAACGCCTCGATCGAGGCGGCCCGGGCGGGTGAGTACGGCAAGGGCTTTGCCGTGGTGGCGGATGAGGTGCGCAAGCTTGCCGACGGGTCGGCCCAGTCGGCGGCGGATATCAACGAGATGATTGATAATCTGCGGGAAGAGAGCCACCGGGTGCACGAGATCATCCAGGAAAGTTCCGGCACCATCAAGGCGGGAAAGAAAAATATCGATGTAACCGCCACGGCCTTTCAAGAGATCCTCAAGACCGTCCTGGAGACCGAACGCAGGGCGAACAGCATCGCCGACCTTTCCCAGATGCAGATGGAGGGTTCGGGCAAGATGGTCAAGGCGGTGGACGAGATCGCCAAAGTGGCCAACGATAATGCCGCCGCCACCGAGCAGGTTTCGGCTGCCACCGAAGAGCAGTTGGCCGCCATGCAGGATATGGCCCAGGCCACCAACGAACTGGCAAAACTGGCGGAAGAGTTGTTGGTGGTCGTGGAACGCTTCACGGTGGAGCGCAGCGAGCCGGATCAGGCATGACCCAGCAACAGCAGGGATACCTCCTGTTCACCCTGCAGGGGCGTCGTTTTGCCGTCAACCTGCTGCAGGTGGCGGAGGTGGACGAACCGCCGCTTACCCGGCCCATCCCCGGCAGCCCTTCCTGTTACGTCGGGGCAATGAATTTCCACGACACCATTGTTGCGGTCATGGATCTGGCCGCCTTCCTGGGATTGCCCAGTTACCACGACCTGGAAAAGGTGATCGTGGCTGACCCCCGCATCGCTTCCCTGGCTTTCCTGGTGGAGCGGGTCCTCAAGATTGCGCCGCCGGATCAGGTCACTCTGGACGAAGCGCCCGATGTTCCCTGTGCTTCCGCCGTGCTCCATCTTCCCGAAGGCGAATGCATCCTGCTTGACGTGGCCGCCATTGCACAGCTGGCTGCGGAAACCATAAATCCTTAATCTGCTTCATGAAAAAGGTAAGAGTATGACAGACGAATCTCGCAAACTTCCCCCCCAGAGCCTGGAGGCGGAGATGTCCATCCTGGGAGGGGTCCTGATCGACAACGACGCCATCAACCGCGCGCTGGAGATCCTTGGGCCGGATGACTTCTACCGCGAAAGCCATCGCAAGATATTCCGGGCCATGATGCGCCTCTCCGACCTGCGCGAGCCGTGCGATCTGATAACCATGACCGATACCCTCAGAAAAGAGGGCGAGCTGGAGGAGGCAGGGGGTGCGGCCTATTTGGCGACCCTGGTGGACTACGTCCCCACGGCGGCTAATGTCAGCTATTATTGCAAGATCGTTAAGGAAAAGTCGATCAATCGCAAGCTGATCTCCGTGGCTACCGAGATTGCCACCCGCGGCTACGACGAACAGTCGGACGTCAATGAACTGCTGGACATGGCGCAGAAGGAGATCTACGAGATATCCGAGAACAAGTTGCGGCCCCAGTACGTACCGGTGCAGGAGATCATCAAGGATACCTTCAAGATCCTCCAGACCCTGCACGACCGTAAGGAGCACGTCACCGGCACCCCTACCGGCTATACGGACCTGGACCTCATGACCGCCGGCTTTCAGCCCGGCGACCTGATCATCATCGCAGCCCGCCCCTCCATGGGCAAGACCACCCTGGCGCTCAACATCGCCCAGTACGCCAGCGCCGAAGCCAAGAAAAAGGTCCCCTCGGTGATCTTCTCCCTGGAGATGGGCAAGGAGCAGCTTGTGATGCGCTTTTTTGCCTCCATTGCCAGGGTTGATTTCGGCAAGATGCGCACCGGCCATTTTCAAGATTCGGATTGGCCCCGGTTGCAGCGGGCCGCCAGCACGCTGTACGACTCCAAGATCTTCATCGACGACACCCCGGCCATCAGCGTGCTGGAGCTGCGTTCCAAGGCGCGGCGGCTGAAGAGCGAACACGACATCGGCCTGATTATCGTTGACTACCTGCAGCTCATGCGGGGCAGCGCCAACGTCGAATCGCGCCAGCAGGAGATTTCGGACATCTCCCGTTCGCTCAAGGCCCTGGCCAAGGAGTTGAACGTGCCGGTGGTGGCCCTCTCCCAGCTCAACCGCAGCCTGGAGAGCCGCGGCGACAAGCGCCCCATGATGAGCGACCTGCGCGAGTCGGGCGCCATCGAGCAGGACGCCGACGTCATCATGTTCGTTTATCGCGAAGCGGTCTACTGTGAACACTGCCGCAAGCGGGACGGCTCCTGTACCCAGAACCACGACAAAAACGCCGAGATCATCATCGGCAAACAACGTAACGGCGCCATCGGCACGGTTGAACTCGTCTTTATCGGCGAGCATACCCGTTTTGAGAACAAAAGCGACCGGATCGATGCGTGATGCCGCTTCCCGGCATCCGCGCTGCGGCTGCATACATGCGTAAAACCGATATCAAATCAGGGATGAAATCAAGATAGCGCCTTGATTGGGAATCGGTACAACGCCCCTTGGAGGACAGTATGACAGAGCTGGCGAAAAAAGGCTCCCTGGGCCATATACTTTCTTCTTCGCAGATCATTACCGAGTCGGATATCGCCAGCGCCCTTGAGGAGCAGAAGCGTTCCGGCAACCGTTTCGGCGAGGCGCTGGTCAGCCTGGGGATCGTCACCCAGGAGGATATCGACTGGGCGCTCTCCAACCAGTTGGATCTTCCCTATATCCGCCTGAAAAAGGAAATGATCGACCCGGAAGCCACCGCCCTTGTGCCGGCCGAGATGGCCCGGGCCTACAACCTCATCCCCCTGATCTGCGCCGGCGGCGAATTGAGCATCGCCATCGCCGACCCGCTCAACCGCGCGGCAATCGAGGCGGTGGAGCGTCAGACCGGCCTGGTGGTCAACCTGTCAGTGGCGCTGATCCGGGAGATCCGCGAGATGCTTGACGTATGGTACGGTCCGGCCGGCCATGCCTGTCTTGGCTTCAGCTCGACAGTTTTCTCCGTCAAGGCCCTTGAGGCCATAAACAATGATATCAGCGGCTGCACGCTGCTCAACTACCTGATGGTTTTCATCATCCAAAACCGTCTGTCATCGCTCTCCCTGCAACCCCTCGGCGACGCGGTGGCGATTACCGTCAAGCGGGGAGGCGCCACCAGCCCCATCGGCACCCTGGCGCCCAATTACTATCCCGACGTTGCTCTACGGCTGCGTAAGAGCGCCAATATCGCTCACTTTACCGAATCGAGCGCTACCGGCCTGTTCCCCTTCACCTACAAATCCCGTCCGATCACCTTTCAGGTGGCCGTCATGCAGGGCCAGGGTGGCGATTACATCACCCTGCGGACCCATGTCAGCGCCGTCGTCCCGCGCCGGGTAACCGAACTGCGCCTGCCGGTGGCGCAGGAGGCTGCCTTCAACCTGCTGGCCGGATCGAAGCAGGGCATTACCTTTTTCGCTTCGCACAACAGCCGAGAACGCTGCCGTTTCATCGATCTCATGCTGGAGGAAGCCGACACCTCGGGGAAGAACGTCATCATCCTGGGGGAGGAGCCGGGCCGGATGAACAAACGGTTTCCGCGTATCCCCCTCCCCGGCTCCGAGGCGGGGCGCGCCCGGCTGATCATGGACGCCCTGGACCACGACCCGGATATCCTGGTGATCGAGGATGCCACCGAGGGAATGCCCTTCACCGCCGCCTGTCGCGCTGCCATGCGCGGGAAACTGGTTCTGGCGGGCCTGGAGATCCGCGGCCTCCGCAATGCCCTGCGACACCTCCTGCTCTACCAGCAGAAAAACTACTTTCTGCCGGGCTTCGTCAACGGCCTGGTATCCTTCAAGGGGATTCAGATACTCTGCCCCTCGTGCCGGACCGCCTGCATCCCGCTCCGGGAGGAGCAGACCGTCATGCGCCTGGCGCAGCCGCCGGCCACCTTCTACCGCACCAGCGGCTGCGAAGAGTGCGGCCACAGCGGATTCAGCGAGCGGCGTTTCCTGCTGGACGCGCTGGTATTCGACGACGAATTCCTGCGGATCTTCGAGCAGTCGCCGGATGTGGCGGCCCTGGACAACTACCTGCGCATGGTGGATTACCACGGCAGCGACCAGGAGGGGCTGCGGCTTTTGAGGGAGGGCGAGGTATCGCCGGAGGAGTATATCGCCTCGGTGGTGCTGTGATGTGACCGTGAGAACAGTGGAGGTATCCCAATATGGCAAAGATCGACGCGCTTTTCAGGATGATGAGGGAACAGGGGGCCTCTGACCTGCACCTTTCCACCGGGAATCCGCCTATTTTCCGTCTGAACGGCGAAATGGTGCGGCTCAACTTCAAAAGCCTGGCAGATGAAGAACTCAGGGAGGTCCTGTTCGAGATACTTGACGAAAAACAGCGCGCACATTTCGAGGCCACCAAAGACCTGGACTTTGCCTACGCCGTGCCAGAACTGGCCCGGTTCCGCGGCAACATCTTCATGCAGCACCGCGGCATCGCCGGCGTGTTCCGCATGATTCCCAGCAAGATCCTCTCGGCGGAAGATCTCCAACTGCCGGACGGCGTGCTGCGTATGACCAATTTCAAGAAGGGGCTGGTGCTGGTGACCGGGCCGACCGGTTCAGGAAAATCCACCACCCTGGCGGCCATGATCGACCTGATCAACGCCACCCGCAAGGAGCACATCCTGACCCTTGAGGACCCCCTGGAGTTCATCCACGAGAACAAGCTGTCGCTGTTGAACCAGCGCCAGATCGGCGAACATACCGAAAGTTTCGCCTCGGCCCTGCGCGCGGCCCTGCGCGAAGACCCGGACATCATCCTGGTCGGCGAGATGCGTGACCTGACGACCATCTCCCTGGCCATGAGCGCCGCCGAGACCGGCCATCTGGTGTTCGGCACCCTGCATACCAACACCGCGGCCAAGACCATCGACCGCATTATCGACGTCTTCCCCACCGACCAGCAGGAGCAGGTGCGCGCCATGTTGTCCGAATCCCTCAAGGGGGTGGTCTGCCAGCAGTTGCTCAAGACCGCCGACGGCAAGGGGCGCACCGCTGCCCTGGAGATCATGATCGGCACCCCGGCCATAGCCAACCTGATCCGGGAGGGCAAGACCTTCCAGATTCCTTCCATCATCCAGACCGCCAAGAAGGACGGCATGCAGCTCATGGACCAGCACCTGCTGGACCTGCTCAAGACCAAGCGCATCAACCCTGAAGAGGCTTACCGCTGTTCCATCGACAAAAAACAGTTCGAACAGTACCTGCCTCCCCAGCAGGGAGGGGGGCCGGCCATGCCGGGGCGTTGAGGGACATCGGGACCTTTCGTTTCAGGGCAATCCATTTGCAGCATTGTTTCGGCTTCGCGGCGCATGGAGGGCTTGGAGTAGCATGAATCATACGGGCGCCTTTCAGAAGCTTTTGGAAACATCTCCCGTCATCCTGGGCGAGGGGGCGGTCATCGAGCGCCTGCGGCGCATGCCCGGCATCCGCCTGGACGAGAACGTGGTCAATTCGGCCCTGATCTACGACGACCGCGGGCGGAGCGCCCTGACAGAGATCTGCCGCCAGTACCTGGCCATTGGCCGCAGCTACGGCCTGCCGCTTCTGCTCTCCACCCCCACCTGGCGGGCCGGCCGCGGGCGCATTGCCGCCGCCGGGCTGGCCGGCCGCGACCTGAACGGCGACAACTTCCGCTTTCTGGATGCCCTGCGCCGGGAGCAGGGCGATTTCGGCAAAAAAGTGATCATCAGCGGCCTGATGAGCTGCAAGGGGGATGCCTACAAGCCGGAGGAGGCCTTGGGCACCCCTGAGGCGCGCGCCTTCCACGCCTGGCAGGCCGAGACGCTGGCAGCCGCGGGGGTCGATCTTCTGCTGGCCGCCACCCTGCCGGCACTGAGCGAGGCAGTCGGTCTGGCCCAGGCCCAGGCGGCTACCGGCCTGCCCTACCTGGTCAGTTTCGTGGTCCGCCCAGAAGGGACCTTGCTGGACGGTACGCCGCTCAAGGTCGCCATTGCGGCCATCGACAGCCAGGCCTCACCGCCGCCGCAGGCCTATCTGGTCAATTGTTCCCACGCCTCGGTCTTCCGCCGCGCCGTCAGCCACGAGCGCAACTCGTCACCCCATGTCAGGGAGCGAATGATCGGCCTGTTTGCCAACACCGCCGCCATAAGCCCGGAAGAGTTGGACAACAGCACCGAATTGGTGGAGGAGGCGCCGGAGATCTTTGGCGCGGACGTGGCCGCCCTGCGCAGGGAGTTGAACCTGAAGGTGCTGGGGGGGTGCTGCGGTACCGACGACCGCCATATCGACTGTCTGGCCCGGGCACTTGTTGGGGACATTTGAACGTTGAACTTGCAAATGTCCCCAACGCCTCCCCAAGTGAGTACTGTAGCCGGGTTGATGGAGGCTGTCGGGTAGAATCCATTAAAATCCTGATGAAGGGGCGCTGCTTGCCGCGCCCCTGCAGTTCAGGTGTTTACCGGCGCAATAGATTTATTCGTAACGTTAACCTGAACCACCTCATGAGGTATCCGTGGCACTCATCACCCTTCGCGACATAACCTTGGCCTTTGGCGGGCCGCCGCTCTTCGAGAGCATCAATCTCCAGATCGAGCCGGGCGACCGGCTCTGCCTGCTGGGGCGCAACGGCACCGGCAAATCGACGCTTCTCAAGCTGGTCGGCGGCGAACTCCCCGTGGAGGGGGGCGAGATCCAACGCCAACAGGGGCTGCGGGTAGCCCTGGTCTCCCAGGATGTGCCAAAGGGGATCGACGGCACGGTCTTCGACGTGGTGGCCTCGGGCATGGGCAATGCGGCTGCACTGTTGGCCGAATACCACCGGGTCGCCCATTGCCTGTCGCTGGAGGGAGGCGCGGCGCTCCTGGCCGAGTTGGAGGAGTTGCAGCACAGGCTGGAGGAGGAAGGGGGCTGGAGTCTGCACCAGGAGGTGGAGCGGGTGCTGAGCCGGCTGCACCTGGATGCCGAGGCCCGCTTTTCGTCCCTCTCGGGTGGTACCATGCGCCGGGTGCTGCTGGCAAAGGCGCTGATTGCCGCGCCGGATATCCTGCTCCTGGACGAGCCGACCAATCACCTGGACATCGACACCATACTCTGGCTGGAGGATTTCCTGCTGCGCCAAGTCAAGACACTGGTCTTCGTGACCCATGACCGGGCTTTTGCCCGGCGGCTGGCCAACCGGGTGGCGGAGTTGGACCGGGGGCGGGTCTATGCCTTTACCTGCGGCTACGAAGAGTTCGTGGAACGCCGCGAGGCCCTGCTGGAAGCCGAGGTCACCCGTCGGGCGCTGTTCGACAAGAAACTGGCCCAGGAAGAGGCCTGGGTCAGGCAGGGGATCAAGGCACGCCGGACCAGGAACGAAGGTCGGGTGCGGGCCTTGAAGAACCTGCGCGAAGAGTACCGCCAGCGCCGGGAGCGCCAGGGCACGGCCAAGATCCAGTTGCAGGAGGCGGAGCGTTCCGGCCGGCTGGTGGCGGAGGTGGAGGACGTCTCCTTTGCCTACGACGGCCGCCCGATCATCGCCAACCTGACCACCACCATCATGCGCGGAGACCGGGTGGGGATCATCGGTCCCAACGGTTCGGGCAAGACCACCCTTCTGCGCCTGTTGCTGGGAGAGCTGGCGCCGGACCAGGGCATGGTCAAGCAGGGCAGCCGCCTGGAGATCGTTTATTTCGACCAGATGCGGGAACAGCTCGACCCGGACAGGAGTGTGCAGGACAACGTCGGCGAGGGGAACGACACCCTGGTGATCAACGGTAAAAGCCGCCACATCATCGGCTATCTGCAGGACTTCCTGTTCTCTCCCGAGCGGGCCCGCAGCCCGGTCTCGATTCTCTCCGGCGGCGAGCGCAACCGGCTGCTCCTGGCCAAGCTGTTCACCAGACCCTCCAACGTGCTGGTGATGGACGAGCCGACCAACGACCTGGACGCCGAGACCCTGGACCTGTTGGAGGACCTGCTGCTGGAGTATTCCGGGACCCTGCTCCTGGTGAGCCACGACCGGGAGTTTCTCAACAACGTGGTGGGGAGCACGCTGGTACTCTCCGGCGACGGCACGGTCCGCGAATACGTGGGGGGGTACGACGACTGGCTGCGGCAGGCCGCCGCGAAGACGCCCGCCGCCCCGGTTGCATCCAGGCCGACCCAGGAGAAGTCCAGGTCCCAGAAGGAACGGCCCCGCAAGCTCTCCTTCAAGGAGGAGCGGGAGTTGGCTGCCCTGCCGGACCGCATCGCAGGCATTGAGGAGGAACAGGGAAGATTGCACGCCACCCTGGCCGACCCCGGCTTTTACAAATCGGCCGGCGCCGAGGTGACGGCGATCAACGCCCGGCTGGAGGAGTTGGAGAAGGAGTTGGCGGCTGCCTATGCCCGTTGGGAGGAATTGGAGACGCTCGTCTGATTCCAATGCCAAACCAAAGCGGCATCGTCGTTGGCTCGTCTTCGGCTCCTCAACGTACTATCTGTAGGCCTTCGTCGCCTCGATCCTCGCCGCCTTGATGTCATCTTTGATTTGAAACCGGAATGAAGTATCGGCACGCAGAAGAACGACAAACCAAGAGAAAATATTACGAGGAAACGATGAAAGTCACTGAAAAGCAACTCAAGGCCCGCTGTACCGAACTGAACCTGGGGCCGCTCAAGGATACCGCTTTTGGCCTGAAGATCGAACGCACCACAAGGGGCTACACATGCAGCCTGGTTTACCGGGACAGCACGCCACCCGAGGTGTTGATCGCCGATGCCAGTGCATCCGAGGCCGATGCCTGCGTCTCCGGCGTGGCAACCACCTCCACGGTCTACAAGGCGATCCAGGGGACCATCAAACCGGAATTCGTGCCCCAGGAGGTGTTCGTCAAGCAGCATGGCGAGCGCTGCCCCAAGTGCGGCTCGCGGGATATCAACCCCGGCCACATCACCTCCGCGAAGGGGGAATTGGTACAGTGGCACACCTGCGGCCGTTGCGTCACCGTCTGGCACAGCCTCTACCGGCTGAGCGGGTATGAGCTGCCGGTGGCGCTGGGTGAGGAGTAACGGTGGAAACCAGGGATAATGAACGGGTGCTGCGGAACGAGGATGTAGCGGAGATCGTGGCGGAGATCCCGGATGGGCACTGTCACCTGCGCACGACGGTGACGCTGGCCGACGGTTCCGCCATTACCCTGCAGGAGGCCACCGTGGCCGCCATCGTGCGAGCGTATGTCGCGGTTAAGACCGACCCCCTCCGCAATGGGATGACGCTCAAGGGGCGGAAGATACCCGGCCGCAAGGAAGGGTATGCCGAGTGGCAACTCATGGAGGAGCCGTGAGGGAATCAGGAAATTATAGTGATCTGCATATATGAGTGATGCAGGACAATACACAAGCCGCTATTTCACCGGCATGAAGGTTGAGGTCGGCATCCCCCTGCCGGGCTCCAAGGTGTTCCGCGACTGGGCCATCATCAGTGAAGTAGATGAAGACCTCGTCTCGCTGCAACTCTCCCGCGACATGCTGCCGGACGGAGTCAACCTGCGCGTTGGGCAGATGCTCACCCTGCGCAGCGAGAGCGATGGCCAGGCACGCACCTGCCGCGCCTTTATCGTCAGCAAGGGATATGACCAGGATCTGCTGCTGCGTCTTACCGGCGAGATTGTCTATGACGAGTTGCGGGAGTTCTATCGGATCGATGCATTTCTTCCGATAAAATTCAATACACTGATTGATCAGAATCCTGCCATTGTGAAGAAGGAATGGGAGGAACGGCGAAAGCAGCGCCTGGAAGAGGAGCGCGTCAGGGAACTGAGACGGTCGGAGGCCAAGCGTGAAAAGCTCCGGGCCGAAGAACGCGCCAGGGAACAAAAGCTTCTGGAGGGCGCTTTTCCCGGTGAACCGACCGAACCCTTCTCCATGGATAAAACCCAGGAGGAACCGGAAGATAATCCGTACTATGAATCCTGGGGCTCCGTCACCTCGGTCGCTATTAATATCAGCGGCGGCGGTCTGAAGATCTTGACCAATCAGGGATTCAAACCGGATGAATTCGTCCTTTTGGAGATCTTTGTGCCGTCGTTATCGTGTATCGTGGATATTGTCGCGCGTGTGGTTTTCTCCAATCACAGCGATACAGCCGGTGACGAAGGGAATTGCTTCAATACCGGTATGCAGTTCGTCTTTATCGATGAACGCGCCCGTTTTGCCATCAACAGCCACATCAGCGGCGTACAGATACGACGGATACGGGAGTTCAGGGGCTTTGCCGATGTCGAACCCCTGAACATCGATAATACGGCCATACCGGACAAACATTATGCCTATACCGGCAGAGACGATGCCGACGACGAAATGGACAATCCCAATCAGGTCAACTGGAAAAAATTCATTCAACAAGTTGTCTTCGGATTGTTTTTTGTTGGTATTGTCGGGCTGCTCTATTTCTATTTTTCCGCGTATGCGGTCAAGCATCCCAAGAACCAGATTGAGGATTTGTTTGAATCAGGTGTCAGAAAATTCCAAGGCACCTGGATGCAAAAGGAATAGTAATCCGGTTGTAGTGCCTCAGGAGTACCCATTGGTAAAAAAGAGGGGTACTACTAACCCAGCCCAGAAAAATCCCGCTTATTTTGTTTGCCACCAAGAACCTCCCAACACATCCCGCTGGACATAGTTTCCCCCCCTCTGATAGAGTAACCAGTCCCATGAAAATCAAACGTCTCGAAATATCCGGCTTCAAATCGTTTGCCGATAAGGTGGTGCTGGACTTCCAGCAGGCGGTGACCGGCGTGGTCGGCCCCAACGGCTGCGGCAAGTCCAACATCGTGGACGCCATCCGCTGGTGCATGGGCGAGCAGTCGGCCAAGAATCTGCGCGGCAAGGCCATGGAGGACGTGATCTTCGCCGGCAGTGAGAACCGCAAGCAGTTGGGTGTGGCCGAGGTTTCGCTGGTCTTCTCCACCGAAGACGGGCGGGCGCCGGCCAAATACCTGGAATACGCCGAGATCCAGCTTACCCGCCGCCTCTACCGCGACGGCGAGAGCGATTACCTCATCAACAAGACCCCCTGCCGTCTGATGGACATTACCGAGCTGTTCATGGATACCGGCGTCGGCACGCGTGCCTATTCGATCATCGAACAGGGCAAGATCGGCATGATCCTGCACTCCCGGCCGGAGGAGCGCCGTTTTCTGATCGAAGAGGCCGCCGGGGTCACGAAGTTCAAGTCCCGCAAACAGCTTGCCCTGAAGAAGATCGAGGGGACCCGCCAGAACCTTTCCCGTCTGAACGACGTGCTGGGGGAGATCCGGCGTCAGTTGGCCTCCCTGCAGCGCCAGGCGAAAAAGGCCGAGAATTTCCGCGAGTTCCGCGACGAGCTGCGGGAGATCGAACTGTTGTTCGTGGCCCGAGAGTACCGCGATACCCTGGCTGGACGCGGCGAGGCGGAGCGGGAACTTGCGGCGCTCAATGAGCGTATCCGGGGGGTGTTCGCCGGGGCGGCCCTGGGGGAGTCCCAGGCGGAGGAGGCCCGGCTGCGGCTGCTGGAGGCGGAGAAACGTTTGGCCGTGACCCAGGAGGATATCTTCCGGGTCAGGAGCGAGCTCAGTGCCGCCGAGAACGGCGCGAGCTTCCAACGCAAGGAACTGGCCGCGCTGGAGGGACGGCTGGAGCGTCTCGGGGGCGAGGCCGGAGAGCGGGAGAAGCGTCTGGCCGAGTGCTCGGAGCGCCGGGGTTTGCTGCAAATGCGACGGGACAGCTCGACCACCGATACCGCCGCCATGCAGACGGAGTTGCAGCGTGCCGAAGAGGCGCTGGCCGAGCGCCTGCAGGCCGGGGAAGAGATCAGCCGCAGGCAGGAGGCCCGGCGCAAGGAGCTGTTCGCGGCGCTGGCCGAATCCTCCCAGTACAAGTTCCGTTACGAAACAGCCCAAAAACGCCTGGCCGGCTTGGCTGAACGGTTCGAGCGGCACCGCCGCGAAGAGCTGCAGCTCAGGGAACGCCTGGAGCTGACCGGGCAACGCGCCGGGGCGCTGGCGGCCCAATTGGGCGAGGCGCAGCAGGAACGGGAACAACTCCAGGTGGAGTTGAACGCCCTGCGCGAACGCGAGGCCGAGCTGGGTCAGCGCCTGCCCGATGTGGAGAAGAACTGGCAATCCCGGCGGGACGATCTGAGCCGTGTCTCGTCCCGGCTTCATTCCCTGCGGGAGCTGGAGTCCCAGTTTGCGGGTTACGGCCAGGGGGTACGCAGGCTTATGCAGGAGGATGGACTGCGCTCCCGCTTCAGCGGGGTCGTGGCCGATGCCGTCGATGCCCCGCCCGAGCTTGAGGCTGCTGTGGAAGCGGTCCTGGCTGACCGGCTCCAGTGCATACTCTGTGCGGATGACGACAACGCCCTGGCGGCCCTTCGGTTTCTCAAGGAGAACAACGGCGGACGTGCCGGTATCGCCCTCCCCCTGGAACAGGGGCCGAAGCCTGTCCCTGCGGTGACGGGCGCGACGGCGCTGGCCGGCCTGGTCGCGGTCAGCGGGCCGTTCGGCGGCCTGATCAGGTTCATGCTGGCCAATGTCCTGCTGGTGAACAACCTGGCCGACGCCATTCGGCTGGCCCGGCAGCACCCCGAGCTTATTTTTGTCACTGCGGATGGTGATATGGCGGAATCCGGCGGGATCGTGACCGGGGGCTCCGCCGATCAGGTCCAAAAGGGGATCATCCATAAAAAGCGCGAGATAAAGGAGTTGGAGGAGGCGGTGGCGACGCTGGAACGGGAAACCGCTTCCCTGTCCAACGAGCGGGACGAACTGCGCCGCCGCTCCCAGGAGGTCTCCGAAGAGCTGAGGCTGACCGGAAGCAAGACGCATCAAGCCGAGTTGCGATTGACCGGTCTGGCCAAGGACCGCCAGCAGACGGCCGACGAGTTCGCCCGGATCGAGGAACGTCTGGCCCTGCAGGCCACGGAGACCGCCACCCTGGACGAGGAGCGGGAAGGGTTGGAGGCTGAGCTGAAGCAGTCCCGGGAGCGCTTGGGGGATACCGACAGCGCTGCCCGCGGACTTGAGCAGGAGGTCGGCCGGCTGAAGGAAGAGTTGGAGTTGCGCCGGGAGGAGATGGCGGGTGCCCGCGAGCGTGTTACCGCCATCCGGGTACAGGCGGCCACCCTCAAGGAGCAGCATGAGGCCCGACTGCGCGATATCGTTGATCTGGAGCGCCAAGTGGGTGAGCTTACCCGGCATCTGGCCGCCGACCGTCAGGAACTGGACGCAGGCAGCGGTGAGCGGCTGCGCTTGCAGGCCGCCATAGCCACGGAAACGGAGCGGCTGGAGGGACTTGTCCGCTGTCAGGCCGATGCGGAGAGCCTGCTGGCCGGCGTGCGGTCAGCCTGCGAGGAAGCCGGCGCCGCCCTGGCCGAGGCCGAATCCCGGACCAAGAAGGGCCGTGAGGAGAGCGACGCGGTGCGCCAGCTCCAGGCGGAACTTACGCTGCGTTTTTCCACGTTGAGTATGCAGGCCGAACATTTGGAACGGTCTGTGCAAGAAAATAGCCGTATCAGTATGGCCGAGGCCCTGTCGCTGCTGGAGGCGGCGGAATTCGACGAACCGGCCCGCCGGGTACGGCAGGCGGAGTTGCGGCGCCTGCTGGACGACATGGGCGAGGTAAACCTTCTGGCTATAGAGGAATGCGCCGGCATGGAGGAGCGCTTCAACTTCCTTTCGTCCCAGAAAAATGATCTGGAGGAATCACTGCGCAGCCTTCAGCAGGCCATCCAGCGTATCAACCGCACCACCCGGCAGCGTTTTCTGGAGACCTACAATCAGGTCAATGCCAAGTTCCAGGAGGTCTTTCCGCGCCTTTTCTGCGGAGGACGGGCAGAACTGCGTCTGACCAACGAAGAGGACCTGCTGGAGACCGGCATCGACATTATCGTGCAGCCGCCGGGCAAGAAGCTCCAGAATGTGACCCTGCTTTCGGGCGGCGAAAAGGCATTGACCGCGGTGGCGCTGATATTTTCCATCTTCCTGATCAAGCCGACGCCGTTTTGTCTGCTGGACGAGGTGGATGCGCCGCTGGACGATGCCAATATCGGTCGTTTCAACGACATGGTGCGGGAGATGAGCGCTGTCTCCCAGTTCATCATCATCACCCACAACAAGGCCACCATGCAGGTGGCAGACACCCTCTACGGCATCACCATGGAGGAGCCGGGGGCGTCGCGGGTCGTGTCGGTGAGATTGCATTGAGTTTGCACTTTGTCGTGAGGATATGCCTATGCCGTTTCAAAGTATTCTGAAAACGCTGGTCGAGGAGACCCCCCAGGCGGTGGGGGCCATTCTGGTGGATTGGGAAGGGGAGGCGGTGCAGGAGTGGTGCCGCTGCGATCCCTATGAGATACGCTTTGTCGGCGCTCATAAGGGGATCATCCTGACCCGGCTGAAAGAGATGCAGGGGGGTGAACAGGTGGGGGCCATTGAGGATGTGGTGGTGACCGCCAGCGATCGGCACCTGATCGTCGGCTGCATCGATGACGATTATTCCCTGGTGATGGATGTGGGCCGCGCCTGTCCGGTTGCCCTGGCGTTATATCATTTTCGCACCGCTGTTAGTCAACTCAAGAAGGAGATCTGATGGGTCAGCAGGAACAGAAAGGATTTTTCCGGGGGCTTGTGGGCAGGATTACCGGAAGTGGGCAACCTCAGGCTGATGGGGTCGAGCCGCCGACGCCGGTTTTGGAACCGGCGAAAGCCCCATCCGTCGAGGTGGAGGAGAGGCAGGAGAGCGCGCCCGGTTTTTTCGCGCGTCTCAAGAGCGGCCTGAAAAAGACCAAAGACGGACTGGTGGGGCGTATCGACGCCCTGGTGCTGGGGAAAAAGGAGATCGACGCCGATACCCTCGAAGAGTTGGAAGAGATCCTGATCACGTCGGACATCGGCGTCAAGACCACGGTCGAATTGATCCGCGCCCTGGAACAGCGCCTGGGGCGCAACGAGCTCAAGGATGGCGAGGCGCTGCGGGCGGCCCTCAAGGCTGATATCCTGGCGCGGCTGAATGCCCATCATAGCGTGCTCGACACCGGCGGCCGGCACCCCTTTGTGCTGCTGGTGATCGGCGTGAACGGCGTTGGCAAGACCACCACCATCGGCAAACTGGCCTCACGTTTCACGGGCGACGGAAAGCGGGTGCTCCTGGCGGCGGCCGATACCTTCCGCGCTGCTGCCGCCGAGCAGCTCGAAGCCTGGGGAGAACGCTCCGGCGTGGATGTTATCCGCCACAAGGAGGGGGCCGACCCGTCCGCGGTGGTTTTTGACGCCTGCAAGGCTGCCGTGGCCCGGCAGGTTGATATCCTGATCGTCGACACGGCCGGACGGCTGCATACCAAGGTCAACCTGATGGAGGAGATGAAGAAGATTCACCGTGTCATCAACCGCGAGATCCCCGGCGCTCCCCATGAGACGCTGCTGGTGCTGGATGCGGCCACCGGCCAGAACGCCATCTCCCAGGCGCGGCTTTTCAAGGAGGCGGCCGGTGTCACCGGTATCGCCCTGACCAAGCTGGACGGTACCGCCAAGGGGGGCATCGTGGTGGCGGTCAGCCACGAGTTCGGCCTGCCGGTCCGCTATATCGGTGTTGGGGAGGCGATCGACGACCTGCGCGATTTTAACCCGCAGGAGTTCACGGATGCCCTCTTCCAGACCTGACAAGGCTGCTGCCAAACAGCGCCGAAGGGCCAGAGAAGCCCAAGATTTCACGCAATTAGGGCTTGACTTCGCTGCTGCCGGTGGGTATAGTGAACTTTCGCGAAAGGAAGCCTGCGCCATGGACAAGGAACTATTTGCAGCTCTGGAAAAGAAGGTCGATGACCTGCTGGATAAATATTCAAACCTGAAAGCCGACAATGCGCGGCTGGCTGAAGAAAATCAGCGGCTCCAGTCGGAGCGTGAAGGTTTCAAGTCACGCGTCGATGCCATTCTCGGCAAGTTGGAAGAGTTCTGAATTGCCGGGAAGGCGGGTGGGCCGATACACGGCAGCCTTTGCCGACAGGGGCGGCCGGTGCGCCGGGAGACCGGCATGCGTAGCGTGCGCCTGTGACAGCGTATGAAGACGACCCATCTGGTGACGGTGCTTGGCCGGGAACTTTCGGTCAGGAGTTCGGCCTCCGCCGAAAAAGTTCAGGCGGTGGAATCGTTTGTCAATGCCAGGCTGCACGAAATCGGCAGCGCCCTCAAAAGTGGCGATGCGCAGTTGGTGCTCATGCTGGCGCTGCTTAACACCAGCGAAGAGCTGTTGGAACTGCGAAGCTCTGTCGAACGTGATGCCCCCACAGATGTTTCGTTGCGCCGTCTGTTGGAAAAACTGGAAAAAACCTGACGTACAAGGTCTCGTAAGGGAGACTTGATCATATATTCGCATCAGCATCACAATCAGTCCCGGTAGGTGTGGCGACTTCGGTTCCGGCCTGCTGATAACCTGACACCCGCAGAATATATTCAACGACGAAAGGAAGGAATCGCTCCCGAGAAGAAAAACGGCGCCCAACCCAATTCTGCGGCACTCACGAGCCATTCCCCTTTCACCCTCCCTGATCGACCTTCCCGGGACGCTATCCCTCCGGGCACTCTTCACTTGTCTGCATCCGAACGGTTTTTCGTGGAATAGGTGATATGCCCAAGCGATCACTGCGGCAACAGATGCTGGCCCAACGTCAGGCTCTCAGCCTGGAAGAATGGCGTGGGTCCAGCCTGTTGGCCCAGCAAAATCTCATCAGTCTCGAAGAATATGCCCAGGCGGGGTGTATTGCCCTCTACGCCCCGGCCCGCAACGAGGCCGATACCGCCGAGATCGTTGCGTCCGCCTTCAAGTCCGGCAAGCGGGTGCTTTACCCGGCCGTATGCGGAGAGCACATGGTGTTCCGCCAGGTAGAGGGGCTGGCAAGCCTCGAACAGGGGCGTTTCGGCATTCTGGAGCCTTGCCACACCGGCATCGATCACCACGCCGATGAGGCTGATCTGATCGTTGTGCCGGGTGTAGCCTTCGATCTGAGCGGGCACCGCATCGGCTACGGCAAGGGGTTTTACGACCGTTTTCTGCGGCATCCTGACCGCAAGGCCCACCTGGTGGGCCTGTGCCATGATTTTCAGTTGATCGCGGGGGATATCCCCGCTGAAGGGCACGATATACGAATGGAGATCATCGTCAGCGATCGGCGGATCGTTCGTTGTGGAAGTGACCGGAGCCATTCTGGTGGCCCGGATTAAAAAACAGGCTGTTGACATTGGAACGGGGAGATACGGATTCGCTGCACAAACGATCCGGAACTCCCGCGGTAGCGCACCAGCGGCCTGATAGAGGAGGTTATCGATATGGAAGTGAGTATCTGGATGGTTGTGATTACCCTGGCGGTTGCCGCCGGGGCCTATTTTGCCGGTAGCAGGTTCAGTAAAAAGGATGCGGACGCCATCGTCAGGCAGGGTGAGGAACTGGCGACCAAGGTCATCGAGGATGCCCGGCGCGAGGCCGAGACCATCACCAAGGAGGCCGAGCTCAAATCCAAGAACGCGGCCATCGAGGCCAAGGAGGAGTATGAGGTCGAGATGCGGGAGAAGAAGAAAGATCTCCAGAATCTCGAAAAACGCCTTGTGCAAAAGGAAGAGAACCTTGACAAGAAGGTTGCTCTCTTTGACCAGAAAGAGTTGGATATCCTGAAAAAGGAGCAGGTCCATTCCGCCAAGGAACAGGCCCTGGCGCAGCGTGAAGACGAATTAAAACAGGCTGTTGGCACCCAGATGGCCAAGCTTGAGCAGATTTCGGGCATGACGGCCAGCGAGGCCAAAAAGGAGTTGATGAACGCCATGGAGAGCGAAGCCAAGCATGATGCGGCCAAGCTCATCAAGGTCATCGAAGAGGAGGCCCGCGAGACAGCCGACAAGAAGGCCAAGGAGATCATGGCCCTGGCCATTCAGCGCTATGCGGGCGAATATGTGGCGGAGCGGACGGTATCTGTCGTGCCGCTGCCTTCGGACGAGATGAAGGGCCGCATCATCGGGCGCGAGGGGCGCAACATCCGCGCCCTGGAGGCGGCTACCGGCATCGACCTGATTATCGACGATACCCCCGAAGCGGTCATACTGTCCGGCTTCAACCCGGTTCGCCGCGAGGTGGCCCGCCTCTCCCTGGAGAAGTTGATTGGCGACGGCCGCATCCATCCCGGCCGCATCGAAGAGGTGGTGGCCAAGGCCACCGAAGAGGTCGAGCTTTCCATTAAAGAGGCCGGCGAGCAGGCGGCCTTTGACCTGGGAGTCCACGGAATTCATCCCGAGATCCTTAAACTGATCGGCCGTCTCAAATACCGGACCTCCTACACCCAGAACGTATATCAGCATTCGTTGGAAGTGGCGTTTTTGTGTGGCATCATGGCGGCCGAACTGGGCATCAACGTCAAGCAGGCCAAGCGTGCCGGACTGTTGCACGACCTGGGCAAGGCGGTAGACCACGAGGTGGAGGGGTCCCATGCCGTGATCGGGGCCGAGTTGGCCAGGAAATACGGTGAATCCCCGAAGATTGTGCATGCCATCATGGCCCACCACGAGGACGAAAAACCCGCCACCGTGCTGGCGGTCCTGGTCCAGGCGGCCGACGCCCTCTCCGGAGCCCGGCCCGGGGCCCGGCGCGAAATGATGGAAACCTATGTCAAGCGCCTGGAAGACTTGGAACGCATTGCCACCTCCTTCAACGGCGTAAGCTCCTCGTTCGCCATCCAGGCCGGGCGGGAGATTCGCGTGATGGTGTCCAGCGAGCAGGTCAGTGACGAGCAATCGCTGGTCATGGCCCGCGACATTGCCAAAAAGATCGAGGCAGAGATGACCTATCCCGGCCAGATCAAGGTGAATGTGATCCGTGAGACGCGAGCGGTCGAGTTCGCCCGCTGATCCTTTGCCGCGTTCCCTCCCCTCGTTATACCCCCATGCCCCCTCCCCGAACGGGAGGGGGCATAAAGAAAGCATTCAATGAACATCACAATCCTTTTCATCGGCGACATCATCGGCAGGCCGGGGCGCCAGGCCCTTTCCCGGCAACTGCACCGTCTCGTGGACCGGCATGCGGTGGACCTGATCATCGCCAACGGCGAAAACGCTGCCGGCGGTTTCGGTCTGACCTCCGAGACGGCCAAGGAGTTGTTTGACACTGGTGTGCATTGCCTGACCAGCGGGAATCACATCTGGGACAAGAAGGAACAGGTCCCGCTCGTGCTGGCGGACCGGCGCATCCTCCGTCCCGCCAACTATGCCGAGGGGGTGCCCGGCATCGGCAGCGTCGTTGTCACGACCCCGGGCGGCGTCAAGGTCGGGGTGCTCAACCTGGAGGGGCGGGTCTACATGAAAAACCTGGAGTGCCCCTTCCGCACCGCAGATCGCGAGATTGAGCTGCTGAGAAGGGAAACGCCGCTCATCTTCGTGGATTTCCATGCCGAGGCCACCTCGGAGAAATCAGCCCTGGGGTGGTATCTCGACGGCCGGGTCAGCGCCGTTATCGGCACCCACACCCATGTGCAGACTGCCGACGAACGTATCCTGCCTCAGGGAACAGCCTTCCTGACCGATGCCGGCATGACCGGGAGCTTCGATTCCGTGATCGGTATCGGCAAGGAAGAGGCTATCAACAAGTTCCTCACCCAACTGCCGGCAAAATTTGAAATACCCAAAAAGGATATCCGTCTCAACGGTGTGCTGGTCGGGATTGACGCACAGAGCGGCAAGGCGCTCAGTATAGAGCGGATCAACGTATGTTGCTGAATATATTCCTGATGCGGTGAAGACCTCACGGATTCATATCTATTGTTGATTTGGACTTGACTTGGCTCATTGATCGGGCTAATTTTTAATTGAAGACATTTCTCGGAGGTGCTCCCCGTGGGCTTTTTGATCGGCACCGGTATTGTTGTCAGGATTGTCCTGCTTATTCTCATCGGGTTTTCGGTCCTATCGTGGACCATCATCATGTTCAAGTTTTTCCAGATCTATAAAGCCAACAGCGATTCGGAACGTTTTATGGATTTCTTCTGGAAATCCAAACGCTTTGACGCAATAGCCTCTCAGGTGGACCGTTTTACCGGTTCGCCGTTGACGGTGCTGTTCAACGAGGGCTACGGCGAGTTGGGCAAGTTCGTCGAAGGGAGCGGCAAGGCCGACACCAGCATCCTCAGCACCGACCTGGGCGGTATTGAAAACGTATCCCGCGCCTTGCGCCGTGCAACCAATTCCGAGATCACCCGTCTCGAAAAATATACCACCTTCCTGGCGACCACCGGCTCCACTTCGCCGTTCATCGGGCTGTTCGGGACGGTCTGGGGCATCATGACCGCCTTTGAGGGGATCGGCAAAACCGGCTCCGCTTCGCTGTCCGTGGTAGCCCCCGGCATCGCGGAGGCGCTGATCGCCACCGCCATTGGCCTGGTGGCCGCCATTCCGGCCGTCATGGCCTACAATCATTTCCAGCACAAGATCCGGGTACTGATCAAGGATATGGACAGCTTTTCAACCGAGTTTCTCAATATCGTCCAACGAAACGTCGCAGGGAAATAACCGATGGCAATGGGCGGACATAACGACGACAGGGGCACGATGTCGGAGATCAACGTCACCCCGCTGGTTGACGTCATGCTGGTGCTTCTGGTCATCTTCATGGTGACCGCGCCGATGATGCAGCAGGGGGTCCAGGTAAACCTCCCCAAGGCCGACACCAAGGCCATGAATCCGGCGGAGGAAACGGTCGTGGTCACCGTGGACAAGAACAACAAGGTCTTCATCAACAAGGAGGAAACCCCGGCGGGCGATCTGCGCTCCAAGCTGGCCGACATGTTCGCTTCGCGGACCAAGAAAGAGGTTTTCCTCAAGGCTGACGCGAACGTCCCCTACGGCGAGGTCGTCAAGATCATGGCCGACATCAAGGGTGCCGGGATCGAGCGGCTCGGCATGGTGACGGAGCCGGCTCCAAAATAAGATGAAAGCAAGGCAGGACACACATGACACCGGTATGGGTGTCAGCTTCATCATTTCCACCGTCATCCATCTGGCGGTTTTTTTGTTGCTGTTGTGGTGGGGGCAACTCTTCCCGCCAACCATGGCCGTCCAGGAGACCTATTACGTCGATGTGGTCAATCTGCCCGTAGCCAACCCCCGGGCCGGCAGTCCGACCCAGAAGGGGGATAATGCCGAAGCCCCTCCGCCGCCGGCGCCCGAATCTACCCTCAGCATGCCGTCCCCCCAACGACCCAACGCCAAGGGGCGTGCCGCAACGACCGAAAAAGACGAAAAAAGTGAGACCTCCAGCGATGCCGCCTTTGCCGAAAGGATGGCGAAGCTGGAGAACAAGGCCGCGTCCCAGCAAGAGGAAGCTGCCCTGGAGCAGCTGCGCAAAAGGCTCAGGACGACCGGCAGCGGCAAGGCCGGGATGCCGGCCGGCCGTGGCAGTGAAGCCGGAAGCGACTACACCTCCTACATTCAGTCGCGCCTGAAAGACGCCCTCAATCAAACCAATGACTATGACAGCAACAACCCGATGGTCTATGTCCACCTTTATATAGGTACTGACGGCAAGGTGATTCGTCAAAAGATAGAGCAAAGCACCGGCGACAAAAGATTTGAACTGGCGGTGCAAAGGGCGATCGAGATGGCCGGCGACAAGTTGGTTCCGCCGCCGAGCCACAAGGTGTTCGAGGGTAAATTCAGATTCAGACCCAAAGAAGTTTCCCGCAGCAAGCCGTAACGAGGTCCCTATGAAAATCCTTTTGAGCCTGATGCTGATTGTTGTCCTATCGAGCATCGCACTTTCCGACCAGTCCGGTTATATCGATGTGACTGCATCCGGCAAACGCCAACTCAAGCTGGCTGTCGAAATTCCCCATGCGCAAAACAACGCCGCACCGAATGCCAACGCCGCCAAGGAGATGGCCGGCGTGATTGCCTTTGATGTGAACATGTCGGGGATCGTCAATGCCGACATCAAGGAGCCGCTGCCGCTTGTCGGCGGACTCATGTTCGGGGCGACCGATTTCGCCCCATGGCTTGCGGCGGGAAACGACCTGCTGGTGCGCGGCGAATACAGCATCAGCGGCGACGACCTCACGGTGGAGTTTCGTCTGTACGATGTCCTCAACAACAAGCTGATGACCGCCAAGCGCTACCTGGGAAAGATCAAGGACCTGCGCCGGTTCGCCCATTCCTTCTGTGATGAGATCCTGCTGCAGATGACCGGCGAACGAGGTCCCTTTACAACCCATATCGCCTTTATCACAACCCAGTACGTCAATAAAGAGGTGGCCATCATGGATTGGGACGGCCACAACCTGCTGCCGCTGACCAGAAACGGCTCCATCAACCTGAATCCGGACTTTTCGCCCGATGGCCGCGAGATCATATTTACCTCGTACAAACGCGGCAATCCCGATTTGTACAAACGCGCCCTTTCCAGTACGGTGGAGATCCCGCTGTCCCGGCGCAAAGGACTCAACATCACCGGCGCCTGGTCGCCGGACGGCACAAAGATCGCTTTATCCCTCAGCAAGGACGGCAACGCGGAGATCTACACCATTGCCAGGGACGGCAGCAACCCGCAGCGCCTGACAGTCAATCCGGCTATCGAGGTCTCCCCTGTCTGGTCGCCGGACGGCAGCCATATCGCCTTTGTGTCCGACCGGCTGGGCAAGCCGCAGATCTTCGTGATGGATGCCAATGGCGGCAATGTGCGCCGGTTGACCACGGCCGGGGCGTACAACGTGAACCCCCGCTGGTCTCCCAAGGGGGACAGGATCGCCTATGCCCGCATGCAGGGAGGGGCTTTCCATATCTTTGTCATCAATGCCGACGGCAGCGGCGATACTCAACTGACTACCACGGGAAGCAACGAAAACCCCGCCTGGTCGCCGGATGGGCGTTTCATCGCGTTCAGCTCGAAAAGGGGCGGCCCTGCCGCGATTTATGTCATGCGGGCCGACGGCAGCGACCAGGTCAGGGTCAGCCAGGGAAAAGGGAACGCTACCCAGCCAGCCTGGGGGGCACGATAAAAACAAGAAAGACACCCGACATTATAAGGCCGAATCGAGGGAGCCATTAAAAAAGGGGCTGCGTTTGAACGCAACCCCTTTTTTAATATCGTTAACAGATAGAGCTATTTGGACTCAATACAAGACTACTTGATCCACGGCGCGCCAACCGGGAGCTTAATGCCCGACTCGGCAAACACGGTAACCATCATAAGATATAAAGCAGAGAATGCGCAGACCAATAAATCATAAGCAGCAAAGGTTCCCGCGGCTGCGCTTTCGGTGAACTCCTTGGCATCCAGACCGATAAAACCGATGAGTAGAGTTAGAAAAATAATTGCCAAGGCTGTATGATGCTTCATTGAAGCAATGAAAAGTATAAAAGTAAAGATTGTCCAGGCAACAAGGAAGAAACCAAGGTCATTAGCACTAAAGCCAAGCGTTGGATACGATTTTACGAGGTCCGCATTCTTACCGAAGATTATCATAAGGCAAAGCGATATCCAGAACGCACCATATCCTGTAAAAGCACAAAAGCCAAAATTGTTGCCGGTTTTAAACTCCATAAGACCAGCAATCAGCTGAGCGGTACCTCCAAAGCAGAGGCCAAGCCAGAGTACGGGGGCAATACCACACCACCCGAGATTGTGGCACTGTAGGACGAACGTTGTCATTCCAAATCCGGCAAGACCAACTACAGCAGGGTTTCCAAGCTTTAAATCACTCATATTGTCTCCTTTTGTTAAATTAGGTTGTCAAAGGCAACCATTTTTTCAGAATCTCGATAAATCGGTCTTATCAGAAGTATATGGTTTTACATCTCAATATCAAGGGCTGTGGAAACATCCGGAATGCTGAATGTTTTTTACAGTAAGTAGCCCCCGGCAGAGCCGGGGGCATTAAAATTGTCGGCACCTCGAAGGGGCCTCTTCGCAATCGATTGCGTCAAAATCAAAACCGGAAACGGCGACATCGATGCCTACTTTCAAAACTGTCGAACGTTGGAGGTACCCCTCCAGAGAGGGGGTTTTACCTATAGGACATTAACGCTATAGTTATTACGAAGAAGCTGTTGCCTATTCATTGCTGGACGGAGCAAATTGAGGAGCTACAG
The DNA here is from genome assembly GCA_031292255.1 of Oryzomonas sp. Taxonomy (GTDB): domain Bacteria; phylum Desulfobacterota; class Desulfuromonadia; order Geobacterales; family Pseudopelobacteraceae; genus Oryzomonas. The sequence goes on along the minus strand of JARLHN010000016.1, from coordinate 170,883 downwards.
CCATGCTGAGCTCTTTGCGATCCTTCAGGGCGAATGTAAGCAGTGCAGCAAATACGAGCATACCGCAGGCTGCATAGAAGGAGCTGTTGAAATCACCCGATGCGGCTTTGAGCATCTCGGCTATACGGACCAGTACAAGACCCCCAACTCCCCAGGCGGTAAAGAGGCAACCGTAGTTAATGCCAAAGTTTTTCAGGCCCCAGAGATCCTTGGCATATGAGGGGAAAAGACAGAGGTTTGCGCCGTAATTGAAACCGATGAAGGAAGCAAGCAGAACCAGCAGAACCGGATTGGCCTGGCCTCCGGTGATAAAGATCGCGGCAATCATCAGAGTCGCCTGGAAAAGGAGCACCAATAAAAGGGTATAACGTCTGCCGATCTTATCGGAAAGCAGACCCGCCACAATACGCCCGCCGGCATTTCCGATAGCCATGACCGCCACGGCGATGAAAGCATTCGAGCCCATGCTCTTTTTAGCCATGCCAGCGATGCTGCCGATCACCATGAGGCCGGCACCGGAACCGATGAAAAATATCAACCAAAGAATATAAAACTCGAAGGTGGACAGCAATTGCGAAGGTGACATATCGACAGCTGCCGGCTTTTTAACGATCGAGCCGCCTGCCGTCGGGGCACCCCCAGGGACATACCCTTGGGGAGGGTTCTGGAGTAAATTGCAAAGACCGCACACTACCACCGTAAAGCCGATCCCTAAATAAAGCATCGACTTCTGTATGCCAAAGTTGGTGAGAAGATAGCTGCCCAAGGGGGCGATATAAATCGGGGCAAGGCCAAAACCCGCAACGACTATACCCGCAATCATCCCGGTCTTTGCGGGAGGGAACCACTTGAGTGCCGGAGGAGTGGCCGAGGAATAGCCGAAGCCCATTCCCATACCGAACAGCACACCGAATCCGAGAATCCATAAGCCATAACTATTGGTTTGAGAGCACAAGAGAAATCCGGCCCCCACCAGTACGCCGCCCATCATGGCCGTGTACCTGGGGCCGATCTTGTCCTGCAGCTTGCCGGCAATGATCATGGCAAAGGCAAACATGAGGCACGCCAATGCGTAGGGGTCGTTGACCGCTGCCTTCTCCCAGGCGAATGCATCGGGTCCGCCCTTCTTGATGGAGCTTTCAATCGCTGCCTTGAAGATACTCCAAGCATAGAGGATGCCCAGGGCAAGGTTGATGCCTGTCCCAGACAGAGTGACTATCCAACCTTTGTTCGATTCTGTTTGTGCCATTGTCCGACCTCCTCTAAGTCCTTTTAAACAACTGGTAAGTAATAACTCCTGTTTGGAGTTCGCCCCTGTTTATTAAAACAAAATAGATTGTCAAAATAGCACCATCAATAATTCCCGATACAAAGCTACTTGATCCAAGGAGCGCCAACCGAAAGCTTAATGCCCGATTGGCATACACCACAACCGTCGTGAGATATAAGGCAGAGAAGAATGCTCAGGCCAACAGATCATAAGCTGCTAAGGTTCCCGGAGCCGCGTTTCCAGTGAATTCCATGACATTCAAGCCGATAAAACCGGTCAGCAGGCTCAGGAAGCTGATTGCCAGTTGTGCGTGGTGCTTCATTGATGCAATAAAGAAATAAATGTGAAGACAGTCCATTGCTTACCTGCGTTATTCCTCAACGTTCCGTTAATTCGCCTCCTTTCCATAAAAATAAGTTCTCAAACAGTGATCTATTAAATCTGCATTCTATAAACGTCGGCATAAAATTTAATTTATATGATTTGACTCAATTCAAAATGCTATTTCAGGATGTTAATCTCAGACCTGAATAGCCCTCAAGCCATTTTGGAGGTTCTGCTAAGTCCAAGTGGCTTGGCCAATAGAGCAACAAGTAGACATGGCATCTTTCGCCACTAGGATATCCAGAAAATCAAAAGCTTGTTCTACATTGTGGACAGCATATGTTTATTTTATCCTCACCACGAAGTTTCTAAAAAAATGAAATGCAGTAAAGAGGCATGTTTATCAAATGCATGCGTGTTTGATTTAAAATATAACGCAGTATTATATTATTGTCAACAAACTTTATTTTAGTAAAAATCTCTCGCCAGAGGGGGCATTTACGTTTGCCGACCCCTCGAAGGGGCCTGATCGCAATCGGCTCATCAAAATGAAACCCGAGACAGCAATAGCAATTCATACTCACGGAGCTGCCAAACTTTGGAAGTCTCCATCAGAGGAGGGGGTTGCCTTACAGAAATTATTTGCTCTGAGGGGGCTTGCATTATTCCGGATTTACAATTGCAAATCTTTTCTTCTGTTGTATAATTTGCCTGCACTGGAACATCGGGTAACTGGACACAATAAACACACATAAGGAGAATTGTTATGAAACGAGGGACGATGATAGCGCTGGCAGCGCTCAGCCTGACGGTTTTTCTGGCTGGCGGTTGCGCACACAAAGAGTCAGTGAAGAGCGAGGAACCGGTTGCCCAGGCCCAGCCGGCAAGGACTTCGGAAGCGCCCAGGGCGGGAGCCAACCAGTCGGCAATGCCGACTCCGGCCAAACCTGAGTCCGCGACTCCGGCCGCCGAGCCGATCAAACAGGCAGAGGCCCAGCAGGCTGCCACGGCTCCTGCCCAGGAGACCGCCTTTGAAAACATCTATTTTGATTTTGATAAATCCGACCTGAGCAAGGATGCCCGTGACGTGCTCAGCAAAAACGCCGATATTCTCCTGAAGGGCAAACCCACCATCAAGATACAGATTGCCGGGAATTGCGACGAACGTGGTTCGGCCGAATACAATCTGGCTCTGGGAGAGCGCCGTGCAAAATCGGCCCAGCAATATCTGATCACCCTGGGCGTTGCCCCCGACCGCCTCTCCACCATCAGCTACGGCAAGGAAAAGCCGGCGGTTGAAGGGCACGACGAGGCGGCCTGGGCAAAGAACAGACGGGACGAATTCGCTATCATGCAGTAGCGGGTTTGTTGATACATATACGCCGGTTGATATGCGCCGGGATGCTGACCGCATCCCGGCGCATTTTTATCAAAATAAGATTTTTATTCTGTTTATCCCCTTCATTCCTGCAAGAAAGAGGTGTTCATGTTCTGGTCAAAAAACGCACAATCGTCATTGGAAGGAATGGAAGTGGCCGAAAAGTGCCGGATCGAGGCCGAGGAGCTTTACCGTTCGGGAAGATATCATTGCGCCGAGGCGGTGCTGGCGGTGGTCAGGAACCATTTTCGTCCCGACCTGCCCGAGGAGGTAGTGCAGATGGCCAGCGGCTTCGGCGGCGGTTCCGGCTCCGGCTGTATGTGCGGCGCCGTCTCCGGCGCCACCGTGGGGCTGGGGCTGGTGCTGAGGGAAGACAAGAAGCTGATCGCCCATCTTACCCGGGAACTGCATGCCTGGTTCAAGGGAAAATACGGCGTAACCTGCTGCAAGACCATCCGCACCGGCAATGACAAGGGGATTTGTCCCGTGTTGACGGGGGAGGTGGCGGGGAAGATAGCGGAGATGCTGTCGTGGAAGGTGGAAAGCAAACACTTATCCGCAATATCTGCGTAACTCTTCGGGATCAGGTGTGACCCCGCCTGTCGGCTGCCCCTGTCGGGCGCCCGGCATCCGGTCTTCCTCATAACGTTTTTTCAGCGGTCTGTCAGAGGGTGCACATCACCTGGCGCACCCGGTATTCGCCGCCGATGACCAGGTACTCTCCCTCTCCCTTCATGATGCTGCCGGGGAGCAGGTCGTTGTAAAAGAAGATCTTGCTGAGCGGTACGTAAACCTGCCACACGGTGGAGCCGAATTCCCAGGCCCGCTCCTCGTCCGAGGTGAACGAAACCAGGTTGTTCAGGCGGACGACCTGTTCGCGTTTGCCGATCTGCTCCAGCACGCTGTGTTCGCTTGCATCGTAAGTGCCGCGATAGAGGAAGACGGCTTGCGTTGCCGGATATTTGCGGACCAACTCGTACTGGCAGTATTCATAAAGCAGGTCGAGTTGCGATTGGATGGCGTTGGTGCGGGCACTCCCCTTCATGACATCCACCGAGTATTCGAAGTATGCCTCGCTGTGGATGTTTGAAATCATGGCGCGGTGGAAGGTGGGGGTAATGCCGATGCGGCTTTCGACCCAGCGTTTGAGTACCGCCCCTTCTATGGAGTTGGAGTCCATCATCCAGCCGCGCAGGAAGCGCAGATAGCTGTTCTTGATGCTCTTGCGGGCCGTGTCGGTGGCCTGGTCCTGCCAATGGTGGAGTTGGAACTTGACCGACATGTAATCGTTGAAGATCAGGGCGCGCTCTTCCTGGGAGGGAATGGCGTCCAGCTTCCCGAACAGGAAGTGGTTGGCCTCCTTGACGCCTTGAATCTCCAACGGCTGGGGGTTGTCGTTAAAATGGCGCGAGGCGATAACCCACGGGGGCAGGTTGCAATAATTAAAGGAACCGTTTTCCACAGGTTATCACCTCATTGTGAAAGGGTGCGCAGTTGAACGGAGGCGGCATACCGATTTCGAATCAAGGATGAAATCGAGGCGGCGAGGATTGAGGCGACGAAGGCGTACCGGCAGTACGTAGCGGAGCCGAGGACGAGCCAACAAAGATAGCACCTTGATTTGGATTCAGTATTACAGCATTTTTACCAGTTCCACCAGCGTGGCTTTAATCGGCCCCGATACCACGAATGGCTCAATCCCCAGTTTTTCCAGTTCTCCCTGGGGGTGTTCGCCCATCTGGGCCGTCACCACCGCCCGGCATCCCTGCAAGGCTTCGGCAATCCCCTTCAGGGCATGGCCGCGCAACGGGTTATCCGGGTTGAAGCTGCAATAGCGTTCCACCTTCTTCTCGTCCACCAGCCTGGCTTCGTTTTGTTCAACATCGTAAATAAGAAAACGCTCGGCATGTCCGAAGTGCTGGTTGATTTCCCTGCCATCCTTGGATGCGACCGCGATGAGCATACTACCTCCCTTGCCATGATCCGGCAGATCTTTAGCAGGTTGTTGAAAATCTATTGCGGGGCCGGTCTGCGGCGTTGCCGCTTACTCAAAAACTCAACATACCAAGTTCCCCGTTCGCTTGCGCCTTGCATACCAGCCTCATCATGACGATTTTCTGCAACCTGTTAGACCTGCCGGACCGTGACCAACCTTCTACAGTACGACCGGTTCAAAGGTAAAACATTTTTTCGAACAGGTACGTCCGCACGCCTGGCAGCCGATGCAGTTGCCGTCGTTCTCGATCTTCATGAACATCTTGGCCGAATCGTCCTCGTCCAACTCTTCGAACGCCAGGACGTCGTGGGCGCAGACCTTGAAGCAGCGGCCGCAACCGATACAGGTCTCTTCGTCGAGGGACTTGATGAATTGGGGGGTCCACTCTTGTTTGTTTTTTGTCAGTGCAGTGATGTAAGCCATGATTCTTTCCTCCGTTATGGTTGTGTGGTGTGGCGCATGTAGCGCACGTTGTGGGTCTCAATCCTCTAAAAACGATGTGGCCTGTTCCTTGTTCATCGCCTTTCTTAGCCATGGCGGCGGGTTGCCGCGCAGCACTTCCTGAAGCCGTTCGACGGTCTCCTTCAGGCTTACCTCCGAGCCGGTCTTCATCGGGTGGATCTTTCGGGCGACCAGCTTGGCCGCCGCCGGGCCACCGATCTGCATGGTATAGACGATGGCGCAGTCGGCGATGGCCATGGCCCTGGCCATAATGCGGTCTTCCTCGTCTTCGGCCGTTGTGATGGTGCTGATGGTCGTGAGGAACTCCGCTTCGTCAGGGCCGACCTCCCAGATGTGGAAACTCTGGCACTGCCCGAAGTGCTGATCGATCATCTCGCCGGTTGAGGAGGTAAATGCTATTTTCATGGTTGGCTCCTTTGCTGCCACAGGTGTTCTCTGACTGATCTGTAGCGAAAAAACTTTTCAGTTGTGCGCCAGCTTCTGTGCTTCCTTGGCATTGGCCTGGAACAGGTTGGCCACCTCGAAGACCAGGTTCATCGTCCCCCGGTAGCCGACCCATACCTTCTGGTGGGCGCCCAGTCGGTCAAAGACCGGCAGTCCCGCCCGCAGGTGCGCACCGATTTTGAGCTTGCCGGCTGCCTGGCGGCCATTCGAGTTGGCCACCAGCAGATCGACGCCCTGGGCCGCCGCTTCCAAGTCTTCCAGGTCACCGACAAAGACGTTTTCGCTCGGCAGGCCGTCCAGGCCCCGCGTGCGGGTGGCGCTGAGGGCCGCCTGGATCTCGCAGCCCATGCCGTGCAGGAAGGTTGTCAGCCCCTTGAGGTTGTCCGACTCCAGGGCAAGGGCCACCTTCTTGGTGCCGAACTGGTAGTGGCTGTCCAGCATGGCGTCCATCAGGCGGCTTCGCCAGCGGCGGTGTTTTTCCGGCACGGGGCGTCCGGCGATGACGCTGAGCGTCTCCATGAAGCGGTCGGTCTCGGCCAGGCCGGTCAGTGAGCTGAACCCGTAGGCCGGGATGCCGAATTTCTCGTTCAATTTCATTCCGGCCTTGGCCAGGGAGTCGCCGATGTACAGCGTTGCCACGCTCCGTCCCGCCTTGCGAATATCATCTACCGCAATACCGCCGGTGGAGAGCGGCGAAACCACATCGTCAACGTGCCCGTCCATGGCATTGGCGATGTCCGGGATGGTCAGCACGGTCAGGCCGAAGGATTCGGCCAACTCCTTGATCTCTTCCACGTCTGCCGGAGTGAGGTGCGCGCCCGGCAGCAGGTTGACCTGTCTCTCGACGGCCGGCCCCCCTTCCGGCAGGGTGGCTACGATCGCTTCAACGGTGGCGGCGTATCCTTCCTGCAAGGAGCCGCAATAATCCGGGGTGGATGCCCACACTATCGGCACGCCGGCATATTCGGGGTTTTCCAGGCGGAAGTGGACAATGGCGCTCTGTACGTCGTCACCCATGGTTTCGGTCAAACCCGAGGTCATGATGCCGACCACCTCGGGCCTGAATTTGTCGATCACCCGCTTGATCCCCTTCTTAAGGTTCTCCCAGCCGCCGAAGATGGCCGTATCCTCGCTCATGGCGGTGCAGTTGAGGGCGATGGATTCCTTGTAATGCCGCGACAGTTGCAGGCGGATGAAGGTCGAGCATCCCTGGGCCCCGTGCAACAGTCCCAGCATGTTGTCGATCCCCAGATAGGCCATGGTTGCGCCCAGGGCCGGGGAGTTTTTCTGCGGATTGACCGTGGCGTACTTGGTGGACACCTTGACCCGCGAGGAGGAGAGGTCCTCGGACAGGAACGTGGCAGCGTGACCCTCAGCCGCAGCGACATCGAAGGCCCGCTGGTCGTCGCTTTTCTCCCATGGCGCGAGGGCGTTCACAACAGGCCAGATCGGATTGTTGACCGTCAGGTCGAGCTGGTGGGCAAAGGTTACCATCCCCTCGTAACCGGCGTAGGGGTGGGAACGCCCATGGTTGATGTCCAGAAACGGGGTCTTGGTCTTGAGCGCCAGGAACTTGGTCTTGCCGCCCGCCACGATCAGGTCCGGCATCTTCTCGGCCATGACCGCCAGCAGACCGGCCGTGGAGGTGTCCTCGATGATTTTTGCGTCCTTGTGCATCAGTGCCTTCATGCGGTAGAAGTCTTCCAGGGTCGAGTTCTGGGTGCCGGCCGCCAGTATCTCCACCCCCAGTTCCCGCAGGGAGTTGACCATGGACCAGGTTTTGACGCCGCCTGTGAAAAGCACGGCCCGTTTTCCCTCCAGCCGGGCGCGATAAGGGGCAATACGTCGGCGGCACTGCTCTTCCTCCTCGGCCAGGAGCAGTTCCACCCGGTCCTGCATGGTCCGCTTTTCCAGGCCGTTGACGGCATTGTCCAGTTCGCGGGCAATATCCCTGAGCGCCTTGGCCGTATCGGTCATACCGTAAAAAGATTCTTCCAGGTAGGGCATGCCGTAGGTTTTTTGCATCTTTTTGGCCAGGTTGGTCAGCGACTTGGAGCAGATGATGATGTTAAGCTTGGCCCGGTGGGCGTAGCGCAACTCCTTGAATTTGGCATCCCCGCTGAAACAGGAAAGGATCTGGATCCCCAGCCGGTTGAAGAGCGGCAGCATGCTCCACAGGTCGCCGGCGATGTTGTACTCGCCGATCAGGTTGATGGGGTAGTCCCCCAGTATCGGCGGCTCGGCCGTGCCGATCACGTGCTTGAACAGGATCTCGCCGGCCAGGCGGTTGCCGATGTTCTTGTCGCCGATAAAGCCGGGGGTGTTGACCGGGATGATCGGGATGGATGTCTTTTCCGAGGCGGCCTTGCAGACCGCCTCCACGTCGTCGCCGGTCATGGCGGTCACGCAGGTGGCATAGACGAAGATGGCGCTGGCTTGTCCCCGATAACGCTCCGCCAGATCGAGGATGGCCTTGTAAAGCTTCTTTTCGCCGCCGAAGATGACGTCGTTTTCCAGCATCTCGGTCGTGAAGCCGCGCCGGTAGAGTTGCGATCCTGATGAGCGGGCGCCGCGGTTATCCCAGGAGTTGCCGGCGCAGGCGATGGGACCGTGTACCAGATGGATCACATCCGTGATCGGCATCAATACGACGCGGGCGCCGTCGTAGGCGCAGGAGCGCTCGGTGCCTTCGCCGGGTTCTGATTTTTTGCAGAACTTCGGTGCGCCCTTGTCGTTGGTTTCGCAGTCGGTTGCATCGTACCAGTCGGGTTTTGCCATGATGTTCCTCACCTTCCTATGGGTGAGCCTGTGGGCACCCCAATAAAAGAAGGCGCTCCATCTCTAGGAATGGTTGGCGCCTTTGCCATGGATAGTTCCTGTTTCAGTTGCAGATCTAGTTAGGTATGCAAGTACTGTGCATGCTATGTGCCAAACTGATTGATTTAATAAATTAAGGTGGTTATGCGCTTGAAGCAGTCTGTTGCCGGTTTCGGCGAGATGGGGGTGCTGTTTTTTTGTGCATGTTTGTGCTGTTCAGGGGGCAAGCGGCGGATATGCCCCTGGCTAAGTTGTGGGCACGTGGTTTGAAGCGAAGATATGCAGGGTTCGCAGGGTTACCTCCGAACTGCCCGGAAGCAGGAAATTCCAGCAGCCAGCGGTATCGCCATCCGGGTCGGCATGGGTTTTAATAGCGACGCCTGATACGACAAAAGGGATGGAATCGTTCGGATTCCATCCCTTTTCTTATGTGCATCTAAATACGTGGTGCTTACCCTTTTGAAGCCCGCTTCCGTTTGGTCGGGTCCAGCTCCTTCTTGCGGAGGCGGATCGAGAGGGGGGTGACTTCCACCAGTTCATCGTCGTCGATGAATTCCAGGGCCTGTTCCAGAGTCAAGAGGCGCGGCGGTATCAGTTTTATGGCGTCGTCCGTGCCCGAGGCGCGCACATTGGTCAGCTTCTTGCCCTTGCAGGGGTTGACGTCCAGGTCGTTGTCCTTGGCGTGCTGGCCGATGATCATGCCGCCGTAAACCTCGACCCCGGCCCCGATGAAGAGTGTGCCGCGGGGCTGGAGGGCATCCAGGGAATAGGCGGTGGTCTCCCCGTGCTCCATGGCCATCAGCACGCCGTTCTTGCGGCCCGGGATATCACCTTTGTAAGGGGCGTACTCGTGGAAGGTGTGGGTCATGACCGCCGTGCCGCGGGTATCGGTCAGCACCTCGCCACGCAGGCCGATCAGGCCGCGGGCCGGGATGATGAACTCCAGGCGCACCATGTCGCCCATGGGGCTCATGGCAACCATTTCCCCCTTGCGCGGCCCCATCTTCTCGATGATGGCGCCCTGGAACTCGGTGGCCACGTCCACCACCAGGTATTCCATCGGCTCCATTTTGTGGCCATCCTTCATGCGGATGATGACCTCAGGTTTTGATACGGCCAGTTCAAAGCCTTCGCGGCGCATGTTCTCGATCAGGATCGACAGGTGCAGCTCGCCGCGGCCCGAAACCTTCAGGGTGTCCGGGGAGTCGGTATCTTCCACCCGCAACGATACGTTGGTGCGCAACTCCTTGGTCAGGCGCTCCCGGATATTGCGCGAGGTGACCCATTTCCCCTCCCTGCCGGCAAATGGTGAGGCATTGACCATGAAGTTCATGGCCAGGGTCGGCTCGTCGATGGAGACGTAAGGTACGGCAATGGGCGTTTCGGCCGAGGCCAGGGTCTCACCGATGCTGATCTCGTCGAAACCGGCAACGGTCACGATATCGCCGGTGCCCGCCTCGCTGATCTCCACCTGTTTCAACCCCTCGTAGCCCAGCAACTTGGTGATGCGGCCCCGCTGGATCGTGCCGTCCTGCTTGATCATGACCACGGTCTCGCCGGAAGCGACGCCGCCGTTGAAGATGCGGCCGGTGGCCATACGGCCGATGTAGTCGTTGTAGTCGATGTTGGCCACCAGCATCTGGAAGGGGGCCTTGGCGTCTCCCTGGGGCGGGCGGACATTACTCTCAATCACGGCAAAGAGCGGTTCCATGCTGCTGGATTCGACACTGACGTCCAGTTTGGCATAACCGAGCTTGGCGCTGGTGTAGATCACCGGGAAATCCAGTTGATCGTCGCTGGCGTTCAATTCGCAGAACAGGTCGAATACCATGTTCAGCACTTCAGCCGGTCGGCTGCCGGGGCGGTCGATCTTGTTGATGACAACGATCGGTTTCAATCCCAGGTCAAGGGATTTCTTGAGTACGAAGCGGGTCTGGGGCATGGGGCCGTCCAGGGCGTCAACCAATAGAAGCACCGAATCGACCATCTTCAGGACGCGTTCCACTTCACCGCCAAAGTCGGCGTGGCCCGGGGTATCCACAATATTGATCTTGTAGCGACCGTGATGGATGGAGAGGTTTTTTGCCAGAATGGTTATGCCGCGTTCCTTCTCCAGGTCATTGGAGTCCATGACGCGTTCGGTGATGGCCTCGTTTTCCCGGAAAACGCCGGAATGGCGGAGCATGGCGTCAACCAGCGTTGTCTTGCCATGGTCGACGTGCGCGATGATGGCGATATTTCTGATACGTTCCTGCATGGAAAAACTCCTAACTGCTTAAAATAAAAGGACGGGCAGGCGCCCGTCCAGATGTAGGTCACTACTATGTCAGCTTTTCAGGCTGCTGGCAAGTAAATATCGTGTAACAATTTATCATCATAGCCGGATTGTTTGCGTCCCGCCCGGCCATCGGAACCGGGCACATGCTCTTTAGTGGTCATGATGAGAAATTCGATTTTACGGCAGGCAACCCGTGGGGTATCTTCAAAACACGTTCAGGCTAAATAGTTTAACGATCATCCGTTGGTCCCTCGCTCAGGAATTCTAAGACGATAAATTCCGGTCGATCTCTTTAAAGGAAACTTGGCGATATAGTGGGTGCCGGTCTCCTCGCTGTAAACCAGGGCCTTGGGGCGAGCGCCGCCCGGCGAACTGCCTGCACCAAGAAGCATGGATATCTCTGAATCACGGGTTTCACCCTGCTCGAACTTTTCAGCGGCGTTGAGAAGTTCGGAGAGGTGGATTGTCGAAGCGTCCCGGGGTGAGGGCGCCGGTTGGTCCTGTGCCGAATAGGTGAGGGCCCCGAGTCCGGTGCTGCCAAGGGCGACCAACAGAGTCGGGAGGTTTTCCTGTTGGCGGCTGATTTTGTGTTTCCGGATAAGAAGCTTCTTTCCCCAGTCGTCAGGGAGACTGTCCTCGAACACTCGGGCGATCCCCGGATGCTCAAACGTGAAGTTCTCTGGCTGCAGCGGGAGAGAAACAGGGTCGAGGGCAAAGGCATCGTCGCGAGCCAGGAAGTCCGGAGCGTAACGGAAGGCGCCCTGAGCTCGGCCGTTTTCGGTGATCTCACAGACCATTTCACCGGTCTTAATCTCGGCGGCCAAGCGCGACCACACATTGAGGTGATACATCATTTGGACGAGCCCCTCGGAGCCCGCTTCCGTATCGGGACACTTGCCTTGTTGAATTTGGTGAACAGATCGTCCGTGGGAGCCAGTAACTGATCAACCTCTTTTTCTCGGCCAAGCACTCTGAAGGCGGCCAACCAGTAGCCGATCCGGACTGTGCCGTCGCCGGCCTCCATCTTACGGAGCGTCGGGACGCTTGCACCTATCCGGGCGGCAAACTTTGCCTGAGGGTCGTTCCTCTTGAGGCGCTCGGCGCGAAGCCGTGCCCCGATAGTAAGTAATAAATTGTCTGACATGGCGCGTACTCAGCACGTGTTTTAATTGTAATTACAGTTTCTATTATATGAACTAATAGAGCTTAATACAAACTGTAATTACAATTAAATGTAAAAGCAGCTACACCATTCCCAGGCTGGCTGTCCTTCACAGAACAAGAGCCACGAATAACTGAAACCGATTAATGCTTTTAAATCAATGCATTATTAGTGTCAGTGGTCATGATACCCCATCACGACCAGCAGGCAGCTCCCGTCGGCAATGACGTTTATTTTGTGCTGCCGGCAGAAGGCCACTGCCTCGGGATGTTCCGCTCCCGGCTGCATCCAGATGTTTTCGATGCCCTTTTCGAGTGCCGACGGCACAAGCTGGGCGGTCACCTCGGGGGGAGTGATCATGGAGATGCTCTTGACCTCCGCAGGCAGTTCGTTGATGGCGGACACGCAGGCGATCCCCTCAATCTCCTTTTCGTTGGGATTGACCGGTATGGCCCTGTAACCGTGCTGAAGGTAGCAGCGCAATATCTTGTTGCCGTATTTGGAGCGGTTGTTCGATGCTCCGATGACGCCGAAGGCCGGCGAGGCGAGAAATAGGTCGATCTGCTGTTTAACCGTCATGTCAGGCTCCTTCCGAAAATTTCCAGGCTGTTGAAAACTATTGCGGAGAGCCGTCAGCGACGTTGCGCGGTACTCGCTGCGGAGGCCTACCTATCCGGTATGCTCGGCTGCTCCGTTCCGGGCGTCTGGCATCAGGCCTTCCTCATGACGCGTTTCAACAACCTGTTCTGTTAAACCCGGACCTGCCCATCGCCGTAGACGATGAACTTGGTGGTGGTCAAATCCTCCAGACCCATGGGTCCGAAGGAGTGCAGCTTGGTGGTGGAGATGCCGATCTCGGCTCCCAGGCCGAGTTGCCCGCCGTCGGCGAAGCGGGTGGAGGCGTTGACCAGCACGCAGGATGAGTTGACCTCACGGATGAACCGATGAGCCCGGCCGTAGTCGCTGGTGACGATGGCCTCGGTGTGCAGCGAACCGTAACGGTTGATGTGGTCGATGGCCGCATCCATGTCGTCCACCACGCGGCAGGCCAGGATCAGCTCCAGGTATTCGGCGTGCCAGTCCTCCTCGGTGGCCGGGGTGGCGGACGGCGCGTACCGCCGGAAGGCCTCGTCGCCGCGCAACTCCACCTTGAGGTCTCCCAGCGTCGCGGCGATGCGGGGAATGAAGGCTGCCGCCACATCCTTGTGGATCAGGAGCGTTTCCAGGGCATTGCAAACGCCGGGGCGCTGTACTTTGGCGTTGACGACGATCTTTTCGGCCTTGTCGAAATCGGCCGTGGCATCGACAAAGACGTGGCAGACCCCCTTGTAATGCTTGATGACCGGGATGCGCGAGTTCTCGGAGACAAAGCGGATCAGGCTCTCGCCGCCGCGGGGGATGATCAGGTCGATGGATTCTTCCTGCTTGAGCATTTCCAACACCCCTTCCCGCTCGGTAAAGGGGAGCACTGCCAGGGCCGCCGCCGGGATGCCCATGTCAACCATGACCGAGGTCAGGATTGCGGCGATGGCCAGGTTGGAATGGATCGCCTCCGATCCCCCCCGCAGGATCACGGCGTTGCCGGCCTTAAGGCACAGGGCCGCCGCATCGGCGGTCACGTTGGGGCGGGCCTCGTAGATGATGCCGATCACCCCCAGAGGGATGCGCATCTTGCCCACCATCAGATCGTTTGGGCGTTTCCGCATCCCGGTGATTTCACCCACCGGGTCGGGGAGGGCCGCCACCTCGCGCAGGGCAGCGCTGATGGCGGCGATGCGCTTCTCGTCCAGCATCAGGCGGTCGAGCATGGCGCTGGAGAGCCCCTTCTGACGCCCCGTTTCAAGATCCTTGCCGTTTTCGCCGATGATGCCCCGCGTTCCCTTCTCAAGGGCATCGGCCATCTTCAGCAGCATATCGTTCTTGGCGATGGTGGAAAGGCGTGCCATGACCAGCGAGGCCTGGCGGGCCTCTTCGGCGATTTGGCGAATTTTTTCTGCAATGCTCATAGAGGTTTCTCCTGCGTCCATGGTTGCTGACCGAAAATTTCAGTATCGTGTAAGTTTATTCAATAAATAAGTTTACGCAAAAAGTCCCCATCCTTCAAGACAATTAAGGGGTTCAGCCCGTCTCTGCCGCCAGCATGGACCGAGGGTAATGATATTGACTGGCATTTTCAAAGTGGTATAATGTTTGTGTAAGTAAGGGATCCTTATACGAAGGAGGTGTATGGTTATGAAAGGCTCGACACATCTCAGATCGGTACGTGACACCGGGGAAAAGAGCACGGTGCCGGTAACGGCGGAGCATGTGCCCGAAACCCGGGGAAACTGGCTCGAAACCACACGGCTTCCCAGCCTGATCGATGACATGGAACGTATGATGAATGAGGTGTTCCGCCATCCGCTCTTTGAAACGGGCATGGCACCGTTCAGGGGTTTCCTGCACGAAATCGGGAGAGGGAGTCTGTCGCCATCGGTGGATGTCTTCGAGGTCGGCGGCAACATCGTTGTCAAGGCCGATTTGCCCGGCCTGACAAAGGACGATATCGCCGTAAAGCTGATTAACAACACCCTTGAAATCAGCGGCGAGAAAAAGACGGAGGAAAAGATCGACACGAGGGATTATCTGAAGCTTGAACGCGGCTACGGCAGATTCAGCAGAACACTGCGGATGCCGGAAGGACTGGACGCCGACCACGTGACCGCCACGTTCGCCGATGGTGTTCTTGAGATCAGCATCCCGAAGGTGGAAGACAAGCGCATGGTGAAAAATATCGCCATTAAATGACGGTATCAGCCGTGATTGGGTGTGGTAGCGCGGGACGGCAGAAAAATTGCCGTCCCGTTTATTGCGTATTATTATGCTGTAGGTTGTTCAAAAATAGTCAGATCGTCGCATCCGCTGAAGGCCCTGCGGAGGCGTAGCAACGCTACGCCGCACAAAAGGGCTTTCGAGGACTGCGGCTAAATGGTTGTTTTTCAACAACCTTTTTTATACGCGGCGATGGGCCGCGATCACCTCTTTGACCGCCGTGACGACGTCGGCGGCATCGCCCGCCGTCATCCGGGGGAAGAGCGGCAGGGAGAGTATCCGCTCCGAGGCATAGCTGGCTATCGGCAGGTCGTCATCGGCGATCCCCAGGTGATCGCGGTAGTAGGGATGATGGTGGATGGCCTTGTAGTGCAGCCCGCTGCCGATATTGCGCTTCTTCAACTCGTCCATGAACTGGTCGCGGTTAATATCCAGCTTTTCGATCCTGACCAGCGGCGTGTAGAGATGCCAGGCGTGGCGCTGGTCATAGGGCGCATAGGCGGGCAGCGCCAATTCGGCGACGTCGGCAAACTCACGATTGTACTGCTCGGCGATCCGGGTCCGCGTATCGATAAACCGGTCCAGTTTGGGGAGCTGGTGGATGCCGATGGCGGCCTGGAGGTCCATCATGTTGTATTTGAAGCCGGGCAGGAGGATGTCGTAGTTTGGGGTGCCGCTGGCGGCAAAACGCTTCCATGCCTCGCGGCTCATGCCGTGGAATTTGAGCAGGGATATCTCCTCGGCCAAGGCCTCGTTGGCCGTGCAGACCATACCTCCCTCGCCGGTGGTGATGTTCTTGTTGGGATGGAACGAGAAAATTGAGATGGAGTCCAGGGAGCCGATGCGTCTGCCTTTATATTCGGTGCCTGCGGCGTGGGCCGCGTCCTCGATGACGGTCAGGCCGTGTTCACGGGCCAGGGTGAAGATCGGGTCCATGTCGCAGGATTGGCCGGCAAAATGCACCGGGATGATTGCCCGGGTGCGGGAAGAAATCTTTTCCCCGATCTTGGCGGGATCGATGTTGAGGGTGCCGGGTTCAATGTCCGTCAGGACCGGCGTTGCGCCGCAGAGGATGATCATGCTGACCGTGGAGGCGAAGGTCATGGGGGTGGTGATGACCTCGTCTCCCTCTTTCATTCCGAGGGCCAGGAGGGTCAGGTGCAGGCCGGCGGTGGCGGAACTCAGGGGGATGGCGTAGGGAGCGCCCACATAGGCCTTGAAGGCATCCTCGAAACGTTTGACCTTGGGACCGGTGGTGATCCAGCCGGATTTCAGGGAGTCAACGACCTCGTTGATCTCTTCGTCGTCGATGGTGGGGGTGGAGAAGGGAAGAAAGGTTTCGCGCATGGAAGAACCGCTCCTTGGATGTTGTCGGAGCGAACCTGGTATGTTCGTCCGGTTCGCTGCCGTTAATAATTACCGGTTCGATATCAGCCGCCGGTTGCCCGATTCTCCCGCAATCCGCGGGTTGGGATGGAGCAGCGGAAGCAGGTGGTCAAGTTCACCCTTTTTGAGGAAAACCAATACCGGAGTGTCGCCGGCCCACATCCGCAGCAATGCCTTCTGGTCCGGAAACCAGGCGGATTGATCCCCTTGTTTGCTGCCGAACTCCAGTTCGTCCGGCTTGTCGGTGACCATGATCCGCCGTTGGGTGTACCATGAAACCGCCTGCTGGGGACCGAAGGTAACGATTCGCGTCTGGGGCCCTGCCAGTGAGCGGGCTTGCAGCGCCAGGCGTCGGGGCGATTCGGCTTGGGCAATGGGCACCATTATCAGCCGTGGGATGAAAATTTCAAGCAGAAAGGAACAAAGACAGAGTGCAACCACCATGCGGAGCGGGTTATAGCCTGCGGATGCCAAGGCCGCAATCCCCTGTATCAGGAACAGGACGGCAACGACCGTGCCTGCGGCGGTGGAAATGGGTGGAGCGTTGTTTATGAATTGGTGCAACGGGTCGCTCAAACTGGGTATGGAGCCTGCCAGCAGGTTCGCCAACTCCGGCAGGCGAGTATAGGCCAAGCCGGCGACGCCCAAAATGGTCAGGGTTATTCCCAAAAGGATCGAGGCCAGCTTGAGTTCGCGGCCGTGGCCATCCAGCACCCCTTCTATGCGGTTGGCGATCAGGATGGCCAGGGGCGGAAAGATCGGCAGGATGTAGGGAACCAGCTTGGAGTTGGACTTGGAAAAGAACAGAAAAATCAGAACCGTCCAGACCAGCAGATAGAGCCCGGCCAGGTTGTCGTCATGATGGCGGTCGCGCCAGGCGCGGGTCAGGGCGCCGGGGATGAAGAACGACCAGGGCAGCATGGTTGCCGCCAGGACCGGCACAAAGAACCAGAACGGCTGGTAGCGGCCGTGCACCGTGCTGGTGAAGCGCTCGAAGTGTTCGTGGATGAAGAAAAAATGGGCAAACCCGGGATTTCGCAGGGAGACGGCCACAAACCAGGGAGCGGCTATGGCCAGGAACAGCGCCAGCCCGGTGGCGATACGCATCTCCCTGAGCAGCTTCCAACGTCCCCCCAACAACAGGTAAAAGAAGATGATACCGGCCGGAAAAACGATGCCGATCAGCCCCTTGGCCAGCACCGCCAGGGCAGAAAACAGATAGAAGGCGCACCAGGGGAGCGGGGTGCTGCGGCGCCCCTCGCGCTGGCTTGCCATGATAAAGGCGCCCAGCGCGGCCGTGAGGCAGAAGGTCAGCAGCATATCGGTCAGGATGATACGCGACTGGAGTACAAAACCGGCCGATGTCCCCAGGACCAGCGCGGCAAGCAGGGCCGTGCGCCGCCCGTAGAGACGCCGGGCGATGATATAGGTTGCCAGTATGGTCAGCAGGCCGCACAGCGCCGAAGGGAAGCGGGCGGCCTGCTCGGTGAGGCCGGACAGTTTGAGCGAAGCAGCGTTCAGCCAGTACAGAAGCGGAGGCTTTTCAAAATATTTGACGTAATTGAGGGTTGGGGTTATGAAATCCCCCTGCTCCAGCATCTCCCGGGGAATCTCGGCGTAGCGCCCTTCATCGGGATCGATCAGCGGCAATCCGCCCAGAAACTGGAGAAAAGGGAAGCCCAGGACAACGGCGAGGATTACCATGTCCCGCAACCAGCCGCTCTCCCTGCCGGGGGCGTAGCCCTTGAGGTCTCTCACGGCGATCCCCTTTTTTCCCGGCGCACGAGGTCAAAGGGTTCGACCGCAAAAGGCGGTGCGAGGATTATGCGCTGGTTGGGGTTGGCGGCGTCGGCCTCGACCGAATCCCCCTCCGGCGTCAGGATTCTCAAGCCCTGTACCGTAAGCCGCTCAGCCCGCATGTTGGGGCCGATGAATTCCAGTTCATCGCCCTGACGGATGCGGTTGCGCACACCGACTACAACCTCGCCGTCGGTGCGTGAGGACTCCACCAGTCCGACGAACTCGTGGCTGCGGATGTAGGCCGAGTGATACTCCTGCCCCACGTTGCAGGGAGCCCCGAAGAGAAAGCCGGTGGTATACCCCCGGTGGCTCAGTTTGGCCAACTCCTCCAGCCATTCCGGCCGGCAGCGCCAGCCGGACGGGTCTGAACGATACTCGTCCAGCGCCTGGCGGTAGACCCGCAGCACCGAGGCCACGTAGTTGATCCCTTTCATGCGCCCCTCGATCTTGAGCGCGGACACTCCGCACCGCACCAATGCCGGCAGGTGTTCCAGCAGGCAGAGATCGCGGGAGTTGAAGATAAAAGTGCCGTTTTCGTCTTCCACTACCGGGAGGTATTCGCCGGGGCGGGTTTCCTCCACCAGGTGGTAGTTCCAGCGGCAGGGGTGGGCGCATTCCCCCTGGTTGGCATCGCGGCCGGCCAGCGCGCTGGAGATCAGGCAGCGGCCCGAATACGAGATGCACAGGGCGCCATGGACAAATGCCTCGAATTCCACCTCCGGCACCTGGGCCACGGTCTCGCGAATAGCGTCCAGGCTCATCTCCCGCGCCAGATTGATCCGCCGGATCCCTTGTCGGCCCCAGAACCGGGCGCTGTGCCAGTTGATGGTGTTGGCCTGGGTGGAGAGGTGCAGTTCGCGTTGGGGAGAGATGCCGCGCACCATGGCAATGACACCCGGGTCAGCCACAATGTAGGCATCGAAGGGGAACGGCGCTGTCTGGCGGAGAAACGCGTCAAGCCGCGGCAGCGCATCGTTATGGGGATAGCTGTTGACCGTCAGGTAGACCTTCACCCCGCGGCTATGGCAGTAGTCGAGGGCTGCCGGCATCTCATCGATGCTGAAGTTGCCCGACAGATTGCGCAGACCGAAAGCGTGCCCTCCCAGGTAGATGGCATCGGCGCCGTAATGAACGGCGATCTTGAGTTTTTCCATGTTGCCGGCCGGGGCCAGAAGTTCGGGGGTGTTCACGGATGATTCCCGTCGTGATGTAGTGGCTGGGTGCGTGGGAAAATGCTAACATATTCTGTCGGTTAATTAAACCTAGATTTTCCATTAGGGCACGAGATGCTGCCGAGGCATATTCCTTTGTGGCTTGTCGTCCGGTCGACGAGGCAATAGCAGGGCTATTGATGAGGAAATCGGGCGGCAAGATGCCGGAATAGGTCCGGCAGGGCTCGTGCAGGAGCAAAGCTACCGCCTAATGGAATATCCAGGTTAAACCCAAGAAAAATAATTGTCCGCAGCCTGCCTGGAAGAGGCTGACCGAAACGGGGGCTATTGTCGTTTTATCCTTTTGATGTGCCGGTATTTATCCTTTTGTTCGTCCATACTGCGAACGACGTTCATGCCGGACAAGACATTCAGTACATAGATTACCGTTAATTTTTCCGTGGCGAATGAAAATAAAGACGGCAGCCCGGCGATCCGGTTCGGAACGCCAGCTTTCGCTTGACAAACGCAAGTTTATGGCATTAATTTATGAAAAAATCCTGACATTTGGAGGAATTATGCCATCCGGCATCCGCTGGGCCGTATGTGTTGCCGCTTCTTTTGCGCTGGCCGGTTGCGCGTCGAGCGATCTCATGGTCAAGCGCCAGACCGAGACTGAGGCGAAGGTCGAACATCTTATCCAGTCCGGCAAGAAGCTCGAACAGCACGTAAATGAGCTGTCCGGTCAGGCCCAGTCGCAGGAAGATCAGACCAAGGCTGTAAGCGCCCAACTCAAGCAGCTTCAGGACGTCATCAGTGAATTACGGACCGCTCAGGACGAACTCAAGGCCCGAATATCGCTGCAGGCTGCACCCAAGATCGAGGTCATCAATCCGGAACCCGCCCCCAGGGGTAAGGATTACGGCCCTCCGGCCGACTATGTCAAGGCATTCGGCCTTTACAGCGCCAACAGTTTCCCGGCGGCCATCGAGGCATTCGAAGCATTCCTCAAGAATGACCCCAAAAGCAGCTATGCCGCCAACGCCGTCTATTGGATCGGCGAGTGTCACTACAGCATGTCCGATTTTGCCAAGGCGCGTGACGCCTTCCAGAAAGTTGTGAACGATTATGCAAAAAGCGCCAAGGTCCCGGATGCGCTCTTGAAGCTGGGGTACATCCAGGCAGCCATGAACGAGAAGGTTAAGGCTGCTGCTACCTATAAACACCTGATCAAGGCCTATCCCGGCAGCCCGGCCGCGGCCAAGGCGCGGGAGCGGCTGACAGCCGAATAAAAAAATGTCGCGTTTCCCGCTGTTCACTCATTTGGAATGACCGAGGTGCGTATGAAAATCAGATTTGCCGTGCTGCTGCTTACCTTAGCTCTGTTCGTGCCCGGCCTGACCCTGGCCGCGAATGAGGAACCCACCATCTACGTCATAAAGAAGGGCGATACCCTCTGGGGATTGTCCGAACGCTTTATCAAAGACCCCCGCTACTGGCCGAACATGTGGTCAAAAAACGGCCAGATCACCAATCCCAACCTGATCTATCCGGGGCAAAAGGTGCAGGTGTTCCCCGACCGGCTCGAATGCGAGCCCAGAGAACAGGGGGTAAGTTCATCGGCAGCCACCAAGCAGGCTGCTGCGACTGCCCAAACGGAAACCATGGTCGAGGCGTCCGCCGAGCGGACGTATAGCGTGCGGGGCAATGAGGGCTTCCTGATGGAGACCGACTACAGGCCTGCCGGCTTTATCGTCACCATCCTCCATGACCGTATCGTGGCCGGGGATGACGATATCGTCTATACCGATATTGGAAGGGTGCATGGAGTAAAAGGCGGGGAGAAGTTTTCAATATACCGGAAGGAGGGGACTGTCAGCCATCCCCTTACTAACGAGATCTTGGGCGCCAAGGTGGTTCCATTGGGCACGCTGCAATTGACCGACCTGGAGCATAATGCCTCGCGGGCCATCATTACCAAGGCTTATCAGGAGATCTCTCCCGGTTCCTATCTTATGCCGTACCGCGACGACAAGCGCCGCGAGGTTGCCCTCAAGATGCCGGCCAGGGAGCTGAAAGGGTTTATCATCGAAAGCTACAGCGGGGGCACGATCATCGCTGCCGGCGACATCGTCTACATAGACCTGGGAAATGCCCAGGGGGCCGAAGTGGGCAATATGCTCTATGTCGTCCGCGACGTTACTGTTGATCAACACTACGTCGAGGGGCGTATCGACCGCTTGCCCCAGGAGTTGCTGGGAGCCTTGGTCATCCTGGAGACCGGCAAAAAAACGGCAACCGCTTTGGTCGTCAAAAGCATCGATGCAATTTATAAGGGCGATAAGATCGTCAGTCTGACAAAATAGGGATGAACGTTTCACACGAAGACCGGCTAGGGTGCCGGTCTTTTTTTTCTCAATCAGATAGGTGTGGGATATGGAAGAATTCTACTGGATTGGCCTCAAGGCGGTGCCCGGCGTCGGTAATGTCACCTTCCGGCGCTTGTTGGAGCGTTTCGACGCGCCCGGGGCGGCGCTTGCCGCATCATCCAAGGAATTGGGGACTGTCAGGGGGGTGACCCCGGCCGTGGTAGAGGCGATCGGGGAGGGGGCATGGAAGCGCTTTGCCGATGAGGAGTGCCGCCGGCTGGCGGGCAGTGGCGCCCGGCTGGTCACGTTCACCTCGGCCGACTACCCCAAGGCCCTGTTCGAGATCCCCGACCCGCCACCCTTTCTGTACGTGCGGGGTGAACTGCGCGGAAACGAACTGGCCGTGGCGATCGTCGGCTCACGGCGGGCCACCTCCTACGGCCTTATGACCACGGGGCGTCTCGCCGAGGCGCTGGCCGGGCATGGCGTGGCCGTGATATCGGGCATGGCCCGGGGGGTTGATACCGCGGCCCACAAGGGGGCGATCCAGGCTGGCGGCAGGACCATCGGTGTCCTGGGGTGCGGCATCGACAAGGTGTATCCACCCGAAAACCGCAAGCTCTTCGATGCGGTGTCCGAAACGGGATGCCTGGTATCCGAGTTCCCCTTGGGGACGCTGCCTCTGGCGGAGAACTTTCCCCGCCGCAACCGGATCATCAGCGGATTGTCCCGCGGCGTACTGGTGGTGGAGGCTTCCGAAAACAGCGGCTCGCTGATCACAGCCCAGTATGCCCTGGATCACGGACGAGACGTCTTCGCCGTCCCCGGCAACATCTCCTTTAGCGCCTGCCGCGGCAGCAACAACCTGATCAAGCAGGGCGCCAAACTCGTTGACTGCGTGGAGGACATCCTGGAGGAGTTGCCCGGTTCCCTCGCCGGCAACCGAGAGCGCGCCCTGGAGCAGACCGCGCCGCGCACCTTCAGCCTGACGCCCAGGGAAGCCGCCGTGTATGAACTATTGGCCCGTTCGCCGCTGCACATCGACGATATCATCGCCCAAACTGAATTGACAGCCGGAGAGGTTTCCTCTATGTTACTGCACCTTGAACTCAAGGGGGCGGTAACGCCGCTGCCGGGTAAACATTTCGCCGTTGCCGCTTAGGGACTGCCAGTGCCTTATATGTCACACTTATTTCATGACAGTCCCTTAAGGGCGAAAAAGGTTGCCGCTTTCTCCGAAGGCGCAAAAATAAGATAATCATATTACAAGGAAGTGCTAAAAACATGCCGCAGAATCTTGTTATCGTAGAATCGCCCGCCAAGGCGAAGACCATAGAGAAGTTCCTGGGCAAGGATTACAAGGTGCTGGCCTCGTTCGGCCATGTGCGCGCCCTGCCCAGCAAGCAGGGTTCGGTGGATATAGCACATGATTTCGAGCCCAAGTATCACGTGCTGCCCGAGAGCAAGAAGCACATCGACGCCATCAAGAAAGCCCTCAAGGAATCTGACCGGCTGCTCCTGGCCACTGACCCGGACCGGGAAGGAGAGGCCATCTCCTGGCACTTGCTGGCGGCCCTGGGGCTGGACAAAAAAAAGAACCCGGACATCGAAATCCAGCGCGTCGTGTTCCACGAGATCACCAAGGACGCCATCATCCACGCCGTCGAGCATCCCCGCGCCATAGCGGCCGAGTTGGTGGACGCCCAGCAGGCCCGGTCGGTGCTGGATTACCTCGTCGGCTTCAACCTTTCCCCTTTCCTGTGGAAGAAGATCCGTTACGGCCTTTCGGCCGGCAGGGTGCAATCGGTGGCCCTGCGGCTGGTCTGCGAACGGGAAAAGGAGATCCAGGCCTTTACCGAACAGGAATACTGGACCATTGCCGCACGCCTCGGCGTTGCACCGGGACAGGAGTTCAGGGCCGGCCTGGTGTCGGTGGGCGGCAAGAAGCTGGGCAAGTTCGACATCCCCGGCGAAGAAGCGGCGACCAGCCTGAAAACGGCGCTCCAGTCGGGCAGTTACCGGATCGACAAGATCACCAAGACCGAAAAAAGGCGTACTCCGGCACCCCCTTTCACCACCTCGACTCTCCAGCAGGAGGCCTCCCGCAAGCTGGGTTTTTCGGCCAAGAAGACCATGTCCACGGCCCAGAAGCTGTATGAGGGGATCGATATCGGCGAAGGTGGCACGGTCGGTCTGATCACCTATATGCGTACCGACAGCGTCAACCTTTCGAACCAGGCCCTCAAAGAGGCACATGACGTCATCTCCAGCGCCTACGGGCCGGAATACGCCCTGGCAAAGCCGCGTCTCTACCGCACCAAGACAAAGAACGCCCAGGAGGCTCACGAGGCCATCCGGCCGACCTACATCTCCAAGACTCCGGCGGAATTGAAGAAGTTCCTGACCCCGGACCTGCAAAAGCTGTACGAGCTGATCTGGAAGCGCACCGTGGCCTGCCAGATGGCCGAGGCGCTTTTGGACCAAACCTCGGTGGACATTGCGGCGGACCTGGCCGCACCTCCCGCCGCCGGCCCTTTCAGCGGGGCCAGACAGGCCGGTCTGCGGGCCAGCGGCACGGTCATCCGTTTTCCCGGTTTCATGAAACTCTACATCGAAGGGGTGGACGATCAGGACGAGGAAAAAGAAGGGTTGTTGCCGGCCATGGGCGAGGGGGCTCCCCTTAAGCTGCACGAGCTCATCCCTGAACAGCATTTTACCCAGCCGCCGCCCCGCTACACCGAGGCCACCCTGGTCAAGACCCTGGAGGAATACGGCATCGGACGCCCTTCCACCTATGCCTCGATCATGAATACCTTGGTGGAGCGCAAATATGCCCGCCTTGACAAGAAACGCTTTTTTCCCGAGGACGTGGGCATGGTGGTGAACGACCTGCTGACGTCCCATTTTGCGCGCTATGTGGACTACAACTTCACCGCCGGGCTGGAGGAGGAGTTGGACCAGGTCTCCCGCGGCGAGAAGCAGTGGAAGCCGCTTCTGAAGGAATTCTGGGAGCCGTTCTCCACCCTGCTCAAGCAGAAGGAGGGAGAGGTCAGCAAGTCTGACCTGACCACCGAGGCCACGGATGAGGCTTGTCCGGAATGCGGCAAGCCGCTGGTGGTCAAACTGGGCAAGCGGGGCAAGTTCATCGCCTGCTCCGGCTTCCAGGAGGGATGTAAATATACCCGCAACATCGAGTCCGAGAAAAACGGCGAGTCTACGGAACCGGTCCTGTCGGATGAAAAGTGCGAAAAATGCGGTCAGCCGATGCTGATCAAGGACGGCCGTTACGGCAAGTACCTGGCCTGTTCCGGGTATCCGGCCTGCAAGAATATCCAGCCGCTGGTCAAACCCCGGGGCACCGGTGTGGTCTGCCCGGAATGCAAGGAAGGGGAGTTGACCGAAAAAAAATCCCGCTACGGCAAGATGTTCTATTCATGTAACCGCTATCCCCAGTGCAAGTTTGCCCTGTGGGACCTGCCGGTGGAACGGAAATGTCCCAAGTGCGGTTTTCCTCTGCTGGTGAAGAAGATCAGCAAACGCGAGGGCGAGTACCTCAAGTGTCCCAAAGAGGGATGCGACTTCAAAGAGGGCGGCAAGGAACCGAAATAAATGGAATCGCTCACCATCATAGGCGCCGGTCTGGCCGGCTGCGAAGCGGCGTGGCAGGCGGCACAGCGTGGCGTTTCCGTTATCCTTCACGAAATGAAGCCGCAGCGTTTTTCTCCGGCCCACCACCTGCCCGGCTTGGCGGAACTTGTTTGCTCCAATTCCCTGCGGGGCGACTCCCTGGAAAATGCCGTGGGGCTTCTGAAGGAGGAGTTGCGCCGCTGCGGTTCCCTGATCATGGAGGCGGCCGAAGCCACCCGTGTCCCGGCCGGTGGCGCGCTGGCCGTGGACCGGCAGCTCTTTTCCGATTATATCACTGAAAAGATCTCATCCCATCCCCTGGTCCGCCTGGAACGAGGCGAGGTTGCCGACATTCCGGCCGACGGCAACGTCGTCATCGCCTCCGGTCCATTGACCAGCGATGCCCTGGCTGGGCCGCTTGCCCGGTTGACCGGCGACCGGCTTTACTTCTACGACGCCATTGCGCCCATCGTCACGGCCTCCTCCCTCGACACGGCCACGATCTTCGCCGCCTCGCGCTACGGCAAAGGGGATGGCGACGACTACCTCAACTGCCCCTTGAACGAGGCGGAATATCTGCGGTTTGTGGATGAACTGGTCAGGGGGGAAAAGGTCCCGACACGGGATTTCGAGAAGCTCGTCCACTTCGAGGGGTGTATGCCGGTCGAGGAGATGGCGGAACGTGGAGTGGAGACGCTCCGTTTCGGCCCGATGAAACCGGTTGGGCTGATCGACCCACGTACGGGCGCGGAACCGCATGCCGTGATACAATTGCGGGCCGAGAACCGTGAACGGACCATGTTCAACTTGGTAGGCTTCCAGACCAAGCTGAACTGGCCGGAGCAGCGTCGCATCTTCCGCATGATTCCGGGGCTGGAAGCAGCCGAATTCGTCCGGCTCGGCTCCCTGCACCGCAACACCTTCATCAACGCCCCGGCCCTGCTGCTGGCGACCCAGCAACTCAAAAGCGATACGCGTATCATCTTTGCCGGGCAGATTACCGGGGTGGAGGGGTATGTGGAGTCGGCGGCCAGCGGTTTTCTGGCAGGTATGAACGCCGCACATCTCCAGTCGGGCCGCCCCTTGGCCGTACCTCCGGTGGAAACCGCTCTCGGCGCACTGATGCATCACATCACCAACGCCGACGTGCGTCATTTTCAGCCCATGAACGTCAATTACGGCCTGTTCCCCGAACTGCCGGGACGGGTGAAGAAGAAGGAAAAACGCCAGAAACTGGCGGAGCGCGCCCTGGAGAAGCTTGAGGAGTGGCGCGTCAATATATAGTGTCCCGTGCGGTTGGTTCGTACCCGTAATCCCGACCCTTTTGACCGCTGCCGTCGTTACGGCTCCTTGATGTAGACCCTGCTACACCTGCGTCGCCGCGCCTTGGCACCAGCCGAAAGAGCAAAGGCATTACTTCCCACGACTAACCATACGGGACACTGGCCGGTTCTGCTCCAAGGGAGGAACACATGAACGTCAAGAAGATTGCAGCATTGCTGCTGGCCGGTTTGCTGGTCTTGCCGCTCGCTACCGGTTGCAAAAAAAAGGAAGAAGGCAAGACCGAAGAAGCACCCAAGGCCGCGGCCGGCAATACGATCAAAATTGGTTTCCTGGGAGCTTTGACCGGTGACGTTGCCATGTTCGGCGCGCCGACCCTGGTCGGCATGAAGATGGCGGCTGACGAGATCAATGCCACCGGCGGCATCAACGGCAAGAAGATCGAGATTGTAGAGGCCGATGACCGCGGCGATAAGCAGGAGGGGGCCTCGGTCACCCAGAAGCTGATCAGCCGCGACAACGTCGTGGCCATCGTCGGCGACCCCACTACCGGCATTACCAAGGTTGCCGCCCCCATCGCCCAGAAGGCCCAGGTCGTGTTGCTCTCCGCCGGCTCAACCGGTACGGGTGTGGTTGAGGTCGGTGATTACATCTACCGCGACACACTGCTGGACAGCGTGGCGATCCCGGCCCTGCTGGATTACTATGCCAAGAACCTCAAATTCAAGAAGATGGCCATGATCACCTCCGACAACAACGATTACAGTGTCGGCATGTCGCAGCTCTTCCGCGATTGCGCCAGGGGCGACGGCATCGAGATCGTGGCTGACGAGAAGATCAAGGACGGCGACAAGGACTTCTCCGCCCAGATGACCAATATCAAGGCAAAAAAACCGGACATCCTCTTCTACTCCGGTTACTACACCGAAGGTGCGCTGCTGATGAAGGAGGCCCGAAAGCAAGGCATCAAGGTCAACATGTTCGGCGGCGACGGTCTGTTCTCGCCTGAATTCATCAAGCTGGGCGGAGAAGCGGTCGAGGGTTCCATGGCCTATGTCGGTTTCTCCCCCGAACAGGCCTCACCGGTGACCGCCAGGTTTATTGAGGCCTTCAAGGCAAAGAACAACGGTGCCCTGCCGGGCTTGTTCGACGCCCAGGGGTATGATGCGGTCAAGCTTATCGCCGCTGCCATTGTCACCACCAAGAGCAATGATCCGAAGGTATTCAAGGATGCCATCGCCAAAACCAAGAATTTCGAAGGCGTTTCCGGTACCATCACCATCCGTAACAACCGCGAGCCGACCAAGTCACCGCTCTACCTGCTGGAAGTCAGGGGGGGCAAGTACATCCTGAAGGCCAAGATTCCGGTCAAGATGGACTAGATTGCGTTTCAACCCTCCGCGAATGCAAACGCCGTGCAGCCTGTTATGGCTGCACGGCGTTTGTATTTTGTCCGTATAGGTCTTTATGGATGTGCCTTTCAGTTCCCCGCTCTATTCATCCAGGCGCTGCTGAACATATTTCCAACTTGCCGCCGTTACGCTCGGTTCAAGTCCGTTGTTGAATGCAAAGTAAACCATGGTCATGCATTATTCCTCCTGTAAGACATTCACCCGTTTATGCCTGTGTGAATAATATCCGTTCAACGCACATTCAATTACAAGTTATTCAACCCAGATTTTCCATTAGGGCACGAGATGCTGCCGAGGCATATTCCTTTGTGGCTTGTCGTCCGGTTGACGAGGCAATAGCAGGGCCATTGGTGAGGAACCCGGGCGGCAAGATGCAGGAATATGTCCGGCAGGGCTCGTGCAGGAGCAAAGCTACCGCCTCATGGAATATCTGGGTTTCGTCAGCACAACGTCTACTGATCCACCTGAACGTGTTTCAGAAGAAGCGGCGTTATGAGCAGAATCATTGCCGTCCCCACCAACATCCCCCCAACCACCACTATTGCCAGCGGTTTTTGCACCTGACTGCCAATGCCATGAGCCAAGGCAGCGGGCAACAACCCCAAGGCTGCCACGAAGCCCCCCATGGTGACTGGACGGAACTTATCCCGCACGGTTTCCATGATTGCCTCTTCACTGCTGCTCCCGTCCAGGGAGAGGCTGATGTAGTGACTGATGATGACCGAAGAATTGAGGATGGAAACACCGATAATGGAGATGAAGCCGACCATCGAGGAAACGCTGAGCGATTCGCCGACCAGTAATAATGCGGTCAACCCGGCGAATACCGAGAATAGAGGCGCTGCCATGGTGATCATGACATTCCGCACCGATCGGTACATCAGGTACAGTGCAGCCAGGATAAGGAATACGGCAATCGGCACGGAGATCAGAAACCTGTGGAACGATTCTTTCATCTCATTGAACATGCCGCTCCATTCCATGTAGTACCCTTCCGGAAGCTTGATCTTTGCGGCTTCCTGTTGGGCACGCGCGACCGTACCCCCCAGGTCCTTGGAGGTCACCGTGAACTTGATCGGTATATATTTTCTGAATCCTTCCCGATAGATGAACGAGGCCCCGGTGTCGTAACGGATATTTGCCAGACGTGAAAGCGGGGTGACGCCGCCATTGGGGAGCACTATGGGGATGCCGGAGATCCTGTCTGGCTCTCTGCGATAGTTCGCGGGGAAGCTGACCAGGAGGGAAAAACTCTTTTCCCCTTCGATCACCTTACTTATATCTTTCCCTCCCAGTGCCGCCGAGACGGTATCGAGGACATCCTGTACCGTCAGCCCGAGGCTGGATGCGGTTTCCCGGTTGACATCGATTAAGAGGTTGGGCTGTCCCAACTCTCTAAGGATACCTTCGTCCTCGATGCCGGGAATCTTTTCAAGCCCCTCCTTTACCTGCTTGGCCAGCCGGTCGAGTTCCGCCAGGTCATCGCCGAAGATCTTCACCGAGTTTTCCCCCTTGACCCCCGACATCACCTCTTCCAGATTATCCTGGATATACTGGGAAACGTTGATATCGGCGGTGGGAAAGAGCTTCTTCAATTCTTCCCGGGCAGTGTCTTCAAGTCGTTCCTTTGTGACACCATGCGGCCACCGATCATACGGTTTGAGGTTAACGTAATATTCAGAGTTAAAGGGACCGCTAGGGTCGGTGCCGTCCTCCGGCCGCCCGCTTTGAAACTCCACGGTACTGACCTCTGGAAGGAGTTCCAGGAGGTCACGCGCCTTCTTGGCATTCTCATAGGTCTTGGTCAAGGAAATCGAGTAGGGGAAAACAATACGGATGTACATATTTCCTTCGTCCATCTTAGGCAGAAACTGGCTTCCGATCAGCTTTACCCCCACCAGGAGGCC
This sequence comes from Oryzomonas sp., assembly GCA_031292255.1. Lineage (GTDB taxonomy): Bacteria > Desulfobacterota > Desulfuromonadia > Geobacterales > Pseudopelobacteraceae > Oryzomonas. Next base: position 141,008 of record JARLHN010000016.1, on the reverse strand, counting down.
GATCCCGACGACTGAAAAGGTGATGAGGAGGGTGCGGCGTGAATGACGCAGAAGGTAGATAACCGTCTTTTCGTACCACTCCCTGAGGCGCACGATGAAACGAAACTCCCGGTCTACGGCATGTTCGAGGAAAAGGTGCTTTGCCGCCACCAAATAGGTCATGGTAAGCACCAGGGTGAAGATGATGGCATAGAGGTAGGTTTTGGCCATTGGGGCAAATATCTGAGCCTCTGCGCCCTTCATCATGAAGATCGGGATAAAGGCGAGGAGGATAATCCCCACGGAAAAGAGCATCGGTTTTCCCACTTCTTCCGCGGCATTGACGATTGAGCGAGTGCCGGGGCCATGGCGTTTGGCGAGCCGGAAGTAGTCTTCGATGAAAATCAGGGGAATGTCGGCGATGATCCCGAAATCAATGGCACCGATGGAGAGCAGATTGGCCGACTCCCCTCTGATGGCCATCACGGCAAGCGTGATGAGAAGGGATACCGGGATGATGATCGCAGTGAGAAGCGCCGCCCGAAAATTGCCCAGGAAGAGAAAGAGGGCAATGGCCACCAGAAAGATTCCCGAGGACGCGGTCTCAATCACCTTCTTGACGACGGTGACGACTAAATCCCACCGCTCATAGAAGGGGACCACCCGGATGCCCTTAGGGAGGATGCGGGTGTTGAGTTCTGTTATCTTGTCGTGGATCGATTTTATGGAGGGGATGCTCTTGGCATCCTTTCTCAGGATTACCGTTCCCATGGTAACCTCGTCCCGATTGTCGAGGCCGACGATGCCGGTCTGCGGAATGTTTCCGATGCTCACCTGGGCGATGTTCTTCACAAGAACCGGCTTGCCCCCCTTGGTCGTGACCAGGGCGTTCTCGACATCGGCAAGGTTCCGGATCAGGCCAAGTCCCCTGACCATGTAGTACTGGTCACCTTGTTCGATTACCCTTCCACCTACATTCAGATTCGATTTTGCCAGGCCATCGAGCACCTGGGAAAGGGTTATCCCATATTTGACAAGGTTCTCCGGTTGGACGGTAACCGAGTATGCCTTGATGTACCCCCCGTAACTCGACACATCCTCGACACCGTCCGCGGTTTTCAGGTAGCGGGCCACTGCCCAGTCCTGGGTCGTCCGTAATTCGAGAAGGTTGTCGGAACCGGTCAGGGTGTAGCGCATCACCTCCCCCATAGGGTTTGGGATGATGGATGGCTGCAACCCATCCGGCAAGGTCACGTTGGCGAGGCGGTTGATGACTTCCTGCTTCGCCTCCTTGAAATTGGTATGGTAGGAGAATTTGCATTTGATGTCTGAAAGGCCGTAAAGGGACACGGAGTTGATCCGCTCCATCCCCTCCATCCCGGCAAGGGCCACTTCGAGGGCAATCGTGATCTGCCGTTCCACCTCCTCGGCGGACCTCCCCTCGTAAAGGGTCACCATCTCGATGATCGGAGGGGCGGGGTCGGGGAACGCCTCCACATTGAGGTCCTTGACGAAGAAAAGCGAGAGGAGAAGTGCGGCGGATACCAACAAAAAAAAGAGCAGGCTGTTGTCCGTGACAAAGAGAACCCAGTGCCTCATAATGCCATATTGTTTCATGGCTGCTCCTTGTCCATGGCCGAGATGGCGATCAGGTCCCCGTCCTTCAACCCTTGCACTGCCGAATACTTTTCCGAGACGTCTCGAAGTGGCTTGATTTCCCGCTGTTCGAACCCGGAGGGGGTTTTCAGCTGGACGTAAAACTTTCCTTCCTTGTAGATCATGGCAGACTTGGCTATCACCGGCAGGAGTCGTTCCCCATCAAAAATCCTTATTTTGAGAAACATGTTCTGCTTCAGCATGGTTGTATGACCGATCAGGCGGATATAGGTCTTGATCGTCTTCGAGTCGGGGTCTTCCACATCGCTCACGTAGCTGATCGTCCCCTTGAAGGTGATATCCGGGAAGACATCGGTGGTAAAGGTTACCGTACTCCCGTTGTGTACCTTGGCGACATCGGTGTCATAGATGTTGGCCACTATCAGGGAGCGATTGGGATTCGCCACGATCATGAGCGGCGTACTCGTGTCAAAGCGATCACCCATGTGCGCCTGCATGTCCACCACATTGCCGGCGATAGGAGAGCGAATGGTCAGATTGCCCTTACTGCCGCTACCGCGGGAAGTGCCGTAGATATCAAGCTTCTTCTTCAGCCCCTCCACGATAGCCTTGGACTGCTCGTAATTAGCCTCGCTGGTCAGGAGGTCGTTCTTGGTAACCGCACCGATCTCGAATAATTTTTTGTTAAGATCATAGCTCCGTTCGGCCTGCTTCAGTTGCGCCAGAGCGGACAGGTGGCCCGCATACGCATCGCTGACATCGGAGCTTCTCAACAGCGCCAGCGGAGTTCCCTGTTTAACGCCATCCCCAACCCTGACTAAAATCTTTTCTACCGACCCGGCCAGGGGAGTCAGTATTTTTGCGGCTCCATCCAAATCCGGCTGGACAGTTCCCGTTGCATCGACAAATGCCTGGACTTTCTGCGCGGACACTTTGAAGGTTTTCAGTTCCACCTTGGCCTCTACCTTCGGCGGCTCATTCTTTTCACAGCCGGCCAAGGCTACAACTGCAATGATCAGAACAATAATTCTCTTCACTTTATTTCTCCGGTCGCGACTTTGATGAGTTCTTCGTTCAAATTGCTCTGGATAATGGACTGGTTGTATTTGGTCATGAAATCCCGGTGGGTCTTCTGAGTATCGAGCAGGTCAAGGGCGGTGATCCCCCCAAGCGAAAAAGCCTTTTCCGATCTATTCAGCAACTCCTCCATTTCCGCCTTTCGCGTTTTGTAGGATTCATAGACCTTCAAAGAAGCCGCAAAATTGTTGATGGCCAGCCGGACATCCACCACTATCTGTTTCCGCGTCTTTTCGATCTGGGCCTCTATCTGCCCGTATTCCGCATTCCTCCTCTGAATTTCACCTTGGTTGCGGTTGAAGAGTGGGAGGGGAATACTGAAACCAAAGCCGACGGTGGGAGTATTGTGTATGCCGTACGCGTCATATTCCGCTCCAACGGTGATGTCCGGGATTTGACCCGCTTTTGCAAGGGAGTTGTTGTATCCGGCCGCTTTTTGCTGCTTCTGCAAGGAAAGCAGGTCATACCGGTTTTGATAGGCTAATTCCGTCAACCTGTCTTCGTCATAGTCGGGAAACGTTTCCTTGAGAAGCAATAAGGGGCTTGGTGTCTTGACGCTTCCGATGAGGAAGCGGAACTGTTCGCTGTCGTTTTTCAGCTGGGTCTCGACTGTGGTCAGTGTATTTTCCAGATCTATACGTGCGATTCTGATTTTTGTATAATCCACTAACGACAGGTGCCCCGCACTGAACCTTTTCTGCGCTATCCCAAGAGTTCGGTCAAACCTTTGCAGTTCATCCTTGGCGAGCTCCGCATTGAGAACGTCGAGTTTCAGGTTGTAAAATAGCGTATAAAAGCCGGACAGGAGGGTCCTGATGGTGTCTCGGTACCCAAGTTTGGCCGCTTCGAGGGTTTCCTGCGCAGCCTCCACCCGAAACCCCTTTTTTCCCCCCAACTCGATAAGTTGATCAAGCCGAACGGTCATCTGGGTGTTGTCTCCCGCATTGGGAAATGAGGAAAGTCCGAGGCCGATGTAATTGAAGGACAGGGATGGGTTAGGCAGTAATTTTGTGCCGACAAAATCCGCTTCAGCCTTATCTATCTCATACTTGTTGATGAGCATGTCGTAGTTGTTTTTATAAAATTGCTCAAGCGCCCGATTCAGGGGAATTTCGTCGTCCATTGCCAAGGCAGCGGCAGGGAACGAAAGGGTCAGAAGAAGCGCCACGCATAAAGAGAACGCTTTGTTGCAGCTGATTTTGATCATAGGAGTATAGCCCTAACACATGTTGTGTGGTCGTGAGTGCCAAAGATGGAAAAATTTTTGTGGATGTCTTTTGGAAAAGCACCCTTGTGCCGGTATCTACGAATATTGACAATACTGCTTTGAAGTGGGGGGAGAACGGCCAAGTGACATGGAAAAATATCGGGAGGGTTGGGCCAGATAAGATATGAATAATAACAACGTTGGAAGAAAGCTCGTGGGCAAACTGAGAATCAATACGGAGAATGTCGCTCCAGTGCCGTGATGGTACTTGACAGCACATACAGGACAGTCTGAATGCTCTTTTCCATCAGGATGATGATGAAAACTGACTGCAAGGAATGCGGCAATAAACATAAGAGCCAGCCAAAGCGCAAGCGTGGCCCTTTTATTGCGAATTCCGGAAAAACAAGATTTTCTATTTAATTTATATCTAAGTGTCATGGTTAAATATAATAATAAAATCAATAATAATAGTAAACAAAGGAGTCAACTTATCGTTCGGATTAGAGTCATAAGCTCCGGATCCAATCAGAAACTCACATGTGTCCGAAGGCCATAGACCTCCGCCGGGCCACGATCCTTGTTGAAACCCGGATTCTGAATCAACTGGAAATCGGGGGTGATTTGGACATACGGGCCAAGTTGAACGCGGTAGTAGGCTTCAAACACCTGCTCCAAACCGTAATTGAGTCCGTCATCCCCTAAGAGCATGCCGATTCCCTTGGCTTTCAGATAATCCTTATGCTGCGTTGACAGACCGCTGATTCCATATGCCAGGCCTATACAGTCCTCCTTCCTTCCCCAGTGGACTCCATTTATTTGGCCGCCGAGGCTTGCATGGCGGTCTGATTCCACATAGGCCCAAGTTTCGTGCGTACCGTCGTTCCAGCCGAGGCGCCCGAAAATACCGGTTTCTCCTTCGTCGGCCAGCGGCTGCTCGAAGTTTACCGCGAAACCATACTTTGTGCCACCCTGCTTTTCGACATTCAGAAGACTGGGAACTGATGAGGTGGACTGGCCGAGCGCCAGCGCTGCATTGTAATCCCCCATGCGGGCTTCGTTGAAATAGGTGAGCAGACGGACTACCGTTCCTGCATTGTTTGGTTTCAGAGTGAGTTCAAGGTTGTATCCAAGCTCCTGAGTGTTCATCCAATCATAAACGGCGCCGTTGACCGTATTGGGTTCCATGAAGACCCCTAAGGCCAGCCGCCATCGTGGCTGGTACAGTGCGGTGGTTATGCCGTAGCTATACCCTCGTGTGTCTGCCGCATAGTCCCATGAGGTGTTAAACAGGAAATCGTAGTTGAGAAACTGGGTACGATTATTGTTGGCGTAGCGGTTCTGGTCGAAGTCGTCGGTAAGAGCCAGTCTGCCGGCCTTAACTTCCCACCTGCTGACCGGCTGATCTCCTGGGAGTTGGTCCATGGCCCGCTCCACCTTCTCGGTCTCGGAGGAAAGTGGAATGTAGTACCTTAGATACATCCGTGCCACATAGGGCGACTTGGGCAGGTTCGAAGATCCGGCCCTGACGACGTCTCCGTTGACGTTCCCGGCGAGTCCCACGCCATCGCTGACCCCGTTTCCACGGAACAATTCGACGTCGAGATAAGCCTGAAGCGTTGAGGTGATCTGTGAACCCAGATACACTCCGTACGTCTGAGTGGAATCGCGCCAATCCTGACCGCGCGTGGGGGTGAAGCTGTTCGGGCCCACATAGGGACTATGGAAGGGCGGTACGTTCTGGTATACGCCGTTGAACTGCCCCCCCAGAAGTTTGGGGAACCAGTCCGGCAATGCTTCAAGAGCGGCAAGTGCAGGATTTGCCGGAGTAGTTTCTTTCGCCACCGCTTCGGCAACGTGTTCCGGGGTATTTGCCGGTGATGCCGGCTGATTTGTATCGGCATAGGCCGCAAAAGGAGTAACGGCCGCCATCGTTACCGCAATTAATGTCAGACAAATATTCATAAATTGTTTCATGACAAACTCCCTCAAATTGAGCTATTCCTCCGCAAGGATAGCAATCGTTTCAGGGGAAATGAAGACAGCCCCGTCAGCAATTTCGATGGTTTTACGCTTTATAATCTGCAGTTTCTGCGCTTATGGTACATCTTGTGACTAATGTTCAAGCCCCATGATATCCCGGTAGGTCACGACCCCTTTGATGACATCGTCCGCAGTTGTGACCGGCAGGGCATCGAAGCGGTACCGCTCGAATTTCTCCTGGGCGTCCTCAATGGTGTCGGTCTCCTCAAGACTGATGACCTGGGTAACCATGATATCCTGAAGGTGTGACTCCGGCTTTGCCATGAGCAGATCGGGGAGGCTTATGACACCTTCCAGTTTTTCGTCGTGATCGACGACGTAGATGTAATCCAACACATCGGCCTCTTCACCGAATTTGCGGAACGCACCTATGGCCAGGTCGGTTGTTATGCCCGGCAGCATCCTGATGAAGTGTTTGGTGGCCAGGTTGATGATGGTATTATCCTGTTCTTCAAGGAGTAATTCGATCTTTTCCGTCTCGGTGTGCTCCATCAGGTTCATGATCTCTTCAGCTTCCTCAGACGGCAGAGCCGAAAGCACGTCGGCCGCCTGGGCCGGGGTCATCTCATCGATCAGGTCGGCGACGCGCTCCTTGTCCATTGACGAGATCAGGCTGCGCTGCACCCGTGGCTCGATCTCTTCCAGGGTGTCGGAAGCCTGGTCGGTGTCCAGTTCGTTGAAGATGGCCAGCCGTTGTTCCTCGGAGAGTTCCTCCAGGATGTCCGCCAAGTCAACGGGGTGGATCTCGGGAAGCGTTTCCTTGAGGATTTTCAATTTCACGTTTCCCTTGAAGCTCCCCAACTTCTCGGGCAGCGGCTGGACATAGGCCCAGGAGATGGTCTCCTTCTTGAACATCTCGGCCAGGTGGTAGACGAACTCGACAAGGTAGCGCAGCCCCAGGCGCTTCAGGAGCCCATACCTGCTGAAGTCCACGTCGGTGGCGTAGAGCCTGCCGTTGCGCAGCACCAGTTTGACGTCGTAGACGATATCGATCTCGTTTTCGTCCAGGTCGATGACCTTCTTGTCCAGGATATGATCCTTGAGGAGGACCTGGGTCTCTTCCGGTTCTCCTTCGAAGGAAGCGATGTCCGAGATGTCGAGGACTATCTTGCCGAGTTCCATCGTCTCCACCCGGTCGAACGGGACCAGGAGCGTTTTGTGGCCGAAAGGGCGGGTAACGACGATGTGGGTCACCTCGGGGATTTTATCGGACTCCCTGATGATCAGATCACCCAGTTTCCCGACCTTCTTCCCATGGATAAAGGCCTTTGCGCCGATCAGGTCGCTCAGGAAATAGACCTTTTCAGTCTTCTTGTCGATAAAGGTATTCATGGCGCACCTCGTTTCACAGGAGAGTAATGAACTTGTACAACAACAGCCCGACCAGCAGGATCAGGTATAGGCGCAGGAACAGCAGGGAACCTTTTACCCAGCCGGACATCTCCACGTTCGGCTTGGCATACTTTTGATTGATCTCGCGAATTTTGGCGAAGTTATGGGAAAAGAAATCTTTGATCATGGCTCATACCTCCTTATTTGAACATGTCCGGGAACAGGGCGCTCATCCCGTAAAGGGTGGACAGGATAACAATCAACACCACGATGGTGCACGTGACGATGTTCTGCCACAGGCTATTGGTATACTCCCCCATGGTCTTTTTGTTGTTCAGGAGCAGGATCAGGAAGACCAATGCCGCCGGCAGCAGGGTTACCGCCACCACCTGGACGAAGAGGGTGATCAGCACCAGGGGCGCCTTGGGGATCAGCACAACGCATCCGGCCGTTATGAGGGACACGAAGTAGAATCCATAGAACCAGGGGGCCTCCCGGACCTTGTTGTTGAGTGAGTGGGCCCAGCCGAACACCTCGCCGAGAGCCCAGGAACTGGCCAGGGAGATGCATACCGCCCCCAGAAAGCCCGCATCGAACAGGCCGATGGCCATGAACACGCCGGCATATTTATGGGTCTTCATGAGCATGAGTGACGCCTGGGCCGCGTCGTCGACATTGACCCCCAACAGGATGGTCCCGGTCACAATGACGATGAAGATCGCCACCACCACGGTCACGATCGATCCCACAAAAGTATCCACTTTACCCCAGGGGATCTCCTTCTCCTTGGTTCCCTTGTCCACCACCGCGCTCTGCTGGAAGAAAAGCATCCACGGAGCGATGGTGGTGCCGATGTTGGCCATGATGAAGAAAAAGAGGTCGTTGGTGAAGCCTCCCGGCGGCATGTGCGGCATGAAACCGTCATGAATGATGTCATGAACCGACGGATTGACTATGAAGGCACCGGGGATATAGATCAGGTTCACGAAGCAAAACAAGATTGCAAGCTTCTCCCAGGTCCAGTAGCGTCCCTGCACCACCATTATCAGCATCACGATGCAGATGACGATGACCGTGAGCCATGGTGGGATGCCGAAGATTCTGAGGGCCGAGGTCATGCCGATGAACTCGGTCACCAGGGTCAGCCAGTTGACAAAGAGCAGGTCAATCAGCGAAAACCACCCCCAGAAGGCGCCGAAACCGGCAAATATCGCTTCGCCATGCCCCCGCTTGGTAACCGCCCCCAGACGCACGGTCATCTCCTGGACATAATAGGCCACCGGGATCAGGAGAAGAAGGAACCAGATCAGGTGATAGCCGTACTTGGCGCCGGTGGCGGCGTAGGTGGTGATGCCGCCGGCGTCGTTGTCGGCGATCATCACCACGAGTCCCGGACCGGAGATGATGAAGAAGAGCGATATTGCCTTCCATATCCTGCGGAATTCGTAATAGATGTTTGATAATTTAAACATACGTGAATCTCCTTCCCTGGGTAATGCATGTCCGGGCTATTTTGTTGATTTGCAGGCGTATTCCCCCATGCCGGGATCAAGGCGCACTAAATCTGGACGCGACGAGTTCTGCAGGTGAATAAGCGCAAGTCTGCAACGGCAATGTTAGGAAAAATGAAATCCGACGAGGGATTCCCTGCTTTAGTATTGTCCCCGCTCCACACGAAACGGAGCAGTCAAAGCAGAGAAGGGAAGGAGGAGGGCTTTAACGTAATTTCCGCTGAGGGAACGGGATGGATAAAGGATATTCGCAACCATGACTGTCCAATGTGTGAAACCACCACCCTTCTTCTTCGAATAATGCACAACAAAAAAGGCCATGGGGGAACCATGGCCTAATACATAGTAGACTCAGATTCCCCACTCGTAGGTTTTCGGCAGTGCACAACGTAGGTCCAAGAACCAGCTACCTTAAGTAAAGCCTTAATCCGGCAATACCTGGTCTACCCATTGGCGTCTTTCGACGTTTCCGGGCAGTAGCCTGTGTTTGTGCAAACGCCTCATGCTAACGAGGAACATAACTTTTTATTAACTACTCCCCCCCCAAAATTATGTCAAGTTTTTTTGTGATAAAAATATATAAAAAAAACAAGGGTCTTGGTTACGATTGTGTGTCGGAATCCCGCCTCGATTCACACAAAAAATCACACACCCATGATTGCTGTCCCTTCCGATACCACCTTCTTCATGGTTGCATCACTTCTATCTTTGAGATGGTGGCGGAGAGGGGACTACCTTCATCCATCCGTTCGGGCATCGCTTCACATAAGGGTAGTAGCCTTGAGGATTCCGGCAGTAATACCAATAATTCGTTTCCATGGGTTGTTGAGATGGTTGCACAGACATCTCATCTGTCGGCTGCTGGACAATGATAGGTTCCTGACCGTAGTAGGTATCATAGGGATAGCCATAATATGGGTAACCGTAATACGGATATGTCAGATCCCACAGCCCCAGGCCCCAAGCGGCGCCCCATCCGGGACCCCATCCATGGCCCCAACCATGACCCCATCCCCGGCCACCTCCCCGGCCACCTCCATGAAAGTGTCCGACCGCCCCGACCCTTCCGCCCCGACCGCCCCCGCCGCCTCCATGAGAATTCGCCGCCTGTCCAGGTATGGCACACGCGATAAGTAACGATATGACTGTAAATGAAATACGAATAAACTTTTTCATACCGGGCCTCCCTTCTATTACGAATTCTTCCCCCTTATTTATTATATACTCCTCCGCAGTCTGGGATATTCTCTTATAATAATAGACGGATATATGTTCAAAAGATTACAGATAGCATGGAAAAAAGTCAGAGTATGCCTGTCGTCGAACGTAACGGCCACGGACTCGCCTCGACAGCGCAAATGGCAGCACCGGCCGGCAAGCCCGATTGAACGGCTGGAGCCCTTGAGATAGGCCGGCTCTATGGGAATGTATTCAGACACCTTGAAAAGGGACGTTCCGGAACGTATACTCTTATATCAAGCTCGCCGGGCCTGGGAGGATGGTAAAACTTCAGCAGGATGATTCGGGATCAATCAGATGCTCAGACAGACCGTATACCAATTCCGGATCAAGGCGCTATCTGCTTTGGCTCGTCTTCGACTCCTCAACGTACTACCTGTACGCTTTCGTCGTCTCAATCCTCGCCGCCTTGATTTCATTCTTGATTTGAAATCGGTATTGCTATCAATCCTGATCGTGTTTATATGTTTTTCCGTGTCTGCGTCGTTAGCAGAAGATCAGTTGCCGCCTCAGAATGCCTTCTCGGTTCGCGACGAGAACAGCGCGCTTGGCGGGCATGATGAGAACTACACGAACGGGATATCCATTGCCTTGACCCGGAAGGGGAAAGGACCCCTCGGCGGGGTGTGGGATCTGGCAGGAAACACTGAAGGGGAACGGTTTGCCACGTATGAACTGACCCAACTCATGTTTTCCCCCCACAACATCAGCCGGAGTAACCCGGACCCGACCGACCATCCCTACGCAGGCCTTCTTTATCTCGGCATTACGACCCATCTTCAGACGGAGAAGAGCCTGCACAGCCTGAAACTCATTGCCGGACTTGCAGGCCCCGACGCATTCGCGGGAGATGTTCAGAAGTTCGTCCATAGAATAGAGGGCTATGACGACCCCCAAGGCTGGGCTTATCAGATCAAAAATGAACCGGTCGTCAATCTGTTCTACGAATACCGCCGCAAATATGAACTCACGCCTCAGGATTCCGAGGTCGGTATTGAGATGATCCCGATGGGGGGGGCATTTCTGGGCAACTATCTTATTCAGGCCGAGACCGATGCGCAGTGCCGCATAGGATATCATCTCCCGGACGATTTCGGGACAACGGTACTGCGCGGGAGCGGTTATTTGCCGTTTCCACAGGCAGACAAGGCGCGCCATGCATGGGGAATCTATGCTTTTGCAGGTGGGGGCGCAAGCCTGGTCGCCAGGAACCTCGTACTCGACGGCAACACCTTTGCACAAAGCCGAAGCGTGAACAAACGGATTTTCCTGCCGGCGGGAGAGTTCGGTGCTTCCCTCTGGACGCAGCGGTTCCAGGCAACCTTCTCCTATGTGATGTGGGGCAAGGAATATTATGGCCAACAGATGCGGGAAAATTACCTTTCCGGCCTTCTTTCATGCTTCTTTTAACCCAAAAAAGCATGTGAACCGCAAAGACGCAAAGAACGCGAAAGAAAATCCGTCAGTTCTCTTGCCAGAGTCTTTCACCTGATAGGTTCGAGTCTTTATTTTCGTACACATTTGAATTTCTTTGTGCCCTTTGCGGTTTCTAACTGCCGTTTTTGGTTTAATGACTTACTCAACACAAGGAACGTCTCCATGCGGAATCCGGAACTCAACGCAAAGATCGTAGCGCGCGGCAAGGACTTTTTTTCCACCATTTCGGGGGAGAAGCCGTCTCTCTTCGACAAGGGGGCCTGGATGGGCAAGGTCATGGACTGGAGCATGCAGAACGAACAGTTCAAGATCCAGATGTTCCGCTTTGTGGATGTCTTTCCGTCCCTCACGACCTCCAAGCTCTTGACCGACCATATTCGCGAGTACTTCGGCGAGGAAATGGACATGCCGCCGGTTCTCTCCGCCGGCGCCAAGATGGCCGGCATGCTCGGCTCGCTGGGGGGGGCGGTGCTCAACAAGGTTATCTCGGCCAATATCCAGGAGATGGCCGGCCGGTTCATTGTGGGTGAACATACCGGGGAAGCCGTCAAGAACATGGAGAAACTGCGCAAGGACGGTTTTGCCGCCGTGGTGGACGTACTCGGCGAGGCGACGCTTTCGGAGGAAGAGGCCGAGGTCTACGTGGGGACGTACCTGGAGTTGCTGGACGCTCTCCATGATGAACAGAAGGGGTGGAAGGGGCTGGCCGGCCGGGGGGGCGATCCGGGCCTGGACTGGGGTCACGCGCCCATGGTCAATATAGCGGTCAAGCCGACAGCCCTCTACTGCCTGGCCAGCCCCCGGGATTTCGAGGGCTCGGTCGAGGCCATCCTGCGCCGGATGCGCCGGATCTGCGCCAAGGTGGTGGAGATGGGGGGCTTCCTGTGCATCGACATGGAGTCCTACCTCCTCAAGGACATCACCCTGGAGGTCTTCCGCCGCCTGAAGATGGAATACAAGGATTATCCCCACTTGGGCGTCGCGTTCCAGGCTTACCTGAGGGACACCGACAAGGACCTGGCCGACCTGCTGGCCTGGGCCAAGGCCCGGAATACCCGCATATCGATCCGTCTGGTCAAGGGCGCCTACTGGGACTACGAGACGGTCAAGGCCAAGCAGATGGGGTGGCCGATCCCGGTCTGGACCATCAAGGCCGAAACCGATGCCGCATATGAGCGCCAGGCGCGCATGATCCTGGAAAACCACCAAGTCTGCCATTTCGGCTGCGCCTCCCACAACATCCGCACCATCTCGGCCGTCATTGAGATGGCCAACGAACTGCATGTACCCGAGTCGCGGTACGAATTCCAGGTGCTGTACGGCATGGCCGAGCCGGTCCGCAAGGGGATCCTCAAGGTTGCGGGACGCATCCGCCTCTACTGCCCCTATGGCGACATGGTGCCGGGCATGGGGTACCTGGTGCGGCGCCTTTTGGAAAATACCGCCAATGAATCCTTCCTGCGCCGGAGTTTCGCCGAGGATGACCAGATCGATCGACTGCTGGAGGACCCGGAGAAGACAGCGGAACGGGAGCGGGGCGAGCGGGCCGCAAAAGCGAAGAAACCTGTTGCCACCCCCGGCGGCCTGCCCCGTTTCGCAAACGATCCGATGGTGGATTTCACCCGCGCCGACCACCGTGCCGCCTTTCCGGCCGCCATCGCCCAGGTGCGCGCCGGTCTGGGCAAAATCTACCCGCTTTTTATTGGCGGCCAGGAGGTGACCACTACCGATTTGGTTCCGTCCGTCAACCCTGCCGGACCGTCGGAAGTTCTGGGCAAGATCTGCCAGGCCGGCATCCCCGAGGTGACCAAGGCCCTTGCCGCCGCCAAGGCCGCTTTCCCGGCCTGGCGGGACACATCGCCCCATGGGCGGGCCCAGTACCTGCTCAAGGCCGCCGGGATCGCCCGACGGCGCGCCTTCGAGCTGTCGGCCTGGCAGGTGCTGGAGATCGGGAAGCAGTGGGACCAGGCCTATGCCGACGTGGGGGAGGCGATTGACTTCCTGGAGTACTACGCCCGGGAGATGGTCCGTCTGGGGGCGCCCCAGCGGCTCGGCAGAGCCCCTGGCGAGCTGAATCACTATTTTTACGAATCCAAGGGGGTGGCGGCGGTCATCGCCCCGTGGAACTTCCCGTTGGCCATCAGCATGGGCATGGCCTCAGCCGCCATCGTGACCGGCAATCCGGTGATCTACAAGCCTTCCAGCATCACCGGCATCATCGGTCATCATCTGGTGGAGATCTTCAGTGAGGCGGGGCTGCCGGCCGGCGTGTTCAACTACGTCCCCGGCGCGGGGAGCGTGATGGGGGATTTCCTGGTGGATCATCCGGACATCAGCCTGATCGCTTTCACCGGTTCCATGGAGGTCGGTCTGCGGATCGTCGAGCGTGCAGCCAAGGTCCATCCGGGCCAACGAAACGTCAAGAAGATCATCGCCGAGATGGGGGGCAAGAACGCGATCATCATCGACGACGATGCCGACCTGGACGAGGCCGTGCCGCACGTGCTCTACTCGGCCTTCGGCTTTCAGGGGCAGAAGTGCTCGGCCTGTTCGCGGGTCATTGTCCTGGACGCGGTATACGAAAAGTTCACGGACCGCCTGGTCAAGGCCGCCCAGGCCTATCGGATCGGCCCTTCCGAGGACCCGGCCAACACCATGGGGGCCGTGGCCGACGCCGCCGCCCGGAAGAACATCCTTGAGTATGCCGCCATGGGCAAGCGGGAAGGAAAGCTGCTCTACGAAAGCCCGATCCCTCCTGGAGAGGGGTACTGGGTGCCGCTGACCATCATCGGCGGCATCACCCCGCAGCACCGTCTGGCCCAGGAGGAGATCTTCGGCCCGGTGCTGGCGATCATGCGCGCCAAGGACTTCGACCAGGCCATCGAGTGGGCCGACTCGACCCGCTTTGCGCTGACCGGCGGCATCTTCAGCCGCAGCCCCGAGCATCTGGCACGGGCACGCCGCGATTTCCGGGTCGGCAACCTGTACATCAACCGCAACAACACCGGTGCCCAGGTGGAACGCCAGCCCTTCGGCGGGGCGCGCATGTCGGGTGTCGGCACCAAGGCGGGCGGTCCCGAGTATCTCCTGCACTTCATGGACCCACGGGTCGTAACGGAAAACACCATGCGCAGGGGGTTTGCGCCCATGGATGCGGATGACGACTGGGTCGATTAGAAACGAGAAACGCGCCACTTTTTCGCAATCTCGGCGTCAGGCTGCACGTCTCCTCGTCAACGTTCGCCTTCCTTGACCTTGCGAAAAACTGACGCGTTTCAGCGAGTTGGATACCTCGCTGCCCGCCCTGGCGGGCTTTATTCTTTTCAAGCGGATAAAACTCTGCGAAGATACGCGACATGTCGCCTGGTCCGCCGATCAGACCTCTCGGATTCTATGGCAAAAGCTATCGGACTCCAACCGAAATAAAGGGGGGAATTGGCCCCGGCTTTTTTGGGGTTATAGATCAGAAAGCGATTGATTACGTAAAAGAAGGAATAAACAATGCATGCGTCCGAATGGAAAATAGGGCCGGAATCGGTGCGGATGCTGGAGTTGGGGCATCCCTGGATCATTGCCGACGGCTATACCAAGCGCTGGCCGGCCGGCCAGGCCGGTCAGGTGATCGAACTGGCTGATGGCCAAGGTAATTTTCTGGCCACGGCCTTGCTCGATCCGCAGGAACGTATCGTAGCGCGGGTGCTGTCGAGGGAGCGGATTCGCCTTGAGCGCGCCTGGCTGACGAAACGCCTTCAGGCGGCCTTTGAGCTGCGCCGCAGCCATGCCGACCTGGCGGACTCCGATGCCTACCGGTTGGCCAATGCCGAAGGGGACGGACTTCCCGGTCTGACCGTGGACCGTTACGGCAACTACCTGATGGTGCAGATCTACTGCTCCGGCTGGCGGCCGTACCTGAAGCTCTTGACCCAGGCATTAAACGACCTGCTCTCGCCCCAGGGGATTTACGAGAAGACCCGCCCCCATAAGACCCGTGAACTGGAAGCTATAAGCGACACCAAGAGCTACGGCAGACTGCTTGCCGGCACGCCGGCCCCGCAACGCCTGGAGGTGCGGGAAAACGGCCTCGACTTCCTGGTCAGCCTGGAACAGGGGCTGAATACCGGACTGTTCCTCGACCAACGCAAAAACCGCCGCGACCTGATGTGCCGGTCGGCCGGCAAGCGGGTGCTCAACCTGTTCGCCTACACCGGCGCCTTCTCGGTAGCCGCCGCCTCGGCGGGGGCTGTCCAGGTTACGAGTGTGGACGCCTCTCCAGGCTATACCGAGTGGGCCAGGGCAAATTTCGGCTGCAACCGGCTCAACCCCAAGCGGCATGAATTCATCGTGGGGGAGTGCCAGCAGGTGCTGGCTGACCTGGAACGCCGCGGGAACCGTTACGACGTGGTGCTGATGGACCCCCCTTCCTTCTCTACCACCGCCAAAAGCCGCTTTACGACCCGTGGCGGCACCTCCGACCTGGTGGCCGCCGCCCTGCCGATCTTGAACGACAACGGCCTGCTGATCGCTTCCTCCAACCACCAGAAGGTGGATGCGGCCGATTACCTCAAGGAGTTGCGCCGCGGAGCGCTCCAGGCCGGTAATGAGCTGAGGGTCATCACCCTGGCCGGCCAACCAGAGGATTTTCCTTACCCGGTCACGTTTCCCGAGGGGCGCTATCTCAAGTATGCCCTCTGCGTGAAGGGATCATGAGCGGTACGGGAGCCTGCCGCTCAGGGGTAAAGGATGGTACAATGGGGCCAGACATGAGTTTATTGCACCGCAGTTAAACATATGAACCTAATAAAATCATTTGCACCACAAAGACACAAAGAACACAAAGTAAAATCAGTTAGTTGACTTGCCAAAGTCATTTGCCAATTTGGTTCGAGTCTTTATTATAATAAGCATTTGAATTTCTTTGTGCCCTTTGTGTCTTTGTGGTGATTAACTGCCGTTTTAAGGATGAACGGTTGGGGGGCGCTTGCTCCGCCCAATCGGGACGCGGCAAGCAACACTCCTACATAAGGGTTTGAATGCTTAGTCACCGGAAGCAATAAGGAAACATTGCAGATTGGATGGGGATGATATGGCGGTTGAGATACGCGACTCCGACATAAAGATCGAATTCTACCGCGCATCCGGACCGGGCGGCCAGCACAGGAACGTGACCGACTCGGCGGTGCGTATCCGCCACCTGCCGACCGGCATCGTGGCACAAGCGTCGGAGAGCCGCTCCCAGGCCCAGAACCGTGAGGTTGCCATGGAACGGCTGCGGATTGCGTTGGAAAAGCGTGAGCGCAAGGCCAAGAAACGGATTGCCACCCGTGTGCCCAAGAAGGCTCGGGAAGAGCGCCTGAGCGAGAAGAAGATCGTGTCGCAGCGCAAGCGGCTGCGCACGACGCTTGATTGAGGGGCGGGATTACATGCTATCCGCATCCGCTCATACCATCCAATGGCTCAAGCCCGATATAGGCGAAGAAAAGTGGGAATTTTTCAATCATCCCGACAAGCAGGATTTTTACCGGCGCCATGGCATCGAATGGGAACGTCTGTTATCGGCCTTCGACCGGGGCAGCCTGGAGCCGTACCCCCGCTCCGGCCGGATCGGGGGAATAGTGGTTAGCGGCGCCTATCACCAGTATGACGACTATGCCAGATACCTGGCCAAGGCAAAGCGCGGCTACCGGAAGAGCTACAGCGCCATGGAGGAATCGTTGCAGCGGGCCGGCAGCCTGACCCTGAAGGCGCCCATCATCATCTGCTGCCGGGAAGAGGCCCTGTTGTTCTCCGGCTACCGGAGGCTCTGTCTGGCCTGGAATTACGGCATGGTGCCCTATGTGTGGCTGGTGCCCTTGTCGTAACGGGCGGGGCTTCTCTACTCGGGCGCCCCGGCCGGGCGCGCGGCGCTGATGTCGGTAATGTAGACCGTCAGGTCGCCGTTGGGCCGCCGGATGACGACCTCGTCATCGAGTTTCTTGCGTAGCAGGGCCTGGCCGACCGGGGAATCGATGCTGATCCGCCCCTTGCTTACGTCGAATTCATCCGGTCCGACCAGTTGATAGCAGCGCTCGTTGCCTTCTTCGTCTTCATAGCTTACCCAACAACCAAATGAAACCACATGGGGGTTGGCCGGCGGCGTGGCGGGCTTGAGCAGCTTGAGCCGGCTGCTCAGGTGTTTCAGCTTGCGATCGATCTCCCGCAGGCGTTTTTTGCCGTAGATGTATTCCGCATTTTCGGAGCGGTCCCCTTCTGCCGCCGCGTCAGACACCCCTTGAACGATCTTGGGGCGCTCCACCCGCCAGAGATGGTGGAACTCGTCTTCCAGCTTCTTCAATCCTTCCGGGGAAATCAGGTCTGTCATAATCCATCCATACAATTTGTCGTGCTGCGCGGTCCGTCGTCCGGGTGCTGCCGACAGCCGGGCCGCAGAGCCGGTTTGAGGTTGTGCCGCGTGGCGGCCGTTGTGCAGGGAATATCGAGAATTGCCGGCACGGCATGCGGACAAAAATAAAGCCCCGGATCTCTCCGGGGCTTTATCAATCACGCTATGGGATAATGTGATTAAACCCTGGTAACGTTTGCGGCCTGCAGCCCTTTCGGACCACGGGTTATTTCAAAAGTAACCCTGTCGCCTTCAGCGAGGGATTTGAAGCCGTCGCCAACAATCGCGGAAAAATGAACGAAAACATCCTCGCCACCTTCCTGCTCAAGAAAACCAAACCCCTTGCTGTCGTTAAACCATTTCACTGTTCCGTTTACCATGTCGTTACCTTCTCCTGATGCTACTCGTTTGATGTGTCCTGGGCGAACCGTAGACGTTTTTAACACTCTATCAGTATTTTATCCACAATGTCAAACTTATTAATTAATCTGAAACAAAATATTTTATTCTTTCCCGCCTGCCGCGGCTGCACCATGAGTATCCGTCTTGCATTCGCCCTATATGCGGTTATTGACCCCGCCTCAATCCGTGCTGAGGGCGCAAGGACCCAGCCCAGGCAATTGTTCACCGAAATTCTTGCTGTTAGGTTTGCATCTATTGCTTCGGAAAGCAACTTAAAAATTTGTATTGAACTTAACCGCTTCGGCGTTGCCGGCACTTGGATTCCCATCCCGGATTTGGTCTTTCGGTGTGCGGATGGTACGGTCTTTATAACGCTATTTCAATAGGTATTGTGATTGGATGCCTATCATTCATTTAGTATGTTTTAGCCTCGGTGAATTCGAATATGTTAATAGCAAAATAACAATTAATAATTAAAATTCTTTAGTGGCATTCAGTTTTAAATCAATATAGTGGGTGCATTTTTATGGGCACAGAGATAAGGGGAAAATTCGATGTCGCCGAGAGACATAAGCATCGGCGTGCGTCTCATTGCAGGGGTCGGCGTTGTTCTTACCACCATGGTCATCATTGAGTTAAGTGTGGATAATGTCCGATCGGCAGGGGCCGGGGTAAAGCAGTCATGTGGCACCATTGGCTCCATTCGTGCCAGAACCGGGGAAATGATCCGTCTTATCGTTACCGTGTCCTCTGATACTTCATCTCAGCTTGCCGCGGCATCTGATATCTCGACCAGCATCAGTCAGATATCCGTTGTGATTTTGAATGCGTCCACGAGTTCCGAGGAGATGGTCTGCTCGGCCAAAAATCTAGCCGATGGCGCAGATAACCTGAAAACCTTGACTGCAAATTTCAGCCTGTGATTGTTTTGGTCAAGTTGGAGCACCATGGCCATAAAACGGGACATTTGTGAACGCGAACGTGCCGTGGTGGCCTTGGGCGAATAACGGGGGCTAGAACTGCGCTGTTCCGACTTTTGTAATTGAGAACAAAGAAAATGAACAATTCGGAATCTATGGTGGTAATGATCCCATTGTCACGAGATAATCCGGGAGAATAGGTCGGATACCCTGGCGAAACCGACGTCTCCGGTGACGAAGGTGGTTCGATCGGAGAGGATCAGGGCTGATGCGGCCTGGATGGCGTCCGGCGTTCTCAAACCGGTATCTGACCGAATCAACAGTGCCCGTTCGATCACCTGAGGAGTAATCTCTACGATAGCTAGGTCGCTGGCGGAAAAAAAAGAACGATATCGCTCAATGAGAGGAATATTCCGCTCCCGTACCGGCTTGACAAGACATTCCAGTAAGCTGAGCCTCGACACTGCAAAGCGGCTACCGGGGTGAGCGTCAAAGATTTCGGTGACAACGAAGCGCACCTTTTCGCGGAACGCGGGTATTGCCTCAACCTGATAGATTATTATATTGGCGTCGAGAAAAATGATCACGGTGCTTCCCATCCGTCACGCTCGCGGGATAGGCGGTCGTCCAATTCGCTTTTTTGTGCTGCACCTAAGGGAGGAAGGGAGAACCAGTCAATCACCGAGATTTGTTGGGAAGATGTCTCGGCCTGGGCACGGGTCAAACGTTCGTACTCAGCCTCGGTGAGTACCACGCAAAGCGGCCGGTTGCGTTTGATGACATGCACCGGTCCCTTGGCAAAAAGTTTTTCAATGGCGGCGATGCCGTGACGTTTCAATTCATTGGCAGCAATAGCATTCATAATGGTGCCCTTTCTGGTGCTTTTGATGGAATATAGCACAAAATAAGAGGAGGCTAAAGCTGTTTTCCCATCTATTCCTGGAAGCAATAGGGGCACAATTTCATGAGAGACGCACGGCTTGCGTTTCACTTGCCGGAAATGGTATAATCTAAACGCAACAACAACCATAGGGACCTTCCCCTGTGGTTTTTTATTGAAGGAGTCTCCACGTCATGATCCACCTGTCCAACATCACCCGCCAGCATGGCAGTCAAGTCCTGTTCCGCGATTCCAGCTTCCAGATCCTCCCCGGATCCAGGACCGGGCTCGTCGGCCCCAACGGCGCGGGGAAGACCACCATTTTCCGCATCATAACCGGGGAGGAGGAACCCGACGGCGGTGAGATTACCTGTGCCAAGCGGACCACCATCGGCTATTTTTCCCAGGATGTGGGCGACATGTCCGGGCGTTCGGCCCTGGATGAAGTCATGGCCGGCTCGGCAGCAACCATGCAACTGGCGGAAGAACTGCAGAGGATGGAATCCGCCATGTGCGACCCCATGGATGATGACGCCATGGCGGCCCTGCTGGAGCGCTACGGCATTGCCCAGGAGGAATACGAGCATCGCGGCGGCTACGATCTTGATACCCGGGCCCAGAGCGTACTGACCGGCCTTGGTATCGGCCCGGACCGCTACAATCATCCGGTGGAATCCTTCAGCGGAGGCTGGAAGATGCGCATCGCCCTGGCCAAGATCCTGACCCTCAATCCGGACGTGCTGCTGCTTGACGAGCCCACCAACCATCTGGATGTGGAGTCGATCATCTGGTTGGAGGAGTGGCTGGCCAATGACTTCGACGGGGCGCTTTTGATGACCAGTCACGACCGGGACTTCATGAACCGCATCGTGTCACGCATTGTCGAGGTGGCTAACTTTACCATCACCAGCTACAGCGGTGACTATGACTTCTACGAAAAGGAGCGGGACATTCGGCGTGAGCAACTCCTGGCAAGCCACCGTCGCCAGCAGGAGATGCTGGCCAAGGAGGAGGATTTCATCGCACGCTTTGCTGCCCGAGCCTCCCACGCCGCCCAGGTGCAATCGCGGGTAAAGAAGATCGATAAGATCGAGCGGATCGAGATCCCTGCCGAAGAGAAGACCGTGAGGTTCAAGTTTTCAGAGCCGCCGCGCAGCGGCGACGACGTGTTGGTCATGGAGAATCTGGGCAAGATCTGGGAAACCCCTGATGGACATGAACATCCGGTTTTCAGCGGGGTCTCCGGAGTGGTCCGCCGCCAGAACAAGATCGCCGTGGTGGGCGTCAACGGGGCAGGAAAGTCAACCCTGCTCAAGATCCTTGCCGGCCAGACCGAGCCGACGGCCGGCAGCTACAATCTGGGAGCGAATGTGGAGGTGGGCTACTTCAGCCAGCATGCTTTGGAGCTGCTCGATCCGAGGAAGACCGTCTTCGAGACCATTCAGGATGTGATGCCGCTGGCCAATATCGGCGTGATCCGCAACCTGCTGGGAGCCTTTCTGTTCCCCGGCGACGCCGTGGAAAAACGGATCGAAAGTCTCTCCGGCGGCGAGAAGAGCCGCGTAGTGCTGGCCACCATCCTTGCCCGGCCGGTGAACCTGCTGGTGCTGGACGAGCCGACCAATCATCTGGATATCCGTTCCCGCGAGATTCTGCTGGATGCCCTGAAGGAATTCTCCGGCACGGTCCTGATTGTTTCCCATGACCGGCACTTCCTCCGGTTGCTGGTGGACCGGGTGTTCGAGATCGACCACGGGCAGATGCTCACCTACGATGGGACGTACGAGTACTACCTTTCCAAGACCCATCCCGCCGAAGGAACATCAAATTAAGGGGATTTTTGTCCTTGAACCGGGGAAATCCCACCGGTTGCATATCCCGCTCGAATTCGACCAACGTCCCTCATTGGTTCAACATGGCAACAGAGCAATCAATTTTTGTGTTGATGGCGACGGGTACTTGACCTGCACGGAAAGTGTGTTTCAATAAATCTAGCGTCCCAAGCGGGGCTGGAACGAAATCACCGGGTAAAGGAGTCGTCGCCATGAAGGGAAATGAGAAGATCATCGAACATCTCAATCTGCGCCTGGCAGAGGAATTGACCGCCATCAACCAGTACATGGTCCATTCGGAGATGTGCGACAACTGGGGCTATGAACGGCTGCACCAGGCCATTGAAAAACGCGCCATCGACGAGATGAAGCACGCCGAGAAGCTGATTGCCCGGATCCTCTTCCTGGAAGGGCGCCCCATTGTCAGCGAACTCAACAAGATTCACATCGGCGCCGAGGTGCCCAAGATGCACTCAAACGACTGGAGCGCCGAAGAGATCGCCATCAAGGGCTACAACGAGAGCATCAGGCTGGCAGTGGAGGTGGGCGACAACGGGAGCCGCGAACTGCTGGAGGATATCCTCGAAGAGGAAGAGGTGCACATCGACTGGCTGGAAGCCCAGCTTGACCAGATCAAACAGATGGGTCCCCAGAACTACCTGGTGGAACAGATACACTAGGTAGATCTTTTCACGCAGATCTCGACGAGTCGCCGGTAATCCTCGGGGGTGTCCATGTCCAGCACGACCCCTTGATCCGTGGTCTCCAGATGGCAGAGCCGACCGGGGTCGTGGCGGATCAGATCGCGCAGGGTGCCGGTATCGTCGAGTTCGTCGAGAATCGAACGGGGGAAGCACGTTGGGTGGCCGCGCCGTCCAGCGTGGGTGGGAATGATTATGGCCGCCGGGTCGCGGTGGTGCGCTGCAATCAACCCCGCGACGGTTCCGGACGACACCAGGGGGTGGTCGCAGGGGGCGATCAGGACGCCGCTGACGGTCGGCGACAGCGCCTCACGGCCGGTTCTGGCAGAGCATGCCATGTCGCCGTGTGGATCTGTCGTCCGTACGATGCGGACCGGGTGGCGGCGGGCCTCCCCGGCCACAGCGTCCCCCTGGGGGCCGACCACCACGATGACCTCTTTCGCCCCTCCCGCCAACAGACCTTCCAAACAATGGGCCATGACCGTTTTTTCGCCCAGGGGCAGCAGTTGTTTGCAGGCGCCCATGCGCCGCGAAAGGCCGGCTGCCAGCAGGATTGCCCCGACGCGGGCCGTCACGGTTTCTTCCGCAACCGGATCAATTGCCCCACGATGCTGACCGCAATCTCTTCCGGGGTTTGGGCGCCAATGTCCAGGCCGACCGGGGTGACGACCCGGTTACGCTGCTCCTCGTCAAATCCCTCCTTCTCCAGGAGCGCCAGCAAGGTTTCCCGCTTGCGGCGGCTCCCCAGGAGGCCTACGAACCCGGCTTCGGTGGCCAGGCACCCCCGAACGGCATCGAAGTCGCGCAGGTGCCCTGGTGTGGCGATCACGACGAAGCTTTCCCGGTCGAGTGCCAGGCGCCTGAAGGCCTCTCCCACCGGGGCGCAGACGATATCATCGGCCCCGGGGAGCAAGGCATGGGTGCTGCAGTCGGGGCGCTCATCCACCACGACCACGCGGAAGCCGCAGGTGTGGGCAAGTGCCGCGACGGCCCTGCCCACATGGCCGGCCCCGAACATGACAAGATGCGGTCGGCGCCCTTGGGGCTCGATATAGACCGTCATGCCGCCGCCACAGGCAAAGCCCTGTTCCTCGGTCAGCGCAAAGTTGTGCGTGCGATGCTCGCCGTCTCCAAGAGCGGCCAGGGCGGCCTGGACACTCTCCAGTTCCACCCGGCCGCCGCCCACACTCCCCAGCACTGTCCCGTCACCACGCACCAGCATTTTGGCGCCGGATTTGCGGGGAGACGAGCCGTTGTGCGCTATGACGGTTGCCAACGCAAATGCTTCGCCCCGCCGGGTAAGCCGCACCATCTCCTCAAAGAGTTCCAGATCGGTCATGCCTGCCCCTGGGCAGCCTTGACCTTTTCCGGCGTCAGCGGCAGCGAGCGCACCCGTGCACCCGTGGCGGCGAATAGGGCATTGGCCACGGCCGGCGCAATGGGGGGCACGCCCGGTTCACCCACCCCGCCGGGCGGCTCGTTGCTGGGGACGATGTGCACCTCCACCCGTGGCGCGGCCTTCATGCGCACCAGCGGGTAGCTGTCGAAATTGCCCTGCTCCACCAGGCCGTTCTTGAGGGTGATCGATCCGTAGAGGGCCGCCGAAAGCCCGAAGATGATGCCCGACTCCATCTGGGCCTTGATGGTGTCCGGGTTGACGATCCGGCCGCAGTCGATGGCGCAGACGACGCGATGGACCTGCACCTGGCCGGCGGTATCCAGGGCGACCTCGGCCACCTGGGCGATGAAGCTGCCAAAGGACTCATGTACTGCGATGCCCCGGCCGGTGCCGGCCGCCAGCTTCGTGCCCCAGCCTGCTTTTTCGGCCGCAACCCGCAGCACACCCAGGTGACGGGGGTGTTTCTCCAGTAGCGAGCGGCGGTATTGGTAGGGGTCCAGGCCGGCGCTATGGGCCAGTTCATCCAGGAAACTCTCCACCACGAAGGCGTTGTGGGAATGCCCCACCGAGCGCCACCAGAGTACCGGTACCCCGTTCTTTGTCGAGTGCAGGTCCACCAACAGGTTGGGGATGGCGTAGGGGATGTCGGCGGCTCCCTCGACCGAGGTCTGGTCGATGCCCTCTTTGACCATGGCCGATTCGAAGGGGGTGCCGGCGATGATCGACTGGCCAACGATGGTGTGGCGCCAGGCCAGGGGGTAACCCTTGTCGTCCAGGCTGGCAGCGATGCGGTCATACCACATGGGGCGGTAGTAGCCGGCCCGCATGTCGTCCTCGCGGGAGCGGATCACCTTGACCGGCTTCCCGACCGCCTTGGCCACCTGCACCGCCTCGATGACGAAATCCGATGCCGTGCAGGCCCTCCTGCCGAAGCCCCCGCCCAGAAAGGTGGTTTCCAGGCTGACCTGTTCCGGCTTGAGTCCGGCTTCCCGAGCGGCGGCATTGCGGTCCACGGTCTGGAACTGGGAGCCGGTGCGGATCAAGCAACGGTCCGACTGCAGGTCCACGAAGCAGTTGAGCGGTTCCATGGTGGCATGGGCCAGGTAGGGAACTTCGTACTCGCCCTGCAGGGTGTGGGCCGCTCTGGCCAACTCGGCCGGGGCATCGCCGTCGTGGCGTGCCGCCAACCCCGGCATGGCGGCAAGCCGGGCGTATTCCTCGCGCATTGCGGCTGTGGAGATCTGTGCCCATTGTCCCTCGTCCCAGGTGACCTCCAGCAGTTCACGCCCCTTCCGGGCCGGCCAGAAGCCATCGGCCACAACCGCCACCCCGGCAGGTACGGCCACGACCTGCTTCACGCCCGGCACCGCCAGGGCCTTCTTCGGATCGAAACCCTTCATCGTTGCACCGAAGACCGGAGGCCGGGCGATGACTGCGGTAAGCATGCCGGGGGTGTGCACATCGATGCCGAAGATCGCCGTGCCGTTGATCTTGGCCGGGCTGTCCAGGCGGTGGATCGCTTTTCCGATCAGCTTCCGCTGCTTGGAGCCCTTCAATTCCGGTTCCCGGGGCACCGGCAGTTTGGCCGCCAAGGCCGCAAGGCTGCCGTAGCCAGAGTGCTTGCCGCCGGGGCCGATCACAACGCCGTTCCCGGCCTTGCAGGTCGAGGGCTCAACCTTCCAACGCATGGCTGCTGCCGCCACCAGCATTTCACGGGCCGCTGCACCGGCCTTGGAGAACCTCTCCCATTCGGAGCGCACGCTGGAGCTTCCGCCGGTCACCATGACCGGGCCGAACTGGGTGTGGTTGTATTCCGGCGCCACCGGCGCCGCTTCGACCCGGACCTTTTTCCAGTCGCACTCAAGTTCCTCGGCGATCAGCATGGGGAGAGAGGTGTAGACCCCCTGGCCCATCTCGGACTTGTTGACAATGACGGTCACGCTGCCGTCGGTGCCGATGCGCAGGAAGGCGTTGGGGGCAAAGCCCGTCGCCGCGTCGGCGGCGGCACAGCGGCCGCCCAGGGAGATATGGCAGGCCAGCACCAGCCCGCCCCCCACCAGTATGCCGGTCTTGATGAATTCACGCCGGCTCACCTTGATGATCTCGCTCATGACCGTTTTCCTCCCTTCCCGAGCTTGGATGCGGTGTGGATCGCCCGTCGGATGCGGCCATAGGTGCCGCAACGGCAGAGGTTGCCGCTCATGACGCTGTCGATGTCGGCATCCGTGGGGCTGGGTTTCTGCTTCATGAGCGCCACGGCGCTCATGATCTGCCCCGGCTGGCAGTAGCCGCACTGGGAGACCTCCTCGGCCAGCCAAGCCTTTTTCACGGGATGGTTTGCGGCGATCCCCTCGATGGTGGTAACCTTCTTGCCCTGCACGTCGCTGAGCGGCGTGATGCAGGAGCGCTCCGCCCGGCCGTCGATATGGACCGTGCAGGCGCCGCACAGGCCCTCGCCGCAGCCGAACTTGGTGCCGGTGAGATGCAGATGGTCACGCAGCACCCAGAGGAGCGGGGTGTCGGGGCCGAGTTCCACGGACTGTTTCTTGCCATTCAGTGAAAAGGTGATCACGGTTTCCTCCTTGGTTCGGGATTTTCCATGGTGGGTGAGTGGATTGCCGGGGAGCGCTCAACGGTGTCTGGAAAATTGTAGCGGAGAATCGTGCGCCGGCAACCGCTTGACGCATTAAAACCACATAATGAGGGGCCGATATATAGCTGTATTGACAACGCAAATTCGGGATTGTATGTTGCGGGAAGGGGAGCGTGGGGAGTGCAGGACGGCTGGAACGGTTATCGACCGGACGAGCAGGATTTTCAGGCCCATGGGCAGCCGCCGGCGGCAGGTCCGCCACCACGGTTCCGTCGATGCCCCGAATCTGTTGTCGAGATATCAAAGCGGTGTTGGGGAATACTTGATTTTAGGCCCGTTCCAACCCGGCGAAGCGCAGCAGCAGCTTCTTGGGACCCGCCGAGTTGAACCAGACGATGGCCTTTTGGGCCTCGCCGCTTCCCTCGATCTTCCTGATGGTGCCCAGGCCGAACTTGGCGTGCCGCACCTTCATGCCCACAAAGACCTCGCCGTACTCCTCCTGCGGTTCCGGGACGATCTCGACCTCGTTGGTATGGCTGAATTCCAAAGCCTCTGCCAGGTTGTGGCTTTCGGCTGGTTCCCGCCGGATGGCGGACGTCTGTCCGGACGGCCGTTCGATCCTGTAACCGCTCCCCCCGCCGTTTCCCTCCTCATCCAGTAATTCCGCAGGTATATCCTTGAGAAAACGGGACGGCGGGTTGGCCTGGTCCTGGCCGAAAAGGTAGCGCCGGCGCGCGTTCAGCAGGTAGAGCCGCTCCCGTGCGCGGGTCATGCCGACGTAGCACAGGCGCCGTTCCTCCTCCATGCCGTCCAGGTCGTCCAGAGCGCGCACATGGGGAAAGAGGCGCTCCTCCATGCCGATCATGAAGACCGCCTTGAACTCCAGGCCCTTGGCGGCGTGCAGGGTCATCAGCGTCACCGAGGGTTTGCCCTGTTCCCCCTGTTCCAGATCCGAGACCAGCGAAACCTGTTCAAGGAATTCGGACAGGCCGGCATCGGGGTTCTTCTCGCAGAACTCCTCCATGGCTGCCAGCAACTGTTCCAGGTTCTCCAGCCGCTCGGCATCCTCCTCGTCCCGGCTCTCCTTGAGCCTGGCCAGGTAGCCGCTCTCCTCCATCGCCATCCGGGCCAATTCCGGCAGGCTCAACGCTGCGAACGTCGTGCGGAAGTGCTCCATCATGGCGGCAAAGGCCGTTACCTTGCCCCGCGGCCCGGCCGCAAGCAACCCGCTGCCTGCGGCCTCTTGCAGGGCAGCGTACAGGCTGATCCCGTCCCGGCCGGCCTGGAGGGAAATTTTGTCGATGGTGGCATTGCCGATGCCCCGGGGTGGTACGTTGATGATCCGTTTCAGGGAGATTTCGTCGGCCGGGTTGTCCAGCACGCGCAAATAGGCCAGGATATCTTTGACCTCCATACGGGCATAGAACCTGACGCCGCCCACGATGTGATAGGGGAGCGCCTCGGATACAAGGGCCTCTTCAACCTGACGCGATTGGGCGTTGGTGCGGTAGAAGACCGCCATCTCCTCCAGGGAACCGCCGCCTGCCCGCAATCGGGCGATCTCGCGGCAAACGGCGCGGGCCTCCTCGCGGTCCGACTCCACCCGCAGGTAGCGGATGTTCTCCCCGGCCGGATTCTCGGTCCAGAGGGTCTTGCCCTTGCGGCCGAAGTTGTGCCTGACCACCTCGCCGGCAGCCTTGAGGATGGTGGCGGTGGAGCGGTAGTTCTGCTCCAGCCGGACCACGCGTACGCCGGGGAAGTCTTTTTCGAACTCCAGGATGTTGCGAATGTCGGCCCCGCGCCAGGAATAGATCGACTGGTCGTCGTCCCCCACCACGCACAGGTTTCGGCGCTCCCCTGCCAAGAGCTTGATCAGGCGGTACTGCACCGGGTTGGTGTCCTGGTACTCGTCCACCAGTATCCACTGGAAACGATCCTGATAGAAGCGCCGCACCTCGGGGAATTCGTCCAGCAGCCGGACGGTCTGGATCAGCATGTCGCCGAAGTCCAGGGCGTTGCATTTCTTCAGGCGTTCCTGGTAGGCGGCATAGATCCGCACCACCCGTTCGTTGAAGATGTCGCCGGTTGCCACGGCGTCGAGTTCGTCGGGGAACAGGCCGCGGTTCTTGAAGTCGTCGATCCTGGCGCCGATGGTCTTTGGGGGAAAACGCTTGTCATCCAGGTCGAGTTCCGCCAGCACGTCTTTCAAGAGCCGTTCGGAGTCCTTGTCATCGTAGATGGCAAACGACGACTCAAAGCCGAGATGGTGGATCTCTTTGCGGAGGATACGGCCGCAGGCGGCATGAAAGGTGGAGATTTGAGGCGCCTCCGCGCCGCCGAGCAGCTTCCTGACCCGTTCGGCCATTTCTTTGGCAGCCTTGTTGGTGAAGGTCACGGCCAGGATGTTCCATGGATGTACGCCCCGTTCACGGATCAGGTGAGCGATGCGGTGGGTGATGACGCGGGTCTTGCCCGATCCGGCGCCGGCCAGGATCAGCAGTGGCCCCTCGCCGTGCAGCACAGCCTCTTTTTGAGGCGGGTTGAGGTGGGTAAGGAGATTCATGATTCTTTTTTAGACGCTGGAGTGATGCACGTCAAGTGGAAAGCCATGCTCCAAAAATAGTCAACTGTTGATTATCAGGATAATGTTGGTACAATAGGGTTTGCGCGAAATGCCTTTTTTTGAGGCAGGCCGCCGCAATAATCAGCGCTTGGCAGAAGGTCTGTTTTAGTTTTACTAAAATTTTCCGGGATTGTTTTTTGGGGACTCAAAAGTCCAACTTCAGTGAGACTACGGCAGTCTATATCCTGATCGGTCTCTTTCGATTGTGCGTATACTTTGACTATGGTCAAATAGGCACACTTTCTGCTCATGGTAATGATATTCCTGTTGCGAAAACAGGTTTATGTAGGGCACCGGAGCCCGGCATGGGACTGTGCCGGGTTTTTTTCATATCTGAATACGGTATTCGGGTTATATTGTAGATCACATCAGGAGAACTCCATCTATGCTCGTAGTTGCCTGTATCAAACAGGTTCCCGACACCACCCAGGTGCAGATCGACCCGGTTACCAACACCCTGGTGCGCGAGGGCATCCCCTTTATCGTCAATCCTTATGATACCCACGCCCTTGAAGAGGCACTTCGCTTGAAAGACCGCTTTGGGTGCAAGGTCGCCGCCATCTCCATGGGGCCCCCCAATGCCGAAGCGACCCTCAGAAAGGCGCTGGCCTTGGGGGTCGATATGGCCATCCTGCTCTCGGACCGGGTCTTTGGCGGGGCCGATACCCTGGCCACCAGCAACGTCCTTGCGGCGGCAATCCGCAAATTGAACGCCGAAGTGGACGAGGTTGGCCTGGTGTTGTGCGGCAAGCAGACCATCGACGGCGATACCGCCCAGGTTGGCCCCGGTATTGCCACCCGCCTCGCCTATCACCAACTCACCCTGGTGGACCGCATCGATAGCCTGGATGTTGTGGGCAAACGCATCCGCGTCAGCCGCAAGCTGGAGGGACGCCACGAGATAGTCGAGGCGCCCCTGCCCGCCATGCTGACCGTGGTACGGGAGCTGAACCGGCCACGCTACCCCCGTGTGCCCATGCGGCTGGCTGCGGCCGATGCCCAGGTGTCGGTGTGGGATAACCGGGTCCTCATGCTGGACGAACAGTCCATCGGCCTCAAGGGGTCGCCCACCTGGGTCAGCAAGATCTTCTCGCCGGAACGGGCCAAGGGGGAAATCATCGGCGACGGTTATGCCGATCCCGCAGGCTCGGCGGCGATACTGATCGATAAGTTGCTGGCAAAGGATATGCTGCCGTTGTAAGGCGTTCTCTCACGAAGACACAGAGAAAGAACAAAAAAAGATTGTAACGTAACCCAATAGGTAATTTGTTGTGATGTCCCCAGTTCACAAGATTTTCTCCGTGCCTCTGTAAGCTTTGCGAGAGCCGGATTGTATCTTTATAAAAGAAAAAAGGTTTCCCGACATGACTCAGCCACAACCCAAAGTGAAGAAACCCCGCGGCAAGGCACGGTTGCTGGAGAACAAGTGCATCGCCTGCGGCGCTCGCTGCCAGAGCGTCTGCCCGGTCAATGCCATCGAGATGAACGATGCCGGCGAGCCGATCGTGATCCCGGAAAAATGCATCGGCTGCGTCAAATGCATCAAGATCTGTCCGGCCGGCGCCCTGGAGATGTTCTTCACCCCTGAAGAGCTGAAGATACTGGAACAACTGGCAGCCGTGGCATCTCCTGCCGAAGAGGAGATTGACGAAGAGGCCGCCGGCCTGGCTAAAAAGCTGGCCGCCTACCGGGGCGTATGGGTCTTTGTCGAGCAGACCGAGGGGGAGCCGGCCAAGGTCTCGTGGGAACTGCTGGGCGTGGGGGCGCAATTGGCCGCCTCCCTGGGAGTGGAGCTGTGCGCCCTGGTGATCGGCTACAAGGTGGAGCATCTCTGCACCGAGGCCTTTGCCCACGGCGCTTCCAAGGCCTACCTGGTGGATGCGCCGGTATACCGCGACTATCGAACCGAGGCCTACCTTGAGGCTTGTTGCCATCTGATCGCCACGTACAAGCCGGAGGTCATCCTGATGGGGGCCACGGGTATGGGTCGCGATCTGGCAGGGGCCGTCGCGACCCGCGTCGCCACGGGTCTGACCGCCGACTGCACAGGCCTGGGCATCGACGACAAGCGCAACCTGATGCAGACCCGTCCGGCATTCGGCGGCAACATCATGGCAACGATCATGTGCGACAAGTTCCGGCCCCAGATGGCCACGGTCCGGCCCAACGTGATGCCGATGCCGGAACGCAGGGAGGGCGCCACGGGAACCATCGTCCGCGAGGAATTCGTGGTCCCCGAGGAGAACATCTTCACCAAAGTCATCGAGATCATCCACGATGCCAAGAGCAAGAGCCATGTGGACATCGCCGGCGCCGACTTCATCGTCTCCGGCGGCCGCGGCATGATGGCGCCTGAAAACTTCGCCATCCTGCAGGAGTTGGCCGAAGAACTGGGCGGTGTTGTCGGTGCCTCCCGCAGCGCCGTGGATGCCGGCTGGATGCCGGTTGACCGCCAGGTCGGCCAGACCGGCAAGACCGTACGTCCCAAGATCTACATCGCCTGCGGCATATCCGGCGCCATTCAGCATTTGGTCGGCATGCAGGACTCGGACATGGTCATCGCCATCAATCGCGACCGTCAGGCGCCGATCTTCGAGGTCGCTACCTATGGCATCGTCGGCGACCTGTTCCAGGTGGTCCCGGCCATAACGAAACGGATACGCGAATTGAAACTGCAACGAAATACCCGCTAAATACCGATAACTTAACATCTGCCTTGGCAAAAGATTGAGGTTTTGACATGACACCCAACCCGACCATATTCACCCCCCTCCTGATCGTCTCCCTTGGCGTCTTTGCCTGGAGTTGCTGGCGCAGGTTCAGTCTGGTGGCCCTCGGCACGGCGGAGAACCGTTTTGACAACATCGGGACCCGCGTAGGCGAAATGCTGTTGTACGCCTTCGGCCAGAAACGGGTCTTGGCCAAGCCCTTTGGCGTCAATCATTTCGTCATCTTCTGGTCGTTCATCATTCTGCTGGTCTCCAATACCGAGTTCCTGCTGCACGGCGTTTTCCCGTCCATCAGCCTGTCGCTGCTGCCCGACGGCATCTATTTCCCGCTTCTGCTGGTGATCGATATCGTGTCGCTTTTGGCCCTCGTGGCGGTGGTCATCGCCGGGGTCAGGCGGATCATAGCACCCCCCTATCCCGAGGGCCGCACTATCGAGGCGTTCTTTATCCTGGCGCTGATCGCTACCTTGATGATGGCCAACTTCGGCATCAATGGCGCCAGGATATCCCGCCTGCCGGAGAATTATCTTGCCATTGCCAACACCTATATGCCGGTTTCGAGCATAGTGGCCGGCCTGGTCCCACGCCCCGCCGGCGCCCTGGTGTTCGGCGTCAGTTGGTGGGCCCATGCCATTGCCCTGCTGATGTTCATGTGCTATCTGCCCAACAGTAAACACATGCACATTCTGACCGCCATCCCCAACTGCTTCTTCCGGCGGCTGGAGAAGCCCAACACCCAGCCGCGGGAGGCGTTCGCCGGCGGCAGCACCTTTGGCGTCGACCAGGCGGACCGCTTCACCTGGAAAGACCTGCTGGATTCCATGGCCTGCACCGAATGCGGCCGTTGCCAGAACGTCTGTCCGGCCGCTGCCACCGGCAAGCCGCTCAATCCGCGTGCCGTTGTCCATGATATCAAGGTCAACCTGCTGGAAAACGGTACACTGCTTAAAAAGGGGGCAACGCCTGCCAAGCCCCTGATCGGCGAAGAGGGCGAGGGGAGCGTTTCAGAGGAGGCCATCTGGGGCTGCACCACCTGCGGGGCCTGCATGGAAGCCTGTCCCGTCTTCATCGAACAGATGCCCAAGATCGTCAAGATGCGCCGCCACCTGATTGAGAACGAGGCCCGCTTTCCCGAGGAGTTGCTCAACCTGTTCGAGAACATGGAGGGGCGCAGCAACCCCTGGGGCATCGCTCCGTCGGAGCGCACCAAGTGGTGCTCCCAGATGGAGGTCAAGTCTTTTGACAAGAGTACCACCGAGTACCTGCTCTTTGTCGGCTGTGCCGGTTCGTTCGATTCGCGCAGCAAGCACGTCAGTGTGGCCCTGGCCCAACTGCTGGACAAGGCCGGCGTATCCTGGGGGATACTGGGCAAGGACGAAAAATGCTGCGGCGACAGCCTGCGCCGCCTGGGCAACGAGTATGTCTTTGACCGCATGGCCAAGGAGAACGTGAGGGTCTTCACCGAGCGGGGCGTCAAGAAGGTCATCACCCAGTGTCCCCACTGCTTCTCGACCCTTAAGAACGACTACAGGCAGTATGGGCTCGATCTTGAGGTGGTCCATCATACCGAATTTCTGCGCAACCTGGTGCAGGACGGCTATCTCAAGCTGAACGGGACGTCCTCGGAGTTGGGCGCCACCGTGTTCCACGATTCATGCTATCTCGGGAGGCATAACGATGTGTACGATGCGCCGCGCGAGGTGATCGAACTGGCAACCGGGGCAGTCCCGGCCGAGATGGGCCGCAACCGTGCAAACGCCTTCTGCTGTGGGGCCGGCGGCGGCAGGATGTGGATGGAGGAGCATATCGGCGAGCGGATCAATCTTAATCGGGTCAAGGAGGCGCTGGAAGAGAAGCCGGACACCATCTGCGTCTCCTGTCCCTACTGTCTGACCATGTTCGAGGACGGCCTCAAGGACGTGAAGGCCGACGGCGTCAAGGTGCGTGACGTTGCAGAGGTCCTGGCCGAGGCTGTGCTTAAGTAGTTTTAGTTCGAACAACAGGTTGAAACAATTACGCAAATCCGATGGCTCCGGCAGTGCTGCCGGGGCCATTACGGTGTATACTGGCATATTAGATGCAAATCCGTGTTACATCCGATGGTTGCCGGGAGGTCGATACATGAAGACTGTTTTAATATGCGATGATGAACCGCTAATCAGGATGAGCCTGAGGGCCATGCTCAAAGAGCTTGGATTCGAGGATGTGCTGGAGTGCGGAGATGGCAAAAGCGCCGTGGAGATGGCCATGGCGAGCTTTCCCGATATGGCGGTCCTGGACGTGGCCATGCCGGAAATGGACGGGATAACCGCGGCAAAAGAGATCAAAAAAAAGCTCAAGATCCCCATCCTTCTCCTGACCAACTGTTTTGATGCCCAGACCGCAAAACGGGCAGCAGAGAGCGGAATTGCCGCTTTTTTAACCAAACCGCTTCGGGAACAGGACCTCATCCCGGCGATCGAAATCGCCTTGGCCCATACGGAACAGGTGGAAGACCTCAAGGAGAAGATCGAGGACCTTAAAGAAACCATCGAGAATCGCAAGGTGATTGAAAAGGCCAAGGGGATGCTGATGGAAAAACATCGTATGGGCGAGGCCGATGCCTACCGTACCATGCAGAAGATGGCCATGGACAAGCGCAAAAGCCTGCGCCAGGTTGCGGACGGCATCCTGAAGGGGGTATAATACCAATTCCAAATCAAGGCGCTATCTTCGTTGGCTCGTCTTCGGCTCCTCAACGTACGAGACTGTACGCCTTCGTCACCCCAATCCCCGCCGTCTTGATTTCATCCTTGATTTGAAATTGGTATGGGAAATACCGGGAGCAGACCCTGTCGGCGAGCCCCGGGGCCGTCTACATCATCCTTCCCGCCGGGCTGGCGGCAATCAGCCGCCCGACCAGCATGTCGATCTCGGCAATCACTTTCTTATCCATCTTCTTCAGCCAGCGCTGGGGAATGCCTTCCATTCCGAAGTAGGCTCCGGCCAGCATGCCGCAGATGGCACCGGTGGTGTCCGCGTCGGCCCCCTGGTTGACGGTCCCCACGACGCATTCCTCGAACGTTTTCCCCCTGAAAAACCAATGAAAGACGGTTTGGAGAGTATCGACCACATAGCCGGTGGCCAACCCGCGGTAGGGCTCGAAGCCAAAGGTGGGAAACCGGGCCACCAGGCCGTCTGCCTGACGGCGCAGGCGGGTCCGTGATGCGCCGCAGATCGCCAGGTGCAACATCTCTCCCACGCAGATGCAGGCAGCGTCGGACAGGGGATTGTTGTGGGTGATGTGGGCCTGCTCGACCGCATATTTCTTCAGCAGTTCACCATCGGGCAGCGAGAAGAGCGCTACCGGTGCGATCCGCATGGCTGCGCCGTTGCCGGCATCCCACTCGTTTGGGGCCACCTCCAGGGTGCCGTGCAGTATATAGGCACGGATACCCTTGCGGCAGGTGTCGCCGCAATCAACCGGTCGCGATTTGAGCCAGACGGCAAAATTGCCGGCGATCGCCTCCGTGGACCATCCCTGGTTTTCGACGATTGCCCGGGCAATGCAGAGAGCCATCTCGGTATCGTCGGTGACCTGCCCCGGCTTCAGGCGAAGCCACCCACCGCCGATGATCTCCTTAAAGGTGCCGTATTTTGCGGCAATCTCCGTCGCAGTCATAAATTCGACCGTAGCGCCGAGGGCATCGCCCATGGCCATGCCGATGAATGCGGCCCTGGCCCTGTCGCGGATCTCTGCCGGGTTGTACTGGTTGAACATGGAGCGACCGTTCACAATTAATTTGCAAAATTCCCACGCATGCCACCTTAGACCTGCAAAAGCGAAACCAGAACAGAAAAAAAATAAATGATCAAAAAAAAGGCAATTCTCCGGTTCGATGCGTCGCCTCGAGGACGTGACGGTCGCGGAGAACCTCGTGCAATACGCCGATATTCAGGCCCTTGCGGCGTTATCTCAAATAATGTTGCCCTCTGGCACGCTCTATGCCTTATCCCTCTGCGTAGGCGCAGATTGATTCGAATCTCAATGACACCAACTCAGCTTAAGGCAACGGGGCCTGCGGAGAGAGCCGCGGGCTCTTTTGTTCGAAAGGAGAATATCCATGGCGAGTGCATGTGACATGAAGAATAAGATCCAAGGGCACCCCTGCTTCGGCGGCAACCATCACAAAAATGGCCGTATGCATCTGGCGGTGGCCCCCCGATGCAATATCAAGTGTGGTTATTGCACCCGCAAGCATGATTGTGCCAACGAATCCCGGCCCGGCGTGACCAGTCGCCTGCTGACCCCCCAGGAGGCCATTGCCAAGGTGCGTGAGGTGATGGCCAGTCCGGTGGTGGGACCGATCATCAAGGTGATCGGCATTGCCGGACCCGGCGACCCGCTGGCGAACGAGCAGACCTTTGAAACCTTTGAGCTGGTAAAAAAGGAATTCCCGCATCTCATGCTGTGCATGAGCACCAACGGCCTGTTGCTGCCCGAGTCCATCGACCGCTTGTACGAGTTGGGGCTCCACAGCCTGACCGTTACCATCAATGCCGTCGATCCGGAGATCGGAGCCCGGATCTATCGCCATGTCATCTACCACGGCACCCACTACACCGGCGAAGAAGGCGCCCGGATCCTGATCGCCAACCAATTCGAGGGGCTGAAACGCGCCGCTGAACTGGGCCTGACCATCAAGGTCAATACCGTATTGGTGCCGGGAGTCAACGATGACCAGCTGCCGTTGATCGCCGAGCGGGTCAAAAAATTAGGGGCCTTTGTGATGAACATCATGCCGCTCATCCCCCAGGCCGAACTGTCGCACATAGAACCGCCGAGCGAAGAGCGTCTCTCGGAGGTACGCAAGGCCAAC
The DNA here is from genome assembly GCA_031292255.1 of Oryzomonas sp. GTDB lineage: Bacteria > Desulfobacterota > Desulfuromonadia > Geobacterales > Pseudopelobacteraceae > Oryzomonas. The sequence goes on along the minus strand of JARLHN010000016.1, from coordinate 104,249 downwards.
GAGACGATCATCGGGCAGTTCAGCCATTGCAAACAGTGCCGTGCCGACGCCATCGGCCTGATCGGGCAGGATGTGACGGTCGGGGAGTCTGCCTGTTCGCTGCCGTAGTCAATATGATGCTGAGGGGTGAAGCCGGCATGACCATAGAGCCGTTTCGAAAAGAGGATGTGCCCCGCTTTCTGGGATTGGCCGCCGCAGAACATTGGGTGGCGGAACCGTGGGAATTCGATTTCCTGCTGTCCTCTTTTCCCGCCGGATGCCTCTCGGCACGGGACGAAACGGGCGCTGCCGTCGGTTTCGTGACATCCCTTCGTCATGACTTGAGCGGATGGATCGGAAATCTTATTGTTGACCAGCGCCATCGAGGTTGCGGCATCGGCGAGGCGCTGTTCCTCGGGGCTCTTGGCAGCTTGCGTAACGTCGGCGCCGAGACGTTCTGGCTGACCGCCTCAAAAATGGGCAGAGCCCTGTATGAAAGGCACGGATTCAGCTGCACCGACACCATTATCCGCTGGACCGGCAGGGAAGGCGGGCAGTCCGGTCCTTCTCATGCAGCGAAGGGAGAGTGGGATGCCGTTCTCGACCAACTTGGCTGGGGCGACCGGCGCGACGGTTTGCTTGCCGCAACATCCCAGCGCGGCATGGTTCTGGCCGGAGATGGCGTCTTTGCGGTCATTCAACCCTGCGGCCGGGCGGTGCAGCTGGGACCGTTCAGCGCCATTACACCGGACCGGGCAGCGGGCCTGCTCGACGAAGCGCTGAACAGGCTTCCGGCCGGCACCACTGTCTATATCGATACCCCTGCCCGCAACCGTGAAGCGGTCATTCTGCTCCAGGAGCGGGGTTTCAGAAACCATGGCACCAATCTACTCATGTATGCCGGCGTTGAGCCGGACTACCGGCCGGAATATGTTTACGGTCTGGCAACCATGGGCAGTTGCGGATGATCAGGGTTGTGTAACAAAGGAGACGACTATGAACAAGTCATCAATCATCATTGACGATACTACATTGCGGGACGGCGAGCAGACTGCCGGCGTGGTCTTCAGCAGGCGTGACAGGATCGCCATTGCCCGCATGCTCGACTCCACCGGCGTACAGGAGCTGGAATGCGGCATTCCGGCCATGGGCAAGGAGGAGCAGAATGATGTCAGGGCGCTGGTGGACCTGGGGTTGAATGCCCGCCTGATCACCTGGAACCGGGCCACGGTGCCTGATATCCAGGCCAGCATCGATAGCGGCGTAACGGCCGTGGATGTCTCTCTGTCGGTCTCGGACATCATGATCCACAACAAGATCAGGAAGAGTCGGGAATGGGTCAAGGAACAGCTCAGGGTGGCCCTTGGCTTTGCCAAGGGAAAAGGGCTGTATGTTTCGGTCGGGGGCGAGGATGCCAGCCGGGCCGAGATCCCCTTTCTCATCGAATTGATGCAGATCACGTTGGCCATGGGAGGGGACCGCTTCCGTTTTTGCGACACCCTGGGCATCCTCGACCCCTTCGGCATGTTCGACAGGGTGCGCGCCCTGCGTGAAGCCGTGCCCGAACTCCCCATTGAAGTGCACACCCACAATGATCTGGGGATGGCGACCGCCAACGCCATTGCGGGCATCCGCGCCGGGGCCGCATTTGTCAATACCACGGTCAACGGCCTGGGGGAACGGGCCGGCAATGCGGCCCTGGAGGAGGTGGTGATGGGGCTCAAGTATGCCAGCGGCATCGACACCGGCATCGATACCCACCGTTTCCGGGAACTGTCGCTGTTTGTGGCCAAGGCATCCAACCGGCCGCTGCCGGCCTGGAAGGCGGTGGTGGGCGAGCGGGTCTTTGCCCATGAATCGGGCCTGCACGCCGACGGGGTGATCAAGGACCCTAAAAATTATGAAGGTTTCGATCCGGCCGAGGTGGGCCTTGTGCGGCAGATCGTGGTGGGCAAGCATTCCGGCGCCAGCGGCCTGATGGAACGGTATAAGGATATGGGCATCGCCATCAGCCGTTCCGAGGCCACGAACCTGATGGACAAGGTCAGAAAGATTGCCCAGCAGACGCGGCGGCCGCTCAACAACAACCAGCTGATCAAGCTGTATGGACTGAAGAAGGCCGCTTGATCAATACAACAGATGCAATTCCCCCCTTTTTGGTCAAAGGGGGGAATTGGCCCCAGCCCTTCTTTGGGTTCTAGATCCATAATGAATTACAGGCACCGACCCCGGTGCCTTTTTTGTGAGCATGTTCGTTGAAGGCGTGATGGCGGTCGGTATGCAGGTATGCACAAAAAGCATGCAGCCAGGGGCTCTGTAATGGCATTACAAAGGGTCTGTTTTGTAAATAGTGTTATAATACAGTAAGTTATAAATTGGCATGCCGGATGCAATAACAAATTTCAAAACATCCGACTGACCTTGAAAGCAATGATCGAATTCGGCAAAGGCGCCGCCATTCGCAGGAATGGGGCGCCTTTTTTGATTGCCCCGAACAAAATCACGATAGCTCACGGATTGGTGAGCGAAAGGAGCAGCATCATGAGACAGATCGCAATCTACGGTAAGGGCGGCATCGGCAAATCAACCACAACACAAAACACGGTAGCCGGTCTGGCATCAATCGGTAAAAAGGTCATGATCGTCGGTTGCGACCCCAAGGCCGACTCCACCCGCCTTATTCTCCATGCCAAGGCACAGAATACCGTTATGGACCTGGTACGCGAGCTGGGCACGGTCGAGGACCTGGAACTGGGCGATGTCATGAAGGTGGGCTACGGCAATGTGAAATGCGTGGAGTCCGGCGGTCCCGAGCCGGGCGTCGGCTGCGCAGGCCGCGGCGTCATCACCGCCATCAACTTTTTGGAAGAAAACGGCGCCTATACCCCTGACCTGGATTTCGTGTTCTATGACGTTCTCGGTGACGTTGTCTGCGGCGGGTTCGCCATGCCGATCCGTGAAGGTAAGGCCGAAGAGATCTACATCGTCACCTCCGGCGAGATGATGGCCATGTACGCTGCCAACAACATCGCAAAGGGCATCCTGAAATACGCCTCCTCCGGCAAGGTCCGTCTGGGCGGCCTGATCTGCAACTCACGCAACACCGACCGGGAGGACGAACTGATCGAGGCCCTGGCAAAACGCCTCGGCACCCAAATGATCTACTTCGTACCCCGCGACAACCAGGTACAGCGCGCCGAACTGCGCCGCATGACGGTCATCGAGTACTCGCCGGAGCACAAGCAGGCTCAGGAGTACCGGACTCTGGCCCAGAAGATTGCCGACAACAAGATGCTGGTAGTTCCGAGCCCGCTGGAGATGGAAGAACTTGAAGAACTCCTGATGGAATTCGGCATCATGGAGGTTGAGGACGAGAGCATTGTCGGCGTGGCCGAGCAGGCAGCGGCCTAATTTTCCCTCACCAGGCCTGACGGCCGCCCTTTACTCGAAAGAGAGGGAAGGGGTTACGGGAAGCCATCAAAATAGAGGAGAATATTATGTCAGACAATATACGAAAAGTTGAGGGCATTACCAAAGAATCAACAGAGGCCTTGATCGCCGAGACCCTGGCGGTATATCCCGAAAAGGCCAAAAAGAAGCGCGCCCCCCATCTGGGCGCCAATGATCCGGCATCCGGTGCCGCCTGCGTCAAGTCCAACAAGAAAACCGTTCCCGGTGTAATGAGTGCCCGTGGCTGCGCCTATGCGGGAGCCAAGGGGGTCGTCTGGGGCCCGATCCGCGACATGGTCCACGTCTCCCACGGCCCGGTCGGTTGCGGGTGGTACTCCTGGGGCACCCGCCGCAATATGATGAGCGGCATCACCGGCGTTACCAGCTTTCCGATGCAGTTCACTTCCGATTTCCAGGAAAAAGACATCGTGTACGGCGGCGACAAGAAGCTCAAGACCTTGCTGGAAGAGGCCCATGACCTATTCCCGCTGGCCAAGGGGATCTCGGTCCTTTCCGAATGCCCGGTAGGTCTTATCGGCGATGATATCAACTCCGTTGCCAGGACCTCCGCCAAGGAACTGGATATCCCGATCATCCCCTGCAACTGCGAGGGGTTCCGCGGCGTTTCCCAGTCGCTGGGCCATCATATCTCCAACGATACGATCCGCGACTACATCATTGGGACCCGCGAATATGCCGAGCCGGCAAGCCCCTATGACATCGCCCTGATCGGCGAATACAACATCGGTGGCGACGCCTGGTCGACGAAGCCGCTCCTCGAAGAGTGCGGTTTAAACGTCAAGTCCGTCTGGACCGGCGACGGCGAGCTGGAGAAAATTGCCGCCACCCACCAGGTCAAGCTCAATGTCATCCACTGTTACCGTTCCATGAACTACATGTGCAAGGTCATGGAAGAGAAGTACGGCATCCCCTGGGTCGAACTCAATTTTTTCGGTCCGACCAAGATCCGTAACAGCCTCAGGCAGCTTGCCATGTTGTTTGACGACCACATCAAAGCCAAGGTGGAAGAGGTCATAGCCAAGTACGACCCGCTCATGCAGGCTGTTATTGACGAGTACAAACCGCGTCTGGATGGGAAGAAAGTCATGCTGTTGGTGGGTGGGCTTCGTCCGCGCCATACCATCGGCGCCTACGAGGACCTGGGTATGGACTGTGTTGGTTCCGGCTATGAATTTGCCCACACCGATGACTATGACCGTACCGCCCCGGAGATGCCGGACGCCACGGTGGTTTACGACGATCCCTCCGAGTACGAGTTCGAGAAGTTTGCCGATGCCCTCAAGCCGGACCTGATCGGCAGCGGTATCAAGGAGAAATACGTTTTCCAGAAGATGGGCATTCCCTTCCGCCAGATGCACAGCTGGGACTATTCCGGTCCGTACCACGGCTACAAGGGATTCGAGGTATTTGCCCGCGATGTGGACATGGCGATCAACAGCCCCACGTGGAAGCTGGTAAAGGCGCCTTACTAGACGTATGAGCGGTGGCCTTCGGACTCCTCTTCTGCGGCGTAGCGCTGCTACACCTCCGCGGAACCCGTTGCCCCCCACTGGGCCGGCATCAAAATCGAACGCCGATGGAACATCTAATTACGGACTGTGGACAGATTGGTCCCGGCCGTCAAGGAGAATATTATGTCGAACTTACTAGGACTTGAAGTCAAAAAGATTGTCGAGACGCCGCCCGAAGAGATAGAACGGGTCAAAGAGTGGATCAATACCGAAGAGTATAAAGAGAAAAACTTTGCACGCCAGGCGCTGGTGATCAATCCGGTCCACGCCTGTCAGCCGCTCGGCGCGCAGTTGGCCGCACACGGCTTCGAAGGGACACTCCCCTTCGTCCATGGTTCACAGGGGTGTGCCTCCTACTACCGCTCCACACTCAACCGCCATTTCCGTGAGCCGGCCCCGGCAGTGTCCGACTCCATGACCGAGGACGGCGCGGTGTTCGGTGGCCAGAACAACCTCCATGAAGGGCTCGAGAACGCCTATGCCATCTACAAGCCCAAAATGATAGCGGTATTCACCTCCTGCATGCCGGAGGTCATCGGCGACGACCTGACAGCTTTCATCAAGAACGCCAAGCAGAAGGGTATTGTCCCCAAGGAGATGCCGATCCCCTATGCCAACACACCCAGCTTCAACGGCACCCATATCCACGGCTACGACTCCATGCTGGTATCGGTTCTGCAAAACCTGACCGAGGAGAAAAAGATCGAAGGGCGCTGCACCGGCAAGCTGAATCTGATCGCCGGCTGCGATTTCAATACCGGGGACTACCGCGAATACAAGCGCATCCTTGAGGCCTTCGGTATTCCGTATACTGTCCTGGCCGACATCTCCGATACCTTCGATTCCCCCTGCGACGGCAGTTACCATATCTATGCCGGAGGAACCAAGCTGGAGGATGCCGCCGATTCCATCAACGGAAAGGCCACCATCGCAATAGGTCCCTATGCCACACCCAAGACCTTCAACTGGATCAAGGAGAACTACTCCGGCAAGCATGTTTCCATGCCGATGCCGATGGGGATCGAGAAAACCGATGCCTTCATCATGAAGGTGGCCGAGCTGTTTGGCAAGGAAGTGCCGGCTTCACTGAAGAACGAGCGCGGCCGCGCCGTGGACGCCATCACGGATTCGCATCAGTACATACACGGCAAGAAGTTCGCTGTGTACGGCGATCCGGACTACCTGATGGGCTACGTATCCTTTCTGCTGGAAATGGGTGGGGTACCTCACCACATTCTCTGCAGCCGCGGCAGCAAGAAGGTCGAGAAGGAACTTCAGGCGCTGCTGGATGGTTCCATGTACGGCAAGGGTTGCAAGATCTACATGAACAAAGATCTCTGGCATTTGCGCTCGTTGTTGATGACCGATCCGGTTGATGCCGTGATCGGGGACAGTCATGGCAAATTTGCCGCCCGCGACGCCAAGGTACCCCTCTTCCGCTTCGGTTTCCCGGTATTCGATCGCGTCAACAAGCACCGCTATCCGATCATCGGTTACCAGGGCGCCGTCAACATGTTGACCGAGATTTGCAACAAGTTCATCGATATCAAGGATGAAACCTGTGAGGATCGGCAATTCGAGTTGATGCGGTAGAAAGACCCTTAAATTGCAGACAACGAAAAGAGGTGGCCATGGTGCCGCCTCTTTTCGTTTGTCGAGGCGGCAGGGCTGATCTCCCGGACCTCCCACATTTTTCGTCAGCGCCCTGGTAAAGCGTGGCAGGGGTGGTTATAGTACTAGCATGGAGCACACAAGCGAAATACCCGGCCCGCATGATGAAGAATGGGTGGAGGTTGCTTCCGGGTTGGACCCGGAACTGGCGGCCGCACCATCTTCCAGCGGCCGGATTCTGCTCTGGGCGCTGGTCCTGGAAGCCCGCTTCGTGCCGTGCCGAATTGAGCATGATGCGGGAGGCTGGTGCCTGCTGGTGCCGGCCGGCTACCGTGACAAGGCCTGCGAAGAGTTGCGGCTCTTCGAGGAGGAAAACCGCAATTGGCCCCCAGAGGCCCCGCCTGTTCACCCTCTGGCGGAAAATACCCTGGCGACCCTCTCTGTTCTGGTTCTCCTGGCGACCTTCCATAACCTGACCCGGATTGACGACACGCTGTTCTCCTTTTCACGACAGGATTGGATCGGGCTCGGCAATGCCCAGGCCGCCAGGATACTGGATGGCGAGTGGTGGCGGGTCGTGACCGCTCTAACGCTGCACGCCGACAGCCTGCACTTGGTAAGCAACCTGGCCATAGGCGGTATCTTTGTTGTCTTCCTCTGCCGCGAGCTCGGCTCCGGGCTGGCATGGAGTCTGCTGCTGGGGGCCGGAGCCCTCGGCAATCTGGCCAACGCATACGTGCAGCCCCCCGGCCATAGCTCCGTGGGGGCATCCACCACCGTATTCGGAGCTGTCGGCATCCTCGCGGCGCTCAGCCTGGTGCACTACCGGCAGCAGTTGCAGCGGCGCTGGCCGCTCCCCGTGTCGTCTGCCCTGGCCCTCTTGGCCCTGCTCGGCACCGAGGGGAAAAACACCGATCTGGGGGCGCACCTCTTCGGTTTTCTGTTCGGGACATGTCTTGGACTGATAACGGGATATGTGCTGGAGAGATACGGACGTCCCGGCCGTTTGCTCAACGCCCTGCTGGCGCTGTTCAGTGCCGTCGTGGTCGTTGCGGCCTGGTGGGCGGCCCTGGAGTTCGGCGGGTGATTGGCGTGGTCGCGGTGTGTTCAAGCGGAGGCCGAGCCGCGCACGCTCCAGCCGGTCATGACGCCACGTCGCCATCGGCCGGGCTATCGACCGCCACAATGGGGATTACGACGTGAAAAGTGCTGCCCGCCCCCTCCCGGCTTTCCGCCCATATCCTGCCGCCCATGAGTTCCAGAAGCTGGCGGCAGATTGAAAGCCCCAGCCCGGATCCGCCGTATTCCCGTGTTGTGGATGTGTCTGCCTGGCTGAATGGGGCAAAGATCCTCTCCATGGCTTCCGGCTTGATACCGATGCCGGTATCCGCCACGCTGAGCCAAAGATAGACGATGGCGCCATGGCGCTCAAACAGGTGTGCGGAAACGTTTACCGAACCGTGTTCCGTAAACTTGACGGCATTGCCTATAAGGTTGAGCAGGATCTGTTTCAGGCGCAGTTGGTCCCCCGCCAGCGCATCGGGGAGGGAGGGGGCAATGGCGGTTTCTATGGTGAGCCCTTTGGCATGGATACGGGCTGTCTGATGCCGTATCACGCTGTTGATGCTGTCTCGCAGGCTGAATGGCGCGGATTCCAGCTCGATCTTGCCGGCTTCTATCTTTGAAAGGTCAAGCACATCGTTAACGAGCGACAGCAGGAGTTCGGAGGAATCCATAATGTCCTCCAGGTACTCCTTCTGTTCGGCACTGAGTTCCGTCAGGCCGAGGAGGCTCGCCATGCCCATGATGCCGTTCATGGGGGTGCGGATTTCGTGACTCATGTTGGCCAGAAACTCGCTTTTAGCCCTGTTGGCGGCATCGGCCGCCTCCTTGGCCCGCAGCAGTTCATGCTCCATCTGTTTGCGTTCGGTAACATCAACGGCAACGGCCAACACGGCCTTTTCATCGTGGTAGCTAAAGGGCATGCCCGTGATCTCGACGTCAAAGGTGCTCCCGTCCAGCCGGAGCAGTTTTTGCTCCCTTTTGAGGGTGGCTGTATTCTTATCGGCGATAGTACTGACCCGTTCCTGCACAACCTCGCGGAAATCGGGGTGAACCGTCTCGAAGATCGGCCTGCCGATCAACTCCCGTGGGTCCTGGGCGCCGAATTTGGCGACGGCGGCCGGGTTCAGATAGACGTACCTCCCGTTGACGTGGATCATGATCATGTTGGGGGAAAATTCGGCTATGGACCGGAAGCGCTCCTCGCCCTCCTTTAAAGCGTTTTCCGCCAACATGCGGTCGCTGATGTCGTTGGCCAGCCGCTGCGCCATGTCATCAAAGGCAAGCCCCAACTCTCCCAGCTCCCCCCCTCCCATGTTCCGCGCAATCCTGACCGATAAATCTCCTTGGGCAAATCGTCGTGATGCCGCCTGTAGTAACTCGATCTTTTCTATGACGTATTTCTTATTGATATACCAGGCCACGCCGATCATCAGGAGCATCAGGGAGAGCAGTAGCCCCACGTTAAGCCTGAGTTTGGCGAGCGTCTGGCTCAGGACCAGATCCTTTTTTACGCCGACGCGGATGTATAAGTACGGCGTTTGTTCGTCTTTCAAACGAAGCCTGCGATAGGAAAATATTCGATTGATCTCCATATTCCCGGCAGCCTCGAACGTCCCCTCATCAGAGCCTTCATGCATGCGTTCGAACAGATCCGCCCTGTCTTTTTTACCGGAAAGATGAGGGTTGGCAGCCGAATAGAGGATGATGCCGCGATGATCGACCAGCAGGATGGAAGAGTCGGGATAGCTAATGTTGCTTTTGAGCAGGTACTGGTATTTTTCAAGGACGATGGCAACCGATGCCGCACCGGTGATGTGCCCGGAACCATCCCGTATGGGATAGCTGAAACTGATGGTAGGCGTCTTGAGGAGTTTGCCGACCACATATTCGCCGGAAGAAAAGTTTCCCGATGTGATGGCATTTCTGACATGTCTCCGATTGCTGTACGATATCGGACCCCGCGCCGGTATGGCCGACGCCCACAACATGCCGTTTTTGTCCTGTAGGCCGATGTTGCCGTATTGGGGGTTTAATCTGATGATCTCGGCAAGCAGCTTGCTCGTCTCGGACCCGTCATGTTTTTGAACCGAAGGCAGGTGGGTCAGGGTGATCAATAACTGCTCTACGCCCGCAACAAGGATGTTCTGGTTGTTGGCGATCTGTTCGGCAAGCCCGGCGGCAAGCGACGTTGCCCCTTCGATATCGTGAGCCCGTTCCTTGACGCTCGAATCGACGATAATCCCTACGGGAACAACCGTCATCAGGATGATCAGAATTATGATGTGTTTTCGTATCGACACGGAGAACGGTTCACCCTGCCACTCTCCTGATGCAGTAAGCGGCTTGCCTGTATAAATAATTCCGGCCAAGAATATAACAATTTGAAAACAAATGCTATAATAAGCAAAAAACAGATGACGTGGCCTGATCTTTTGCCGCGTCGATGGTTCTAAAGACGGGTCCTGTGCTGCCAAGGCAGGCAGCAGGAGGTGGGCAATGAAAGATCATAGAATGAGAACCATAATCGTGGCCGCTCTTTTTTTTCTGGCAGGAGGTGGCTGTGCCTTTCATGGGGGGGCTGCTATCCCCATAGACACCGCATCAACCGCGCCGGGCACCATGGTCAGCGTGAAGGGAGAAGTGCATAAACTCGTCGGCACTCCCTTGCAGGTGGGGAGCCAGGTGCCGGCAACCGCCCTGATCGATGCCTTTACGATGAAAAAGATCGATATCTCGCAGATGAAAGGGAAGGTCCTCCTCTTGAGCGTGGTCCCTTCCATAGACACCAAGGTCTGCGAGTCCCAGACGCACTATCTTGCCGACAAGGGGGCGCGGCTCCCCCAAGATGTAGTACGGATCGCCATCAGCCGCGATACCCCCTTTGCCCAGAAGCGTTTTGCCGAAGAGGCGAAACTTTCCGGGCTCACCTTTCTTTCCGACTACAAGGAGGGGGCTTTCGGCCGTGCCACCGGGCTGCTCATCGACGACAGCATGCTGCTTGCCCGGTCGGTGGTTGTCGTTGACAAGGACAACGTCGTCCGTTATATCCAGGTGGTTCCCGAGCTTTCCCATCTGCCCGACATGGAGACGGCCTTCGGGAAGGCGATGGCCCTCAGCGGGAAGTAAGTTGCAAATTCAACTGGGCCCCCCTCCCAGCCTCCCCCCGCTGGGGGAGACGCTTTGCCCGAAATTGTCAGTGTTACATAAGTACTAGTTATGGCTACATTCAATATGTAGCCGGGAGGAAGTATATATATGAACGTAATCGTGGATCTGTGCATCATTCCGATTGGTGTCGGCGTATCGTTGTCCCCCTATGTCGCCGCCTGTGAAAAGGTGCTTTCACAGGCAGGCTTGAAGATCGCGTTGCATGCGAACGGGACGAACATCGAAGGTGAGTGGGATGCGGTGTTCGCGGCTGTCAGGCGTTGCCATGAGGTCGTGCATGGAATGGGCGCGCCGCGCATTTCCACGACCCTGAAGGTGGGAACGCGTACGGACCGTATTCAGACCATGGAAGACAAGGTGAAAAGCGTGAAGGGGAAGCTGGGAGAGGTGCGGGTTGAAGGTGTCTGAGCAACGCAGCGAAGCCTCCAATATCGTGCTGGTCGGGATGCCGGGGGCCGGCAAAAGCACGGTCGGCGTCATCCTCGCCAAGCTGGCCTCGCTCGGCTTTATCGACACCGATGTCCTCATCCAGACATGTGAACGCCGCTCTTTGCAACGTATCATCGACTCCCAGGGGTACATGGCCCTCCGGGGGATCGAAGAACGCGTCCTGCTCGGCCTGGAATGCCGTTGCCATGTCATCGCCACGGGAGGGAGCGCCGTCTACAGCCCTGCCGCCATGGCGCACCTGGCGGTGGACGGGGTGATCGTTTTCCTGGACATTGACCTGGCCACGCTGGAGTCGAGGACCCTGGACCTGGGGAGAAGGGGGATCGCAAAGCGTCCGGACCAGAGTTTTGCCGAACTCTTCGAAGAGCGCCGGAAACTGTATGCGGCGTATGCCGATGTGACGGTTGACTGCCGGGGACTTACCCACGACGAGGTCTGCACGGAGATTCTCCACAGGCTGCAACTGTCGCGATAATGAGGGGAAGAGGAGGTTCCGATGTCCATTCTTCGCCAGATCGCTCAACTGGGCCACCCGGTCCTCCGCCAGGAGACCGGCCTTATCGGTAATCCGTCCGATCCGGCCCTGCAGGCGCTGATCGACGACATGCTTGCGACCATGGCCGAGGCCAACGGCGTCGGCATCGCGGCACCGCAGGTCTATGAGCCGGTGCGCCTGTTCATCGTGGCTTCCCGCCCCACACCCCGTTATCCCGGCGCCCCGGCAATGGAACCGACAGCCATGCTCAATCCGGAGATACTCTGGCAGTCGGATGAGACCGAGAAGGGGTGGGAAGGGTGCCTGAGTGTACCCGGCATCCGCGGTCTGGTGCCGCGCAGCCTGCGCATCGGCGTGCGCTACCTGTCCCGAAGGGAAGAGGTGCGCGAGGTGGAGTTGTCCGGCTTCATTGCCCGCGTCTTTCAGCATGAATACGACCACATCAGCGGCATGGTTTTCCTCGACCGGGTTGCAAACAACCGCGAGCTGATCAGTGAGCGGGAGTATATGCGGCTCGTCTCTGCCTGATAATACCAACCGGAATAGCGCTCATCTTCCGCCACATGGTTACCCCCTTTAGAAAAGGGGACAGGGGGGACTTGATCGTTAGCGGAAAACCGATATTAATCAGCATACCAATTCAGATGATTTTTGCCGGCCGGGATGCTATAGTCGTTGCCAGAGGCAGGTTCTAATCCCATGCGGGGGCGCAGGATATGGCAGAACAGAAGATCTATCTGGTGGGTGCGGGCATCACGGGGTGGGAGGGTTTCGGCTCCAAGGCGCTGGAAATCATCGCTAAGGCCGAGGTGATGATCGGCCATCAGCGGCATCTGGATTGCTTTCCCGAGTTTGCCGGCCAAAAGATGCCCCTTGACGATCTGCCCGAGATACTGGATTTTCTCAAAAAAACCGAAAAGCGCGTGGCGCTGCTGGCCTCGGGTGATCCCACCTTCTTCGGCATATCCCGTTTCCTGCTGCGCAACCTGCCCAAGGAACGTATCGAGATATTTCCCAACGTCACCAGCATGCAGTATGCCTTTGCCCAAATCAAGGAGCCGTGGGACGACGCCATCTTCGTGTCGGTGCATGGCCGCGGCATGCATCCGGCCGTGGACAAGATCGTGGCCGCTGAGAAGGCCTGCGTGCTGACCGACAAGGTGAATACCCCGGCAGCCATTGCCGCCGAACTGATCGAACGGGGCGCGGAGGGGTACGAAGCATGGCTGTGCGAGGATTTGGGGCTGGCCGGCGAGAAGTTTACCAAGACTTCCGTGCGTGGCCTGCTGGAACTGAAGCCTTCCGACCTCAATATCCTGATCCTGATCCGGACCTATGAGCCGAATCTGACCCAGTATCCTCTGATCGGCATCGACGATGAGGAATTCCAGACCACGAAGAAGCTGATCACCAAACAGGAGGTGCGGGCCGTCACCCTGGCCAAGCTCCAGTTGCAGGATGATCTGGTGCTGTGGGATGTGGGGGCGGGGAGCGGTTCCGTTTCCATCGAGGCATCCAATCTGATGCCCAATGGCCGTATCTTTGCCGTGGAACAGAACGCCCAATGCCTGGCCTTTATCAGGGAAAACCTGAAAAAATTCATGGCACGCAACGTGAAGCTGGTGGAAGGGGACGCGCCGGATGCCCTGGAGGAACTACCGGACCCGGACCGGGTATTCATAGGCGGATCGGGTGGCCACCTGGAGGAGATCATCATTGCGGTGGACGGCCGTCTCAAGCCGGAGGGGCTGGTGGTGCTGAACGCCGTGACCCTGGACACACTGACCAAGGCGGTCGAATTTCTGGAAGACCACGGTTTTACGACCGAGGCGGCCTGCGTCAATATTGCCAAGACCCGCAGCCTGACCGAGTACAAGATGTTCGAGGCCCAGAACCCGGTTTACGTGATCACCGCCCGCAAGGGGGGCGAATAGTGGCGACGATTTACGCCGTGGGAGTCGGTCCCGGCGATCCCGAGCTGCTGACCCGCAAGGCCGAGCGTATCCTGCGCAGTGCGGACGTGATCCTGGCGCCGGTGTCCAATCCCTCCGAGGCCAGCGTCGCCTTGGCGACGATTCGCGAGTTTTTGGATGAAAGCCGCCAGGAGGTCATTGTCCACCAGTTTCCCATGACCTCGGACAGGGCCCGTTTGATTCCCGCCTGGCAGGAAGCGGCGGCCCTGATCGCCGCACGGACCCAGGCCGGACAGGACGTGGCCTTTGTCACCATCGGCGACCCGCTGTTCTATTCCACGTTTATTTACCTGCTGCGCATCCTGCGGGAGATCTGCCCCCATGTCCCCATCGAGATAGTTCCCGGCATCTCCAGTGTCAATGCCTCCGCGGCCGAGGCCGGCGTACCGCTGGTGGAGGCTGACGAGAAGATGGCGGTCATCCCCGCCACCGCCGGCATGGACAAGATCGCCGAGGCCCTGGCGAAGTTCGAAACGGTCGTGTTGCTCAAGGTCAAGCCGGTCTTTGGGGATATCCTGGAGCTTATCCGGCAGATGGGCCGCGAACGGAGTACGGTCTTTGTGGAGCGGGTCGGGAGCGACCGCCAGAAGGTGCTGACCGATTTTGCCGAGATCGCCGCCCATGCGCCCGACTATCTCTCGTTGATGATCATCAGATGTTCCTGCTGAAACTCGCCGCAGCCAATCTCATCATCATAGCCTGCGTGCTGCTGGGCAAACGCATCCCCTCCCTGGTGGGACTGATCGCCACCATGCCGCTCATCAGCCTGATCGTCCTGGCTTGGCTGGCCACGGACCGGCCGGGAGACGGGGCACTCATCACCGGCTATATCAAGGGTGCACTGTGGGGCTTGGTGCCCACCGGCGCTTTTTTTGCCGCGGCGTGCCTCTGCCTGCGGAAGGGGATGGGACTGCCGGCGGCGTTGGGCATGGGGGGCGCCCTGTGGCTGGGAGGTGCGCTCCTGCACCAGTGGGTGCTGCGCTGAAAATAAAGTCAAGCAACATAACGATTTTCAATATATTTCCCAGGTAGTCAGATTTATATTGAAAAGCGTTGTGTGCCAATCATAATAACTACTTGTCACAAACATTGATGCTGAACACCCAAAATAAAAAGGCCGTGCGATCAACCTAAGTTGATCAACACGGCCTTTACCATTCAGATGAAAGAACTTCGTTCTCGACGAATCATTCTCCCCTTACGCCTAGCCTATTTCAGAGCGTGCCCCCTTTGGCGGGGACGATCTCATCGGTGGCCGGAGCCGCCGGAGCAGCCGGCGGCTCGGCGGCCGGCGGGCTTATCCCGGCGGGCTTGGCGGCCTGTTCAGCCGGCTTCGGCTGTTCCGGCTGTGGCGCCGGTTTATTGATCGGTGCGGCATCCTTTTTTTCCTCGTCGGCGTCATATTTCAGAAGGGAAACGATATCGTCGAACTGTTTGCCGTAGACCTCCGATTCCTGGGTTTCCCGCATCAAGAGGTCTTTTCGTCTCTGGTCCAGCGTCCGCCTGATGCCGTCGATGGTTTTGAACTTCAGGTCCGCCTCGCCGGAAAAGTTGGCCTCCGCCTCGTTGAAATCGGGATACTGGAGGTTTATCAGGGGTGAATATGCCAGGATACTATCGCGAAAGTTGGGGTATTCCCAGAGGATGGTGCCGTCGCCATCCAGAATCTGAGCGGTCAGGATGAGATTGTTATAGTCGCTGGTCCGGGACGACAGCAGCGTGTTGGAATACACCTTCTCGTTCTGGGTAAGGCCGCTGACCACCAGCAGCATGACGGCGTCCAGGTTGTTCTTCTTGAGATAATCCCGCAGTTCATCGGTTTTCCAGAAATATTTGTTATACCGTATCGTTGCGTCATCACGCTTTTCGCTACGGAAGTAGAGGTTGTCGAAGATGCGCTGCGGTTCGCCGTCCAGGAGCACCACGGTGTAGAAGTCGCCGGTCACCTTGAGCTTGCGGACGAGTTGCTGTTCATACTTGCGGTTCATGTCCGCAAGCAGGGCAACAAGCCGGTCTTTCTCCGGATGCCTGATGTCGGAGTTCACATCGACGATGATGGGGGCAACGCCGAGCACCTTGACCTTTGCGGCAAAATGTTCCGTTGGGACATTGAAATGGTTCTGGGCGCAGCCGAACATCAACGCCAAAAGAGGCAGCAAGAGCAGTCGTTTCATTCACATCCTCCTCATTCGTGCTTGATCCTTCATGATTCCAGTATGTTTTATATCAGATGCCCAGCACCATTTCCAGATAAATTGGCGCCGCATCGGCTTGTCCGGCATGTCGTCCGTTCCGCCGCCCAGTTGTCATGGATTAAGGAGCATATTTGGTTGACAATGCTCACGTCCTTCCATTATTCTCGACCAATAGACCTGCTTATCGAGAGTGGCGGAGGGAAAGGCCCTGCGAAGCCACAGCAACCGGCCAATGAGGCGTCAGGTGCTAATTCCTGCCGAAAGGCAAAGATGAGGGGTGCGCTGTGAACGTAGCGTTACAGCCCCTTCGTCGTACCGTGTGAAGGGGTTTTTTCATGTCCGTCGGCATTGTCACGGAACAATCCATAGCCTTCGAGTCCGGCATCAAGCTGGACAGCGGCCGCATCCTTGCTCCTATCACGCTCGTTTACGAGACCTACGGCAGGCTCAACGAATCCCGGTCCAACGCCATCCTGGTGGAGCACGCCTGGACCGGAGATGCCCATCTGGCCGGAAAACATCGGGAAGAGGACACCAAGCCGGGCTGGTGGGATGCCGTCGTCGGACCGGGCCGCCTGCTGGACACCGACCGTTATTGCGTGATCTGTTCCAACGTGATCGGCTCGTGTCTCGGCTCCACCGGCCCCACGTCCATTAACCCAAAAACCGGGAAACGTTATAATCTCACCTTTCCGGTCGTGACCGTGCGTGACATGGTGCGCGCCCAGAAGCTGTTGATCGATGCTCTCGGCATCGAGAAGCTCCAGTGCGTCATGGGGGGCAGCATGGGGGGGATGCAGGCCCTGGAGTGGGCCATCCAGTATCCCGGGAGCATTGCCTCGGCCATCGTGCTGGCGACTACGCCGCGCCCTTCTCCCCAGGCCATTGCTCTCAACGCCGTGGCCCGTTGGGCCATTTTCAACGACCCCACCTGGCGCAAGGGAGAGTATAAACACAATCCCAAGGACGGCTTGGCCCTGGCCCGCGGCATCGGCCACATCACGTTTCTGTCGGACGAGTCCATGAACGCGAAGTTCGGCCGGCGCTTTTCCGCCAAGGACGGCCAGTTCGATTTTTTCGGCCAGTTCGAAGTTGAACGTTACCTGAACTACAACGGCTACAACTTTGTGGACCGTTTCGACGCCAATTCATTCCTGTACCTGGCAAAGGCCCTGGACCTCTATGACGTGGCCCTGGGGTTCGAATCAATGGTCGAGGCCTTTGCCCAGGTGGTTGCGCCTTTGCAGTTCTTCGCATTCACCTCCGACTGGCTCTATCCCCCCTATCAGACGGAGGAGATGGTCGATTGTCTGCGCGATATGGGGAAGCCGGTTGAATATCACCTTATCCCGTCCGCCTACGGCCACGACGCCTTCCTGCTGGAGCACGGGACCTTCGCTCCCATGGTACGGGAGTTCTTCGCCCGCGTGGAACGGGACGCGACCAGTTGACGTTATCCCAATTCCAAATCAAAGCGGCATCGTCGTTGGCTCGTCTTCGGCTCCTCAACGCACTACCTGTACGCCTTCGTCGCCTCGATCCTCGCCGCCTTGATGTCATCTTTTATTTGAAGCCGGAATTATGACTATAGCGCTTGACGAATTCAAAGACAGCCGGCTCCTCAGGAAGTTGCGGCATGGAATCGGCCGGGCCGTTGCCGACTTCGGCCTGATCGAAGAAGGGGACCGCGTTGCCGTGGCAGTGTCGGGGGGCAAGGATTCCTACACCTTGCTGCTTCTGCTGGAGGAGTTGCGGCGGCGCGCGCCCATTTCATTCGAGATCGTGGCGGTCAATATCGATTCCGGCTATCCCGGTTACCGCACGGACGTCATCGAGCGGTTCCTGCGGGAGAACGGGTTTACCTACCGCATGGTGCCGACCGGGCACTATGCCCTCATTCAGGAAAAACGCCGGCCCGGTTCATCCTACTGTTCGATCTGCGCGCGGTTCAAGCGCGGGGCTCTCTACACGACGGCCCGTGACCTGGGGTGCAACAAGCTGGCCTTGGGGCACCACCAGGACGATTTCATCGAAACCCTGCTGTTGAACCAGTTTTTTGTCGGCTCCCTCAAGTCCATGGCGGCCTCCATGCTGGCGGACAATGGCGAGACCGTGGTGATCAGGCCGCTTGTGTATCTGCCCGAGAAGGATATCATCCGCTTTTCCCACGAAGCCGGGTTGCCGGTGGTTTGTTGCTGTTGCCCGGTCTGCGGCACGGCCGACCTGCAACGCAAGCGGATGAAAAGGCTCTTGAAAGAGCTCGAACAGGATATCCCCCATGTAAAGAACAGCCTGTTGAAGGCGATTTCAAACGTACACCCCCGCCACCTTCTTGATCGGCGATTGCAGACGGCGCTCCCCGGCTCTTATGCGTCCGTCCTGCCTGGCGGCGCGGAGGGGGAACAGGGCTGAAATATCCATCCGCAGGTCAAGCCACGCCACATACCCGCCATACGCGACTGCAATCAATCCCAACAGTACCATCGGTTCCATAAGCCACCCCCGTTTCATATGAGGAAACAATAGCACTGACGTGTGACAGAAAGTGTCGCATGTTGGGGTGATGGCGATTTTCGGCGGAGTATTCTACGGCGTGGTTGACGTGATAAGGAATTGCCGGCAGGTGTGAATGGCGAAACTCAGGTTGTTCAAAAATAGTCAGATCGTCGCACCCGCAGAATGCCCTGCGGAGGCGTAGCAGCGCTACGCCGCACAAAAGGGTTTTCGAGGACGGCGGCGAGATGGCTGTTTTTCAACAACCTCTCAGGGCTCTCCGCGCTCGCCCTCTCCGGAGAGCAGGACTATATCCACGCGGCGGTTCTTGGCGCGGTTTTCGGGCGTGGTGTTGTCCGTGACCGGCCGGTATTCCCCGTATCCGGTGGCGGATATCGTTTCGGGCTCGGCGTCGTAGTATTTGATGAGGTACTTGAGGACATTGGTGGCGCGGGCAGTGGACAGTTCCCAGTTGGAAGGGAACTGGGAGGTGCTGATGGGGACGTTGTCCGTATGCCCCTCGACCCGCAGGGGATTGTTGTATTGGGTCATGACCTCGGCGATGGTGTTGAGCAACTCATGGGCGCTCGGCTTGATCTGGGCCTGGCCGGAATCGAAAAAACCTGCCTCCTTGAGGCTGACGATCAGGCCCCGCCGGGTGATGGTGAGGTTGACCTTGTCCTGGGCGCCCTGTTTTACCAGGTAGGCCTCGATGGAAGACTTGATCTGGTGGAAATCCTTTTCCTCGGCCCTGGTGCGGAGCTGGCCGTTGTGGGCTCTTCCCGATGGGGCAATGGACATCTCCGGCTTGATGGCCGGTATGATGCTGATCGCTCTGGACTGGATGACGTTGATCTTCGGCGCGGGCGCGCCGGCGGTTACCATGCCGAAGGACTGCTGAAGCGATTGCATGACCTCTTCGACCTTCTTTTTGTCGGTCTGGGACATGGCGTACAGCGTGGTGAAGACGGCGAACAAAAGGGTAATGAAGTCGGCGTAGGATACAAGCCAGCGTTCGTGATTGGCATGCTTTTCCGGTTCTCTTTTCAGGGCCATGATTGGTTAGTGGGCGCCGACGAAGGCTTTGAGTTTCTGTTCGATGAAGTGCGGGTTCTCGCCGTTCTGGATGGCGATCAATCCCTCCAGTATCATGACTCGGCGCAGCACCTCCTCTTTCATGCGGATCTTCAGCTTGCTGGCTATGGGAAGACAGAGGATATTGGCGGTCATCAGGCCGTAGATGGTGGCGACGAAGGCCACGGCGATGCCGGCCCCCAGTTTGGATGTGTCGGAAAGGTTGCTCATGACGTGGATCAGGCCGAGAACGGCCCCGATGATACCGATGGTGGGGGAATAGCCGCCGGCCGCTTCGAAAAACTCGACGCTGTGCTTGGTGTGGTCTTCGTAGGACATGATGTCGGCCTCAAGGGTTTCCCGCAGTTTTTGGGGATCGATGCCGTCAACCACCAGGGAAATCCCTTTTTTGATGAAGGGGTCCCTGGCTGACTGGGCCTCCTGTTCCAGCGAGATGAGGCCGTTGCGTCGCGCCTTGGTGGCATAGTTGATGATGTCCTTGACCACCGCCTCATGATCGACCTTGGGTGGCAGGAAGGCAGTTTTGACATCCTTGAATGCCTTGATGATGGCGCCAAGAGGAAAGCTCACGAACGCTGCGCCAAAGGTGCCGCCAAGCACGATTATGGCCGCCGTCGGCTGGATCAGCGCCTGCATGTGCAGCCCTTCCAGCGCCGCGCCGCCGAAAATGGCCCCGAATCCCATTAACAAACCTATGAGTGTTGCTATATCCATATCCTAGAATTCCTGGCTGTGAAATGGACTGCGTTCCTGCTCTCCGCGATTGTCGATGGCAAGGTTTCTGTTCAGAGTGGCGCTACGGAAAAGGCCTTTTTTCACCTTCGTGAGGTACTTTTTACCGACGGCGCTCCCGGCGCGGCGTATGATCCTGGCACGGTACGACACGACCCTGTCGATTATTTCGACGGCGGATTCCTTTACAATGAAGCGATGGCCGTTGAAGAGTGTGATGACCGTATCGGGTGTTTCCTCGATACTGACTATGTGGTCAGGGTTAACATACATCACCTGCTTGTCCATGCGGGTCAAAAAAATCATAGTACCACCGGAAATGTGAATGTTTGTCTATAAATATCAAAAACGCTGTAAGGTCAAGAACTTTTTCCCTGAAATTAAGAACCGCACATTATTCATCGCTTACAACAATGCATCGATAGCCTTGAAGTCGATGCATTGTTCAGAGATGGAATTTATCAGTTCGATCTTTTCCACGTCGTCCGGCCCGATCTTTGAGACATGTTCCCTGAGGCGGTAGAAGACCTCCGAAGATGTCTCCTCGATGCGGATATAGGGGATCTTGCTGTCGGTGAGGATTTGCTTGGTGATGCGAGACATGGGGGCGTGCCCGCTGATGACCAGGCCTGCCAAGAGCTTTCTGAAATCCGGTATATGGTGCAGCGAAGAGGCGGTGACTATCAACTCGTCCCGAGAACTGGTTACGATGAGCAGCGTGGAATCTTCGAGATGGTCGATGACCCGCTGAGATGATGCCGCCCCCAACTGGATGTTGTGGCAGATTCGGCTTTTGTCTGCGGGATTTCCCTTGAGCGACAGGCCGAGCATCTTGGAAACATGCTGCAAGGTCGGATGGGCCAGGATAGGACTATAGTCAAAGGCACTCGTGACCAGCAGGTCGGTTCCGGCAAAGGCCTTCTTCAGGTAGGCAAGGGAGCGTTCGCGCTTTTCCGGTACCAGTTTGTTGGCCATGATCACGCGGACATCGGCCTTTTCCCGCTCATACAGCGCAAGGTTGAGTTCCACGGCATCAATCACGTTGCCGATACCGCCGTTGGTAACAATGAGCACCGGCGCGCCCACCATGGTAGCCACTTGGGCGTTGTTGACCCCGACTACCGATCCGACACCGCCGTGGCCCGCCCCTTCTATGATCAAAAAATCGTATTTCTGTTCCAGTTCACGGATCGCACCGTAGATAAGGGCGCGGGGGGCTTCCGGGGCGATCCTGCCATCCAGGAATTCCCTGGTCGAGCCGGGGGTGAGGGTCATGGGCGACATGAGATGCGCGTCGCTATCCAGGCTGAAAACGCTGGCCATCATGGCCGCATCCATATCCATGGTCAGGCCGTTGTACACGATACACTTGGGGCCGATCGGCTTGACGAAGCCGACCCGGTCATATTTTTTGCGCGCCAGGTGCATGAGCGACAGGCTGATGGTGGTCTTGCCGCAATGCTGGCCGGTGGCGGCTATGAAGATCTTTTTACATGCCATGTATGTACCCCCATCCTCCCCAAATCACATCACTTCGACTGCCTGCCATCGGCTTTGGTCATGTCGCCTCGAAAAAACGCCGGAAGTGATCTTCACCGGCCTGGAAACGCAGAAACCGTATCCCCATGCCGCTCTTTTTGACCAGATGGAAGAGATTCTGCGGCACCTTCTTTGCCCACATGACCCGCGCCTCAGCCTGAATCAGGTGATTGTCAACGGTGAACTCGATTTTGATTCTGCTGTTGGGCGGGCATACATTGGCGGTTTTGATGAACATGCCGGTCGTTGATATGTCCTCGCTGAATGCCATGCGGTTTGCGTCATTTAGGCCGAAACGGATGGTCAAGCGCTTTTTCAAACGTAGTATACTTCTCTTTTCGGTCATCAGACCCTCAAACTGAAGACTTATTGCGCAACGAAAACGCCATGGACTATACCACAAAACTGCGGACAGGGTGAAGATTCGAAAATATGCGGCCTTTGGTTTTTTATTCCCGTCGCTGTGAAGGAATAAATTAATTGACAGACCCGCGCCAATACACTAGGTTAATGTAAACGCTGGGGGAGTTTCGACTGAGAGCGGCGTCGCGCCGCGACCCTTAGTACCTGATCCGGGTAATGCCGGCGTAGGGAAGCGCAAACATCCCGATGTTCCAGGCCGCTTCCGCGGCTTTTTGCGTTTTAGTGTCCAGTGCGGTTGGTTCGCCGCAGTAATTCCGTGGGAGCAAGGCGCGGCGACAGCCGCCAAGGAGCCGTAACGCAGCCAGGGGCAAAAAGAACGGGGATTACAAGGAATGAAGTAACCGCACAGGACGCTACGGAGAGAAAACATGCGCATAACACTGAATGGCGAGGCAATCGACATCGATGAGGGCAGTACGGTCGCCGGGCTCCTGGAGCATCTGAAACTCCAGCGTGAGCGGGTGGCGGTGGAGGTCAATCTCGATATCGTTCCCAAGACAGCCTATGACGGCCATGGACTGTCGGATGGAGACAGGATAGAGATAGTCCATTTCGTGGGCGGTGGATGAGGAGCGGGCAGAGGTTACGGCGGAGGGAAACCGTGCGCCGGAACCCCGTTGCCTGAAGCCAGCACTTTGTTGCACAAGGAGAAATTTTGCCATGACAACTCAAAACGATACATGGACGATCGCCGGCCGCGAGTTCACTTCCCGCCTGATGGTTGGGACCGGCAAGTACGCCAGCTTCCAACAGACGGCCGAGGCTCTGGAGGCCTCGGGCGCCGAGATTATCACCGTGGCGGTGCGGCGGGTCAACCTGGACCGGAGCAAGGAATCACTCCTGGACTATATCGACCCCGGGAAATACACCCTGCTTCCCAACACCGCCGGCTGCTATACGGCCGACGACGCCGTGCGCACCTGCCGCCTGGCCCGCGAGGCGGGCATGTCGGATTTCGTCAAGCTTGAGGTGCTGGGAGACGAGAAGACCCTCTTCCCGGACAACGAAGAACTGCTCAAGGCCGCCAGGATCCTGGTCAAGGAGGGGTTCACGGTACTCCCCTACACCAGCGACGACGTGATCATGTGCCGCAAGCTGGAGGATATCGGTTGCGCAGCGGTCATGCCGCTGGGGGCACCCATCGGCAGCGGCCTGGGCATCCGTAATCCCTATAATATCAGGATCATTCTGGAGTCGGTCCGGATTCCGGTGATCGTGGACGCCGGGGTCGGCTCGGCTTCCGATGCGGCCATCGCCATGGAGTTGGGTTGTGCCGGCGTGCTCATGAACACCGCCATTGCCGGGGCCCAGGACCCGATTGCCATGGCCCGCGCCATGAGGCTGGCCGTGGAGGCGGGCCGGCTTTCCTACAAGGCGGGACGGATTCCCCGCAAGCTCTATGCAAACGCCTCCAGCCCGTTGGACGGCATGATTGCCTAATACCGATTCCATTGCCATTTACCCAGGGGTGCACGCTGGTGCCTTGTAACACATTTCGTTAACCGATAAGATCCCCTCCCCCCTTGCGGGGGAGGGTCAGGGTGGGGAAGGTCGCCATGGAATGTACTCAGTTGCGGCTTCACCCATCCCCTAACCCCCTCCCGTCAAGGAAGGGGGGACGTTTACGGAATATTAAGTGTTACAAGGTATTAGTGCGCCCCGATGATCTTTGTCGTACGCTCACCATGTCCCCATGAAACCCGTTGATTTTTCCCTGTACCTGATTACCGACCGCACCCAGACCGCCGGCCGGCCGCTGCAGGACGTGGTGCGCGCCGCCCTGGCCGGCGGGGTGCGCGCCGTGCAACTGCGGGAAAAGGATCTGGCGGATGATGAATACGTCGAGCTTGCCCGGACGCTCAGGGGCGTGACCAGGGAGTTCGGGGCACGGCTCTTCATCAACGGCCGGGTCGATGTGGCCCTGGCCGTTGGGGCCGACGGCGTCCATCTGGGGGCGGCCTCCGCAGCGGTGGGCGAGGTGCGCCGGCAGTGCGGCAAGAACATGGTGATCGGCTATTCCTGCCATGGTCTGGAGGAGGCGCGCCACGCGGTGCGCGGCGGTGCCGACTTCATCACCTTCGGCCCGGTTTTTGCGACCCCATCCAAGGCCGTCTATGGGGAGCCGCTGGGGTGTGAGGCCTTGAAGCGGGCGGTGGAGGCCCTGCCGATCCCGGTGTTTGCCCTCGGCGGCGTGAAGCCTGGCAACATGCCCGCCATCCGGGAGGCCGGCTGTAACCGCGTGGCCCTGATCTCGGCCGTCAGCGCCGCCCCCGACCCCGGCCGTGCCGTGCGGGAAATCCTGGCAGGCATGGGGGAGGCGCAACCGTCCGCCGTCCATCACGAGCTGCGCATAAACTCCTACGGTCATTACCTGCGGCGGCGCTTCGGCTGCCGGGTCAGCAAGGTCAACGTGGATGCCGGTTTCACCTGTCCCAACCGGGACGGCAGCAAGGGGACCGGCGGCTGCATCTACTGCAACAACGTCTCCTTCTCCCCCAGGGATACCCAGCCGATCATTCCGCTGGAAGACCAGCTCACTGCGGGCATGTCCTATCATCGGCAACGTCTCGGTTCGGAGAAGTTCATCGTCTATTTCCAGAAATACACCAACACCTACGCTTCCGCCGATGTGCTGGCCGATCTCTACCGCCGCGCCCTGGCCCATCCCGATGTGGTCGGCATTTCGGTCGGCACCCGGCCCGATTCCCTGAGCGGCGAAGCGCTGGAATTGTTGACGGAAATCGCCCGGGACCGGTATGTCTGCCTGGAGCTGGGGCTGCAATCCGGAGACGACGCCATTCTGGAACGGATCAACCGCGGCCATACCGTGGATGATTTCGTCGGGGCCGTGAAACGGTCGGCGGCACGGAATTTCGATATTTGCGCCCATCTGATCCACGGCTTTCCCGGTGACCGGCCGGAAGAATTCCTCAAAAATGCAGAACTGATCGCCTCGCTGCCGATCGACTCGGTCAAGCTCCATCAACTCCACGCCGTCGAAGGAACCGAATTGGCTGCCATGTACCGCCGCGGCGAGTTCGTACCGCTCACGCTGGAAGGATACGTGGCCACGGCCGCTGATTTTTTGGAGCGGCTGCCGGCCCGCGTCACGGTTCAGCGGCTGTACGGCTCGGCGCCGCTGGCGATAAGGGTTGCGCCGCAATGGGGATTGAAGAACAACCAGATGTGGTTCGCGGTGGTCAACGAACTGCGGCGGCGCGGCACCTGGCAGGGCTATCTGGCCGGCTAGAAAAGTGCTTTTTCATACCGTCCGGCGGTGCTATAGTGACAGCCCGCAAAAACATCATCCTTAAAACGACAGTTAATCACCACAAAGACACAAAGGGCACAAAGAAGTTCAAATGCTTATGGAAATAAAGACTCGAACCAAATTGATGAATGGCTTTGGTAAGGCAACTAACTGATTTTACTTCGTGTTCTTTGTGTCTTTGTGGTGCTGATGCTTTTATTAGGATGATTCTTCTGTTCGTACTAACTCATGAAGGAGATTCAACATGTCCGACCTGCGCGTCCGTTTCGCACCCAGCCCCACCGGCTACCTCCATGTGGGGGGAGCACGTACCGCCCTGTTCAACTGGCTACTGGCCAGAAAACTGGGTGGCACCTTCATCCTGCGCATTGAGGACACGGACGTTGAACGCTCTACCCAGGCCTCTATCGACGCCATCCTGCAGGCCATGGAATGGCTTGGGTTGAACTGGGACGAGGGACCCTTTTACCAGACCGAAAACTTCGACCTTTACCGGGGCTATGTCCAAAAACTGCTGGAGGGGGGCAAGGCCTACAAATGCTACTGTACTGCCGAGGAGTTGGAGGCCAAGCGCGAACAGGCCATGAAGGAGGGACGCAAGCCCAAGTATGACGGCACCTGCCGCGAACGGGACGAACAGCCGGCCGACAGGCCGTTCGTGGTCCGCTTCCGCGCCCCGCAGGCAGGCGAGGTGGCCTTTGACGACCTGATCAAGGGGCGCATCGCTTTCCCGGCCGAAGAGTTGGACGACCTGATCATCCAGCGCAGCGACGGCACGCCGACCTACAACTTCTGCGTCGTGATCGACGACGCCATCATGAAGATCACCACTGTGATCCGCGGCGACGACCATGTCAACAATACCCCGCGCCAGATCCAGCTTTACGAGGCCCTTGGCTTTCCGGTACCCAGGTTCGCCCATGTGCCCATGATCCTGGGGGACGACAAGGCCCGTCTCTCCAAGCGCCACGGCGCCACCAGCGTGATGGCCTACCGCGACATGGGCTTTCTGCCCGAGGCGCTGCTCAACTATCTGGTGCGTCTGGGGTGGAGCCACGGTGACGATGAAATCTTCAGCCGCGAAGAGATGATTCAAAAGTTCGACATCAACAACATAGGTCGGTCCGCCAGTGTGTTCAATACGGATAAATTATTGTGGCTGAATGCCCATTACATCAAGAACGGCGATCCGCTCCGGCTGGCCGGGCTGCTGGCGCCCCATCTGGCGAAACGCGGCATAGACCCGCAGGGCGGCCCGGAGATGGCCGCGGTGGTAAAAACGCTCCAGGAGCGGGCCCAGACCCTGGAGGAGATGGCCGATCGGGCCGTGTTCTTTTTCAAGGCCCCTGATTCCTACGACGAGGCTGCGTTGGCCAAGTTTGACAAGGAACACCTGCGGGCGGTCTTCGACGCGGTGGCCGACAAGCTGGCGACTGCCGGCGTCGCCACGGCCGCGGAGATCGACGCCCTGTTCAAGGAGATCTGCGCCGACAAGGGATGGAAGATGGGCCAGGTGGGGCAGCCGGTGCGCATCGCCCTGTCGGGCGGCACCCAGGCCCCCGGCATCGGCGAGATCGTCGTGACCCTGGGGATCGACGAGACCGTCAGACGGATTGCCAGGGCGCGCGGGAGCGTGGCTGCATAGCATTCGGCAAGGGGTTCGATTATTCCACAACCTCTGTAACATCCGCTGGTTTATCAGGCATACTCATTTGGAGACGCACTGCGTCTCCAAATGAGTTGGACCTACTACCGAAAGCTGATGAAAATCGCGGAATAACGACATGTCGATATTCAATCTGACCACTCCCTACATCCCCCGCGGCGACCAACCCCAGGCCATTGCCGAACTGGTCGAAGGGGTCGAGCGCGGCGACCGGCACCAGGTGTTGCTGGGGGTGACCGGTTCGGGCAAGACCTTCACCGTGGCCAACGTCATCGCCCGGACCGGCCGGCCGGCCCTGGTGCTGGCCCCCAACAAGACCCTGGCTGCCCAGCTCTATGGCGAGTTCAAGGAACTCTTTCCGGACAATGCCGTGGAATACTTTGTCTCCTACTACGATTATTTCCAGCCGGAAGCCTACCTCCCCACCACCGACACCTTCATCGAGAAGGACTCCTCGATCAACGACGAAATCGACAAGATGCGCCACTCGGCCACCCGCAGTCTCCTGACCCGGCGCGACGTGATCATCGTGGCCTCGGTCTCCTGCATCTACGGCATCGGTTCGCCCGAGGCCTACGCCAGCCTGCATATCTTTTTCCACCAGGGGGAGAATTACGGCCGCGACACCCTGCTGAAAAAGCTGGTGGAGATCCAGTACGAACGCAATGACGTGGATTTCCATCGCGGCGCTTTTCGGGTGCGGGGCGACGTGGTGGAGATCTTCCCGGCCTACGACAGCGAAAAGGCGCTGCGTATCGAGTTTTTTGGCGACGAGGTGGAGGCGATCAGCGAGATCGACCCGCTGCGGGGGGTGGTGCTTCAGAAGCTGCCCAAATGCGCCATCTACCCGGCTTCCCATTACGTTTCCACCCGCGAGACCCTGGAAAAGGCGGTGGAGCAGGTTCGCGTGGACCTGGGTGAACGCATCCGCTATTTCCGGGAGCGGAACATGCTGCTGGAGGCCCAGCGTATCGAGCAGCGCACCTTCTTCGACATCGAGATGATGGAGGAAATGGGCTTCTGCCAGGGGATCGAGAACTATTCCCGCTATTTCGACGGACGCAGGGAGGGGGAGCCCCCCTACACCCTGATCGATTATTTCCCCGAGGATTTCGTGCTTTTCGTGGACGAATCCCACATTACCATACCCCAGGTGGGAGGCATGTACCGGGGGGACCGCAGCCGCAAGGAGACACTGGTGCAGTACGGATTCCGCCTGCCGGCAGCCCTGGACAACCGGCCGCTCAACTTCCAGGAGTTCGAAAAGCGTATCCGCCAGGCGGTATATGTCTCGGCCACGCCGGCCGATTTCGAAATGGAGCGGAGCGGCGGCGTCTTCGTGGAGCAGGTCATACGTCCCACCGGGTTGGTGGACCCGAAGATCGAGATTCGGCCGGTGACGGTTAGCCCCTCTCAATCCCCCGGGGGGTACGGCCAGGTGGATGATCTCCTCCACGAGGTCAGAGAGACTGTGGCCAAGGGGGAGCGGGTACTGGTGACCACCCTGACCAAGCGCATGGCCGAGGAATTGACCAACTATTACCGGGAACTGGGGGTCAGGGTGCGCTACCTGCACTCGGACATCGACACCATCGAGCGGATGCAGATCCTGCGCGATCTCAGGTTGGGAGAATTCGACGTGTTGGTAGGAATCAACCTGCTGCGGGAGGGGCTGGACCTGCCGGAGGTCTCGTTGGTGGCCATCCTGGACGCCGACAAGGAAGGGTTTCTCCGTTCCGCACGCTCCCTGATCCAGACCTGCGGACGGGCTGCCCGCAATGTCGGCGGCCGGGTGCTGATGTACGCCGATACCGTGACCCGTTCCATTCAGGCCTGCCTCGACGAGACCGAGCGCCGCCGAGTCAAGCAACTGGCCTATAACCAGGAGTTCGGCATCACCCCCGAGACGATCAAAAAGGGGATGCGCACGATCCTGGACTCCATTGAGGAGAAGGATTACTACACCCCGGCGGGCGGCGTGGCCGAGACGGCCGAGGAGTACGTGGCGCCCAAGGAGATTCCCAAACTGGTCAGGAAGCTGCGCAAGGAGATGCTGGCGGCGGCCAAGGAGCTTGATTTTGAAAACGCCACCGTCCTGCGGGATCGGATCAAACGGCTGGAAGAGATGGAACTGGCGCTGCGTTGAATCATTAACATCAATTTGCCGCAGAGCCGCAGAGGCCCGGAGAAAATCACGGAGTTTTTTTCATTTTCGCAAATCGGGAATGGTGAAGAAAATGTGGTCACTATGGTGCCTAACCATGTTCAATATTTATTTCTGTCGCTCAGTGGCAAATGCTTTTCCCTGGATCATAGGATCGAAGTTTGAACTTGAGCCCTGAATATCTCACCGGTCGCTACAATGAAACCGGCACCCTCGACCCCGCAACGGTCAAGGCCTTTCAAAAGGCGATTATCGCAAATTACCGCGCCAACCCCCGCCCCATGCCGTGGCGCGAGACCCGCGACCCCTATCGCATCCTGATCTCCGAGATCATGCTCCAACAGACCCAGGTGGAAAGGGTCAAGGCCAAGTATGCCGAGTTTTTGGCGGCCTTTCCCACGTTTTCCGATCTTGCCGGCGCACCGCTGCCGCACGTAGTGAGGGTTTGGCAGGGGCTGGGCTACAACCGCCGAGCCCTGGCCCTCAAGCGGTGCGCCGGGGAGATCATGGAGCGCTTTGCCGGTCAATTCCCCGCCACGATTGAGGAACTGGAATCGTTGCCAGGCATCGGTCCGTACACGGCACGGGCCGTGGCAGCCTTTGCATTCGGAACGGCGGAGGCGTTTATCGAGACCAATATCCGCGCGGTTTTCATCCATTTCTTTTTTCACAACAGGGACAAGGTGGGGGACCGGGAGATCATGCCCCTGGTTGCGGTGACCCTCGACAGGGGAGATCCTCGCACATGGTATTATGCGCTGATGGATTTCGGCATGATGCTCAAGCAGAGCCACCCCAACCCCGGCCGCCGCAGCGCCCACCACGCCCGGCAGTCACGGTTCGAGGGGTCGAACCGCCAGTTGCGCAGCCGCATGTTGCGGGCGGTCTTGGAACAACCGGGGATAACGGCAGGTGCGCTGGCCGAACTGCTCGGGGCCGAACCGGAGGCGGTGAGGCGCAATCTTGAGGCCATGCAGCGCGAGGGATTTCTCGGCAAACGCGGCAGGGGGGTGGCTGTCAGGGGATGAAACGGGAAGAGGGCAGCTCCGATGCTGCCCTCTCATGATGTTTGTCAACCGTTCAAACGGTTACGACTTGTGGCAGCCCTTGCAGGAGGTCGGGCCCTTGCCCATGTCGCTGTGGCAACCCTTGCAGGTCTTGTGAGCCCACTCCTTGCCGAATCCCGCAATCTTGCCGGGGGCGCCTTCATGGCACTTTTTGCAATCCTTGAGCATCTCCTGATGCATTTTGTGGGGGAATGTCACCTTGCCCATGGATGCGGGAAACTCCATGACGTCGGCGGCAAAAGCGGTCCCGGCGAAAGCTGCGATTGCAAGCATGGCGATTACGGTCTTTTTCATAATGATCTCTCCTTGTTGGTTTGTGCTGCTGGAAATATTCGCTCCCCGTAATTTTAAGGAACTTTTCCAAACTGTCTAGTACATTTCATGCGCCAATAGGATTATTCTGTATAATGCCTTGAAATCATTGGTGTTGTTAATATTGGCACCTGCGCTGTCGGCCGGCTCTCCACCGCAATTGAGGCAGAAGCTGGTCCTTTTACGCCAAGCGCCCGCCCTGACACCGATTTCAAATCAATGATGGAATCAAGGCGGCGAGGATTGAGGCGACGAAGGCGTACCGGCAGTACGTTGAGGAGCCGAAGACGAGCCAACAAAGATAGGACCTTGATTTGGAATCGGTATAACCTGAAAAAACCTTGCCATGCGTTCCGGTTCATGTAAAATTCGAGAAGCACGGAATCATACAGATGGAGGACACGGAGATATGAGACAATTCCACGACAGGCGCGGTTTCACCCTTATCGAGATCATGGTGGTGATCGTCATTCTGGCGCTTTTGGCAGCGCTGGTCGGGCCGAAGATCATGGGCCGCACCGATGACGCCAAGATTCAGACCACCAAGACCCAGATCAGAAACCTGGAGTCGGCGCTCAAACTGTATAAGCTCGACAACGGCGTCTACCCCACCACGGAGCAGGGTTTGAATGCGCTGGTGACAAAACCGACCGTGGGGGTCATTCCCAAGAGCTATAAAGATGGTGGCTACCTGGAGAGCAAGAACGTGCCCAAGGATGGCTGGGGCAATGACTATCTGTATGTCTCGCCGGGCGAGCACGGGGATTACGATCTCTACTCCTATGGCGCCGACGGCGTCAAGGGGGGCGATGGGAAGAACGCCGATATCAACAGTTGGGATCTGAAATGAGCCCTTTTTGATTTATAAGTTGAAATTTTGTATTTCTGCGTTATAGTAGACCGCCTAACCTATTATTTTAATTATGAATAAAAGTTTTTAGCCGGTCTAAAGCACGAGTCCTTATTACATATCAGGAGGCAGCACCATGACGCAGAAGTATGTTTATTTTTTTGGCGACGGTCAGGCCGAAGGCCGGGCGGAGATGAAGAATCTGCTGGGGGGCAAGGGGGCCAATCTGGCCGAAATGACCAGTATCGGCCTTCCGGTCCCCCCCGGTTTTACCATCACCACCGGGGTCTGTACCGAGTTCTACAAGAACAATCAGACGTATCCCGAATCCCTGGCCGCTACTGTGGCCGAAAACCTCAAAAAGGTCGAGGCGCTGATGGGCAGAAGATTCGGCGATCCCCACAACCCCCTGCTTGTTTCCGTTCGCTCCGGTGCCCGCGCCTCCATGCCCGGCATGATGGACACCATTCTCAATCTTGGCCTCAACGATACCACTGTTCTGGGGATCATCGCCCAGAGCGGGGACGAACGATTCGCCTTTGATGCCTACCGCCGTTTCGTGCAGATGTATTCCGACGTGGTCATGGGCATGGAGAAGGATATCCTCGAACATCTGCTGGAACAGAAGAAAGAACAGCGGGGCGTCCACCTGGATACGGACCTGACGGCCGCCGATTGGAAGGAGTTGGTCGGCGCGTTCAAGCTCAAGATCAAAGAGGTTTTGGGGAAAGAATTCCCCGAAGATCCCCAGGAACAGCTGTGGGGCGCCATCGGGGCCGTTTTCGGCTCGTGGATGAACCAGCGCGCCATTACCTACCGCAAGCTCAACAACATCCCCGCCGACTGGGGCACCGCCGTCAACGTCCAGTCCATGGTGTTCGGCAATATGGGCAATGATTGCGCAACCGGCGTGGCGTTTACCCGTGACCCATCCACCGGCGAAAACTATTTCTTCGGCGAGTTTCTGGTCAACGCCCAGGGGGAGGATGTGGTTGCCGGTATCCGCACCCCCCAGCCGATCAACCGCGTCAAGGACAAGGACGGCAAGCTCCCCTCCATGGAGGAGGTTCTGCCTGAATGCTACCGCCAG
This sequence comes from Oryzomonas sp., assembly GCA_031292255.1. Classification (GTDB taxonomy): domain Bacteria; phylum Desulfobacterota; class Desulfuromonadia; order Geobacterales; family Pseudopelobacteraceae; genus Oryzomonas. Next base: position 71,628 of record JARLHN010000016.1, on the reverse strand, counting down.
CTGGTGGATATCCGCGGCATCCTGGAAAAGCATTACAAGGACATGCAGGACATCGAATTCACCATCGAGAAGGGCAAGCTCTTCATGCTGCAGACCCGCAACGGTAAACGCACCGCGCCTGCTGCCATCAAGATCGCCGTGGACATGGAAAAAGAAGGACTGATCGACCAGAAGGAGGCGGTCCTGCGGGTCCAGCCCTCCCAACTCGACCAACTCCTCCATCCATCCCTCGACCCCACCGCCGACAAGCAGATCATCGCCAAGGGCCTCCCGGCCTCTCCGGGCGCCGTTTCCGGCCTGGTGGTCTTCAGCGCCGATGAGGCCGAGGCCGAAGCCAAACTGGGCAAGAAGGTCATCCTGGTGCGCATCGAAACCAGCCCCGAGGATATCCACGGTATGCATGCCGCCCAGGGAATCCTCACCGCTCGCGGCGGCATGACCTCCCATGCGGCGGTAGTGGCCCGCGGCATGGGAAAATGCTGCGTGGCCGGCTGTGGCGATATCAAGGTGGACTACGCCTGCGAAAGCTTTGTCGCACGCAACGGCGTGGTGGTGAAGAAGGGGGATACGATCACCCTGGACGGTTCCCGTGGCGAAGTGATGCTGGGCGCCGTGCCGACGGTCGCCCCGGCCCTGACCGGCGATTTTGCCCAATTGATGGCGTGGGTGGACACGTACCGCAAACTCAAGGTTCGCGCCAATGCCGATACGCCCCATGATGCCAAGGTGGCCCGTCAATTTGGAGCAGAGGGGATCGGTCTGTGCCGTACCGAGCATATGTTTTTCGACGCCGAACGTATAGCGGCTGTCCGTGAAATGATCCTCTCCGAGGACCTGGAGGGGCGTGAGAAGGCCCTGGCCAAGATACTGCCCATGCAGAAGGGGGATTTCATCGGTATTTTCCGCGAGATGAAGGGGCTGCCGGTAACCATCCGCCTGCTGGACCCCCCCCTGCACGAGTTCCTGCCCCAGGAGGAAAAGGACCTTGAGGAGCTTTCAAAGACCATGAAGGTGCCGGTAGGCACCCTCAGGCACAAGGTGGAGTTCCTGCACGAGTTCAATCCGATGCTCGGCCATCGCGGCTGCCGTCTGGGCATCACCTTTCCCGAGATCTACGACATGCAGGTGCGGGCCATCATGGAGGCGGCCTGCGAACTGGTCAAAAACGAGGGTTTCGCCATTGTCCCGGAGATCATGATCCCCTTGATCGCTACGGCCAAGGAACTCCAAGTGCTCAAGCAGAATGCCGTGGCCATCTGCAATGAAGTCATCGCCCGGTATGGCGTCAAGTTGGAATACCTTATCGGCACCATGATCGAGTTGCCACGCGCGGCGCTGACCGCCGACGAGATCGCCGTCGAGGCGGAATTTTTCTCCTTCGGCACAAATGACCTGACCCAGACCACCTTTGGCCTTTCCCGCGACGATGCGGGAAAATTTCTGCCGTTCTACGTGGATAACGGCATTCTGGCGGAAGATCCTTTCGTGTCGCTTGACCAGAATGGTGTCGGCCAGTTGATCAAAATGGCGGCGGAAAAAGGGCGTGCCACCCGTCGGGAAATCAAGTTGGGCATTTGCGGCGAGCATGGCGGCGACCCCTCTTCGGTTATCTTCTGCCACAAGATCGGATTGGACTATGTCTCCTGTTCGCCCTTCCGGGTGCCCATTGCCCGACTGGCGGCGGCCCACGCTGCCTTGACTTCCTAGTACTCTCCCCGAAACAGGGCCTGAATGCGCGGGTCCCGCGGGCGGTTGATGCCCGCGGGACCCGCGCATTTCTTTACCTGCGCTGTTGTAGACAGTTTCTCATCCGGAGTGTCCGGATGGAAACTAGATAAAGGTTTTAAAACATAAAATATACGAGTATATATCTAAAGAGCGTTCTTCATTAAGCTGTTTGGATACCTTATGGATATACCGCATATTGGTAAAAATGCCGCCCTTGCCGGTAACGCGGTACCCCTCTTTCCGTTCCTCACTGCCGCCGGCCTGGCGGGCAATTATTTCAGATCCCAACTATTTCTCACCGTTCGCCCTGCCTTGCAGGCCGGCTCTGCTGCGCAGCACCCAACTGGTGGCGGCAATGCCTGAAAAATGGTTGCAGCCCGATATCGGCGTGGGTTCCCCTGCGGCCGGAGAGGCTGGAGACTCCGGGAGCGACGGTGTATTCGATGAAGATGACTTTATGCAGCGCAACATGCATGATGAAGAACTTGGCCGCGATGTCATTTCACTGTATATCGTGAGCGCCGCCGACAGCCTCACATTCCTTCAGGAGGCCCTTGCGGCCGGTGACGCCAAGGGTGTGCGGGAGCTGGCCCACTCGTTGAAAGGTGCCTCCGCCACCATCAGCGCGCCTGCAATGCATAGAATGGCCGCTGAGCTGGAAATGGCGGGCAAGGATGGGGAGTTGGGACACTCCGGGCTTTTGTTGCGGGGGTTGAATGACGAGTTCGAACGCCTGAAGGGCGTGCTGGAGAGGCGGGGATGGCATCGGCGGCATCCCGCCCCTCGGGATTAGCGGTCAGGCGGGTAAATTATTCTCCAAACACCAGGGCGCTGAAGATATGGATGTCGCATTCCTTCTGCCAGGCGTTCTCGGGCAGACCGGCCTTGATGCAGGTGTGTTTCAGGAAGGTCTCCCGATCCCAGCCGTATTCAACTGCCACCTGGGGGAGCAGTACGCCGCGGTGGCTGTCCTTGATAATATAGAGGCCATGTTTCCCCACATGGATCTGGTCAACCGATGTGATCTTTTCCAGCGGGGACAATACCGATATCTCAAGGTCGAAGTCATCCAGGTCCGGAAGCTTCATGGGGTAGAAGCGCGGGTCGCGGGTCGCGGCCGACACGGCCATCTCCTGGACCAGCCTGAAGAGCGGCTTGTCCGAGACGAAGTTGCCGATGCAGCCCCGCAGCTGCTGTTTCTGTTTGATGGTAACGAAACAGCCGTTTTCGCAGGCAAGACCCTTGGAACTGGTCTCGACGGGAGGAATCCGGCCGTTGGCGACATAGGCAACGATGGTGTCGCGGGCAATCTTCAGCAATTCCTTCTGTTCCTTTTTGGTCAAGAGTTCCGCCATGCTGCCTCCTACCTATCCTACCTATAGTTCTTGCGCCGGAACAGGCCGGTCTTCAGGCAGACGATCCGGTCAAGAAACAGGACTCCGTCCAGGTGGTCCATCTCGTGCTGTATGGCCACCGCCTCGAAGCCGGTTGCGGTGATGACCCGCTCGGTCCCCCCGGGTTCGTTAAACCTGACCGTGATCTCCGTGGCCCGTTCCACATCACCGGTATAGTCCGGCACGCTCATGCACCCTTCGCGCATGTCCGCCGACCCGCTTCGGGCAGTGATCTCCGGGTTGATCATGCACATCTGGCCGTGGTTGTTATCCTTGCCGTGCCGGCTTGCCGATACATCCACCACGCAGACCCGCAGGGTTACGCCGATCTGGGGTGCCGCTACCCCTACCGATCCGGGGCCGTCGCGCATGGTGTCGAGCAGGTCCCGGACCAGGGTATGTATTGCGTTATCGATGGCTTCCACCCGGTGGCAAACCTTCTTGAGCACCGGGTGCGGATACCGCAGAATGGGTTGAGTCGCCATATGTCAGAGGGCTACCGGCGTAATCACCCGCACGCCGATTTCCACGTTCAACTCCTTTTTCAGGTCTCCCAGCAACACTTCGAGCTCTTCGGGGGTTTGTCCCTCCGACAGGGCCACTTCCAGCATCATCACATAGACCGGCGCGTCGGGCGTGCCGATCAGCTTGGTGTTCAGGTCCGTGATATTGACGCCGCGCTCCGCCAATTCATGGGTCACGCGGTAGACGATGCCGGGCTGGTCGGCTCCGTAAACCGAGATCAGGCAGATCTCCCCCGGAGTCTCCAGGCGGGCGATCTCGTCGGCATGCAGGGTGCGAACGGCCAGGGACATGCCCAGCCCGTCGCAGACCGGCTTCAGTTCGTCATGGAGGCGGCTTTTGCTGAATGGTTTTGCATGGGAGACGATCAGGATCACGGCAAACTCGCCGGCCAGCATGGTGCAACTGGAATCGGCGATATTGCAGCCGAGACGGAAGAGCGCTTCGGCAATGCCGGACACGATGCCGGTACGGTCCTTGCCGACAACGGATACGGCATAATGCAGGATGTCAGGCTGCGGCGTCATATACCCCCTCGGGATGCGGTCTTGGATTTAGCAAGGATTTGCTCTGCACAAGAGATCGGAAATGAGTATAATATGTTATCCTGCACATCTGAAAGGGAAATTTTCATGGGCCCCAATATTGTTCGCTCCGTCTGCCCCTATGACTGCCCCGACACCTGCGGCATGCTGGTGGAAGTGGAAGATGGCCGCGCCGTGCGCGTTTCCGGAGACCCCGGCCATCCCACGACCCGCGGTCTGCTCTGCCCCAAGATGAATCACTACGAGCGCACGGTCCACTCGCCGCGCCGCCTGACGACCCCTTTGATGCGCACCGGCCCCAAGGGGGAGGGACGTTTCGAGCCTGTATCCTGGTCCGAGGCGATCGAGCGCATCTGCTCCTGCTGGAAGGGGCTGATTTCCAGCTATGGGGGGGAATGCGTCCTCCCCTATTCCTACGCCGGCACCATGGGGTTGGTGCAGAGGAACAGCGGCCATCCCTTTTTCCACAAGCTGGGGGCCTCGCGTCTGGAGCGGACCATCTGCTCCCCGGCCAAGGATGCGGGGTGGAAGGCGGTCATGGGGGATACCCCGGCCATGGAGCCGACGGAGATGGAGCAGAGCGACCTGGTGATCCTGTGGGGGATCAACGCCGTCGCCACCAGCATCCACGCCATGCGGGACGCCCAGGCCGCCCGGCGGCGCGGCGCCCGTTTGTGGGCCATCGACACCTATCGTACGCCGACCTGCGAGGCGGCGGACGATGCCTTCATCGTGCGCCCCGGCGGTGACGGCGCCCTGGCCCTGGGGATGATGCACGTCATGGTCCGCGACGGACTGGCGGATCGGGCCTTTATCCGGGATAACGTGCTCGGGTTCGAGGAGTTTGCCGAAAAGGTGCTGCCCGATTGCGCCCCGGAGCGGATGTCCGCGGCCTGCGGTCTGCCCGCTGCCGTCATCGAACGCATGGCGCGGGAGTTTGCGGCTGCAAAGGCCCCCTTCATACGCCTGGGGAGCGGCCTCACCCGCTACGGCAACGGCGCTATGACCGTCCGCACCATCGCCTGCCTGCCCGCCATTAGCGGGGCATGGCAACGGCCCGGCGGCGGCGTATTCACCGGCACCTCCACCGGGGCCGCCTTCCCCCTCCACCGGGTCACGCGGGAGGATTTCATGGCGCGGCCGACGCGGCTTTTGAGCATGAATCAACTAGGTGCGGCGCTGACCGGGCTGGACGACCCGCCCGTCATGTCCCTGTATGTCTACCATTCCAATCCGGCCTCCGTGACGCCCGACCAGAACGCCGTCATCAAGGGCCTTGAGCGCAACGACCTGTTCACCGTGGTGCACGAGCGTTTTCTGACCGATACGGCTCGCTATGCCGACATCGTCCTGCCGGCCACCTCGTCCCTGGAGCAATCCGACCTGTACCGCTGTTACGGCGGTTACCACAGCCAGCGCTGCTCTGCGGCCATACCGCCGGTGGGGGAGGCCAGATCCAACTGGGAAGTGTTTTCGCTGTTGGCCATGGGCATGGGATGGGACGAACCCTTTTTCAGGCTGTCGGCCGACGACCTGGTGGAACAGTTGCTCGATTTTGACACCCCCTGGCGGGATAGGGAGACAACCCAACGCCTGCGTGATGGGGAGCCGGTGCCGTTGACGCCCCCCTCGGAGGCCAAAGGCGACTGGAAGACCCTCTCCGGCAGGATCGAGATCCGAAACGACCGGGAGGCGGAGCCCCTGCCGCGCCTGCTCCCCACCCATGCCGCGGGGGACGGCTTTCCCCTGCGCCTGCAGTCGGCAACCACGACCTTTGCCCTCAATTCCAGCTTTTACGAGCAGGAGGACCTTCGGAGCAAGCAGGGGGGGATGGCGCTGATGATGCACCCACGGGACGCGGCTGAGCGGGGTCTGGCTGACGGCCAACGGGTGATGGCCTGCAACGGCCTCGGTGAGGTGGAGTTTGCCCTGAAGGTTACGGAGCGGGTCCCGGTGGGGACGGTGGTCACGGAAGGGGTCTGGTGGCGGGAGTTTTGCCCCGGCGAGCGGGGGGTGAACGCCCTGACGTCGCAGCGCCTCACCGACGGAGGCCGGGGGAGCACGTTGTACGATGTGGCGGTGGAGGTGCGGGGGGAAAGGATTGGAATCGGTATTACGCCTGTCGGCTGAAGCGATATCCTACCCCGCGCACGGTCTGGAAATGGACCGGCTTGCCGGGATCGGGCTCGAAGTATCTGCGCAGGCGGACGATGAAGTTGTCCAGGGTTCTGGTTTCGGTGTCGCTGGTGTAGCCCCATACCGACTGGAGCAATTCGCCCCGCGGGATGATCTCGCCTTCCTTCTGGAAGAAAAGCGACAGGACCCGCACCTCCATCTCGGTCAGGTCGATTTCACCCTGGGCGGTGCGGGCGCGGTAGGAGAGCAGGAACACCTCGTTGTCGCCGAACCGGTATCCCTCCTCTACCGGTTCTGGCCGGTACCAGGACGAACGCCGCAGCATCCCCTTGACCCGCAGCAAAAACTCCATCAGGTTGAACGGTTTGGTCAAGTAGTCATCGGCCCCGTTCTCCAACCCTTCCACCCGGTCGCTATCCTCGGAGCGGGCGGTCAGCATGAGGATCGGCACGCGCGGGTCCAGCTTGCGCACGGCATGGCAGACCTGAAAGCCGTCCATGCCGGGCAGCATGACGTCCAGAATGATCAGGTCGAAATGCTCCACCTCCAGGGTGATCAGCGCTTTTTCGCCCGAGTCGAAGTGGCTGACGCGGTACCCGTCCTCCTCAAGGTTGAAACAGATGCCGCGCGCCAGATGGATCTCGTCCTCGACAAGCAAAATGTGGGGTTTGTCGTTTGTGGTCATACAATTAACCTCAAGCAGCGGGGAGCTTGATGGTAAAGGTGCTTCCTTTGCCCAGCCCTTCGCTCGTTACACCGACCGTTCCGCCGTATCCCTTGATGACCGTCTGGACGATATACAGCCCCAGTCCGGTTCCCCGCACATGATCGCCCGCCTGCCGGACGCGGTAGAACATCTCGAAGACCTTTTTCAGTTCCTGCTGTTCCAGCCCGCGCCCACAGTCCCTGACCGAGAGAATGAGCTGCGTCCCTGTCCTGGCCAGAGTTACGGAGATATCGGGACTCTCCGGGGAATAGAGCTCGGCGTTTTCAAAGAGGTTGCGCAGCACCATGCCCATCTCTTCAGGATCGACGGAGGCCTTGAGCCCGGCTTCCGACTCCAGGGAGATGTTTCCTCCCTGGGCGAGCCTGCTCCGTTCCCGTTCCACCTGTTCTTCCAGGAATGCCGAAACATCGGTCAGACGGCGTTCAGGTGGTCTGCGGCGCTGCTCCAGGCGTGCCGCCATGAGCAGGTTGTTGATCAGGTAGTGCAGGCGTTCCGTATCGGCCAGCATGGTGCCCACAAAGTTGTCCAGCTTTTCGCCCGACGGCCGCCGCAGGCGGATGGTTTCAAGGTGCAGCTGGATGGAGGCCAGTGGCGATTTCAGTTCATGGGTCACCTGGGAGATGATGTTGCGCTGCTGGGCGTAAAGGTTCGACTGGCGGTTCCAATAGTGAAAGATAACGTAAACGCCGACCAGGATGGCCACCAGCATGACCAGTCCTTCGGCCATGACCGGCCAGTTGTACCCCTGGCCCAGCAGTTCCGGCCGGTATTTCTCGGCCAGGTTGCGAAACTCGCGGTGTTTGCCGATGAACCAGTAGATCCAGCAAACCACCAGGGTGATCCAGACCACCTGGACGGCAATCAACGCCATGACCGGATTGAATAAGCGCCGGAGCAGTCGCATGTCAGTGAAACGCCACGAGCAGTTTTCTGATATCTATCTGCATCATCTCAAGGTAGGTGCCGCCCATCATGCCGGGATGTTCGTTGCCCACCACCCCCAGTGGCATAATGGCTGCGTCGAGCTTTTTGGCGATCTGCGTGAGCGGCCGGCTGGGGGGGCGGTGGTTGCGGAAAATGAGGTGAACTCCCGCAAGCCGGCCCCTGGCGATCATTCTCGACACCCGATCCGCACCGATCTCGGCCTTTTCGTCGGGTTCGATCACCTCCACCGGCATCAGGCCGTAGCGGTTGAAGAAGAAGTTCCAGGCCCTGGTTTGGGCCATAAATGGTTTTGGAGGCATCTGTGCCAGCAGGGCGCCGGCTTCGTTATCCATCCTTGACAGTTCAAAAAAGAAGCGTCGGGAGTTGCTTTTGAACTCTGCTGCCCTGGCGGGGCGCAGTTCGATCAGGGCCTGCAGTACGGCGGGGGCGATGCGGTCGCGCACGATGCGGGGGTCAAGCCAGACATAGAGTTGCGGTATGGAAGAACCGGAAGCTCCCGGTTCGTGCGGTCCCGCAAAACGGCTCGCCACGGCAAGATCTTCCTTGCGGGCGGCATTGATGACCACGACCCCCGGGCCGGCCGTAGCGATCAGGCGGTCGCTCCAGGGATCGCCTCCCACGCCGATACGGATGACCAGTTCCGTGCCCTTCATCCTTCCCAGGTGCCCTTCATGAAAAACGTATTCCGAAGGGTACGCGCCCGGAGGGAGAACGGTCGATATCACCACGTGCCGCCCTCCGATTTTGCGAACAATGTCACTCAGTGGAGAGACTGTGCCGACCACTCTGACCGGTTCCTCAGCCGAGGCTAAACACGGAAGAACGATTAGCCAGAGGATCACGACCGTGACCGTTTTGAACGATGTTGCCGCCATCTGACTGCTCCTTATGAAGGCTTACGCATAACTATGCTATTCTGTTATAAACTCAGGGCGTCGCCAACGCAATTCATTAATAGCGTTGCGGAGCATAAAATACATGCTCGATCCCGATGTATAAAGGGTTGACTGCACCCTGATGATGTGCCGCGTCGTCCAGGCCTGCCGATCGCCCTGCCGGCGTCTATGGCGGTCAACTTCCAAAGCTTCTGCGGCATTACAAAGGCAGCCCGTTAAAAAACGTCTCCATTGCCGTAAAGACCTCCTCCGAATCCCCCTTCACCAATGCCGTATCGGGCAGAGACCGCAGAAAGATCCTGCCGTAGTTCTTGGTGGTTACCCGCCGATCCAGGATCAACACCGCGCCGCGGTCATTCCTGCTGCGGATCAGGCGGCCAAACCCCTGGCGGAATTTTATCACCGCCTGGGGTACGGAAAATTCTCGGAATGGATCACCCCCGGCAGCCTGGATCTGCTCGGTGCGGGCCTGCTGTACCGGTTCGGTCGGTACCTGGAAGGGGAGGCGGGCGATGATGACCAGTCTGAGCGCTTCCCCCTTGACGTCCACTCCTTCCCAGAACGAATCGGTGCCGAACAGTACGGCGTTGTTCTCCTTGCGGAAGCGGGAGAGCAGGGCGTGGCGGCCGGTTTCGCCCTGTTTGAGGGCCACCAGCCCCCGTCGGGCCAATTCCGGAGCCAGCGCGCCATGGACCCGGTTGAGCAGGTCGTAGGAGGTAAAGAGGATAAAAGCTCCGCCTTTTGAGATGGCTACGGCTCGCAGGATGCGCTCTTCCAGTGCTTGGCGGAATCCGGGTGCTGTCGGTTCGGGCATGTCCTCCGGGATGCCGGCGAAGACCTGGGAAGCGTAGTCGAATGGGGAGGCCAGACGCAGTTCCCTCAAGCGTTCAGGCTCCAAAAGACTAAAGCCGGTGCGCCTTTTCAGGTAGCCGAAATCACCCCCCACGGTCAGGGTAGCCGAGGTGACGATAATGGTCTTGATCCGGTCCAGGATGGTTTCCTTGACCTGGCCCGAGATGTCCAACGGTGCGGCGCACAGCCGGGCCTGTACGCCGCGGTGGCCGGATCGGGCCTCGATCCAGCGGCAGTAGCCTTCGGCATCGGAGATGAAGAACAAAAGGCCGTCGGCCATTGTCTGGAGGCGACCCTCGATGCCGCCGGCATCCAGCAGTTGGTCGGCCAGTTTTTCCCGCAGCTTGTCCGGCAGGTCCTCGCAGCGGCGCAGCAGGCTGCGTAGCGCCGAGGCGTAGTCGTTTACCGCGTCGGCTAGGGCATGGGCACGCTGGCGGCATTCCTGCCAGAAGGCGCCCCGCTCCACCACCGGCGTGATGCGCAGCTTGCGCTCCCTCCCTCCTTCGTCTCCCGTTTCCCGTTCGACGGCCAGGGCCAGCCAGTCCATGCTCTGCTCGGTCAGGCCGGCCAGGTCGTGGGCCTTGGGAAGCAGGTGGCTCTCAAGCAGGGCCGACAGCTCGGTATAGAGCGCCTCCATGGTGTCCGGCAGATCGCGGGCCAGACGGGCTGAGATGATCGTCAGGAGGCCGCTGCGGTTGGCCTTCTGGGGGACCAGCCGATGTAACTGGCGCAGAATGCCGCCGCGGGAGATGATCAGGGAGAGATGGCTGGTGGCCACGTCCTCCAGGTGGTGCCCTTCGTCGAAGATCAGGCGGGTGAAGGGGGGCAGGATGGCCGTGGCGTCGTAGCCGGTTTCCTTGCGCAGCACGATGTCCGACAGCAGCAGGGCGTGGTTGACCACCAGCACCTTGGCGGCCGATGCATCACGCCGGGCCCGGTAGAAGAAGCAGCGGTTGAAATGCTTGCAGCGGGAGCGGCTGCATTGGTCCGCCTCGCAGCAGACCTCTTCCCAGGTGCCTTCCCGAGGCGTGAAGGCCAGGTCGCTACGGCAGCCATCCTGGGAGCTGCGGCTCCATTCGATGATGGCGGTCAGCTCCGCCGCCGCCTCGTCCGGGAACAGGGAGGGCTCGGCCTCGGCGTTTTCCAGTTTGCGCAGGCAGGCGTAGTTGCCGCGTCCCTTGACCAGCACGGCCTTGAATTCCATGGAGGAGGAGCGCGCCAGAAAAGGGAGGTCCTTACGGATCAACTGTTCCTGGAGATTGATGGTGTTGGTCGAGACCACCACCCGTTGGTTGTTGCGTATCGCCCAGAGAATGGCCGGAACCAGATAGGCAAGGGATTTGCCGGTGCCGGTGCCGGCCTCCACAAGAACCACGTGATCGTGGTTGAACGCCTCGGCCACGGCAAAGGCCATCCGTACCTGCTCGTCTCGTTGCTCGTACCCCTTGAGGTGGGCCATGATCCCGTCCGGCGCGAATGCCCGGGCGATCTCCTCCAGCGAGAGCATCTCACCCTTTTTCTCGGTAAAGGGAGACACCACCTGGTAGCAACGGGTGCATTCGTTGTTGATGATCGCGAAACCGATCCCCTGGTTGCCGGCCACCGAGGCTATGTCCATGTCCGCCCCGGAAGGGGTCAGGTCTCCGGAGGGGTGGTTGTGGATGACCACGTCGCCGCAGGCGGCGCGGGCGAGGATGGCAGGTACGGCCTGTTTGCTGCCGCGGGCAACGGTCTCTGCTTCAAAAACGATGCCGTCAACATTGGCCCGGCCGATGAAAAAGACCTCGTTGCCGGCGGCGGCCTCTATCTCGTGGCGCATCAGCAGCAACGCGTCTTCGCTAAAATATTTGTGCATTGTGATTATGGACTTCCTTCATAGGGACATGAGCCGGGGGTAATACCGATTCCAAATCAAGGCGCCAGCCACGTCGGCTCGTCTTCGGCTCCTCAACGTACTGCCGGTACGCTTTCATAGCCTCAATACTCGCCGCCTTGATTTCATCCTTGATTTGGAGTTGGTAAAAGCCCCCTTGCCGACGGTAGGCCCTGTTCACAAGTTTAGCAGTGCTGTCGGGGAGCGGCAAGGAAAAAGGGAACCGTGCCCGGTTGAAATGATTGCCTGAGTCCGGGCCTCCGTGATACATTCGTCAAGTCTTTGGAATAACGTACTACAAGGAGTTTTCATGTCCTTCCGCACCATCGAGTGGCGCGACAACGCCGTGATCATGATCGACCAGACCCGTCTGCCGGGAGAAGAGGTCTACAACACCTACGAGGATTTTAAATCCGTGGCCGAGGCCATCAAGGGTATGATCATCCGGGGGGCTCCTGCCATCGGCGTTGCGGCGGCTATGGGCATTGCCCTTGGTGCGCGGGAGATCATCGCCGACACCCATGAGTCATTTTTCCGCCAGTTGGAGAACGTCTGTGAGGTCATGGCGCGCACACGCCCCACGGCGGTCAACCTGTTCTGGGCCATCGAACGGATGAAGCGGGTGGCCGAGGCCAGCCGCGGCAAGACCCTCGACCAGATCCGCGAGGTACTCAAGAAGGAGGCCATCCGTATCGAAGATGAGGATCTGACCATCTGCCGCAACATCGGCAAATGGGGGGCCACCCTGATCCCCCAGGCGGCCACGATCCTGACCCACTGTAATGCCGGAGGCCTGGCGACCGCCGGCTACGGCACCGCACTGGGGGTGATTCGCGCCGCCCACGAGGCGGGCAAGGATATCAAGGTTTTTGCCGACGAGACCCGCCCCTGGCTGCAAGGGGCTCGCCTGACCGCCTGGGAACTAGTCAAGGAAGGGATTCCCGCCACCCTGATTTCCGACAACATGGCCGGTTTTTTCATGAACCGCGGCGAGATTACCTGCTGCGTGGTAGGAGCCGACCGGATCGCCGCCAACGGCGACACGGCCAACAAGATCGGCACCTATTCGGTGGCTGTGCTGGCAAAAGAGAACAATATTCCTTTCTATGTGGCCGCGCCGGTCTCAACCCTGGACCTCTCCCTGAGCGACGGCAGCCAGATCCCCATAGAGGAGCGCAATGCGGATGAGGTAACCCATATCAAAGGGGTTGCCATCGCCCCCACGGGGATAAGCGTACGCAACCCGGCATTCGACGTTACCCCGGCCCGTTACATTACCGCCATTATTACCGAAAATGGGATTGTCAGCGGCGACTACCTCTTTGGGCTCAGAAAGGCCGCAGGTATCTGATCTATGAACGGCGAACGGTTTTTGGGGGAATTAGGCCGTATCATGGGTCTGGACGACCATGGTGGCCGCGCACGGGAACTGGCCGACTTCCTGGTGTCCCGAGGCTATCTCCACGGCGGGCGTTCGGCTGAAAACGTCATCCTGATCAGCTCGTTATTTTCCCTCGATTCCCTGTGCCACATTGTTGCCGGCTCGCTGTTGACCCCCGTGCCCGACATGGCGCTCAACGCCTTTGAACGCCTGACCGGGGTCATCCCGCCCGAAGACCTGGCAGAGGTTGCGCAACGCAGAAAACGCCTGGAGCAATTTATTCTGCTGTGTGGCTCTTCGCCGTTTCTGGTCAACCTGATCTATAAGGTCCCCGCCGCATTCCGCTGGCTGTTTCTGGAGAATGCCATCGATCTTGCCCGAAGGGAGGGCGAGATGCTGGCCACCCTGCGTTCCCAGGTGGATTATACGACCGATTCCACGGAACTGTTCCGGGTATTGCGCTGTTTCAAGCGGACAGAGATACTGCGCATTGCCGCTCGCGATCTCAACGGCCTGGCATCGCTGGAGGAGGTGACCGGAGAACTTTCCAGTCTGGCGGCCGCATCGCTGCATGTGGCCTACGAGGTCTGCCGCCGCTGCCTGGTGCGAGAATGCGGCCTGCCCCTGATGGAGGGCGAAGATGGGCCTCGCGAAGCAGAAATGACCGTGATCGGCATGGGCAAGCTGGGCGGGTATGAGCTGAACTTCTCCTCGGACATCGACATCATCTACTTCTACGAGTCGGGCCGGGGCGAGACCAGCGGGATTGAAAACGGTGACGGTGGCAGAAAGGGTGTTATCTCTCTGCATGTTTTTTTCAACAAACTGGGCGAGATGATCAGCAAGGCTCTCTCCCAGGTTACGGGGGATGGTTTTGTCTTCCGGGTGGACGTGGGGCTGCGGCCGGAGGGCAAATCCGGCGATATGGCGATTTCAATGCGTTCGGCGGAGATCTACTATGAATCCTGGGGCCAGTCCTGGGAGCGTACGGCCATGCTCAAGGCGAGGCCGGTCGCCGGTTCCCTGGAACTGGGCAACCGGTTGCTGAAGATGCTCCAGCCGTTTGTTTACCGCAAATATCTCGATTACAACCTGATCGAAGATATGAAAAATATGAAGCAGAAGATCGATGCCTCCCTGGCCCGCTCCATGGAAGGAGAGACCAACCTCAAGTTGGGGCGGGGGGGCATACGCGAGATCGAGTTCTTCGTCCAGGCGCTACAGCTGGTCTATGCCGGCAAGAACTCCAACCTGCGGGAGCGCAATTCGCTCAAAGCTCTTGATGCCCTGCTTGCGGCGCGCCTGATCACTGACGACGATCACCGCAAACTCTCCGAGGCCTACCGTTTTCTGCGTACGGTCGAGCATCGCATCCAGGTGGTTCAGGAGCGTCAGACCCACAACCTGCCCGCCAAAAAGGAAGAATTACTGGCTCTGGCCCGGCGCTGCGGTTTCCTGCGCCCCAACGGCCTGGAACGATTTCTGGAAGCGCTGGAAGAACATCGCAGCAATGTTTCGGCCATCTACGGGAATCTGTTCCATACCCGCGACGAGAAGCTCAGACAGGATGTGGACCCCCAGGTGCTCCTTTTCCTCGATACCAACGCCGATGCCGATCTGGTCAAGGACATGCTGATGGAACGCCGTTTCGAGGACGTGGAGCGTGCCTACGAAAACCTGCAGTCGCTCCGGCGCGGCCCCGAGAGCGGCAACCTTACCGAGCGAGGCCGCCGTATCCTGGAAAAGATCGCTCCATTGCTTTTGCAAGAGATCTTTCTGTCGCCCGATCCCGATATGGCCCTCGCCAATCTGGAACGTTTTCTGGTCATTATCGGCACTCGTTCATCCTACTATGCCCTGCTGGCCGAAAACCGCGAGACGCTCAAGCTTTTGATATCCCTGTTCGGCATGTCGGAATTCCTCTCCAAGATCCTCATCAGCCACCCGGAGTTGTTGGACAGCTTGGTGGGCCGCGGTTATGCCTCCACGCTCAAGTCCAAGGATATGATGAGCATGGAATTGGACGGCCTGCTGGAGCGAACCGGCTATTTCGAGGATCAACTGGACATGCTGCGTCGTTACCGAAACGAGGAATTTCTACGCATCGGGTTGAACGACATTCACGGCAAGCTGGGCCAGGGAGAGGCTACGGCCCAGTTGACCGTGCTGGGAGAGGCCTGCCTGGGGGCGGCTTACCATCTGGCGGTGCAGGAGTTGAAACGCTTCGGACGCCCGATGTTTCGCTACGAGGGAGGCAATGTCGAGGCATCGCTGGCGGTGATCGGCATGGGTAAACTGGGAGGAGGCGACCTCAACTACCATTCCGACCTGGACATTATCTTCGTCTATGACCGCCAAGGGAGCACGAACGGCGAGAAGCAGGTCTCCAACCACGAATACTTTGCCAAACTGGCCCAAAAGATCATCTCGATTTTGAGCATGCAGACCCGCGAGGGGTATGTCTACAAGATCGACACCCGCCTGCGGCCGTCGGGTAACGCCGGCCCGTTGGTTACCTCTCTTGATTCGTTCCTTGAGTATCACCGCAAGGAAGCGCAGATATGGGAACGCCAGGCGCTTACCAAGGCCCGGGTGGTGCTGGGGGACGAGAGGCTTGGCGGCCAACTGCACGATGTGATCCGTCATACGGTCTATGGAACTTCGATTGATGACGAAGGGCGTCGCGAGATCCATAGGTTGCGGATGCGCATGGAGAACGAGTTGGCGCGGGAAAAGAGCGGCAGCTACAATATCAAGACCGGCCGGGGCGGGATCGTTGACGTGGAATTCATTACCCAGTATCTTCAGCTCAAGTTTGGTTGCAGTTACCCTGAACTGCGCACCACCAGCACCATCGTGGCCCTCAAGGAGATCGGCGTCTTGGGGCTTTTGCCGGATAACAACGCCGAGGCGCTGCTTTCCGGTTTTACGTTTCTGCGCAGGCTGGAAAACCGCCTGCGCATCATCCACGACTATTCGGCGAACGACCTGGCCGGGTCGAAAAGCTACATGAACAAACTGGCCCGGCGGTTGGGCTATGATCCTGCGCTGAGAAATCCCGGCGCTGCGTTGATCAGTGATTACGAAGAAACTACCGGCAAGATCCGGGACTGCTACACCCGGATAGTGGGGGAACCGGCGTGATGAAGGGAGGGGGAGTATGAACATCCGCAAGAAGTTTCTCGACTACGAGTATGAAGAGGTGCTTGACGGCCGCACGCGCGAACTGATCCGTGTGGGGTGCGCCATTGCCGTGGGGTGCCCCACCTGACTGAAGAAGCACTTCGCGGCCGCGAAGTCCTATGGCGCCACGGACGCTGAACTCCGTGAGGCGATCGCCTACGGCGCGATCGCACCCGGCGGCAGGGCCAAGAATTTTGCCCTGGATATGCTGGTGGAGATTGAAGATGAATAACCGATAAGGTTACTCGTTTTGATTGCACCTTGGTATCAGACAGTTGTCGGGTCCGGCTCTTCCAGAAGAATCACCTGGCTCAGGGCCGCATCGATCTTGGTGGTATCGACGGTGGTATTGAAGCAGGGGCCAAAGGGGCGATTGTTGAGAATGCCGATTACCGGCAAGGGGTAACAGTCCTTGATGCCGGAGGTGAGGTCGCGCTCGCATGCCACGGCCAGCACCAGCTTGGGGCGTTTTTCCACAATCACCTTGCGTGCCAGCGTGCCCCCGGTGGCAACGGATATGTCTACATGGTATTTCTGGCTGATGCCCACCAATCCCTTGATGTCGCAACGGCCGCACTGCACACATTTCCTGATGTCGCCGGTGACTTTGATCTCGCAGTCGAACAGCTGAATGCAGTGGGGGAGCAACACCAGAATGCGGTCGGGCCTGATCTTCTGGCGCTGCGAGATGACCAGGCTGTTGTTCATGGCAATGAATGACTGGCGGATACTGTCCTTGTCAAGCCCCAGCCCGCGCCCTACCAGCTCGATCATCGGCAGGAGAAACTTGATTACCACCAGGCGCATGAAGCGGGTGAAAAAGATATCCTTGCCCAGGGCGGTGGTCAAGACAAGCAGGCCGGTCCCCAGGATGGCGGCACCCGAGAGCACCACCACGGCAATACCGACGATATGGGGCAGTTGGGGGTGGATGTTGGCAAGGCCGCGATTGGGAACCCACCAGGCAAGAAAGATAAGCCCCACCACGATCAGGCAGGTGAAGCCCATCAGCGAGATGAACAGGCGTTTACGGGGCGGGGCGTTGGTTCCTTTGTGGTCGCTCATTGCTGTTTATCCCCACCGTCTGTTTGACTGTCAAGCCGGGAACCTTCCGAAATCGGGTATCCAGCCAGGAAACTGGCAGAATCCAATCGTTTTTTCCCCGCTGTCTGCAACTCTTCGATTATCAAGCTCCCGGTCAGGCAGGCAATTTCGAACGTCCCCTTGGCGGCTTGCAGCACCGTACCCGGTTGGCCGATCCCGCGGCCGACCCTCGTTCGGTAGATCTTCAGCATCTGGCCGTCCATAAATGTATAGGCGCCGGGCCAGACGCTCATGCCGCGCACCTGGTTATGGATGGCGCGGGCGTCGCGGGACCAAACGATCAGTCCATCCTCCTTCTTCAGCATGGGGGCATAACAGGAAAGGGCGTTATCCTGTTCCCGCGGCGGTATGGAAGCAGATTTGATCCCGTCCAGGGTCTCGGCCAACAGTTCCGCACCCATCACGGACATGCGGTCGTGGAGTGCGGCAATATTCTCGTTTTCATCAATGGGTGTTGACCGGCGGAGCAGCATTGGGCCGGTATCCAGGCCGGCGTCCATCAGCATGGTCGTAACGCCGGTTTCGCTCTCGCCGTTGATGATGCACCAATTGAGTGGTGCGGCCCCGCGGTAACGGGGCAGGAGCGATGCGTGAACGTTGATGCAGCCATGAGGGGGAATTTCCAGGAGCGTCTTGGGCAGGATCTGCCCAAAGGCGACCACCACGATCACGTCCGGTTTGAGCCGCAGAATGCTTTCGATAAAGGCCGGGTCGCGTACCTTGAGGGGTTGGTGCACCGGGATGCCATGACGTAGCGCCAGTTCCTTGACCGGTGGCGGCATCAGCTTCTGGCCGCGCCCCTTGGGACGGTCCGGCTGGGTAACCACCGCCAGCAACTGTTCACCGCGATCCATGATCAGTTGCAATGTGGGGCACGCAAATTCCGGGGTCCCCATGAAAATCACCCGCCAACCGGTCATTTGGCGTCCCTTTTCTCTTCGGCGGCCTTGCGGAGTTTACGGTGGAACAGGTCGCGTTTAAGCGGCGAAAGGTGATCGACAAAAAGAACCCCGTCCAAATGATCGATCTCATGCTGGAAGGCAATGGCCAGCAGGTCTTCAGCCCGCCAGCTCTTTTCGTTCCCGTCCAGGTCCAGTCCCTTGACCACCACGCTGGCATGGCGGCGGACATTGGCGGCATATCCGGGGACGGAAAGACAGCCTTCCTCTTCATACGATTCTCCCTCGGCATGGACAATAACCGGGTTGATTGCCACGATCAATTCACTCGGTTCGTCCTTGGCGGAGGCATCGATCACGATAACGCGCTGATGCACGCCGATCTGTGGCGCGGCCAGGCCGACCCCCGGTGCGTCGTACATGGTTTCCGTCATGTCTTTGACCAGTTGCTGCAGGGAATCATTGATAACAGCAACGGGCGCCGACTTTTTCTTGAGTTCTGGGTTGGGATAGGTGAGAATTGTGCGGATCATAGACATCCTTGCGCCGTATTCTATATGCTTGGAGCCACCATGCCGTTCTGGCGGAAGTGCCTCGTTGAAAGCCGCTCGACAGGGGAAATCATGTCTTCGCTGCTTCCGTCTCATCGTTGTGTTGGCATCTACGCTCTGATGCTGTCGTAATTTTTTATAATACTATTTTGGACAAAAAAAATCAAATTTTCATCTCGATTGGCAGCACAGGGGTGCTAAAGACTCGATCAGGCGGGGGCAGCGGGGCGAAAGAGGCCGGCTGGAATGGCTCGCGGGCGAGGGGGGCTTCAAGCGGGAAAATGGGCGTGGCTCACAAAAGGAGCTGGAGGACGACCGCATCGATATTTCAAAAAGGCGCGGGGAAATAGACGAGAAAACGGTTATGACGCGTTTTAACGCCCTGTTTAGCTGAAAATGCCCTTGTCCCGGTTGAATGCCTCCACGAAGGTTTCAAAAAGAAAATTCAACCGTTCCTCATCGATGTCGAGAATAATGGCAGGCGGTGTCTCATGGAGCGCAAAATCCTCCGGCTCGCGCATGCCCGCCCCTACCCTGTGGCAGAAAAGGTTTGCCAGCCCGACAACACAGGCCACTCGTATCCGATAGGGATCTTCGTCGGCGTCGAAATCGTAGGTGTGATGCTTCAGGACCGCATACATCAGGATCTCCGGGAAGTTCCATTTCTTGATAACCAGCGCGCCCACTTCTGCATGGTTGTAGGGATAAACCTGCCGTTCGGCCTCCAGAAATGAAATCCGGTCATTATAGCATTTCTGCATGACGCTTTGAAATTGCTTGCTGTCCATGTTGTTCATGATGATCTTGCCGATATCGTGGAACAGGCCGCCCAGAAATGCCTCCTCCTCATTTACCAGCCGGCTTTCCCCGGCAATGATGCGGGCGGCCAGACCGGCACCGAAAGAGTGCTCCCAAAGCATTTTCTCGGTCAGGCCGTAGGGCTTGTAAACCTGTTTGAGCGAAGCCGCCACCACGAGGCTTTTCAGGGTGCTGAAACCGAGGATCATGATGGCATGGGACAGCGTCTGGATCTGGCGCTGGCAGCCGTAAAAGGACGAGTTCGAGATTTTCAGGACACGGGCGGCAACGGCCGGGTCGGACGCCACTATCTTGGCCAGCTCTTCCGAGGTGGTGCTTTCGTTTTCAACGAGTTGCATGACCTTGGTTGCGACCACCGGGATGGTGGGCAGGTCACTGGCATTCATGATCAACGCCACAAGCTCTTGATTCATCTCGCTGCTCCTAGACACTGATGCTCACGACATACAAGCGGAGTATGGCTGACAGGCGTTACACAGGTGGAAATTATTGCATAAAAATGTAAATAATCAAAGATATTTGCCTAAATAATTGAATTTTTACCAGGCGCCATGTATAATCCCCCACCGACATTCGATACGCGTCCGGTGCGGTCAGTTCGCCGCAGTAATCCCTTTTGAGTTTTAGCTTCCGACGAGGAGCCGTAACGCAGCCAGGGGCTGAGAAAACCTGAACTACAAGGGATGGCAGCCGCCCGGACACTAACGAAGGACATCTCAAGGACAACCCAAAAACATGCCTATGATTCGCACATATCTTGCCCTGCCCTGCGCGGTGCTCATGCTGACCGGTTTCACCTGGGGATTTGGGGCCGACAAATGCCCAAAAGCCCTTGAGCTTACGGGGAAGCTGGGGCAACTCCGCGATGAAGCCCAGATACGCCAGGCCGAAGCGGATATCCTCTCCATCTGTCCCGACGGCGCTGCCGGCCACTATGTCACTGCATTACAGTTCGAGCGGGCCGGCAATCCGGACGGGGCGATTGCGGAATATCGCAAAGCGTTGCAACAGGAACGATCCTTTCCCCTGGCAAGCGGCAATCTGGGGCTCCTGTACGCCCAAAAGGGGATGAATGACGAGGCCTCGGTCGAGTTGGCCAGCGGCCTGGCGTCGATTTCCAACCCCAAGTATCAAAAGGCCATGGCGATGATCCTGGCGGAGCGCAAGGTTTATCCCCTGGCCATCTATTACTTCAACGAAGCCGGCCGCGAATTGACCAATGACGCCGGTGTGTTTACCGGCTTGGCGGAGATCTACGTTGCCATCGGCCAGCACGGCAAGGCGATGGAGGAGTACCAGCGGGCGCTGGCGGCCGATCCGAATTCCGAGAAGGCTCATATGGGCATTGCCGCCATCCATTTGGAGCGCAATGAGCCGAATCATGCGCTGGACGAGCTCAAGAAGGCCGCCGTGTCCAGCCCGCAAAACCGCCAGATTCATCTGATGATGGCCGATATCTATGCCAAAAAAGGTGAACACAAGCTGGCTGAGTATGAAAGGCTCTTGGGCGGCAAAGGAAAGATGCCTCCGGCAACTCCGGCAGTCCCGGACGCCCCGACAGTTCCGATAGTTCCGATAGTTGCAGCAGTTCCCCCCCCGATCGCTTCCCCCGCCGTCGCAGTTGCCAAGCCGGAGTCAGCGACCCCGTCTCAGGCAGAGTTGGAAAAAGCGATCGAGAGGGTGAAGGCGACCATCAAGGCACAGCCCGATGCAGCGGCGGCGTATGAAGAACTCGGTAACCTGTACCGTTCTGCCGGCATGGATAAAGAAGCCGTTGCCGCCTATAAGGAAGCGGTTTACCGCAACAGCACCAGTAGCGACGTGTACCTTAATCTGGGCATTCTCTATGAGAAACAGGACCTGCTGGACGAGGCGGTGGTGGCCTACAGACAGGCTGTACAGGTCAAACCGCAGAATGCCGACGCCAGGCTGCGCCTGGCTGATATCTACCTGAACCGGGGAAGCAACGCCCAGGCGGTGGAGCAGTACGGCGAATTTCTCAAGCTCGAACCCAACAGCCCCGATATCCAGCTCAAGCTTGCGCGGCTCTTTGCACGCACCAAGGAAACGAACCTGGCCATCGAGGGGTATCAGGCGGTGCTGAAACAGTCGCCCGATAATGTGGATGCAAACCGGGAGATTGCTGCCCTCTACAAGGCCAAGGGTTTGAACGACAAGGCCATCGAGCATTATAACAAGGTCCTGGCGCAGCAGAAAGACGATATGGAAACACGCAACGCCCTGATCTCGCTCTATGTCAAGGACAAGCGCTACGACGAGATTACCGACCTGCTCAAGGGGACGGCGGAACTCTTCCCCGATGATCCCAACAACCAATACAAGCTGGGTCTGATCTACGATTTCAAGAAGGACTATGTTAACGCCATTGCCAGCTATAAAAAGGCCCTGGAACTCAAACCGGACCACGCCCGCTCCCTCAATGCCCTGGGACGCCTCTATCTGAAGACCGGCCGGCTTACCGAGGCGAAAGAGATGCTCGAGTCAGCCAAAAAGGCCGATCCCAATCTTGAAGAGGCTTCGGTATTGCTGAACAATATCCGGGATGAGTTCAATCCCGAGCCCCGCAAGATCAGCAATAAGATCGGCAAGAACAAGAAGGTCAAGTTTAGAAAGGCAAAGAGGACGAAGACGTCTAAAAACGGCAAGTCCGCAAAGTCGGGAAAGAGTAGCGCCAAGAAAAAACATTAAAATTCCCGGTGCGTGCATCGGTTCGCCGGATCGCGGGCAGCCCCGTTCCGGCGTTCCCGCTGCTAACCCTCACGCCCACGGCTGGACACAGATATGACTGAACAGAGCAGTGCGCTAGCCTATTTTCCCCACACCATTCAGATCTCCGTCCGGCATTGGCGCTCTCTTGAGTTGGGGGCGCTTTCGCAGCTCATCGCCGCACGCGGCATTCCCGGCGTCATGTTTTACCGTCAACTCGCCCTCAAGCTGAACCGCGAGAAAGGCCCCGATGCGCCGCCGGTTCATGCCAGCCACCTCGTTCTCTATGCCACCCTGCTCAAAGTTTACCGCCATATCATCGATGTCTTTGGAGAACGCGAAACGCCGGGAGTGATGGCGGATGCCCTGTGCCGGGGAGGGTACGATCCTGCCGGGGGTGAAACGGCCATGACCCTGGGGCGTTTCGTGGAGCTCTTTCCGCCGGATGATGTCCTGCAAGGCAGGCAGCAGAGCAACGAATGGCTCAGCTCCGCCGGTGAAGGGGGCCGTCGCCTGGTCCTGCGGGAGATGCTCCTGCTCAGGCTGGCTGCCCTGAACCCGGCTCTTGACGGCTTTCGGGAGATCCTGGACGACCGGGTCCTGGCGGATGATACGCCGTACCCGGTCATGACCGACCGCATGCATGCCGCCTTGAAGCAGGGGCCGCTACTGCCGGAGTTGGGGTGCACCCTGGGCGAGGCGTTGTGGGCGCCCATCGGTTCGGCTCCCACCTCTCTCGCCAGCCAGTTGGCCTTCATCCGTGAGCGTTGGGTCAACCTGTTGCCGCCGGAACTGCTGGAAGAGGTTGCCGGCGCCTTCGATATCCTGCTGGAAGAGGAACGGGAATGGGGCGGAGCGGGGGAACCGGGACCGCCGCCGGTGCTGGAGTTCGGTCGCGGCAGGCATGGGGGGGCAGGGGGCAGCTCTGTCTTCGGCGGCTATGATTACCCCGAGTACGAAGGGTTTTCTCCGGATGCGGACTGGATGTCCAACGTGGTGCTGATCGCCAAGATGGTCTATGTCTGGCTCGACCAACTCACGAAACAGTACGGCTGGCCGATCACCCGCCTCGACCAGGTGCCGGACGCGGAACTGGACCGGCTGGCCGCCGCCGGTGTCACAGGGCTCTGGCTGATCGGGGTTTGGGAGCGCTCTCCGGCTTCCCAGCACATTAAGCAGTTGTGCGGCAATCCCGAGGCCATCGCCTCGGCCTATTCCCTGTACGACTATGAGATCGCCGCCGATCTGGGGGGATGGGATGCACTGGGCAATCTACGGGAACGGGCCGGCCGGCGCGGCATTCGTCTGGCCAGCGACATGGTCCCCAACCACACCGGCATCTATTCCCGCTGGGTCGTCCAGCACCCGGACTGGTTCATCCAGACCGATTACCCACCTTTCCCCACCTATCGGTTCAACGGTGAGGATCTGTCCCATTCGGGCGACGTCTGCATCCAGATCGAGGACGGCTACTGGACCAAGACCGATGCCGCCGTGGTCTTCCGGCTGATCGAACGCACTACCGGCCGCATCCGCTACATCTACCACGGCAACGACGGCACCAGCATCCCCTGGAACGACACGGCCCAACTCAACTATCTTATTCCCGAGGTGCGCGAGGCAGTCATCCGGACCATCCTTCATGTGGCCCACAATTTTCCGATCATCCGTTTCGACGCCGCCATGACCCTGGCCAAGAAACACTATCAGCGCCTCTGGTTCCCGATCCGCGGCTTGGGAGGCGGCATCCCGTCCCGCGCGGAACACGGCATGAGCCGGGAAGAGTTCGATGCGCTCTTTCCGGCGGAATTCTGGCGTGAGGTGGTGGACAGGGTGGCTGCCGAGGTGCCCGGAACCCTGCTGCTGGCCGAGGCCTTCTGGCTGATGGAAGGTTATTTCGTTCGGACCCTTGGCATGCACCGCGTCTACAACAGCGCCTTCATGAACATGCTCAAGATGGAGGAAAACGCCAAGTACCGCCAGACCATTAAAAACGTCCTGGAGTTCAACCCCGAGGTGCTCAAGCGTTTCGTCAATTTCATGAACAATCCGGATGAGAAGACCGCAGTGGAGCAGTTCGGTACTCAGGGCAAGTACTTCGGCGCCTGCGTGCTGCTGGCCACCATGCCGGGCCTGCCTATGTTCGGCCATGGACAGATCGAGGGTTTCCATGAAAAGTACGGCATGGAGTACAAACGGGCCTACTGGGACGAGGCGGTTGACGAGGGGATGGTGCGCGGTCACGAGATGTGGATATTTCCGTTGCTGCGCCGGCGCTGGCTCTTTTCCGGGGCGGAGAACTTCGTGTTGTACGATTTCCATGCAGGCTCTACGATTGACGAAAATGTCTTTGCCTATTCAAACAGGCTTGGGGAACAACGGGCGCTGGTTCTGTACCATAACCGCTATGCCTGTTGTGCCGGATGGATCAAGGACTCCGTTTCGTTTGCCGCAATGGGCGCGGGCGACGCCACCGAACTGCGGCGTACGACACTGGGGGAAGCCCTGGGGGTCAAACCGGACGATCATGTCTATTACTGCTTCCGCGACCACACGCAAGGGCTGGAATACGTGCGTAACGGCAGGGAGTTGCGGGAAAATGGGCTCTATGTCGAACTGGGGGAATACCAGTTCCACGTGTTCATGGATTTCCGCGAAATCCGGGATGATGCGGAGGGAAGCTGGCAGAGCCTCTGTGCGGCGCTGGGCGGCCGCGGCGTGGAAAGCCTGGCGGACGAGCTCAAGCAGCAGCGTTACGCTTCCCTGAACGCCGCCTTCCGGGCTGCGCTGCAAGAGGTACCGGGTAAGGTCAGCCCGGCCGCTCCGCCGGAAGCGGATAATGTGCTCCGGGCGGCCCAGCGCTTCCTGGCTGTCCTGCATGCCCACCTGAGCAAGGACCGCGCCGGGGTAGATGCTGTACTGAAGGCCGTCTCCGCCTGGCGCGGGTTCATGCCGGCATTCCAGGTGATGAAACCTGCTTCCAAAGCCGCGCGGACCGCGCATGCCAGGCTGCTGGAACTTCTGGAGGCCCCTTCGGGCGCCCGTGTGCTGATGGGGTGGCTGCTCCTGCGGCATGCCGGAGCAGAGAGCCTGGATGCCTTTGGGCTCGATTGCACCTTGAGGCGCGTGCTGAAAGAGAATCTAGCCGGAGAGTCCTCTCAACACGCGGATCAACTCCTCAGGGCCTTGCTTGCATGTGATGGCCCGGATGACGACGTATTGACCGACGCCTTGGCCAGGGGCTTTTTATGCCCGGTCTGCCGTGATTTCATGCTGATTCATGCCATCGACGGCGTCGAGTGGTTCAACAAGGAACGGTTTGAGGAGTTGGCTGAGTGGCTCGTCGTGCTCGGCCTGGTTAAGCTGGCGTTGAAACGGCCGGCCGGTCGCACCGTATCGGCATGGCTGGCCGTGGCCGGCCGGGAACTGGATGTCTGCATTGCTTTGGCCGCCCATGCCGGCTACCGCAGCCGCCTGTTCCAGCAGCAATTGGAACCGCCGGCAAAAACCGATGCCGCAATTCCGGCGAAACGGGACAAAGAAAAGAGCACGGATGTTCAAGGGGACGCTCGAACACGTGGGTCAAAAAAACCGGACGATACGCTACCCCGTTGAGCCGGCGCCCCTGCCGGCGGATCTCTACATCTACGGCCATCCCCCTGACTATCCTTACCGGGGTGCCACGGCTGTTGGGAAGGAGATAAACCGATGAAACAGACCACCATAGACGGCATCGCCCTGAACCTGGCCTCGCCGGTAAGTCTTGCACTGAAATGGGTCGGGCAAGAGGAGCTGCTCACCCAGTTGCTCGCGGCATGGATGGTGATCGACGAACGGGACATCCCCTTCAATCCCCGACTTGTGGGGAGGCCGGGGGTGGGCAAGACGACCTTGGCCTATGCCGCGGCCCTGCGCCTGGGGCGGCCGGTCTATCTCTACCAGGCCACCATGGATACCCGGCCAGAGGACCTGATCATCTCGCCGGTGATCAGCCCGGACGGGAAGATCCAGTACGCCGCATCCTCCCTGGTTTCGGCCATGCTCGCCGGAGGGGTGCTGATACTGGACGAGGGGAACCGCATGAGCGAGAAGGCCTGGGCCTCGCTGGCACCGCTGTTGGACGACCGCCGCTACGTGGAGTCCATCGTCACCGGCCTGCGTATCCCCGCGGCCCGCAATTTTCGTATCGTCGTCACCATGAACGAGGACTCCTCCACCTTCGAGGTGCCGGAATACATCCATTCCCGGCTCCAACCGCAGATATACATCGACTTCCCGGCTGCCGACGAAGAATTGCTGATCCTCAGGGAGAACCTTCCCTTCAGCAGCGGCCGCATCCTGCAGTATGTGGTGGATTTTCTGCAGCGCGCCCATGCCGCCGACGAGTCTTATTCCGTGCGGGACGGCATCAACATCGCCCGCTACGCTCTCAAGATGATGCACATGCAGGGTACGGAGGCCGCCCTTCTGCTCCCGCTGGCCGTGGAGCGTGTGCTGGGGAACGAGGCCCTGGAGTACCTGGATCATCCCTGATCCACGCCGCGTTTTCTGCATTCAATCAAGCAGTCTTTTGAAAACCCAAGGTTGTTCAAAAATAGTCAGATCGTCGTACCCGCAGAAGGACCTGAGGAGGCGTGGCAGCGCTACGCCGCACGAAGGGGCCTTCGAGGACGAAGGCCTGATGGCTGCTTTTCAACAACCTATCAAGAGTTTTGACCTATGCCCAACCGGCTCCATCTGGAAATCTTCGGTCCCGTCCACGCCCTGCCCATTCTGCATTACCGTCTGGAATTCGCCCATCTGGTGCGGCAAGCCGTCCGGCAGGTACGGCCCGACTGCATTGCCGTGGAACTGCCCTCCACCCTGGAGGAACGTTTCACCCAGGCTGTCGGCAGACTGCCCCAGGTCTCGGTCATCTCCTACGAGTCCACCCCACGCATTTCCTCCAAAACTGCCGCAAGCAAGACCATCTATCTGCTGGTGGAACCGGCCGACCCCCTGGCGGAAGCTGCCCGCTGCGCCCTGGAACAGCATATCCCGCTCCACCTGGTGGATGTGGATCTGGACGATTATCCCGATGTGAAGGAGTATCTACCGGATTCGTATGCCGTCCAGCGCATCGGCCTGGCCGACTATTACCGTGAATACTGCCGGGCCGCGGCGGGGGCGGCGCCATGCCGGGAAGACATCCGCCGCGAGCAGGGGATGGCATTTCGGCTACAGCGTCTGGCGCAGAGTCATGAACGCATCCTGTTTGTAGGCGGTATGGCCCATGTGGGGCGGATCAGGGAGTTCTTCGGACAGCCCCGTGTGGAGCCGTTGGGGCGGACGCGCCGCACCGATGTCCGCATCTTCAGCCTCCATCCCGAATCCTGCGGCGAGGTCATGGGTGAGTTTCCCTTTGTCTCGGCCATCTACGAGATGCGCCGGAGCGGCCTGCCGCCGGACCGCGGCGGTACAGCGCCCCCGCTGCGGCGGCGCTTTAATGCGCTGGAGCTGATCGCCGGGGGAAAGCAAACGCTTTCCGAACAGGAGATCATGCGGTCGGCCATGGAAAGCAGCGCGCGAGAGGTGGGGAGGGACGGTGAGATGCCGGACCGGCAGCGCATCCATCTGCGTCTGTTCGAGCATGCCGGCCGGCATTACCGGCAGGAAACCGGCGAGCACCTCCACTTTTGGCAGAAGAGGGCTTTCTTTCGGTTCTGCCGCAACTATGCGGCTCTTTCGGGACACCTGCTGCCTGATCTCTTCCAGCTTCTGACCGCTGCCCGTGGGTGCGTGGACGACAACTTCGCCTACGCTTTCTGGCGGTTGGCAGGATGCTATCCCTGGCAACGGGATGAGGCGGAGATACCGGTGCTGCGCTTGCGGGTCGAAGACCTCTGGGACCAAAGCCGGGTAATCCGCTTTCGCCCGCGCAAGCCTGCGGACAAGGGGCACTATGGTTTGCGGTTCCTCAAGCGGAAGCATGAGCGGCGTCCGGGAGAATGGCTGGAGGGGTTCGACGACGGTTCGGTCTGCTCCTGGCCTCCTGAAGACATCATCATCGAAAATTACGGCAAACTTCTGAAACGAACGGGGATAAAACAGCTTTCCGAGGAGCAGAGCCGGGTGGAACCCCTGAGCACCTCCCTCTTGGACGGTATTGATCTGCGCGAAACGATCCGCAATCAACCCCATGACGGGCGCGTCTATGTGCGTGAGCGGATGCGGATCAAGGGGGGCGTGGGAAGTGTGGTCATCATTTTCGACGAGGACAGCCGCAACCGCTACCCCTTTGCCATGACGTGGCTGGGAGAGCATGAGCAGGAGTCAGACATGGCCTTCTACGCCACGGAACCGGGCGACAACGTGAGCGGTCCGGGCATCTGCCGCTGCGAGTACGGGGGGCTTTTGCTGTCCTTTCCGCCGCGCCGGATGCGGGATGTGTGGCGGGACCCCTCGTACCGGGGGTGGGAGACAAAGGCCGAGACTCTGCTGATGGCTGCCCTCGATTATTCGCCGGATACCCATGTTGTCTATGCGGCGGCCCGGCCGCCGCGCAGCATCTTCAAACGCATCGCGGCCGGAATGGGGAGGAAGATCGTCTACATCCCTCTGGGGAGCCTGTCTCCGCCGGCACTGAAGCGGATCAGGGTGATGCACCTCCTGTTCGGGCACGACAAGCGGGACATCGCAAAGGACTATATCTGGTAGCTGGAGGTTCAGGTACGGGGTTTTCAATGTTTTTCATTGGATAAAAAAATCCCCCCGAAGCCTTCACGACTCGGGGGGATTTTCAACAGGGTAAAGGCCGGTTATTTGAACGGATTGCGCAGGATGATGGTCTGGTCGCGGCGCGGGCCGACCGAAACCAGCACGATCTGGCAGCCGGCCAACTCTTCCAGGCGTTTGACATAGGCACGGGCCTGTTGCGGCAGGTCGTCGTAGGTCTGCGCTCCGGTAATATCGCTCTTCCAGCCGGGCAACTCCTCGTAGACCGGTTGGCACTTCTCGAAGATTTCCAGGCTGGCCGGCAGGGTCTCCAGGGTTGTGCCGTTGCAGGTGTAGCCGGTACAGATCTTGATGGTATCGAAATCCGAGAGCACATCCAGCTTGGTCAGGGCAATGCCGGTCAGACCGTTGACCCGTACGGCATAGCGGACCACCATGGCATCAAACCAGCCGCAGCGCCGCGGACGCCCGGTGGTGGCGCCGAACTCCCCGCCGGTCTGGCGCAACTGCTCGCCGGTTGCATCCAGCAGTTCGGTCGGGAAAGGGCCGCTTCCCACGCGGGTGACATAGGCCTTCGAGATGCCGATGATCTCGTGGATTTCCCGCGGGCTGACCCCGGAGCCGGTACAGGCGCCGCCGGCGCAGGTGGATGACGACGTGACATAGGGATAGGTGCCGTGGTCCACGTCCAGGAGCGTTCCCTGCGCCCCCTCGAAGAGCGCCTTTTTGCCGGCCTTCAGGTCGTTGCTGAGGACCAGCGAGGTGTCGGCGACATACCGCTTCAGCACCTCGGCATAGCCGCTGTATTCGGCCAGGATCGCGTCGAAGTCGCAGGGCGCCTCCCCCAGCAGTTTTTCCAGGATGAAGTTTTTCTCGGCCAACGCCTCCTGCAGTTTGCGGGCGAAGACCTTCCTGTCCAGCAGGTCCATCAGTCGGATGCCGCGCCGGCCGATCTTGTCCTCGTAGCAGGGGCCGATACCCCGGCCGGTGGTGCCGATCTTCTTGTCGCCGCTCTTGGCCTCGCGGGCTATGTCGATCTGTTTGTGATAGGGCATGATGATGTGCAACGATTCGGAGAGCAGCAGGCATGCGTCGTCGCTGATCCGGCCGGACCCCTTGAGTTTCGTGATCTCCCGGATGAATACCTCCGGGTCGAGCACCACCCCGTTGCCGATGATGCAGCGCTTCCCCTCGTGCAGTATGCCCGAGGGGATCAGGTGCAGGACGACTTTTTCGTTTCCCACGACCAGGGTGTGACCGGCGTTGTTGCCCCCCTGGTAGCGTACGATGTCATCAGCGTGTTCTGTGTAGATATCGACAACCTTGCCCTTCCCTTCATCGCCCCATTGGGCTCCTACGACTACAACGTTTGCCATGTCTCGTGGTCTCCCTGATTTTCTTCGATTAAGGTAACAAGATTTTCGTGCAGCAGCATCTCTTTGGTGATTCGGAATTGCTTGCCGTCCCGGACGCGCACGGCCGTGTATGCCCCCCCGCAGGTCTCATCCCCGATGACCAGCATGCTGCGGAAATTCATGCGTCGGGCATAGGCCAGCGAGTCGTCATATTCCCGGCGGATGATGTCCCTGGCTGCGGTGTAATCGCGGGATCGGAGCAGGCGCGCCACCTCCAGCACCTCGCGACGGTCGTCGCGACTGTTGAACAGCAGGAAGTCCCGCGTGGTGCTGGCCTCTACCTCGGGCCGCCGCTCCAGCGCCTGGAGCAGGCTGAGCACATTGAAAGTAAAGCCGGTGGCCGGCGCGGAAAAGCCGTAACGGGCCGTCAAGTTGTCGTAGCGGCCGCCGCTGCAGACCGGTTCACCCAGGCCGCTGACAAAACCCTCAAAGGTGATGCCGGTATGATAGCCTAGTCCGCGTGTTTCTCCCAAGTCAATGGTCAGATGGTCGCTGACCCCGTGAATATCGAGGATTTCCAATACTTGGCGCAGGTTCGCAAGCGCCGACCGGGAACGCTGGTTGGACACCACCTGTTCGGCTTCATCCAGCACGCCGCAGCCGCCAAAGAGGCGCGGCAGGGCCGAAATCTCCCGGCGGGATGCTTCAGGAACAGCGCTGGCGGCCAGCACCTTTGACACTGCCGAGACATCCTTGCGCGCGATAGCCTCCTGTAGTTCCAGCAACGAACGGCCTTCCAGGCCGGAGGCGGCCATGATTCCGCGGCAAAACTCTACCTGCCCCAGATCGATCTTGAAGTTATCGAAGCCGAGTTTTTGCATGGCCTCGATCGCCATGGTCACCATCTCCGCATCCGCCTCGGGCGAGTCGAGGCCGATCAGTTCCACACCCGACTGGAAGAGTTCCCTGCTGCGGCCGGTCTGTATCTCGGTCTGGCGCAGGACTCGCCCGCTGTAGCTGATGCGATGCGGAAGGGGCCAACCGGCGAGGCGCGTCGCCACAATGCGGGCGATCTGCGGCGTAATGTCCGGCGGAAAAGCCAGCAGGCGTCCGGTTTGGCGGTCGTCGAAGCGGTAGGTCTTGCCTTTCAACTCCTCTCCCATGCCGATGGTCAGCACATCCTCGTATTCCAGCTTGGGCGGGATGATGCGCCGGAAGCCCCACAGCTCGAAGACGTTGCGGATCTTTCCTTCGATGAAACCGATCTTGGCAGCGGCATCGGGCAGGAAATCGCTGACGCCGCGGGGAAGTGATGTGTCGGGTGATGGCATGGTCATGTGTATCGGTTCCTGAAAAATAATCTCCCGCAAGCCCGCTATTCGGCCCGCGAAAAGAATGAAGACCGGGCAGCCGTCCAGAGAGGGGCGGTTTCCCGGTCCGGGGTTAGGGGTGAGCGGCTTAAGCTACTCCACCTTCTTGATAGCCAGGGATGACGCTCCGCGGGCACTTATGCCGGAACGCTGCACGGTTTGCAGGATCAGCAACTCGTTACGGGCCTCGTCGTAATCGTAGGCCGGCATGTAATTCTGGGTATCGCGGGTACGCCACTTTTCTTCCAGACTCGAACCGTTCCAGGCGAAACAGTAGACTGCGCCTTTTTTGTAGGAACGGGCATTGCCCAACACCCAAAAACCGTCGTTCTTGCCCACCAGGACAAGGCCTCCGGCGGTGACCTGAATCCGCATGTTCATGAATATCCAGCGGTATTTCTCTCCCGTCAGGCGGACATCTGCGCCTGTGTCCTCTTTCTGGAAAAAGAGTTCCGAGCCGCCGAACTTGTCGTTGCTGCGCCACATCTCCTTCCGGTCCGAACCGTACACAACCAGGTAATTGTCCGGGCTGATGATCACGGTGAATGTCTTGCCGTCCTGGTCGCGGAATTGGTTGAAGGTGTAGATATCGCCGAATTGCGGCAGCTTGACGGGATTTTTCAGGGTTATCTCGTTGCCGGAACGGGTCGCCTCGAAGACATCACCATAGAAATCGCTATCCCGGCCCATTGCCTGGGCGTAGAGTTTTTTCGGCCCGCCGGCCAGGCTGAAGGCACGGAAGAAGTAGGGAATGTCCTCGGCCAGTTTTACCAGTTTGTCGCCCTGTACCTGCCAGACCTGGGAGGCGGGCTCGTCGCCCCGGATGAGCGTCACGTAGATCTCGATGCCCTTGCTGCCGTCAATCGTGTCCAGTGAGATGACCTTCTCGGAGTTTCTGAACTCCGTCTCGGCAACCAGCTTCATGTCTCCGGCCTGGCGGTAGTACGAGAGGCGGTGATCCTCGGCCAGAAATATCTCGCGGCCGCCGTCAGTCAGGCGGGCTCCCTCGGCCAGCAGGTTGGCGGCTCCGGTCAGGCGTTTGCTCAGCCAGCCGCCGGTATTGGCCTGCTCCATTTCCTTGGGTTTGATGAACTCGCCGACAGGGGCCGGGCGAATCTGCTCATTCTTGATGAAATCGGACTTCGGCGCTGCAAGCGGGGCCTGAACGGCCAAGGACGCTGCCGCTGCGCCGGTTGCCGGCTGCCCGCCGGCGTACGCCTTGTCCAGCTCTGCCGCCAGTTTCTCCGCCAGCTTTCCCACCGCGGGGATCAGCTCCTCGCCGCTGTCTCCCTGGATATAGACGCGTGTCACGGTCTTGCCGCCGATCGTCCTGGCCATGGCGTCCATGCTGAATACCTTGCCCAGGACGACATAGGTTCCGGTCACGATCGCGTCGGCCTCCCCCGCACTTCCGACCGCCACGATCCTATCGCTGTTCAAGCGTGCGGCCAGCAGTGTCTGGAGTGTGGTTTTCATCTCATCCTTGTTGGGTATGCCGATGGCATTCATGTCGGCCACGAACACCCGCACCTGCGCCGCGAAGGCCGGCAGGGCCATCAGCGGGATGAACAGCGCGGCGAGCAGTATGATCAGTTTTTTCATGGTTTCTCCTAAACCTTGCTTCAGGGCGTATTTCCTCAAAGGGAGAAAATACGGTATGGCGCTGTGGGCAGCAGAATGACGGGAGATTATCGCAAAATAGGCCGGACATGTCAAAAAAAAAGGGCGGGATCGCTCCCGCCCTCTCGGACTTCAGGTGTAGCGTGCAATTAGAATGCGTAGCTCAGGATGATGCGTGCGGTGTAGGGGTTTTCAGGATCATGTCCTTGTCCGCCGACCGAGATCGCATTCGCGTAGTATCCGCCCAGGATAACATAGGCGGCCTGAACGCGGGCGGTCAGGTTGTCGTACATTTTGTAGCCGGTCTCGATGTTGAGCTCGGTGCCCAAGAAGTTGCTGGCGTTTGCAGCTTTGGTATTGGCATCGATCGGTTTCAGGCTGTTGGTGTGGGCTGCCCAGGCAAAACCGGCATTGACGTTGGTGTACAGCTTGGGGGTGATGGTTGCGTCATAACCGATGGTGTAGAGATAGAGACCCTGGGAGTTTACCGGGGTGGTGCCGTTGCCGCTGTTGTAGACAATGGCATAATCGGTGTTGGTGTTATTGTTCACCAGGTTGCGGTTGAGCAGCATCATGTTGCCTTCATTGTACGAGTTGGTGCCGGGGGTGCCGGTCCAGACGGCGTCGGGCGACTGGTTGGTGCCGACCCAGCCGGTCAGGTGAGCGCTTTTGAGATTGGAGGCCTTATTATCATTGCCCGAGGTGAAGAGCATGGCGCTCCTCAAGGTGCCGGGGCCGACTGCGGCTTTGGCTGCCAGGTTGTAAGCGAAGGCATTGAGATAGGCGTTGTGGATGCCGTTAGTATTAATACCTTTGATCTCGCCACCCTGGTAGGCAACGAAACCGCTCAGGTTCAGCAGGCCGACCTTGGCATCGGCGTTCAGGCCGAAGGTATTGATAACGGTTGCATCGGTAATGACGCCGCCTGGGCTGGCAGCTGTGCCGTAAGTGCTGCTGCTGCCGGTTGTTGGGGCGACTGTAGCGCTGCCTAATGAGCCGCCGTATGATACGGGGCGGCCGTCGGAGTACAGATAATAAGATGCACCGACGTTAATGTCCTTGGTGACGGCGACTTTCGCTTCTACAACGCCGATATCCAAATTCTCGTTCCCTTTCGGCAACGAGTTTGAGCCAACGGCAAAGAAAGACTGGTCATAGCCGCGGATATAACCGAGATTGACGGTCGTGTTGCCCATTTTGGTCGTTGTCATCACGCCGCCTGCGTCGAAATCAAAGAAGATGCCCTTGAGGGAGTCCTTGAACGCCTGGATACCTGCTGAAACGCGGGTCGGGGTGGAAGGGATCTTGAAGTCCAGGTAGACCCATTTGGTTTCGAGGTTGACGGCGTCGGCCTCGAGGGCGCCGCCGGAGTTACGGAAGGCGGCCGTGCTGAACTGCGATGCAGACCCACCAGCATCCGGGAGACTTCCCTGGGCTTTGTCGCCCCAATCGGAATCGATCTCGAAGCCGGTCACCAGTTTCAGGTCGTCGCTGGCCTTGGCGGTGTAGAAGATGCGGGCACGCTGTTCGAAGTAATTTTGGGTACGGAGATTTTGGGTGGAGTCATAGGCTGGTGCGTATTTAGAAGAATTGCCAGGAAGCGTATTTATGCTGCCCGGATTTATCAAACCGGGGGTAGGCTGCTCATAGTTGGTCAGATAATACTTCAATGTGTATGTTCCGTGAAACTCGTTCTCGAATGCCATTGCCGGAACAGCGGCCAGGGCGCCCAATGCGCCGGCGGCTGCAACTGCCAAAATCCTTTTTTTGAAACTCATGTGTGCCTCCTTCAATTTTAATTAAATGGCTTAATGCTGCTGCGAACTGCAAATGTTAAATACACGCCCCTTTCTCCTTTACCACCACCTTTCACAGTGAAATTTGGCATCAAACTGCCCGAACTCTGCCATCAAATCGTGGCTATAAAAACGCGAATACCTTCAAGTCGTCCTGCTCCAACAGGCAACGTGAAGGTAATATGAGATACTTACAGCTTTTTTCGATAATTCTCTGAAACGTTTCACAGTGTCACTCGCCTCCTTGGTCGGCCACTTCTGGTGATGAAAGTGTAAATAAAAACAAGGGGATAGTAGTTTTGTCGGATCGTTTGTTTCAGGTCATGTTCTAAAAAGTTCTAAAAAATATATAGTAATTAGAACCTGAGTCAAGGAAAAAGTGGCTTCATTCAGCTCCGGCGCCCTTTGTTCTGCGCGGTGAACGTGGTTGTCAAGAGGTAAGTTTCATGCTACAAAACAGTCCTCACAAGGACAAATTCTTACGCAGCGGAGCATAGTGTCATGAAAATAACGGTTGCCGACGTCGAATACGTTGCCCGGTTGGCCCGCCTGGCATTGAGCAAGGCCGAAACTGAACTTTTTGCCGGCCAGATGGATGCGATCCTCGGGTATGTGGACAAGCTGAATGAGCTCGACACCGCTGACGTCCGCCCCACCTCCCATGCCGTTCCGATGGAAAACGCTTTCCGCGAGGATGCGGTCAATCCTTCCATTGGCGTCGAGAAAGCCCTTGCAAATGCTCCGGACAGGGTGGACAGTTTCTATCGCGTGCCGAAGGTCATCGAATGACGCATGCTTTGTTCGCCGGTTCGCCGCAGGGCCCAAAGCACATAAGTTGCGAACCATACGCCCCAAAGTTGGAGATATTGCTGCCGTTATGTTCCGTTTGTGTTACATGCGGGATTTTATTATGAAACGTCCTATAAACTGGAGATATTACTGAATGGATATCTTTGAGCTTACCATCCACCAACTGCACAATGAGCTGAAGACGGGTGCGGTGTCCTCCTTGGAGGCCACCAAGGCCATGCTGGCCCGCATCGAGTCGGTCGAGCCCCACGTCGGCTCATTCATTACCCTGACCCCGGAGTCTGCCCTTGCTGAAGCGGAAGCCGCCGACCGGCGCATCGCTTCCGGGGAAGCCCACGTACTTACGGGGATTCCCCTGGCTCTCAAGGACATCTTTTTGACCGAGGGCATCCGCACCACCTGCGGTTCGCGCATCCTCCACAACTTTGTCCCACCCTACAGCGCCACATCATGGGAGCGGCTGCGTGACTGCGGTTGTGTCTTGCTGGGCAAGCTCAACCAGGACGAATTCGCCATGGGGTCGTCCAACGAATCCAGTGCCTTCGGCGTTACCCGCAATCCATGGGATACCACCCGCATTCCGGGCGGCTCATCCGGCGGTTCGGCGGCGGCCATTGCGGCCCGCCAAGCCACTGCGACCCTGGGGACCGACACCGGCGGCTCCATTCGGCAACCCGCCTCCCACTGCGGCTGTGTGGGCCTCAAGCCCACCTATGGCCGGGTCTCGCGCTACGGCGTGATCGCTTATGCATCCTCCCTTGACCAGGTGGGCCCGATCACGCGCGACGTAACCGATTGCGCCATCATGCTGGGGGCGGTTGCCGGCTACGATCCCAGGGATTCCACCAGCGTCAGGACGCCGGTGCCCGACTACACGGCCGCCCTGACCGGTGACGTCAAGGGGCTTAAGATCGGCTTGCCCAAGGAATATTTCATTACCGGCCTTGACCGGGACGTCCAGGAGTCCATGGCCCGGGCCATCGAGACCTATGGCCGGCTGGGTGCGGAATTTGTCGAGATCTCCTTGCCCCACACCGATTATGCCGTGGCAACCTATTATCTGATCGCCACCGCCGAGGCCAGTTCCAACTTGGCCCGTTACGACGGCGTTCGTTTCGGACATCGAAGCCCGCAGGCCGAAGGGCTGATCGACATGATGACCAAAAGCCGCAGCGAAGGCTTCGGGGCCGAGGTCAAGCGCCGCATCATGCTGGGCACGTATGCCCTTTCCTCCGGTTACTACGACGCCTATTACGTCAAGGCCCAGAAGGTGCGCACCTTGATCATGGGCGACTTCACCCGTGCCTTCGAGAACGTGGACGTGATTCTGACCCCGGTGGCGCCGACACCGGCCTTCAAGATCGGCGAAAAGACCAACGATCCGTTGCAGATGTATCTGTCGGACATCTTCACCATTCCGGTCAATCTGGCCGGCACCTGCGCCATGTCCGTGCCGGCCGGTTTTTCGGCTTTGGGCCTGCCCATCGGCCTGCAACTGATCGGCAGGCCTTTTGGCGAGGAAACCATCCTGCGTGCGGGTCATGCCTTTGAGCAGGCCACGGAATGGCATACGAGGAAGGCGGAAATTTAATCTTTCCTGATTAACGCTCGTCTTCCGCTACATGGAACCCCCCTTTGAAAAAGGGGGAATTGATCGTTAGCGGAAGATCGATGTTAATCAGCAACTAATAATACTCCGCGAAAATCCGTTAAATCCGCGTCCATTATCATGAATTTTGGAGTCTTTATCTATGAAATTCCAACCTGTTATCGGTCTTGAGGTCCATACGCAACTGAAGACCGGGTCAAAGATATTCTGCGGCTGTTCCACGACCTTCGGCTCCGAACCCAACTCCCAGACCTGCCCGGTATGCCTGGGCCTGCCGGGCGCTTTGCCGGTGCTCAACAAAAAGGTTGTTGAATTTGCCATCAAGGCCGGGCTGGCCACCAATTGCATCATCGCCCACCACAGCGTTTTTGCCCGGAAGAATTACTTTTACCCCGATCTCCCCAAGGGGTATCAGATCAGCCAGTTAGAGGAGCCGATCTGCCGCAAGGGGTGGCTCGATATCCAGTTGGAGGGACAGGAGGCAAAGCGTATCGGCATCACCCGTATCCACATGGAGGAGGATGCCGGCAAGCTGGTCCATGGCGATGTTCCCGGACTGGATGATGGTTCCGGGGTGGACCTGAACCGGGCCTGTACGCCGCTTCTTGAGGTTGTTTCCGAGCCGGATCTGCGCTCATCGGATGAAGCGGTGGCCTACCTGAAACGGCTGCACCGCATCGTGACCTGGCTGGGGATATGCGACGGCAACATGGAGGAGGGGAGTTTCCGCTGCGATGCAAACATCTCGGTTATGCCCGTTGGGTCCGACACCCTCGGCACCAGGGCCGAGATCAAGAACGTCAACTCGTTCAAGTTCGTCAAGCAGGCCATCGACTACGAGATCCAGCGCCAGATCGCCCTGATCGAGGATGGCGGCAGCGTGGTCCAGGAGACGCGCCTGTTTGACCCGAACAGCGGGACGACCCGTTCCATGCGCAGCAAGGAAGAGGCCCACGACTATCGCTATTTTCCCGACCCCGACCTGGTGCCGCTGGTGATCGACGCCGATTGGGTGCAGCATGCGCACAAGGAGTTGCCGGAGCTTCCCGAACATCGGCGGCAGCGTTTCATCACCGAATTGGGGCTGCCGGAATACGATGCGGAGGTCCTCACCGCCAGCCGAGGAGTGGCCGATTACTTTGAAGAGTGCGTGGCCTTTCACCACAACGCCAAGGCCGTGTCCAACTGGCTGATGAGCGAGGTCACCCGGGCGCTCAACGATTCGGGGGCAGCCATTGATGCGTGTCCCGTCATCCCCAGTCAGCTGGCCGAACTGATCAAGATGATCGACAAGGGCGCCATTTCCGGCAAGATAGCCAAAACGGTCTTTGAGGAGATGTGGAAAAACGGCGGGGAACCACAGGCAATAGTGGAAAAACGGGGATTGGCCCAGGTGTCGGACAGCGGAGCGATTGAAGCCATCATCGATGAGGTCATCGCTGCCAATATGGCTCAGGTGGAGGAGTTCCGGGGCGGCAAGGAAAAGGTGCTAGGCTTCTTTGTCGGGCTGGTCATGAAGGCCAGCAGGGGTAAAGCCAACCCGGCATTGGTGAACGAGCTTTTGTTGGCCAAACTCAAGGTACAGTAGTACCATGTAACAATTGAAGATACGCGTATAGTACTCTCCACCCGCTGGGGGGAGAGTACCTGTATTTTGGATTTTTGCTCCCCCGCCCGCAAGGTGCGGAGGGACTTTTTAGAACCCTTGAAAATGTCCTAACTCCAGGTCTCCTCCCCATGCGGGGGAGGCCGGACTTTTCCGGAATTGCCGGTGTTACAGGATGCTAGTCGGTTTCGCGGTACTCCTCCCTGTTCATGTATCCGGTTGTATGCCACCCGACAACCTGTTGGCGCAATGGAGGCCACAATGAGTAACGCTACGGTAATGATAGTCGATGATGCCCTTTTCATGCGCAATATTCTCAGGGCCATTCTGAAGGACAAGGGCTATACCGTTGTGGCCGAAGCCGCCAGCGGCATAGAGACCATGAAGAAACTCCACGACTGCAACCCGGATATCATTTTTCTGGATATCATCCTGCCCGATGCCAATGGGATAGAACTGCTGGGCTCCATTTCCAAGATCAAACCGCAGGCAAAGGTGATCCTCTGCTCGGCCATCGGCCAGGAGGCAACCGTCAAAAAAGGGCTCGACCTGGGCGCAAGGTATTATGTCCAGAAGCCCTTCAGTCCGGAAAAGATCGCTGAGGCGCTGGAAAGCCTGGGGGGGTGATCGATGGATATGTCTCAATACCGGGACTTGTTCGTCTCAGAGTCCAAAGGACACATCCAGGTATTCAATGAACTGATTGTCCGGCTTGAGGATAATGCCGCCGACACGGCAGCCGTTGACGAGTTGTTCCGCCATGCCCATTCTCTCAAAGGGATGGCGGCGACCATGCAGTACCAAGCCGTCGCCGACCTTGCCCATCGCATGGAGGACCTTCTGAGCAAGGTGCGCAGCGGGGAGATCGGCTTTGTTGCAAGCCTGGCCGATCTCCTGCTGGAGGGGAGCGATACCCTCGGCGCCATGGTCTCGGCAATCGAATCCGATGATGACCTGTTGCCGGAGTGCACTGACTTGGTCAATCGGCTGGCCGGTTTTCGCGCTGCCGGCGGCCCGCCCCCGCCACAACCGGCCGGAGGCTTTGATGCCGAACCTGGAGCCGGCGACCGCGATCGGGAGACAATGGCCCCGGATCACCAGTCCCGGCACTCCGATTCCTTCAAAAGCGTCCGCGTCAAGACCGAAACTCTCGACCGGCTGGTGAACATTACCGGCGAACTGATCACAACCCGTTACCGTCTGGCGGACCGTGCGCTCCATATTGAGGGGGCGCGGCTCGATGAACCGCTCAACCGGCTTTCCATGCTGTTGAGGGAGCTTCGCGATGAGGTTTTCCAGGCCCGAATGCTTCCCTTCTCCTTTGTTGCCGATCGTTTCCCCCGCTTGGTGCGTGATCTGTCCCACAAGCAGGGCAAGGAGATCCTGTTTCAAGTGGAGGGGAAGGAGATAGAGCTGGACCGCGGGATTCTCGAGGAGATAAGCGAGCCGCTGGTGCATATCCTGCGCAACGCCGTCGATCATGGCCTGGAAACGCCCGAACAACGAATTGCCGCCGGGAAGCCGGGTCTCGGCACGATACGGATTGCCGTAACCCGTGACAAGGATTATGTGAATATTGTCGTCGCTGATGATGGACGGGGCATGGACCCCGGAAGACTCGCCGACAAGGCGGTGGAAAAAGGGGTGCTCAGCCGCGAACAGGCGAACGCCCTGACGCGTCACGAGACGTTCATGCTGGTCTGCGCCCCCGGTTTTTCCACGGCTGAAACCATCAGCGACATCTCGGGGCGTGGTGTTGGCATGGATGCCGTCAGGGTCGCGGTAAAGGCCTTGGGAGGCGGACTCGACATCGAATCGGACACCGGCCGGGGCAGTCGTTTCCTGCTGAGGCTCCCCATCTCGGTCTCGATCATTCACGCCCTGTTAGTGGAGTGCGGTCCCTTGACGATCGGATTTCCTGTCAATGCCATCAAACGCACCATCGAACTCGGGAATGGCGAAATAGCGGAAGATGGAGGGGAATCGTTCTTCTCTCTCGACGGCAGGCAGGTCCATCTCAAAAGTCTCAATCGCCTGCTTGGCCAACCATTGGCACCCGATGCAAGGGATCTGGTCCCGGCGGTCGTAATCGAGGCCGGAAGCGTGATGGCGGGACTGGCCGTGGATCGCCTGCTCGGGCAGAGAGAGATCTTCGTGAAGCCGCTCGGTATCCCGTTGAATCGCCTCAAAGGGCTTACCGGCGGGGCCATAACGGGAGACGGACGCATCGTGTATGTCATGGATGCCGCTGCGTTGTTGTAACAGTTTGTTGAAAACTATTGTGGAGAGCCGTCCGCGGTGTTGCGCGGTACTCGCAATAAAGGCATAACTACCGGGTATGTCTCGGCTGTGTCGTTCCGGGCACCCGGCATCCGGCCTCGCTCAGGACGTTTTCCGACAATCTGGTGATTTTCCGAATTCAAAAGCGGTTGCGATAGAGGCGGGCCTGTGGCAGAATCAGCGACCGGTTGCGCCATTTTGCATTTTCAGGAAAGGTTTCACTATGATGCGCTGGTTGATACACAGTATGTTCCTTGTGTTGGTTCTGGCCTGGACACCCCTGCATGCCGCCGATAAGGCTGCGAGCCTCAAGGATGTGGTCGGGGCGCTGGAAAAGGGGTATGCCGGCTTGCAGGACGTGCACGCCGATTTCTCCCAGCGAACGTTTATCGCCGGGGCTGGCCGCGAACAGAAAGGGAGCGGCGAGGTCTTCCTGAAGCGGCCCGCTTCGAGCAGCGCCATGTTCCGTTTCGATTATATCAAGCCCAAGCAACAGATCGTCTCCAACGGCAAGCGGGTCTGGTTCTACCTGCCCGAAAACCGGCAGGTGATGGTCATGTCGGTGGCGGATATGTTCAAGGGGGGCAACGCCATCGCCCTTTCCTATTTGACCGGTCTGGGGCATGTGTCGCGGGATTTCGAAGTCTCCTACGCCAAGGAACAGCGTGATAAAAACGGCGATTACCAGCTCGAACTGATCCCCAAAAAGCCGACGCCGGTCCTGGCAAGGCTCCAATTGACCGTTTCGGCCGAGGCGGTGGAGCGCTTCCTGCGTCAGGGGAGCGTGCAGGATACCTTTCCGGTGCAGGCTTCGGTGGTGTACGATGCCGTCGGCAACCAGACCCGTATCGATTACAGCCATGTCAGGGTCAACAAGGGCATCGACAACAATAAATTCAACTTCAAGGTCCCGTCAGGGGTTGAGGTCATCAAGCCGTAAGGCGCTTTTCGCCACAAAGCCGCACATGAACATCCGGCCGGACCTTTTGGGCTCTGTCTCCCTTTGCGGCTTCAGGGTGAATGTACTATAATGATTTATCCGGAGGAGGTGTTTATGCCGTCATTCGACATTGTTTCAAAAGTGGACATGCAGGAGGTCGATAATGCCGTCAACCAGGCGATCAAGGAGATCGGCCAGCGTTACGACTTCAAGGGTTCCAAGAGCGAGATAAGCCAGGAGCAGGACGCCGTCAAGATCCTGGCCGACGACGATTACAAGCTCAAGGCCGTGGTGGACGTGCTCCAGTCCAAGTTCATCAAGCGCAACATCTCCATCAAG
The DNA here is from genome assembly GCA_031292255.1 of Oryzomonas sp. Classification (GTDB taxonomy): domain Bacteria; phylum Desulfobacterota; class Desulfuromonadia; order Geobacterales; family Pseudopelobacteraceae; genus Oryzomonas. The sequence goes on along the minus strand of JARLHN010000016.1, from coordinate 28,907 downwards.
GCCTTGCAGTACGGCAAGGTCGAGCCTGCCTCGGGCGGCATGGTCCGCCAGATCATCACGGTCCAGCAGGGAATATCCAAGGAAAAGGGCAAGGAGATCATAGCCGTCGTCAAGGAGAGCAAGATCAAGGTCCAGAGCCAGATCCAGGACGACCAGGTACGGGTGACCGGCAAGAACCGGGACGATCTCCAGGAGGCGATCCAACTCCTCAAGGGGAAGGACCTGGGAGTGGAGATGCAGTTCGTGAATTTCAGGGAGTAGTGAAAAACTCAGCAATGTCTGTTTTGGTCTTTGCCGTTAGCTCCCCCTCCCTTGACGGGAGGGGGGACTTTCCTAAGCGGACAGTGCTGTGAAAATAAAAGGGGTGTGTGTGAGCGAAAGTGTGAAACAAAAAGTGAGCATGGTCAGCTTGGGGTGCCCCAAGAATCTCGTGGACGCCGAGGTCATGCTCGGTGTGCTCGCCAAGGATGAGTACGAGATCACAACCGACGAAAAGGCTGCGGACGTGATCATCGTCAATACCTGCTCGTTTATCAAAGAGGCCAAACAGGAGAGCATCGACGCCATACTCGATTTGGCGGAACGCAAGCACGACGGGCGATGCCATACCCTGATCGTCTCAGGCTGCCTGCCACAGCGATATCAGGAGGAGTTGGCCAACGATCTGCCCGAGGTGGATATCTTCATAGGCACCGGCGATTACCCTCGTATTGCCGAAATCCTGGCCGGGAGAAAAGGCTCGGAGGGTCAACTGCGCTACGTCGGCGACCCTGACTATATCTACGACGAGACACTGCCGCGTCTCAATTCTTCGCCGGCATGGTATTCCTATCTCAAGATCGGTGAGGGTTGTTCCAATTGCTGTTCTTACTGCGTTATCCCCCAACTGCGGGGCGCATACCGCTCCCGCCCGCTGGAGGCGCTGGTGGCCGAGGCGGAGCGGCTGGCCAGCCGCGGGGTCAAGGAGATCAACGTCATCTCCCAGGATGTCACCCGATACGGCAGCGACCTGGCCGACGGCGAAACTCTCGAAATGTTGCTGCGCCGGCTGGCCGCCATTGAGGGCATACAGTGGATCCGCCTGCTGTACGCGTATCCTGACGGGATCACCGAAGGTCTGATCGGGCTGATACGCGATGAACCGAAAATATGCAAGTATCTGGATATCCCGATCCAGCACATCGCCGATCCGGTTCTCAAGAGAATGAAGCGCCGGAGCAGCGAGGCGCAGATTCGGGACCTGATCGCCACCTTGCGCCGCGAGATTCCCGGCATTGCGCTTCGCACATCCCTGATCGTCGGCTTTCCCGGAGAAACGGTGGAGGATTTTGCCGGCCTGATGCAGTTCGTGGAGCAGACACAGTTTGATCGCCTGGGGGTCTTCTGCTACTCGCGGGAAGAGAATACGCCGGCAGCCTCCATGCCGGACCAGATCTCGGAGCGGGTCAAACGTGAACGCTACCGCAAGCTGATGCGTACCCAGGCGCGGCTTTCGTTCCGACGCAACCGTGCCCTGATCGGCGCCACGGAACAGGTCATTGTGGAGGGATACAGTGAAGAAACCGAGCTGCTCCTCAAGGGGCGCTCATCGCGCCAGGCTCCGGATATCGACGGCCAGGTCTATATCACCTCCGGGACCGCCGAAGTGGGGGATATCGTTTCCCTCAGAGTTACCGACTCATCGGATTACGATCTGATCGGTGAGATAGTCCTATGATGCGGCTCCTGGTTGTTTGGCTTGACAAATAATCTGTTATCTGCAACAATCTGCCCCCTTTTCAAGGCGCGACGAAAGCAGACAACGGGAGTGAGGAGTCTCATGGCCACTAAACCGGAAAAAAAGAAATGGAAAGAAATCAGTGATATCCTTCAGCAAATGAAAGAGGATACCCTGCGGGAAATATCCAAGACCGTCAAAAACGGTGCCGAAACCACGGCTGTCGGAGAGCCGAGCGGCGACATCTATGACCAGGCTTCATCTGAACGGGATCGCGAACTCGGGCTTTTGTTGGGGGACCGCGAACGGGAGAAGTTGCACAACATCGATGAGGCTCTTCTGAGGATAGAGGAGGAGGAGTACGGTATTTGCGAAGAGTGTGAAGAGGAAATTCCTCTGGGGCGGCTCAAGGCCATGCCGTTCACGCGTCATTGCGTCAAGTGCAAATCCGATCTGGAAAAACTCCAGGCCCAGACCAAACGCTTCGAGGAAGACCGCGCCTACCGCGAGATTCCGCTCGGCGGCGAGGAAGAAGACGTATAGTGGGGTTGTTGAAAAACAGCCATCTCGGCCTTCGTCCTCGAAAGGCCTTTTGTGACTTCGGCCTGCGGCCTCACCCTTCGGGCGCCTTCGCGGTCCAATTTCACTCGTGAAATTGTGCGGCGTAGCGCTGCTACGCCTCCGCAGGGCTTTTAGCAGAACCGTTCCGGTTCTGTCCCTTCGGGATGAACTCCGCTGACGCTCTGTCACCGATAATCGCCTGAGGCGATTATACTGCGGGTGCGACGATCTGACTATTTTTGAACAACCTGGTTTTTTTCAACAGTTCTGTTAGTGCTTCCTCCGCCGTGAACGGCTGAGGGCCGTCGCAATCTTCAGCAACACCCCCTGCCGAACCCGCATGGCGTCATGGGGACATAGCTCGCGGCAGCACCAGCAACGAATGCAGCTCCCATGGCTGACCACCAGGGAGCTGTTTGTTATTTGTATGGCTTCCGGCGGACAAGCGTCCCGGCAGATGCCGCAGAGTACGCAACGGCGGGCATCGGCCACGGGAAATGACGTCAGGTGCCGTCGAAGGCCGTTTTTTATGAACGCTGGCAGGCCGAATTGAACGTCCAGGCCGCTGGGAAGCGCGAACCGCTTTCCGCCGAAGGCGTCGGGAGGAACGCCGGCAATCTCTATCTCTCCCATTACCGTCCCCGCCAACCCCATCCGTGCCGCTTCCCGCTCCACGAAGAGCAGTTCGGCGGGTATCCCGGCCAGCCGGCCAGCCAACACATCCACCGCTACCGGGTTGACGCCGGCGATCAATGCCCCCAGCCTGACCGGGTCGCCGCTTCCAGGTCCGTTCCCCTCCATGGCTACGATACCATCCACGATATTCAGGACAGGTGCTTTCAGCAGATATATCTCCAGCAGCAGCCGGGCAAACTGTTCGCGCGATGTTCCGGCCTTGAGGTGCCATGCCGGCTTTTCTGCCCCCACGACCGCGCCGAACAGGTTCTTTACGGCGCATGTCATGGTCATCATCTCATGGGTCTTCAGTTTAGGCAGGTTGATGATCTTGTCGGCCTCCCAGTAAGCCCGCGCTACGGCGATACGGCGGAAGGTTCCCGCGCCCTTGACCTCGATGGTCTCGTCGAAGTCAACCAACTCGGCCCCGCTTTCCAGCGCCGCCTGGCTGATGCCGCTTTTGTCGGCCACCTTCCGGAACCCGCCGATGCCGGGGCTGTCTCCGATCATCACCCGGCATCCGGCGTCCCTGAGCAATTCCGCGACAGCCTTCACGACAGCGGGGTGAGTGGTCACGGCCGCTTCCGGCGCTTTGGCGGCCAGCAGGTTCGGCTTGAGCAGTACCCGGTCACCCGGCCGCACGAAGGCCTCAATGCCGCCCAACGGCTCCAGAAGCGAGTGCAGCGCCTCCCGCACCTGGCTGTGGTCGTAGTCGTTGCAACGTATAATGCTTATTTTTTCCATCCGCGTTCTCCCCGGTCAGCGCTTGCGGTGGGCTGATTATGCGATAAACTTGATAATACACGGGTATTTATAATATGAAGATGGTTTGATATGATGTCGCCAATGATTCTCCATAATGATATGTCAATACTGTATGTCGAGGACGACCAAGCCACCCGGGAGGCGGTTTCCCGGATGCTCATGGGTGTTGTCGCAACGGTTCATATTGCGGCCAACGGCAAAGAGGGGCTTGAAGCATACAGGATTCATGCCCCTGATGTTGTTGTGACCGATATCAGGATGCCGGTCATGGACGGCATTGAGATGGTCCGTGAGATCCGGCGCCTGCGAGCGGATTGCCAGGTTGTCATGTTGACGGCGGTCAGTGATCTCGAATGTCTTCTGGATTGTGTCTCCATCGGCATCAACCATTACATCATAAAGCCCGTCGATTTTACCAAGCTGGTCGAGGCCATCGGTCAATGCGGCGACTATGTAAACCTCAAGCGCCGTCTCAGTAAACAGGATGAAACTCTCAACCTGCTTTCCCAGGCCATGGAGCAGGCGCCGGCATCGGTCCTTATCACCGATCTCCAGGGTTCCATTGAATATGTCAATACGACGTTTACCAAGGTGACCGGCTACGGCGCCGAGGAGGTCATCGGCCGCAATCCCCGCATCCTCAAGTCCGACCTCAATCCCCCTGAACTTTACCAGGGGCTCTGGAGCAGCATCAGGGGAGGGGGGGAATGGGAGTGCGAACTGGCAAATTGCCGCAAGGACGGCCAAGTCTACTGGGAGCTGGCAAAGTTTTGCCCCTTGCGCAATTCCTCTGGCGCCATAATCAAGTATCTCAAGGTATCCCAGGATATTACCGAGCGCAAGCACTATGAAGAGAGCCTTCGGTATCTCAGTACCCATGACTCGCTCACGAACCTGTTCAATCGGGCGTACTTTGAGGCTGAGATGAGCAGGCTGGCGGCCAGCCGGGATTTTCCGGTCAGTATTGTTATTGCCGATATTGACGGTCTAAAGATGGTCAATGACAACTACGGCCATGACAAAGGGGACCGGTTGATCCGCATGACCGCGGAATTGCTCCTGACAACCTTCAGGGCCGGTGACGTCGTCTCGCGTATCGGCGGGGATGAGTTTGCCGTATTGCTGCCGCGTACCGACCACGAAACCGCGGAGGCGGCGGTGCAGCGTATCATTCATGAGGAATGCCGCCCGAGGAAGGAAAAGAACGGTTACGCGCGCGGCCTGTCGCTGGGGGTGGCAACGGCGCATGATGCGTCTGAAATCTATGCTGCCCTCAAGCTGGCCGACAGGCGTATGTACAAGTACAAGAACGACAAGAAAGAACGCGCGAAACCGCAATACCAGCCCGAGGATGACGGCCTTGCCGGAGATTAATTGTTACGGATGTAAAAAAATGGTTGACTCATATTTATTTCTGTTGTAAAAATGCAATTCTCTTTGAGCCGCTAGCTCAGTCGGTAGAGCACCTGACTTTTAATCAGGTGGTCGTTGGTTCGATCCCAACGCGGCTCACCACTGAAAACGTCCCCTTCGTCTAGCCCGGCCCAGGACACCGCCCTTTCACGGCGGCGACACCGGTTCAAATCCGGTAGGGGACGCCAAAAATTCCGGCCCTGGACAACTGTCCAGGGCCTTATCATTGGGCATATAGCTTAGCTGGTAGAGCAGCCGACTCTTAATCGGCAGGTCGTTGGTTCGATCCCAACTATGCCCACCATTCAAGAAAAGAGAGCCCTTCCGCCGATGTGTGGAAGGGCTCTCTTTATGTCCACGGTCCAATGACGGTTCATTGATTTTTTTGGCCCATTCAGGCTGTTTTCCCGATGCGTAGCCACTGATCCGGCTTTCGGGCTACTTTCCTGCTTGGAAAGCGGCCCTTTCACTAAGTTGCCCGCTGCCGGACCGTCTGCCTGTTACCCTCCGCCCAAATAGGCATCAAATCGATCGTTGATGGCTTTGTCGAGCTCGTTATTAAGGATTTGCAGCTCCTCATTCGTGTAAACGGCAGACCCTTTGTCGATTTCATGCCTGATACTGTCAATCCGACTATCGGGTACCCCTTCTAAGGCGCAATTATTCTGTGCTACGAGCATGCACTCGACCTTCCCGTTCTGCTGCCCGGGTTCCCTCATATCACTCTGAGTTGCCACGCCGCCCCATGTCGCATCGTCCGCAAGAACCGGTAAGGCTACCAGCATAAGAGCGGCAATCGACAAGGTGATGCTTTTTCTTGCATGTCTCATGTCAGGCTCCTTGGTGTTTAGTTTTACTTCTAGATTTAAAAGATACCTATTTTTGTTGTTTTTTGCAAGTGATTGTCGATATCAATAAAACCCTTCGCTTTCTCCCGTCTTCAAGCTTCCGGATGTGCCCCCGTGGCCTTAGGCGACAGCCGTTAAGCTTTCGCATCAAATGACGGGGAATTATCCAACTTTTCTATCCGGCTCTTTTATTTTTAAAGGCAGATCAAGGTTGTCTACATACAACGTCACAGTGAATTTGCAGTGAGACCAAAATCTTGGATAGTAAATCCAGCTATTGGGTGTTCCTCCCAAGTCGGAGCCAGTTCCATAGTATGCGACCAACCTTGTGAAATCAATGGATCAAGGGCTTTCGATTTGACAACTGGCGGGCAAAACGATATAAATTCGTGTTTGGATTCGAAGTCTATGAGACGTGATAAAATGTTACCTTGCTTCGCCGAGGCAAACTAGAAACCGATAATTCTCGTTATTGGAGAAATGCTACATTAGTTTCAACTCGGAAGAGGTATTAATCATGTGTAGTCTCAATATATTGGAGGAAAATGATGAAGCAGTTCGTTTTTGCGATAGTGTTGGTTCTGTCGGTCGTATCGGTATCTCATGCCGCCGATTATAATGAGGCTGAAAAAGATTGGTGCTTGCTCGGAATCGGGAATAAGTGCGAGGGCACCACTACCATTGATCTTTTTGACAAAATCAAACGTATCGAGATCGCACTGAAGAAGGGCTCGTCGGTCTATACCCCTGAAGAGCTTAAGCACCTGCAATCGATGCTTGAGGAAACTAAATACGCAAAAGAATTGCTGATGGAAAGGAACTGAACCCGGCGATTTCAAAACCACGAAGGACATCGCCATAAACTTTGGAAGATAACATGGCGATCAATAACTGGAAAGAGTTTGCAGTGCGCCCACCAGGGGGTGCCAGAAATTCCGACCCTGGACAACAGTTCTTGGCCTTATTCTTTGAACATATGGCTCAGCTGGTAGAGCAGCCGACTCTTAATCGGCAGGTCGTCGGTTCGATCACAACTATGTCTGCCAGGCAAAAAGAGAGTCCTTCCGTGTGTTATGCGGAAGGGCTCTCTTGCGTCAATCACGAGTCTTTTGTCGTGACGTGACTTTTTTCTTTTCCACGAATCATTATCAATCTCTACCTCCGATCAAAACTATTAATCGGATTTGGACAAAAATGATCTCACGCATCGGCGAGCCGGCAAGAATGAGATCACAGGAGCGATTTGTCCAACATGTAACCAATGAGTTTCCTTATGCGTCTCTTATAAATAGCTGTGCCCGAGTATAATTGCGACAGGGAGGATATTTTCATGTCTAAATTGGTCTGGATATCTATAGCCGTTGCTACGCTGATCCTGATGGGAGCAGTGTCGGGATTTGCCTGGTGGCGTGGAGGGGTCTGGATAGCGCCATTTCCATATCCGTATTATTCCTATCCTTACTACGCGCCACAAGTTGTCGAACAGCCTGTCATTATCCAGCAACAGGCAGCCGATGTTTATACCCAACCCGCACCGCAACAGCAGGCGGCCGAACCTGCATACTGGTATTATTGCCAAGACGCGAAGGCTTATTATCCCTATGTAAATCAGTGCCCAAAAGGCTGGATGAAAGTTGTTCCCACTCCGCCAATTCAGCAACCGGAACCGCCAAAATAGGGGCGTTGCCAAATGGGGCGGATTTAGCCTATTATGCCGAGCGCATTTGTGACGTCAGTAGCGGGGTGCTCAGCAATGCCGACTTTTCCAGGCATCACATTAGTACCGGGTCGCAGCAGGGACAAGCGGTGCAACATTGGTGCGAGAATACGTCACGCGTCCGGTGTGGTCTTTGGTGTCGCCTTGAACGACGATGTTCACCTGGATCTTTTACATCTCCTCGGAAATCATTCCTCAGAGTATTCGGAGTCCCATAATAAATCCAAAGGCGAGGGATAAGCCTTCATGAAAAATAAACGCTGCATTATTTACGGACTAGTGTTTGTCACCGCCCTCTTCACGTTTGCAAACGGTGCCCATGCGGGTTTGGGAGGAAACGCAGACACCATCGGCGCTGATCGAAGATCCCTCTCGGCGTCGCATCGCGCCACCACGAGTCATGGTGGTTATACGGTGGAGGAGATGGCATACGCTTCAACATTTGTCAGGGAATACATTTCGTCTGCCGGAATCGTTTTCGGCGTTGCCTGGAATGGGTATGTCCACCCCGACCTTGAACTGCTTCTCGGCCCCTATGCCAGAGAATACACGAAATCTCTCCGGAATGCTCCGCGTACGCACGGGCGCAGACGTCAGCACATTGTCACGGATAACGTGGTCGTGGAGAAGTGGGGGCATATGCGGGATCTGCACGGCCGGGCGTATGTGCCTGGTCTGGTCCCCAGTGGAGTGAGCGTTGATGAGATCAGGTAAATTCATCGTTTTGTTGTTGATGTTTATGATCATGGCCGGTTGCGGCGGTGGCGGCGGTGGGGCATCAAAGACGTTGGCATCGATTGCGATCACTCCCGAAAATCCGAGCATAGCCTTAAATGGGGTTCAGCAATTCACTGCAACGGGAACGTTCTCCGACGGTACGATGCAGGACCTGACCTCGTCGGTGACCTGGAGTTCCTCCAATACCAATACCGTCGTGGCAACCATCAGCAATACGGCAGGCAGCAACGGAACGGCTGCAGCGGTCGCCGCCGGCATGACAACGATCAGGGCCACATCGGGAAATGTCTCGGCCTCGACCACCTTGACCGTCTCTTCGGAGACGCTCAATTCGATTGCACTCCAACCGGCCAGTCCAACCGTCGCAGTGGGTGGGACCCAGCAATTCAGCGCTACGGGGACGTTTTCCGATGGTACGACGCAGGACCTGACCTCGTCGGTGACCTGGAGTTCCTCCAGTACCAATACGAATACTGCCGTGGCAACCATCAGTAACACGGCAGGCAGCAACGGAGCGGCTACCGCTGTTGCAGCCGGCACGGCAACGATTACGGCCACCATGGCGGTCTCGCAGCCGATTGCAGGGAATATCTCCGGCACCGCCAATCTCACGGTGGTTGCGGGAGGGAGCGGCGGGCAGGCCAACGTTCTTCCCATTACGGTAAATGGTTCACTCTGCTCCAGCGGTTCTTACCCCAATAAGCCATGTGTGAGCGTGACGGTTTGTACGCCGGGAACTTCAAACTGCCAGACAATCACCGACATCCTGCTTGACACCGGGAGTTACGGGTTGCGCATTTTCAATCAAGCTCTAAATCAAACTCTGAGAGTCTCCTTGACTCCAGTAGCGTCGGGTTCCGGACAGTTAGCGGAGTGCGTGAGTTTTGGTGATAATTCGTCCGAGTGGGGACCGGTCCAGATGGCAAGCGTTGTGCTGGGGGGCGAGCCTGCTGTTCAAATCCCTATTCACGTCGTCAATTATAATAGTTTTGGAGGTCCACCTGGCAAGAGCGGCTGCACCAGCTCGAACTCAATCCCCGATACATCTCCTTCCGAGGCTGGATTTAATGGTATTCTCGGAGTCGGCCTCATGGTTCAGGACTGCGGGACCAATTGTACTTCTTCTTCTATTAACGTAAATCCACAACAATATTATGCTTGTAACGGCTCGGCCTGCTCCTGGACCGCGGTTTCCCTTGCCAACCAGGTGCAGAATCCCGTGGCGATGCTTCCTGCGAATACTAATGGCGTTGCGGATAATAATGGCGTTATTGTCGAGCTCCCCGGCATTGGCGCGAATGGAGCAGCGTCGGTTGACGGCAGCCTGGTGCTCGGGATTGGCACCCAGTCGGACAATACGCCTTCCAGACAGGTGGCGGCATATTCCGCCTCAGTCGCCTCGGGAACAGCGGAATTCACGACCAGTACATCGTTCGGAGGCACGTCAAGTGCGAGCTTGATAGATAGCGGTTCAAACGCGTTGTATTTTTATGATCCCAATTTGCCCCTTGACTCCTCGGGAACGTGGTACTGCCCTGCCTCGACGACACAACTTTCCGCTACCAATACAGGTTCATCCGGTTCGCCGAGCGCCACGGTGACCTTCCAGGTCGGCAACTACAACAGCTTTCACGCCTCCTCGTATAGCGTATTTAATCTGGGTGGATATTCAAGTTTTGACGAGGGATTCGATTGGGGCCTGCCATTCTTTTTGGGGCGGAACGTCTTTATGGGTTTTGAGGGAATGCAGTCCAATTTGGGAACGGGACCATACTGGGCTTACTAAACCGACTTACCATTAGAGCAAGCGAAAAAAAAATCAGGTACAAAACACCATCCTCGTCCGTAGCTTCTTCAAGAAGGAATGCATAATCTCCCCACCATGAGTTCGGAGCCGGGCGCCCCGGACGCGCCTTGCCGCGGTGTGCCATTCGGGCTGGTCAGGTGTGTCCGAGAGGGTGTATCCCGTCCGTCTTCCTGCACGAGTCCGCATTTGTTATTGAAAATATCGGCGCCTCTAGGTATGCTAATAAATTCAACAGCTGTTTGAATACCCCCACGCAAGAACATGCGCCGTAAAACGTCATCCACTTCCCGCCTCACCGTCGAGCGGCACATGACGAGATACCAGTACCATACAAAAGGCAGCCATATGAAAACCATCGTATCACCCAAAAAACAGGGCCTCTATGACCCCCGGTTCGAACACGACGCCTGCGGCGTCGGTTTTGTGGTCAACATGAAGGGGTTAAAATCACACGAGATCGTCCGTCAGGCCTTGACCGTCCTTGTCAACCTCGACCACCGCGGCGCCTGCGGCTGCGAACCCAATACGGGTGATGGCGCGGGCATTCTCATACAGATGCCGGACCGCTTTCTGCGCAAGGTCTGCGCGCCGTTGGGCATAGAACTGCCCGATCCGTCCCGCTACGGCGCCGCAATGGTGTTCACGTCACCCGATCCGGCCGAGCGCAACAGCGCTCGCCATGTACTGGAGAAGATTGTCGCCGAGGAAGGTCTTGGGATCATCGGGTGGCGGGACGTGCCCACCGATCATTCCTCCCTCGGCGCTACCGCCCGGGCCAGCGAACCAGTGGTGCGCCAGCTGTTCCTCAAGGCGTGCGCGGATTGTGCGGACGAGCTGTCATTCAACCGCAAGCTCTACATCGTCAACCAGCGTGCAATCAACGAGATCCGTCGTGCCGGCGTGGATGCGCATTGGTACGTGGCCAGCATGTCCAGCCGGACCATGATCTACAAGGGTATGCTCATGCCGGTCCAGGTGGACCAATATTATCCCGATCTGCGCGATCCGGCGATGGAAACAGCGCTGGCGCTGGTCCATTCCCGATTTTCCACCAATACCTTTCCCAGTTGGGATCGGGCCCACCCCTATCATTTCCTGGCCCATAACGGCGAGATCAATACCCTGCGCGGTAACGTCAACTGGATGCACGCCCGGCAGTCGCTCTTTGCCAGCAACCTGTTCGGGGACGACATCAAGAAGGCGTTGCCGATCATCAACATCGACGGCTCCGATTCGGCCATGTTCGACAACTGCCTGGAGCTTTTGGTCATGGCCGGCCGTTCGCTCCCCCATGCCGTCATGATGATGGTGCCCGAGCCATGGGAAAACCATGAGGCCATGGAGCCCGGCAAGAAGGACTTTTACGAATACCATTCCTGCCTGATGGAGCCGTGGGACGGTCCGGCGGCCATTGCCTTTACCGACGGCCGCAGCATCGGCGCGGTCCTCGACCGCAACGGCCTGCGCCCGTCGCGCTATTATGTCACCAGCGATGATCTGGTCATCATGGCTTCCGAGTGCGGGGTGTTGCCGATCGAGCCGGAGCGTGTCCTGCAGAAGGGCCGCCTGCAGCCGGGCCGGATGTTCCTGGTGGATACGGAACAGGGCCGCATCGTGCCGGACGAGGAGATCAAGCACGAATTGGCGGATGCCAAGCCTTACGGCCAGTGGTTGAAGGATAATCTTATCCTTCTCAATGATCTGCCCGATGCGCTGCATGTGTACGGGCCGGACCATGATACGGTTCTTCAGCGCCAACAGGCCTTTGGCTACACCTTCGAGGATCAGCGCCTCATTCTGGAGCCCATGGCGAGAGACGGGGTCCAGCCGCTCGGTTCCATGGGCACCGACACGCCGCTGGCCGTGCTGTCCGATCAACCGCAACTGCTCTACAACTACTTCAAGCAGCTCTTCGCCCAGGTGACTAATCCGCCCATCGATCCGATCCGCGAAGAGCTCATCACCTCCACAACCACCCTGATCGGCTCCGAGGCCAACCTGCTCAAGCCGGCCGCCGCCAACGCCCGCATGATCAGGCTGGAACACCCTCTGCTCTCCAACGAGGAGCTTGAAAAGCTGCGTCATGTGGAGCGGCCCGGTTTCAAGGCCGCAACCCTGTCGCTGCTGTTCCCGGTGGCAGGGGGAACAGCCGGGCTGGAGACGGCCATGGAGAGGCTTTTCAACGCAGCCATCAGTGCGGTTGAATCCGGCACCACCATTTTGGTCCTCTCCGATCGCGGCGTTGACAGGGATCATGCCGCCATTCCCGCTCTGCTGGCGGTTTCCGGGCTTCACCACCATCTTATCCGCACAACCGCCCGCACGCGGGTTTCGCTGGTGCTCGAATCGGGCGAGCCGCGTGAGGTTCACCACTTTGCCGTGCTGCTCGGGTACGGCGCAAACGCCATCAACCCCTACCTGGCCTTCGAGTCCCTGGACGACATGATCCGGCAGGGGATGTTGACGGACATCACCTACAAGAAAGCGGTCAAGAACTTCATCAAGGCTTCCATCAAGGGTGTCGTCAAGACCATGGCCAAAATGGGCATCTCCACCGTGCAGAGCTACCGCGGCGCCCAGATCTTCGAGGCGGTCGGCCTGCACCCGTCGGTGATCGACAAATATTTCACCTGGACGCCGTCGCGTATCGGTGGCACCGATCTGGACGGGATCGCCGCCGAACTGCTGGCACGGCACAGCCGCGCCTGGCCCGAACGGGTGCCCGCCGACCCCACCCTGGATGTGGGCGGTGTCTATCAGTGGCGCGACTCCGGGGAGGAGCACCAGTACAACCCGCTCACCATCAGCACGCTCCAGAAGGCGGTCCGCAACGGCGACTACGGCGAGTTCAAACAATTTTCCTCGCTGATCAACGAACAGGAGACCCGTCTTTATACCCTGCGCGGCCTGCTGGATTTCAGGGAAACGACCGTTCCGGTGCCGATCGGGGAGGTCGAGCCGGTGGAAGAGATCATGAAGCGTTTCAAAACCGGCGCCATGTCCTACGGCTCCATCAGCCAGGAGGCCCACGAGGCGTTGGCCATCGCCATGAACCGGATCGGCGGCCTCTCCAATACCGGCGAGGGAGGAGAAGATCCGGAGCGCTTTACCTGGACCAACGAGCAGGGGGATTCCAAGAACAGCGCCATCAAGCAGGTGGCATCGGGCCGCTTCGGCGTTACCAGCGACTATCTCTCCAATGCCCGGGAAATCCAGATCAAGATGGCCCAGGGCGCCAAGCCGGGCGAGGGGGGCGAACTGCCCGGCCAGAAGGTGTTCCCCTGGATCGCCAAGACTCGCCATACCACGCCGGGGGTCGGTCTGGTCTCGCCGCCGCCGCACCACGACATCTATTCCATCGAGGATCTGGCCGAACTGATACATGACCTGAAAAACGCCAACCGCCGCGCCCGCATCAGCGTCAAGCTGGTATCCGAGGTGGGGGTCGGCACCATCGCGGCCGGCGTTGCCAAGGCCCATGCCGACGTGGTGCTGATAAGCGGCTACGACGGGGGCACCGGCGCCTCGCCGGTCTCCAGCATCAAACACGCCGGTCTCCCCTGGGAACTCGGCGTGGCGGAGACACACCAGACCCTTGTCCTGAACAACCTGCGCAGCCGCATCGTCATAGAGGCGGACGGCCAGCTCAAGACCGGCCGCGACGTGGCCGTCGCCGCACTGCTGGGAGCCGAGGAGTTCGGCTTCGCCACCGCGCCGCTGGTCTCTCTCGGCTGTATCATGATGCGCGTCTGCCACAGCAACACCTGCCCGGCCGGCGTAGCCACCCAGGACCCGGCCCTGCGGGCCAAGTTCACCGGTAAACCGGAACACGTGGTCAACTTCATGCGCTTCGTGGCCCAGGAGTTGCGCGAGATCATGGCACGACTCGGTTTCCGGACCCTGAACGAGATGATCGGACGCGTTGATGTTTTGGAGCCCAGGAAAGCCATTACCCACTGGAAGGCCAAGGGGCTCGACTTTTCCAACATTCTCCACCAGCCTCAGGTCGGCCCGGATGTTGGACGCTACTGCACGGAGCCCCAGGACCACGGACTGGACAAGTCCATCGACATGACCAGGCTTCTCGACATCTGCATGCCTGCCATCGAGCGGGGGGAGCGGGTTGCCGCCGAGTTGGCCATCACGAACATCGACCGAGTGGTGGGGACGATCCTCGGCAACGAGATCACCCGCCATCACGGGCCCCAGGGGCTTCCGGACGGTACCGTCAACCTGCTGTTCAACGGTTCGGCCGGCCAGAGTTTCGGCGCATTCGTCCCCCGTGGCGTCACCCTGGGACTGTGCGGTGACGCAAACGACTATCTGGGCAAGGGGCTCAGCGGCGGTACGATCCTGGTCTATCCTCCCAAAGGGTCGCCCTTCAAGGCGGAAGAGAACATCATTGCCGGCAACGTGGCCTTCTACGGCGCCACCAGCGGTGAAGCCTTCATCCGGGGCATGGCCGGCGAGCGTTTCTGCGTTCGCAACTCCGGCGTCAATGCGGTGGTCGAGGCGGTGGGCGACCATGGCTGCGAGTATATGACCGGCGGTACGGTAGTGATCCTCGGCCCGACGGGACGCAACTTTGCGGCCGGCATGAGCGGCGGCGTAGCCTACGTGCTCGATGAAGAGGGTGATTTTGCCGGCCGCTGCAATACCGGGATGGTCGGGCTTGAGGATCTTGACGACCGGGATGTCTCAACCCTCAAAGAGATGATCGGCCGCCATGCGGAGTTGACCGGAAGCGAGCGCGCGGAAGCCGTATTGGCGGACTGGGATGGGTTCGTCCCCCGGTTTGTCAAGGTCATGCCCAAGGACTACAAGCGGGTCGTGCAAGCGCTCGAAAGGGCGCAGGCAGCCGGCCTGAGCGGCGATGAGGCGCTGGCCGCCGCCTTCGAGGAAAATGCCCACAATGTTGCAAGGCTCGGAGGGAGCTAGTACGTTGTAACACTCAAAAATACGCATATAGTCCCCTCCTCCGGCGGGGGGGAGGGGACTATCCCGAAACTATCAATGTTCCAAGTTTTTAGACCGGTTGTGCGTTACTGCCGGCCGCGTTTTAATTCAAGTACTTCGATATAGGAAAACGACATGGGAAAAACAACCGGATTTTTGGAATACCAGCGCAAAGTGCCGGCCGACCGGGAGCCGCTGGAGCGAATCTGTGACTGGAACGAGTTCCACCTGCATATGAACGACGACGCCCTGCGTACCCAGGGGGCTCGCTGCATGGATTGCGGCATTCCGTTCTGTCATACCGGGAAACTCATCAGCGGCATGGCCAGTGGCTGCCCGATCAATAACCTGATCCCGGAATGGAACGACCTGGTCTACCGCAACCTCTGGCAGCAGGCGCTTGACCGGCTGCACAAGACCAACAACTTTCCCGAGTTTACCGGCCGTGTCTGTCCGGCCCCCTGTGAAGGCTCCTGCACCCTCGGCATCATTGATCCTCCTGTTACCATCAAGAATATCGAGGTCAGCATTGTGGAGCGGGGGTTTGACGAGGGATGGATCGTTCCGGTGCTGCCACGGGTGAAGACGGGTAAGCGGGTGGCCGTGGTAGGGTCCGGGCCTGCCGGCCTGTCGGCGGCGGCCCAACTCAACAGGGCCGGCCACAGCGTCACGGTTTTTGAACGGGAGGACCTGCCCGGAGGGCTGCTGATGTACGGCATCCCCAACATGAAGCTCGATAAGCGCCAGGTGGTCCTGCGCCGCATTAAGCTGATGGAGGCGGAGGGCATTACCTTTGTCTGCAACACCGCGATCGGCAGCGAGGCATTCCCGGCCGGCCGGCTGAAAAGCGAGTTCGACGCCGTGGTGCTGGCAACCGGAGCCACGGTGCCGCGCGACCTCCCCGTCGAGGGCCGTGATCTGAAGGGGGTCCACTTTGCCATGGATTTGCTGACCGCCAATACCAAGGCGGTGATCAACAGGACCGACGACTTCATTTCGGCCCAGGGGAAGGATGTGGTCATCATCGGCGGCGGCGACACCGGCACCGACTGCGTCGGCACCTCCCTGCGCCATGGTTGCAGGTCGGTTACCCAGCTGGAGATCATGCCCCGTTCGCCCGAGGAGCGTGCCGCCGACAATCCCTGGCCCGAGTGGCCCAAGGTGCACAAGGTGGACTACGGCCAGGAGGAGGCCGCCGCCCGGTTCGGCGCAGACCCGCGGGTCTACCTGACCACGGCCACGGGGTTCGAAGGGGATGGGAACGGCAACGTTGCCGCGGTCCGCACCGTTGCCGTGGCCTGGGAAAAAAACGACAAGGGACAGTTCACGCCCAAGCCGGTGCCGGGCACCGAACAGGTGCGCCCCGCCGGCCTGGTGCTGCTGGCCATGGGCTTTCTCGGGCCGGAACAGGCGCTGCTCGATGCACTGGGGGTGGAGCGGGACCCGCGCAGCAACGTCAGGGCCGACCATGGGCGGTACGCTACCAGCCTGCCGGGTGTCTTTGCCGCCGGCGATTGCCGCCGCGGCCAGAGTCTGGTGGTCTGGGCCTTCAACGAAGGGCGGGGCGCGGCGCGGGAATGCGACCGCTTTCTGATGGGCTCCACGGAACTGCCCTGAGCCCTGAGGGGCTAGTGTGAAAACCGCCCCCCGCAATCGCCCTCGTCACCGCGGATCTTTTCCACCGCATGGCCGATGACCGGCCAGACCGCTTCCAGGTTCTCCAGCGCCCCCTTGGGGCTGCCCGGCAAGTTGATGATCAGTGTCTGGCCGCGGACCCCCGCAACCGCCCGCGACAGCGACGCCATGGGGGTCTTTTCCAGGCTCTTCAGGCGCATCAGTTCGCCGATACCCGGAATCAGACGCTCTACAACCTTCATGGTGGCCTCGGGGGTTACGTCCCGCGGTGAAACCCCGGTACCGCCGGTGGTCAGGATCAGGTCGGCCTTGTCCGCATCGGCCCAGGCGCCCAGCACGGCCACGATCTGCCCGAAATCATCGGGGATCACCTCGGCTTGCACCGTACATACCCCTTTCTCCGCCAACCATGCGGCCAGCGCCGGGCCGCTCTCGTCAACGCGCTCACCCCGCGCCCCTTTGTCGCTCAAGGTCAGAATGGCCGCCCTCATCGTCCCTCCTCCCGGCGGTACACGCCGCTTTTGCCGCCTTCCTTGTACAAGAGCCGTATTGCGCCGATGCTGATGGATTTGTCGCTCCCCTTGCACATGTCGTAAATGGTCAGGGCGGCTACGGCCGCGCCGGTCATGGCCTCCATCTCGACGCCGGTACGCTCGAAGGCGCGCACGGTGCAGCGTATCTCGATCCGTCCCGCACCATTGTCCTGTTCAAAATCAACCGTCACGGAGTGAAGGGCCAACGGGTGGGAAAGCGGGATCAGTTCCGGCGTCCTCTTTGCCGCCATGATGCCGGCCAGCCGCGCCACGCCCAGCACATCACCCTTTGCTACGGCGCTGGTTCGGATGGCTGTCAGCAGTTCGTTCGACATGAGGACCTCCGCAGCTGCCGTGGCTGTCCGCATGGATGCCTGTTTAGCGCTGACGTCCACCATGACGGCATTGCCGCGATCATCGAAATGGTTGAATTCCATACCGGTCACCTGTAATTTTTTTGGTGTTGATGGTGTAATTTATCGGCAAACCAAACGGATTAATACACCGGCAATCAAACATCGCAACCCATGGTGTCGGGGCGCTGCTTGCCGCGCCCCGATTGGGCGGAGCAAGCGCCGCTCCGACAATTGATATGATTAATTACCCTGTAATCGTTTGACAGTCGATGATAAAGTTATGTCTAGTCTAGCGCCTGACTATCTTTTTATGCTACTATGAAACTCGAAGTACGTCCTCTGCGTTGCAAACGAGATCTCAGGTATACACCTGAATCCATGAAGGTGTCACGGATTCAGGATGCAATGACGGGGATTTATGCTGTACATGAAAAAGGAACATCCTCTGTGGAACAACCTCATGACCCTCTTAAGCGAGTTGAAAAGGACCTGAAAAAATGTGTGAAATGTGGCGCCTGCCGGGCAAATTGCCCGGCGTTCACCGCATTTCAACGCGAGCCGGCCGTTGCCCGAGGCAAGGTGGCCCTGGCCCGGCATATACTCGACAACGACATCGAGTTGGATGACCAGACCTATGTTGCCATGTCCAAATGCCTGCTGTGCGGCAGTTGCGTGGAGAAATGCCCGAATGAAGTGCCTACCGACGAGATCGTTGTGGCCGCACGGGAGGCCCTGGCGAAGCGCCGTGGTCTTACCACTTTCCATGCCGCTGTCGGCCAGGTGATCAAAAACCGTTCTCTGATGAAGATGGGCGCCAGGATGGCTGGCCTGCTCGGTCCGCTCTTTTTCAAGAAGGTGCCTGAAACATCGGGTTTGCGGCTGCGATTTCCGATGCCTTTTGTGGGCGGCAAACGCCATATCCCGGCCATTGCCAAAAAACCCTTCATGGACCGCCATCCCGAGGTGATCCCGGGGGAACCGGGCAAGCCGCGGATCGTCTTTTTTGTCGGCTGCATGACCAACTTCGTCTATACCGATATCGGCGAGGCAGCCTTGGCGCTTTTTCGCCATCTGGGCTGCACGGTGATTATTCCCAAAGGCCAGCAATGCTGCGGCCTGCCGGCCATGTCCGGCGGAGACCTGGCCACCGTGCGGGGGCTGGCCGAGAAAAACCTGGCAGAGATGGAACGGTATGAAGCCGACTATGTCATGAGCGCCTGCGCTACCTGCGGCGGCGCCCTGCATCGCTTTTATCCGCTCGTGGTGGGCAAACGCAACCCGGAGCTGCGAGAACGGCTGGACGCCCTGGCGAAAAAGACGGTGGATGCCTCCCAACTGCTGCATCAACTGGGCCTGAATCCCGCCGAAACCGGGGCGGGCGAAGTTGTGCGCGTAACCTACCACGATCCTTGCCATCTGCGCACACGCGGCCTGACCAAACAACCCCGCGAGCTTTTGCAGGGTACGCCCGGCCTTGAACTGGCCGAGATGGAGGGGGCCGACCGGTGCTGTGGTCTGGGGGGTACGTTCAACGTCTATCACTATGGCTCGTCCATGACCATCAACGAGGCCAAGAGCCGTGCCATCATCGATACGGCGGCCCGAATCGTTGCAACCGGCTGCCCCGGTTGCATGATGCAGCTATCCGACGGCCTCAAGCAGCACGGTTCCCGCGTCCAGGTGCTGCACACGCTGCAACTGTTGGCACGCCGATTGAAACTCTGATACGCTTTTTTATTGTGTTTTAAATATTTTTATTATGGCTTACAATCGTTACTTCCGATAAATAATTTTAATTGACATAATAAAGCAAATTGTATACAAAGCCCGGCATAAAAATGGGTTCTATTTCTGGTAGGGTGTGAATGAGTGATTTCAATATTGGGGCAAAAATTAAAAAGCTTCGCCTCGCCAAGAAAATGACCCTTCAGGCGGTGGCCAGGGAAACGGGCTTTTCTCCCGCCCTTATCTCGCAGATCGAGAATAATAACGTCTCTCCTCCCATTGCCACCTTGTCCAAGATTGCCAAGTTTTTTGACGTCAAGATCGGGATGTTCTTTGCCGAGGACGAGGAAGAATGCCGCTTCGAGGTTGTCCGTGCCCATGAGCGCAAGGCTATCCCGCGGGTCATCTCCCGCGCCGGCACCAGCCAGGGCTATTCCTATGAATCGCTTTCATTCCGCAAACAGAGCAAGAAGATGGAACCCTTTCTTCTGACGGTATCGGAGAAGGCGCTTGAGGAAAATACCTACAGTCACGACGGCGAGGAGTTCCTTTTCGTCATGAAAGGGTCAGCCGACCTGCTGCTGGATGACCGAAGAATCATTCTCCATGAGGGGGATTGCGTCTACTTTGATTCAGCCCTGAAACATCGCCTGCTTTCCAGGGACGGGGGCGAGGTCAAGGTGTTGGCCGTAGTGACGAGATAATTTCTTTCTCCCCGGGGATACGGCAACGCAACTCCTGTCGTTTTGCAACTCCGAGATAATTTCAAATGCAATGAACGTGTGTGCCGAATAGAGCCTGACACTGCTAAAAAATCCCCTGTATCGGAAGGATAGCGGAGATGTCCAAGAGAGCGATCAAGCCGTCACTGCAAAACCCATTTGCCCCGCCTGAGGTTGTCAAGTTCACGATTCCCGGAGAGATCCTCGGCAAGACCGGCGGTTATGAAGAGGTGATGAAGGAAGGCCATGACCTGATTCATCGCCCCATCAAATCGGTCAGCATCGACCAGATTGAAAAACAGCACTTCAAAAAGCGTATGACCGTCTGGGAGAGGATTCGCGTCCTTACCGAGATTGAGCCCAATATTTTGTTCCAGAACTGGGGCAAGAACCTTGACGGCGCTTCCCTGGTCACGGGTATCCTCAATATCCGCGGCAGGGATGTGGCTGTCTATGGACACGACTTCACGGTCCGGGCAGGCTCCATGGACGCCACCAACGGCAATAAGCTGGCCCGCCTGTTCTATATGGCCGGAGAAAAAGGGATTCCCTTGATCGGCATGAACGACAGCGCCGGTGCCTACGTTCCTGCGGGGGTCGGCGGTCTGGACGGCTATGCGGAGGCCTTTACGGCACTCAGAAAGATCAGCGGGGTTGTCCCCAGCATCATGTGCATGTTCGGCTTCAATGCCGGCGGCGGCAGCTACCTCCCCCGCCAGGGAAGCTTCGTAATCCAGCCCAACGACACCTTCTTCGGCCTGACCGGTCCCGGGGTCGTCAAGTCGGTCCTGGGGGAGGACGTAACGCCTGAAGAGCTTGGCGGGCCCAAGGTTCACGGCCTGACGGGCGTTGCCGACCTCACCGTCGAGGACGAGGTGGGAGCCCTGAGGACTGCTCTCCAGTTGCTGAACTACCTGCCCGACAACAACAGCGTCCTGGCACCTTTCCAGCAAACGAGCGATCCTCTCGATCGAAAGACCTGGGAGATAAACACGCTCTTGAAGAAGGCCTTCAACTCGCCTACCGGTTTCAATACGCCCTTCGACGTGTCGATCATGATCCAGCAGATCTGCGATCACGGGGACTATTTCGAGATGCAGCGTGACCGGGCGCGTAATGCCGTCACCGCCTTTGGCCGCCTGGGGGGCAACGTTGTCGGCTTCGTGGCCAACAACAGCGCCGTGGCCTCCGGCCAGATCGACGTGGATGCGGCCTACAAGATTGCCCGTTTCAACCGTTTCTGCAATATCTACAACATCCCGCTGATCTTCATGGAGGATACGACCGGCTTCCTGCCGGGGCGTGAGCAGGAGGCCCGCGGTATCGTCCAGGCCGGCCGCGCCATGCTGGACTCCATCGTCGATATCAGGACGCCGCGTATCCTGCTGATCATCCGCAACGCCTACGGCGGCGCCTATGCCTCCTATAACAACTATCCCACCGGCGCCGACCTGGTTCTGGCGCTGCCGACCACCCGCCTTGCGGTCATGGGCCCGGCCGGTAAGGAATTCGTCTACAAGGATGAACTCCGCAAGGTGCGCAACGCAGTGGCCGAGCAGGTGAAACAAGGGACTCAGGTGCGGGTCGCGGCCGGCATGGAACCAGGCGAAGCCAAGAAAGAGGCTGAAAAGGAAGCGACCGAGTGGCTGAAAGCGCGCGAGGTCGAACTTAACCTCCGGTATGAAAAGGAGTTGATGAACCCCAAAGAAGCGCTCAGCTTGGGCTCCATCTCCTCGCTCGTGATGCCCACTGACCTGCGCAAGGTGCTTGGCGAGAATCTGAACTTTTTCCTCCGCCATTACAAGCCTTCTGCGATGCAGGCGGTGCAGCGCGAGTTCTACTAATCTATTTTACGACGAGATTGGAGATAGAGACCCATGTCACATGCTTCCGATAACTACCTGAACAACCCGCTGATCCACCGGGACCGCCGCCTGGGCACGTCCGCTTCCGAGTGGGTGCGCTCCTTTTCCTGTGAGGACCTGAAGCCGCTCATCGTCTGCCGCGGTCCGATCCGGAAGGAGGCAATGGATGTCTACCAGGAGATGGGCATCACCCATTACGGTATCCTGCTCTCCGAAAAGGATTCCATTGTCTATCCCAATGCCCTGGCCCCGGAGCTGCGCCAGTTGACCGATTCCAACCGTGTGCATCGCGTGCCCGACTATACCGGCGCCAGCAAGGAAGAGCGAGTGGAGCGCATCCACCAGATCATCCGGATCGCCCAGGATAACGGTTACGACTCGATCTTTGCCGGTTACGGCTTCATGGCCGAGGATGAGGAGTTTGTCGCCGCAATCGAGAAGGCCGGTCTCGCGTTTATCGGACCCTGCGCAAACACCCAGGCCCGGGCAGGCAAGAAGGACGAAGCCAAGCGCACCGCCCTTACGGTGAATGTCAGTGTCACCCCCGGTGTCAACAACGTCACGGCCTTGACTCTGCTCAAGAAACATTCCACCCGCGAAAAACTCCTGGCGCTGGTCAAGGCCGAGGGGCTTGCCTGTGATGCCAAGATCCTCAAGGACGCCAAGCTGCCGCTTGAAGAATTGGCCGACCATGTCCTGATGGCGTCCTACGCAAAGGGGATCGACCTTTTCTCCATCGAGGAACTGTGTAGCCAGGTCCAGAGCGAGGTGGCCGAACTGTTCCGCAAGTTCCCCCGCAACCGCTTCCGCTTGAAGGCCATCGGCGGCGGCGGCGGCAAGGGACAGCGGATCGTCGGCGCATCGCTTCTGGCGGCGAAAAACGCCGATGAAAAGTTGATCGCCAAGGCAGCCGCGGAGGCACCGGCCATGGTCCGGGAGATCCTCAACGAGGTCAAGGCCAATGGGGTCGGCGACAACAAGAACGTCCTGATCGAACTCAACATTGAGCAAACCCGCCACAATGAGATCCAACTTCTGGGCAATGGCGAGTGGTGTATCTCGCTCGGCGGACGCGATTGTTCCCTGCAGATGCACGAACAGAAACTGCTGGAGATTTCCGTCACCCAGGAAGGCCTGACCGGGGCCATCGACAAGGCCAAGGCTGAAGGAAAGAATGAAGAGGTCAAGGCCCTGGAGAGCGATCTGAATGTGCTCAAACGGATGGAGGAGGAGTCGGCCCGTTTCGGCCAGGCGGTCGGCCTGGATTCCGCCTCGACCTTCGAGTGCATCGTTGACCGCGACCGTCACTATTTCATGGAGGTCAACACCCGTATCCAGGTGGAGCACCGGGTCACGGAACTCTGCTACAGCCTCAAATTCGTCAACCCCAAGAACAAAAACGACTTTTTCATCGTCGAATCACTGGTCGAGGCCATGGCGCTCCTGGCACGGCATAAGAAACGCCTCCCCAAGCCGGAGCGGATCGTCCGCTTCAATGCGGCCGTCGAAGCCCGTTTGAACGCAACCGACGCCTCTCTCTCCCCTCATGCCGGCGGCATGATCCGCTACTGGTCGAAGCCGATCGAAGGGGAGATCCGCGACGATCAGGGCGTCAGCATGCTGAATCCCGACACTTCCGTCTTCATGAAGTACAAGGTGGCCGGCGCCTATGACTCCAATATTGCACTCCTGCTCACCAAGGGCGGGGACCGTCTTGCCAGCTACGAATGTCTGTCCGAGGTGCTGCGCAGCACCACCCTGCGGGGCAGCGCGCTGGCCACCAACCTGGAGTTCCATTACGGCCTCGTGAACTGGTTCCTGGGCAGGAACGTCATGGCCAAGCCGACTACCCGCTTCGTGGTCCCGTACCTGACCCTGGTCGGGACGCTGAAGGAAGAGGCCAACAAGCTTGACCCGGTGTACGCCTTCCTGCAGATGAAGAAGCACTATGACAAGCTGGTGTGCGAACAATACGCCGATCAGCCCGAGGCGTGCGCCAAGGAGCGCAAGCATATGTCGGCGCTGCTCGATCGCAAGGGCACCCTAATCACCCGTCCCATGGAACGTCTCCTGGAAGATCCACACCTGCTCTCCGGCTGGTTGAGCATGAATACGAT
Source organism: Oryzomonas sp. (assembly GCA_031292255.1). Lineage (GTDB taxonomy): Bacteria > Desulfobacterota > Desulfuromonadia > Geobacterales > Pseudopelobacteraceae > Oryzomonas. Next base: position 4,757 of record JARLHN010000016.1, on the reverse strand, counting down.
CAACTTCCGTATTGAAAAAGGGCAGGTCATCTGGCTGAGGAACCCTCTCGGGGTCCTCAATGAGACGTACGAATATCTGCACATGTCCTACCGCCCGCACAAGCCGGCCGCCGAAATCATATGGAGCCACGACAACGAGCTGCTGCAACAGTCGCTGCATTTTTACCGGACCCTGCGCGAAAAGCTGGGCCTGGAGCGTGACGAGTATTTCCTGCTCAACGAACTGCTGAAGAAGGACCTGCCCCAGGGCGGTTTCGACGCCGAGACGTGGGATCACATACGTTCAGCCCATTTCGGCTACGAGGCTGGACTTGAATTGCTCGGCATACTGTTCCTGGTAGGCGGGAACACCAAGTTCTGGGATATGCGCGTCCTGGATGATCTGGAGGTCGTCATCCCCGATTACCTGACCGATCCGGATCTGCAGGCGCGGATGAAAAAGATCCTGGTGCCGCCGCCCGCCACCAAGGCCGATGAGATCGTGGCCGCCTGCGGTGGGATGTACTATGGCCAGGAAGCGCCGGGGCTCCCCCCATTTGTGCACGAGGGAATGCATTTTGAAAAGGACCAGCCCCTCTACATCATCGAAGTCATGAAGATGTTCAATACGATCAGGGCGCAGTTCTCCGGTACTGTCGACAAGATCATCATGGATGGCGGCGACGGAACGATCGTGCAGAAGGGACAGCCCCTCTTCAAGATAACGCCGGACGAGAAATTCGTCGAGGTTGATCCCAAGCTTCTTGAGCGCGAAAAGCGCGAGCGGACGGCAGAATACCTGAAAGCGGTCATCTGAGCTGCTTTAGGGGCTGGAGCCGGTTCCGGAGTCATCAATTCACCAACGGACCCCGCCTGAAAAGACGGGGTCCGTCGATTTCATGAATGCCTATCGTCCCGAGGAGTTATAATCGTCGCCTTCGACGCACTCCGATTGCGACTGCAGGAAAGAATTGCCATGGGGGTCCTTGACGACCTCGACAATGCCGTGATTGACCGACCATATGGTCCCGCAGGCGCGGCATTCCATGATGTGCTCGGCAAATCCATCGGTCTGCAAGTCAATGTCGCTGTAGTCGTAACTGCTGCATGCGGGGCATTTCATGGCCCACTCCTTTCCGTCATATACCCATGAATCATTGCGACAAGGGGCTATCCGGTGTATACCTACACAGTATATCGCCATTCTATGCAATTGCATGCATCAAACCGGCTATGGGCCGATAGTTACATCATTTTCACAGGGTGAGGAGACTATTTCATGAGTATTCCCGAAACCAAGAAGGCGTGGCAGGATGGCGTCGTTGCGAAAAATGTCGCCAAGTCGCCGGAGCGCACACCGGAGTTCCGTACCAGTTCCAACATCGAGATGGAGCGCTGTTTTACGCCGGAATTCGACTATCCCGGCTATGACGAGCAACTCGGGTTCCCCGGTCTGTACCCCTTCACCCGGGGCGTGCAGCCGACCATGTATCGCGGCCGTTTTTGGACCATGCGCCAGTACGCCGGCTTCGGCACCGCCAGGGAATCCAACGAACGCTACAAATACCTGCTTCAGGCAGGACAGACCGGCCTTTCCGTCGCCTTTGACCTGCCGACCCAGATGGGCTTTGACTCCGATGCCGCCATGGCAGCCGGCGAGGTCGGCAAGGTCGGCGTAGCCATCGACTCCCTGGCCGATATGGAGACGCTCTTCGACGGCATTCCGTTGGACAAGGTCTCCACCTCCATGACTATCAACTCCACCGCCGCCATCCTGCTCTGCATGTACATCGCCGTGGCCGAGAAACAGGGGGTGTCCGCGGACAAGATCTCCGGCACCATCCAGAACGACATCCTCAAGGAGTACATGGCCCGCGGGACCTACATCTACCCGCCGAAAGAGTCCATGCGGATCATCACCGACATCTTCGGCTACTGCAAGGATCACGTGCCCAAGTGGAACACCATCTCCATCTCCGGCTACCACATCCGCGAGGCGGGCTCCAGCGCGGTGCAGGAGGTAGCCTTCACCCTGGCCGACGGCATCGCCTACGTGGAGGCCGCCATCAAGGCCGGACTGAACGTGGATGAATTCGCCCCGCGTCTGGCCTTCTTTTTCAACGCCCACAACAATCTGCTGGAAGAGGTGGCCAAGTTCCGCGCGGCCCGCCGCATCTGGGCCAGGATCATGAAGGAACGCTTCGGCGCCAAGGACCCCAAGTCGCAGATGCTGCGCTTCCACACCCAGACTGCCGGCTGCACCCTGACCGCCCAGCAGCCGGACAACAACATCATGCGTGTCACCATCCAGGCACTGGCAGCCGTGCTGGGGGGCACCCAGTCGCTGCACACCAACTCCCGCGACGAGGCCCTGGCCCTGCCGACCGAGGACTCGGTTCGCATCGCCCTGCGCACACAGCAGGTGATCGCCTACGAATCGGGCGTCGCCGATTCCATCGATCCCCTGGCCGGTTCGTTCCTGGTGGAGTCCCTGACCGACCAGGTCGAGAAGGCCGCCCAGGAGTATATCGATAAGATCGACAAGCTGGGGGGAGCCGTGGAGGCCATCTCCCGTGGCTTCCAGCAGAAAGAGATCCAGGATTCGGCCTATGCCTACCAGAAGTCCATAGAGTCCAGCGACATGGTCATCGTGGGGGTCAACAAGTTCGCCGTCCAGGAGCCGCCACCCACCGGTCTGCTCAGGGTCAAGGAGGAGGTGGAAATCGCCCAGAAGAAGTCTCTGGCCGCGGTGAAAAGCGGTCGGGACGTTACCGCGGTGCAGGCAGCCCTGAATACGCTGGAAACGGCCGCAAGGGGGGATGACAATCTCATGCCGCACATCCTGAATGCCGTCAAGTCATACGCGACGCTGGGCGAGATCGCGGATGTCTTCAGGGAGGTGTTCGGCAAGCACCACGAGACCGTGGTGCTCTAGAAGGGGGTTCTCATGCTGACCAGGATCAATCACATCGGCATCGCCGTGAAGTCCCTCGACGATGCCCTTCCGTTCTACCGGGACAATCTCGGGATGACCTTTGCGGGTATCGAGGAGGTCGTGGAACAAAAGGTGCGGGTCGCCATGCTCCAGGTGGGCGAATCCAAGATCGAGCTCCTGGAGCCGACCGGTGAGGATAGCCCGGTGGCGAAGTTCCTGGAAAAGAACGGCCCCGGCATCCACCACCTGGCATACGAGGTGGAGGATATAGAAGACGCCATTGCCGGGCTGCTGGCCGACGGGGCGCGGATGATCGACGAACGGCCGCGCAACGGAGCCCACGGGACGCGGATCGCCTTCGTGCATCCCAAAAGCAGCAACGGCGTCCTTACGGAGCTGTGCCAACCGGGACATTAGTACCTTGGAATAGTAAGTATTTCGAAAAATTTCCTCCCTTCCTGGTTTAGGAGGGGCCGGTGGCGCTCAGTTTGGTCTTTGCAGTTAACTCTCCTCTCACTTGACGGGAGGACCCTCAAGGGCTTAAGGGGGTGGGGGTGGGTGAAGCTGCCCACTGGGTTGCATGTGGCAATTTCCCCCTCCCCCTAACCCCCTCCCACAAGGGGAGGGGAGACTTTAGAGCATGTTTCTGTCACAGCAATTTCCTAACCGGATATTGCTGTTGAAAAACTAAATAATGACAGGACTGATTTTTTTGTTGACAGGTTGCCAGACTTTCGGTAAGTTACGTCTCTTCGAAAAAATCATGGTCTGTCTCTGGCAGATCGTGCAGTATGTGAGGAAGCTATGAAAACCGAAGTTGCAAAAGCGGAAAACGTAAAACGGGACTGGTACCTGGTTGATGCACAGGATATCGTGTTGGGGCGTCTGGCCACCCAGATCGCCAATGTGTTGCGCGGCAAGAACAAGGCCATCTTTACCCCCAGCGTGGACACCGGTGATTTCGTCATCGTGGTGAACGCCGAGAAGATTGCACTGACCGGCCGCAAGCTGGATGACAAGGTCTACTACAGGCACACCGGATTTCCGGGCGGCTTGAAGGAGATCACCGCCGGTAAGCTTCTGGAGAAAAAGCCGGAAGACCTCATCCGCAAGGCTGTCAAGGGGATGCTCCCCAAAAACAAGCTTGCCCGGCACATGCTCAAAAAGCTCAAGGTCTATGCCGGCGCCAGTCATCCCCATGACGCCCAACAGCCCAAGAACTTGGCATTTTAATACTCTGAGGAGATATACGATATGGCAGCAGTCAGCTATTACGGCACAGGGAAGCGCAAGAGCTCGATAGCCCGCGTGTGGCTCAAGCCGGGCGCCGGCAAGTTCACGGTCAACAACAAGACGCTGGACGAGTATTTCGGCCGCGAGACCTCCAAGATGGTCGTGCGTCAACCGCTGGAACTGGTCGAAAAAGTGGGCGAGTTCGACATCTTCGTGACGGTACAGGGCGGCGGCGACTCCGGCCAGGCCGGCGCCATCAAGCACGGCATCACCAAGGCTCTGCTGGAGTTAGACGCCGAATTGCGCGGCGTACTCAAGAAGGCCGGCTTCATCACTCGCGACTCACGCGTGAAAGAACGCAAAAAATACGGCAGGGCCGCAGCCCGCGCACGGTTCCAGTTCTCCAAGCGTTAATCGCTGGATTACACCGCATTGGTATGGTAGAAGGGGAAATCCGCAAGGGTTTCCCCTTTTTGCTTGTGCGCCAGGCATGGCGCGTGGCGCGTAAGCGCCATCCAATCAGCTATGGTGGCTGATTGGTGACTTGGAGGTGCAAGTCCTCTTCGGACCCTGATGGTGGGAACCGATAGCTGAACAGCAAGGGTGTCCG